>NZ_LT629766.1:0-670497 GCF_900105315.1 Brevibacterium siliguriense | reverse complement strand
TCCCTTGACGGCGGTGATGACCTGTTCGAGCTGCGGGGCGGCGAGCGCGCCGGGCTGGGCGAAGACGACGATGCCCTGGCGGAAGGCGACGAGGGTCGGGATCGAGGAGATCGCGAAGAGTCCGGCCAGCTGCTGCTGGGCTTCAGTGTCGATCTTGCCGAAGACGATGTCGGGGTTGGCCTCGGCGGCCTGTTCGAAGACCGGGGCGAACTGCTTGCAGGGGCCGCACCAATCGGCCCAGAAGTCGAGGAGGATGATCTCGTTGTCGTTGATGGTCGACTCGAAGTTGTCTTGCGTGATTTCGATCGTAGACATGCGGCCCAGTCTAGGAGCCGCGGATGAATATCGCCTGGACGGGGTGGGGCAGACGGCTGTGGGCCCGTTCGGTCGAGGTCGCCCGGTCCGTGTCGGGTCTCGGCCGGCCCGGCTCGCTCAGTCGAGGGCGTCGGTGATCGGCTCGTCGGCGTTGATGGCGGAGAACACGGCGTCGGCGTCGGCGGACTTGACCACTCGGTTGGGGTTCTCCGGTGCCGGTGCCCACGGCATGATCTCGAACGTGATGTCGTCTTTGTCCACGGAGGCCACCGTCGTCGCCATGGAGGCGAGCGCCTTCACCGAGTTGAGCTCGTCGTCGACTCCGAGGGTGGACGTCACCGCGTCGAGGAATCCGTAGAGCCGATCGGGTCGGGTGAGGACCTGACCGCTCTTGGCCCGGTCGATGATGGCCTCCATGACCATCTGCTGATTGCCCATGCGCGCGATGTCGCTGCCGTCGCCGACAGCGTGTCGGGTCCGGGCCAGGGCGAGGGCGTCGTCACCGCGAAGCGTCTGCTCGCCGGCGGGAAGGTCGAGGTTCGCCTTCGGGTCCTTGAGCGGTTCATCGAGGTCGACGGTGATTCCGTCCAGGGCGTCGACGATCGCTGCGAACCCGTCGAAATCGACGTTGATGAAGTGGTCGACGCGCATTCCCGTGAGCACCTCGGCGGCCGAGACCGAACAGGCCGGTCCGGCATTGAGGGCCGAATTGATCATCCCGTGCATGGCCTCGGAGGCCCCGTGGCCGGTGTCGTTGCAGGCCGGGATATCCATAATCGTGTCGCGCGGGATCTGGACGGCGTCGATCCGGCTGGCATCAGCGGACACGTGGGCGAGGATCATCGCATCGCTGCGGGCGCCTTCGGCGCTGCCGAATCCCTGCCCCGAGGCGGCCCCGCCGTCCCCGTCAGCATTCGGATCGGAATCTCCGGAACCGTCCTTCGTCGAAGCGAGGTCCCGGGTATCGGAACCGATGATGAGGATGTTCGATTCGTCCCCGAGCTTCTCCGGAACGTCACCATCGTGGGCACGCAGCGGAGAGGACGAAATGTTGGCACCGAGGTTGTGCACCGCCGCCGCGACCGTCACGGGCGCGCCGATGATGAGAACGGCAGCCATGGCGACGAAGGTGCGCCGCCGCCGGTATTTCGCGGCGAGGCGACGCTGTCGGCGGGGTCCTGGCGGCACTGGGGCCTCTCGGTTGTCCACGGTTCGGGTGCTCCTGCGTCCGGGGTCACGGTGGATTGCATACAAAACGGAATGTATACAATCCTAATCGTCTGTGCGGCCGGGAGCACAACCCTGTGTGCCATCTCTCGATCTTCCGAGCCGTCCGGTCCACTCCGGCCGGCACCCTGCATGCCGCATCGGTCGCAGACGCCGATTCCGCCCGTAATGACTCGGTCGAAATCACCAGCAGGACAATCACTCTGTTAAGCTGGGATCGTTCCCGCACAGAAATGTGCGGAGCAGATGGTGTTCGAAGAGCAGGTAGGTTCGCTCGTCACCATGTGTTTGTCCGTCGGCGCGTGTCTGCCTTCCGCGCCCCTCATGATTTTCCAGTTCCCAGTTCAGTCGTCTGACGACTTCCGTCCAGCACTTTCGAGCGCATGATCGAAACCGAGAATCCCCACGATTTCGTCTGAGACAGAGACCTCACATCAGAGAACTCATCCTCACCTTCGATTCCGCGCCCTCGGTTCACCCACAGATTTTCGTTGGATCTGCGTCTGAAGATCCAGTCCAGCCAGCGGGAAAGCCGGATCCAGCAATGGGTTCGACCATCACGATCGCAGCAGCGGTCATCAGTTAAAAAATAAGGATACAAAGATTATGGCAACAGGTACCGTGAAATGGTTCAACGCGGAAAAGGGTTTCGGATTCATCCAGCCTGACGACGGTTCGGCTGACGTGTTCACTCACTTCTCCGCGATCGAAGCCACCGGCTACCGTGAGCTCACCGAGGGTCAGAACGTCGAGTTCGACTCGGAGATGGGCTCCAAGGGCCTGCAGGCAACCCGCGTCCGCGGCCTCTGAGACTCTTTGAGAGTCTCACCTAGAGACTTCTGAGATTCACCAGCGACCCTGCGTTCACACACTTGGTGTGAACGCAGGGTCGCTGTCATCCCCTCCCCAATTACTACCTGACGGCGGCTGAGCAACCTGGCGCCAGGTATCTGGGCCGCCGTCACCGTCGTTGACAGGCGTACTTGCTCTATTTAGAGTCGGTGCCAACGACCGTGAACCGTGACCGCGGAGGAGCAATGAAGCACTCGAGACTCACGCGCTGGATCGTCGCATCAGTTCTGTTTGCCGCAGCCTGCATATTCAGTTCCCAGGTGACTACGTTCCATGACTTTGCCGCGCTCCTGTGGCTCGTCGCCCTCGTCCTACTGATCACCGCCACAACCCTCGCAATCATCCGCGAGCGCCGCCGACCCCGCCCGACCTGATCGCTGCTCCCGCATCTCTTGCTACCTGACGGCGGCTGAGCAACCTCGCGCCAGGTATCTGGGCCGCCGTCGGGTAGTAAAGAGGGATCAGTGGTGGGATAGGAAGGTGCGGAAGTCATCGACTCCGCTGAGTTCGATATCGTCGCGACGGCCAGCCTCCCAGGACTCGCGGGTCAGGCGCCAGCGTTGGATGAGTCCCGGTTCGCCTCGGCGGATGTCCCATTCCACGCCGTTGTGCTCATAACCCAAAGTTTCCGACACCTTGTTCGATCCGATGTTGTCGACGAAGGCATCGGATCCGGCCTCCCTGGCCCCGAGACCCGCGAACGCAAGATGGAGCAGCGCGCTGCGCATCTCCGTACCGAGGCCCCGTCCACGCACATCCGTCGACAGCCAGGAGAAGGAGGAGAACGTGCCGCAGGAGTCGAACTTCTCCGCAATAAGGTCCTGCATCCCCACGCCCTCGCCATCGACGAGCACGGCGAACCCCAAACGGAACTCAGCGGGAGAGAATCGTCCACGTCCGCGCCACACGCTCTGCAACCATCTGCTCACCCGCACGTCCGGGTCGGATTCGTAGAAGGACATCGGATCGTCGTAAGGCGCGGGTTCGGCGAAGACCTTGCCCTCTCGAACGAGAGGGGCAAGTGCTGCAAGCATCGCATCGTCGGCGCCGACGAGCTCGAGTCGGGGAGTCTTCACCCGGATCTGCAGTGGCGGGTAGCCGATCATGGAACCAACCTAAGTCAGCCGGATCGAATCCACAATGGTCCGGCGACTCCGGGTAGCGTGGAGATCGACTCCAGGATGCCGATGACAGGTGGTGGCCCATGACCGAACCCGAACGCCCGACCCCGACGACCGTTGTCTTCGACCTCGGAAACGTTCTCATCGGCTGGGACCAGACCGGACCGTTGGCCGATCGCATGAGTGCCGAGGAATGGCATTCCTTCGCCGAGGCGGCCGACTTCCCCAGCCTCAACACCGCAGCTGACTCCGGCGTTCCGATCACCGAAATCGTCGCTCGCGCCTCCGAGGCGGACCCCAGCCACGGTGAGATCGTCGCCGGCTACTACGAGAACTTCGTCAAGTCCCTGACCGGCCCGATCGACGGCATGGCCGAGGTCGTTGCGGAGCTGCGAGACTCCGGTGTCCGGATGTTCGGATTGTCGAACTGGTCAGCTGAGACCATCCACCATGCTCCGGTTGTGGCACCGGCGATCAGCGAACTCGAGGACATCGTCGTCTCGGGCGAAGTCGGCCTGGTCAAACCCGATCCGGCGATCTTCGAGCTGGCTCGCGACCGCTTCAGCCTCGACCCGGTCCGGACGCTCTTCGTCGATGATCTGCCCGCCAACGTGGAGGCGGCCGAACGACTCGGCTTCGTCGGGCACGTATTCACCGATGCTGCAACGCTGAGAGACGACCTTCGCCGACTGGAACTTCAAATCGGTTGAGTGTTCCGATCCGACACCAGAACTACTGTTCCCTGCTTGACGGTCGAAGCTCCTCCAAAGCACGGAGGCGGTCGATCGCCCCGTCGATCTTGGTGGCAGACTCGTGGACGATCGACTCCACCAGCGCCAGACAACCGACCTGGCTGTCGAAGAACGATACGTCGACAGCCGCCTGCAGTACGACGTCTGCGATGCCGGCGATCGGTGACAGCCACTGGTCGGTGACCAGGGCAACTGTGGCGGAGCCTCTCCTCGCAACCTCAGCTGCTTCGAACAGATGGTCCTGATAGCGCCTTACGTCAAGCACCAGCAGCACATCCCGGCGACGCAGGTCGGTCACTGCGTGCAGATCGCGCCCCATCGGGTCCTCGAGGAATTCCACACCTGGTCGCACCTTGGACAGCTGCAGTTGTGCCAATCGGCCCACGAGTCCGCTGTAGTGCCCCCCAACGACGACGACTCGGTTCGACACCTTGGACAGCAGATGAACAAGCCGATCGATTTCGGTTTTGGGATTCTGCTGGAAAGTGCGTGTGATGAGAGTTGCACGATCGGCTCCGATGCGGAGGTACTCGTCGGCAGAGTCTCCCCGAACCGACTCAGCTTCCGCTCTCACCAGCGGACTGGCTGATCGCGTCGTCAGCTCGGTTCTCAGGAGTTCCTGCATTTCGACAAAACTGTCGAACCCGAGGTGCGCACAGAACCTGATGACCGAAGCGGAACTCGAATTGGCCGCACTCGCCAGGGACGATGTCGTACCCAAGCCGGCGCTCGGATAGTCGGCAAGGAGCGCCCGAGCAATCCTTCGCCCAGTGGGGCTGAGCGAGTCCATTGACGATTTGACTCTCTCCGCGACCGTTTCCATCGTGAAGACCTTTCGATACATGAAACATACGTTCCAAATGTGATCTGAATTGCAGATATGAAATCAGTATGCCAAGCTGTTCTCGCTCAGCACAAATGAAGGGAACACGACATGCCCGAAACCGTCCTGCAGTCTTTTGGACAGGGAACCGAACCGCTTCTCATTGTCCATGGAGGCGCGGGTCACCGCTCGATGCCCTTGACCGCAGACGGTACGGCAAGCGCGCACGCCGCGCTGGAGAGGGTACTCGCAGCTGGCTACGCGGTACTCACCGACGGCGGATCCGCAGTCGACGCAGTCGTCGCCGCCGTCCGTGAGCTTGAAGACTCCCCAGACTTCAATGCTGGTCACGGTGCCGCGCTCACGGCGGCAGGAACCGCTGAACTCGATGCTTCAATCATGGCCGGCGATGGCGCATCGGGCGCGGTCACCGGTGTCACCACCGTGCGCAATCCCATCACTGCCGCAAGAGCAGTGATGGACGACTCCGAGCACCTCCTCTTCGCCGCACCGACGGACGAACAGTTGTCCACCTGGGAGATCGAGACTGCCGCCCCTGAGTACTTCATCACCGAAAGGAGGTTGCAGGAGCTCGCCGCTTTTCAGGAGCACCCGAATCCTGCATTCCAGCATGGCACGGTCGGTGCCGTCGCCCGTGATGCTCAGGGCAATCTCGCAGCGGCAACGTCAACCGGCGGGATCGTCAATCAGCAGCCTGGCCGGGTCGGTGACACTCCGCTGATCGGGGCCGGAACCTTTGCGGACAACCGAACGCTTGCGATCTCCTGCACCGGAACCGGGGAAGTCTTCATGACCGAAGTAGCAGCGCACAGCGTGCACGCCCGAGTTGCTGTCGGCGGATCTGCGCCAAACGAAGCTGTCGTCGCTGTCCTCGACCGAATCGCCGCACGCAATGGTATGGGAGGAATCATCGTCGTCCCGTCCGAAGGGGCGGGTCTAGCCGCTTACAACAGCGGCGATATGTTCTACGGGTCATCAGACTCGACAGGTTCGCACACCCACGTGTGATCCTCATCTGCAGCGCTGCAGGTAAGTGGTGCTCGATTACTGGGTTAGGAGAAATATGTCAGTTCAAGCACCAACCGACGAGGATAGGCAAGGTCGGTTGTCTCGGGCAGTGATGAAAGCCCTCGAAGCGGTGGACCGAGCAGGAAACAAACTGCCGCATCCGTTCTGGATATTCGTGGGCCTGGCTATTGCGATCGCTCTGCTCAGCGCATTGTTCGCTCGATTGGATCTGTCATCGGTCAATCCGACAAACGACGAGACCGTGGTGGTCAAGAGTCTGCTCACTACCGAGGGCATCCAGATGATGCTCGACGGCGCGATCGAGAACTTCGTGAATTTCCCACCCTTGGGGCTGATTGTCGTTGTCGCGTTGGGAGTCTCCGTGGCAGACGCGACTGGCTTGTTGCCCTCTCTGATGCGGGGGATGTTATCAACGGTCAATCCGCGTTATGTGACGTTCATGATCGCTATCACTGCCATGGCAGCCCAGATCGCTGGCGACGCGGCTTTTGCTGTGATGATTCCCCTGGCTATGATCGCTTATCGAGCGGTCGGTCGAAGCCCGATCATCGGAGCTGTCGTTGCTTATGTCGCCGTGGGTGGTGCGAGCAGTGTTGGTCTCATCCCCACCGGCACGGATGCCGTGTTTGCCGGCCTGACAACGGCAGCTGCTCACACGATCGATCCGAACTACAGTGTCAATCCTCTGTCGAACTACTATTTCTCGGCGTCGTCGTCGATCGTGCTGGCACTGTCGATCACACTGGTCGTCGAACTGGTCGTGGCCAAGAGAGTTGCTGCACTCGAGGCGGCTGAACCTTCGATCGACGCGGATCCGCTGCCGGATATGAAGCTCAAGGACTCTGAGCAACGTGGCATGATCGGCGCAGGCATTGCCACGGTCCTCTTCTTCGGTCTGCTCGTCCTCGCTGTCCTACCGACAGGGTCACCGCTGCGCGGCGACAACGGAAGCATCGTCGACTCGCCCCTGATGAACAATATCGCCGTCATCATGATGTTGTTCTTCACCACAGTCGGCATCGTCTACGGTGTCCTCGTCGGCGCGATCAAGAAGTTCAGTGACATTCCTGAACTCATGGCTCCTGGCGTGTCAGCTCTCGTGCCGGTGGTGGTTCTCTTCTTCGCTGCGTCACAGTTCCTGGCGTACTTCAAATGGACGAATATCGGCCAAGTCATCGCCATCGAAGGCGCTGGTCTGCTCGACCGACTAGGCGCCGCACCGATCGTCATATTCGTCGTCGCTGTGCTCTTCATCAGCTGCCTCAACCTCATATTGACGTCAGGGTCGGCCATGTACGCCTTCGTGGCGCCGGTTCTGGTCCCGATGCTCATGCTGCTGGACATTGCTCCAGAAACCACCCAAGCGATGTTCCGGATCGCAGACGCCCCAACGAACAGCCTGACTCCGATGAGCCCCTACTTCGTCCTCGCACTCGGATTCATCCGACAGCACAGACCCACGGCCGGCGTCGGTACTCTGATGTCGTTGGTTCTTCCGATCGCCCTGGTGAACCTCATCGTCTGGTTGGTGCTGTTCATCCTGTGGTATCTCATCGGACTGCCGTTGGGTCCGGGCGTATCTGCCCGATAGAGTCGCATCCGGTCCGGTGAACGATCACACCAGCAGGTCGGTCGTCTTTGCTGGAGGTCGCAGGGCTCCTCGTCCGTCGGTCGAGCCGTCGTTCAAGGCTGTTACCGTGAACTCATCCGCGTCAGGAGAGTCCACCCGCGCCCTGAGCACAGGAGACCAGGTGAAGACACCAGCATTCCTCGACTCCATTGATTCCCAGCTGGACTGGCAGCGTGCGGTCTACAAAGACCTTCACCGCCATCCTGAAGTCAGCCTCGCAGAACACAAGACCGCTGAGCGCATCGAGTCCGAACTCACTGGTCTGGGACTCGATGTCAAGCGTATCGGATGCACCGGTCGCGTCACGGTGATCGAGAACGGGGAAGGGCCCACCGTCCTGGCCCGAGCCGATATCGATGCTCTCCCCGTCACCGAGGACACCAGGCTCGACTTCGCGTCCGAGGTCGACGGTGTCATGCACGCCTGCGGTCACGATATGCATGCCGCCGCCCTCCTCGGCGCGGTCCGACTGCTCAATGAGAATCGTGATGCCTGGTCAGGCACGTATATCGCGCTCTTCCAACCGGCAGAGGAGAACGCGGCCGGAGCGAAGGCGATGATCGACGACGGGCTGACGGACAAGGTTCCGACCCCCGATGTGGCCCTGGCCCAGCACGTCATGCCGCTGTCGGCCGGCAAGATCTTCACCGCTGCCGGACCGGTGATGTCGGCCGGGGATTCGGTGAAGATCACGATCTTCGGCCGCGGCGCCCACGGGTCCATGCCGCACCTGTCCGTCGACCCCGTGGTCCTCGCGGCCTCGATCGTTCTGCGTCTGCAGACGATCGTGTCCCGGGAGACCGAACCGGGTGAGTTCGCCGTCGTCACGGTCGGTGCGTCGAACGCCGGATCGAAGTCGAACATCATCCCCGACCGGGCCGAGTTGCTGCTCAACGTCCGCACCTACGACACCGCGGTGCGCAAGCGGGTGATCGCATCGATCGAGCGGATCGTCCGCGGCGAATGCGAGGCCGCCGGAACCCCGAAGGAACCGACGTTCGAGTACTTCGACCAGTTCCCGCTGACGGACAACAGTGAGACCGTCAACGAGACCGTCACCGAGGCGCTCACCGAGTTCTTCGGCGCCGGGGCGGTGCTCGAGGCAACACCGGCGACCGCGTCGGAGGACTTCAGCGAACTGCCGAACGCCTTCGGCATCCCTTATACCTACTGGTTCGTCGGGTCGTTCGATGCCGAGAAGTACCAGGCCGCCGAGGAGGCCGGAACGGTCATCACGAATGTTCCGGCCAATCACTCGCCGTTCTTCGCCCCCGTCATCGAGCCGACTCTCGAGATCGCGACGAAGGCACAGGTCGTCGGCGCCCTGTCTTACCTGGGCGGCTGAGGGATACCCTGTCAGGGAACCTCTGAGCCGCGACGACGGTCCCTCCTACGAGAACTTCCCGTGTGGTTCGGGCATCCGGTCTCGGTCGTAGGCGATCGTCGAATACCCGTGGGGAATCGGAGTGCCGGCCTCATCGACCCCGACGAACACGATCTTGTCGATGCTGAGGATGGATCTGCGAGTGATCATATTGCGCACCCTCGCCTTCATCGTCAGTGAGATGCGTCCGAAGAGGGATCCGTTGGCGTTGAGGCCCTCGGGCCGCACCCATTTGCGGGTATGGAAGTCATCCCCTCCACATCGTGGCGGGCGGAGCTCTCTGTGGGCTGTGCGATCGCTGTCATGGGCTCGGGTTAGCGCGGCGTTGTTTCGCCCTCACTTCGATCGCGTCACCGCTTTTCGACGTCATCCTTCATCGCGGTGAGCCTCCGCCGGATGTTCAATCGCTGGAAGTCCGCGAAGCTCCGTCCCCGTGTGGCGATGTGGTCGCTCCGGTGTTCTCCGGACTCCATCGGGCCATCTGGGTCGGATCGGCAACCTGCTCCCAGAGCGCTACGGCGTCCGTTTTGATCATCAGGCTGTCGCTGATCTGCATCGTGCGTGTCATCGCTGTCCCTTCATCCCTCGTCCCACCCTAGAGGCACACGGTAGCCTGACGTCTATGCACCCTCCCCGGACGTCTCGGCTGCGACTGCGCGAGATGTCGATGACCGACCTCGATGACATGGCCGCCCTGCTCGGCGATTCCACGGTCATGGAGTTCTATCCGGCACCCAAGGATCGCGCCGAGGCGGCAGCATGGATCGCCTGGAACATGCGCAACTATGCCGAGCACGGGTTCGGACTGTGGATTGCGGAGACCCATGAAGGCGAGTTCATCGGCGACTGCGGCCTCACCTGGCAGACCGTGAATGGGACCCCTCATCTCGAGGTCGGATATCATGTGAGGACCGATGCTCAGTGTCAGGGCTTTGCCACCGAGGCGGCCCGGGCCTGCCTTGACCATGCTCGCGACCGCGGAGTCGCTCAGCACCTCGTCGCTGTCATCCACCAAGCGAACCGAGCGTCTCAACGGGTCGCCGCGAAGCTCGGCATGCAGCGCAACCCTGCGCTGCGGCACGCCTCACCGATCCACGAAGTGTTCTCTCTGGACCTGTCATCGCCTTCCGCCCCGCCGCAGAGTTCTCCTCAGACTGACATCACTCGGCAAGTTCGCTGATCAGCACGCGAGCAAGGGCTCCGAGACGAAATCGCTCGGGGATCACGGTTCTGATGCCCTGTTCATGCAGCGGCGCTGCGGTGACGTCGCCGACTGCTGCCGCCACCACCGATTCATTGAACGCCTCGATCACGGCCGGCAGCAGTCCCTGCTCCTCGGCTGCTGAGAGGAATGCTGCCGCCCCGGGTGCCGAGGTGAAGGCCACAGCATCGCACCTGCGCTCCGCGACCAATCGGACCGCGTCGACCACGGCAGCCGGGTCGGGGGCCGGACCCCACCGGTAGATGACGAGGGAGCGGACATCGGCGCCGGCTGCGGCGAAGACCTCATCAAGTCCGTCGGCGCCGGCACCGTGATGCTGTACGGCGATGCGCTGACCGTCCACACACTCTCCGAGGAGGACTTGCTGGATCTCTGCGCTCGTCTCGGATTCGGCGACCCAGTGAACCCTCAGTCCTGCCGCTTGGATCGCTCCGCGTGCCTTGGGGCCGCGGGCGAATATCCGTGCTCCGGCGAGCATCGAGTGCCACTCCTCGCGCAGACCCGCGGCTTCAGCCACGTCGCCCCAGCCGGTGAATCCGACTCCGGTCGTGACCACGACGATGTCCGGCCGGTCCTCGATGAGTTCACGGGTGCGGGTGACGAGTTCAGGGTCGTCGATATGCGGGATGACGGACAGGGTCGGGGCGTGCACGATCTTGGCACCGTGACGCTCGAGGGCGGAGGCAAGCTGTCCCGCGCGCCGCTGAGCTGTGAGCACGATGCGACGTCCGGCCAGTTCGTCGCCGACGTCAGTTTGGGGCTGGTTCATGCTCACATCCTGGTCGCGCCGCCTCACCGGGGCAACTTCCGGCCTTCGAGAGCAGCCTGGTGGGCGAGCATCTCATCCTGGAGTGCCTGAACGACCGCGGCGATTACCGGACGACGCATCGAATCGGGCCTGAGCACCATCCAGTAGGGCAAACGTTCGGCCACCGAGTCGGAGAAGAGCCTGACGAGGTCGGTGTGCTGGTCGGCCATGAAGCACGGGAGGAATCCGATTCCGGCACCCGCACGCGTCGCTTCGACGTGAACGAAGACGTTCGTCGAGGTCAGTGCATCCTTCATCTCGGGAAACAGCCGCCTCGGCGCATCGAGGTCGTCGACCTGGAGCATGGAATCGACGAAATAGACGAGCCGGTGGTCGCTGACTTCCTCGACCGTGGCCGGGAAGCCGTTGGCCGCCAGATAGTCGCGTGAGGCGTAGAGGCCGAGTTCGTAATCACCGAGCCTGATGGCCTCCGCCCGGTGCACGCGCGGTTCGCCGACGACGACCTCGATGTCGAGACCGGACCGCTGCTGCAGGGCCTGCCTGGTGACGGTGACGATCTCGACGCTCAGCCCGGGATGCCGACGTCGCAGCTTCGAGACCGCCGGGGAGGCGATATAGGCGCTGAACCCATCAGTCGCGGTCATCCGCACCACTCCGGACACCGTCTCCGGGCCCTGTCCGGGACTCTCGAGTTCGGCGACCGCAGTCTCCATCTGCTCGGCCACCGCGACGGCTCGCTCTCCGAGTTCGGTCAGTTCCCATCCATCATCCGAACGGGCGAGCACGCGTCCGCCCAAGGCCTTCTCCAAGGCGGCGATGCGGCGGGAGACCGTCGAATGGGTGAGCCCGAGATTGTGTGCCGCCGTCGTGAACTTTGCGGTGCGGGAGACGGCCAACAGCACAAGCAGATCGTTGGGAGTGGTGTCCATGTCAGCCATAGTGGCACACCCCCACGACCGACACCGGGTCGTCAGCGCCCTGACTTCGGGTCGTCAGCGCACGTGCTGCTGTGACGGCGCACGCGTCCAGCGCAGCAGAAGCACGATGAGGCAGATGAGGAATACGATCCCCGAGGTGACCAGCCCGGTGACTAGGATCCCGATATCGGCGGGCAGATCGACGTCCTCGGCCGGTTTGGTCGGTGCCTTCCCGCCCGGATCGATGAGGACAGAGATCGTATCGCCTTCGTCGAAGCCGTCGAATCCGTCCTTGCCGCGGTAGATCATCGGTTCGGCGACCGGACTGCCGTCAGTGCGTTCGAGAGAGTAGGTGTGCGTGTAGACCTTCCGAGCGTGCCTGCCGTTCGAATTGTGTTGGGTCGTCACGTCGACCTCGTGGTCGACGATGACCACTTCGGTGAGCTCGCCCGCCTCGGACAATGCCACATCCTCGGCGAGCATCACCGTGCCGATGAGCGCGATGGCGACGAACGGACCGGTGTACCAATACGCCCAACGCGTGCCCATGATCGCCCGCGTGGTCAACGTGATGCCGACGAAGAAGACGCACCCGAGGATGATGGTCACCAGCAGCACGGACGCGAACAGGTATCCAACGGTGAAGACCAGGCCGATGCCGATGAGGAAGACGACACCGGTGATGACGATGCTCAGCGGGTTCCGGCTGCCCTGGTTCCAGCGGCTGGAGCTCGCACTGCCGCTCATCACTGCGGCATGTTGACGAACCGGGACTTCGCGCCCTGGAACGCCACGGGGATGTCCATCGTCGGACCGGCACGGTGCTTGGCGACGATGATGTCGGCCTCACCGGCACGTTCGTGTTCCTTGTCGTACATGTCCTCACGGTGGATGAGGAGGACCATATCCGCGTCCTGCTCGATCGACCCGGACTCACGCAGATCGGAGATCATCGGCCGCTTGTCCGTGCGCTGCTCGCTGCCGCGGTTGAGCTGGGACAGAGCGATGACCGGCACCTCGAGCTCCTTGGCCAGCAGCTTCAGCGAACGGGAGAACTCCGAAACCTCCTGCTGCCTGGATTCGACGCGCTTGCCCGAGGACATCAGCTGCAGATAGTCGACGCAGACCATCTGCAGATTGTGCTGCTGTTTGAGCCGTCGGCATTTCGCGCGGATCTCGGTCAGTGCCATGTTCGGAGAATCGTCGACGAACAGAGGCGCATTGTTGATCCGGGCCTCGGTCGCGGCCAAGGTCGTCCAGTCGTGCGGGCTGAGTTCGCCGCGACGCAGGTTCTGCAGCGGGATCTCCGATTCGGCCGAGAGCAGACGCATGACGAGTTCGTTCTTGCCCATCTCGAGCGAGAAGAACACAGCGGCCGCATCATTGTGGATCGCGGCCGAGCGGATGAAGTCGAGCGCCAGAGTCGACTTGCCGACACCAGGACGCGCGGCGATGACGATCATCGTGCCCGGGTGCAGACCGTTGGTGAGGTTGTCGAACTCGGTGAAGCCGGTGGGCACACCGGCAGTCTGCCCGTCGGTGTTGCCGTTGCGTTCGATCTCCTGGGCCACCTCGCCGAGGATGTCGGAGAGAACGACGTAATCCTCAGTCGTATGGCGTTCGGTGACCTTGTAGATCTCCGCCTGAGCGGAGTTCACGACGTCATCGGTGTCACCCTCGGCGTCGTAGCCCATCTGCACGATGCGGGTGCCGGCCTCGACGAGGCGGCGCAGGACGGCCTGTTCGCTGACGATCGCGGCGTAGTAGCCGGCATTGGCGGCGGTCGGGACGGAGGAGATGAGGGTGTGCAGGTAGGCGGCGCCGCCGACGCGGGAGAGGTCACCGGTCTTCGTCAGGTAGTTCGCCACCGTCACCGAGTCCGCTGGCTCACCGCGGGAGTAGAGGTCGAGGACCGCCTCGTAGATGGTTTCGTGAGCGGGCTTGTAGAAGTCGTCGCCATTCATCGTCTCGACGCAGTCGGCGATGGCGTCCTTCGACAGCAGCATCGCACCGAGCACGCTCTGCTCTGCCTCGACGTCCTGCGGAGGGGTCCTCAGACCGTCATAGCCCTGGTCGTTGCTCACTCGATTTCCTCTTCCTCACAGCCGTGTCGACACACCCTCAATCGGTGCGCTCCAACTGTACCCGGAGACCCAATGCTGGTCCCACCGAACCGATGCCGACCATCGTAGGAGCCGCCACTGACTCGAAACCGAGACGGCCCACCCTCAACAGGCAGCCGCCTCGGCGACGGTCCAGGTCACGGGTCCGGTAGGCGACTTACTCCCGACTCCGCCCGGCCGTCGCCACGGAGTGCAGAATCGGCTTCGTCAGCTGCAGTCCGCCGCGGATGATGACGATGCCGATGACCACTGTGAGCAGGATCGTGAGGAATGTGACCGGTTTGAACACGAGCGCGGCACCCGCCAGGGGCAGAACGAGAAACAGTCCGAGTCCTCCGGCCAACAGGGACACCCAGACCGCCGGGGCCATGACGGCCCGCACCAGCGCCCGATGCAGCAGCTGCGGATCGGCGCCGGCAGCATAGAGGTCGGAGAAGGTGTCGGCCCTGTCGTAGATGTCGGCGACCTGGTTGATCACTGCCGAGACGGCGATGAGCACGATGGCGATGCCCATGACGAGCAGCACCCCGGTGAACAGGTCGTGGAAGAGATTGACCTCGGGGGCGCTCGCCGACTGCGGATCGCCGCCTGCAGCATCGAGCCCGACCTGCGTCAGCGCCACTCCGGATCCGCAGACGGCAGCGGTGAACGAGGCCATCGCCAATCCGGATACGCGTCGCCAGAACCGTTTGGGTTCGTCGGAGACCAGACGGGCCGCGATGAGGCGGGCGGGAGTCTTGGCGCGACCGCCGGACAGGTGTGCGAACCAGCGGACGAGGAGTCCGCCGAGGAGGTCGACGACGACGAGCCCGAGAACGAAGAATCCGACCACCAGGCTCAGCACGATCCCCGCGCCGAAACCACCGCTCTGGGTGAGCGCGTACACGACCGGCAGCAGGCAGATCGCGAGCATCGTGACGATGACCTTGGCCACGGGGAACTTCCGCTCCAGGCTCTTCGTCCGCACCCCT
Organism: Brevibacterium siliguriense; assembly: GCF_900105315.1. NCBI lineage: Bacteria > Bacillati > Actinomycetota > Actinomycetes > Micrococcales > Brevibacteriaceae > Brevibacterium > Brevibacterium siliguriense. The sequence goes on along the minus strand of NZ_LT629766.1, from coordinate 655,341 downwards.
AGCGGGGAGACCGCGACCTTGCGCAGGCCCAGCAGCGCCGAACCCGCGCAGACCAGTGCGAGGAAGACGACCACGAGGAGGATGAGCCACGCAGGCATGAGCATGTTCGCGTACCCGATGGGTTCACCCATGAAGTGGATGAAGCTGACCGGCAGCGCCAGCCCGAGATACCCGAGCACCCCGAGGATGATGCCGGCCAGGGCGGGAATCAGCGGTTCGGCCACGGCGAGCGCGGTGATCTGGGAGCGCTGGGCCCCGAGCAGCGACATCGTCGAGAGGCGTTCATCCTGTCGGCGTGCCGACAGCGTCGCCGATGCCGAGGCCAGGGTGGAGGCGGGGATGATCAGCAGAGCCGTAGCCAGCCCGGCCAGGGTCTTGTACATGATGTCGAAGCCCTGCTCTGCGGGATCCGGGCTCGGTGGGACCTGGAAGAACATCCAGGCCCCGGCCGCCACGGTGAGGAACAGCGTGGCGCACGCGAAGAACGCCGCGGTCACGAGCACGGAGCTCGGCGACGTCAGCGATCTCCGTCCCAGGACGAGGGGAACTGCTGCGAAGGACGTGGACATGGTGTCTCCTCTCAAGCCACGGCCGCCTCGGCGGTGGCCCGGTCCTCAGGGGTCGCCTCGGCGAGGGTGCGGTTGTCGGGATCGATCTCGGTGACCCGGCGGACGAGCGGGCGGGTGGCCTGCAGTCCCAGCCACACCATCACGACCCCGGCCACGAGAACGGCGGCGACGGTTCCGATGGTGAATGGATCGCCGAGGTCGCTCACCGAGGCCATGAGCCAGGCGAGGATCCCGCCGAGGAACAGGGAGACGACGGTGACCAGCAGGATCGGCGACATCACGGCGTTGACGGTCACCCGGTGCATCATCTGCTGGGTCATTCCGGCGGCGTGGAGCTCACGGTAGGTGGTGGCGCGGTCGAGGATGTCGGCGGCCTGGTTGATCGTGGCCGAGACGATGACGAGGACGAATGCGATGACCAGGGTGAGGATGAGACCGGTGAAGATATCGTCGCCGAGGTGGACGTAGGGGTCCATAACGGCTCGGTCCTCCGCATTGAAGTCCTCCTGACCGCCGCGCATCATGGCCGTTCCCGCCCCGCCGACGACGGCGATGAAGGTGATCATCGACAGCCCCGCGACCCGACGCCAGTATTGGCCCGGGGCGTCGGCGATCATTCCTGCCGCCATCACCGAGGCGGGACCGCGGGCGATTCTGCCGGCGATGCCGGCGTGGATGCGGATGCACAGGACGCCGAGGACGCTGATGAGCAGGAGGGTGATGCCGATCGTGGCGATGCTGTACATGATCGTCACCGCCATCGGGAGCTCCATCTGGGTGGAGATATAGGTCGCGATGGCCACGATGAGGATGAGCACGATAGCGGTGATGACGCGGGCCAGGGGGAATCTCCGGGGCAGCGACCGGGTGCGCACGCCCAGCGGGGAGATCGTGATCTTGCGCAGGCCGATGAGCGAGGCGATCAGGCACACGGCCAGCAGGCCCGCGACGACTGCGGCGAGCAGCCAGACCGGCATGAGCAGGGCCTGAAAGCCCAGGGGTTCGCCGACGAAGGTGATGAAGCTGAGCGGCCAGGCGACCAGCAGGTAGCCGCCGATTCCGGCGAGGATGCCAAGCGAGGCGGGGATGAAGGGTTCGGCGACGGCGACGAGGCGAATGGTGCTGCGTTTCGCGCCGAGCAGGGACAGGGTCGAGAGTCGTTCGTCCTGGCGGCGAGCGCTCAATTTCGCCGAGGCGACCCCGAGGCTGGTCGCGGGAACGATGAGGAAGACCGTGGCGAGGACGGCGAGGAGCTGGTAGAGCTCGGCCACCTCGGCGTATCCGGAGACGTCGGGGCGGTCGACGAACGCCCAGGCGCCAGCGGCCACGGTGAGGAAGATCGTCGAGCAGGAGAAGAAGGCGATCCCGACGAGCCGCGACGTCATCGAGGTCAGGGTCTGCCTGGACAGGAGGATGGGAAGGATATTCATCACTGTGCGGCTTCCTGCATTGCCGAGTCGGCGACGATGCGACCGTCGGCGAGTCTGACGACACGAGAGCAGCGGGCGGCGACGTTCTCATCGTGGGTGACGACGACGAGAGTGGATCCGCGGCCGACGGTGGAGCCGAGCAGCTCGGAGAGGACTTCGGAGGAGGTGCGCGAGTCGAGGGCACCGGTCGGTTCGTCGGCGAAGGTGACGACGGGCTGGGTGACCTGGGCGCGAGCGATCGCGACTCTCTGCGCCTGGCCTCCGGAGAGCTGTCCGATCCGCTTGTTCACGTGCTCACTCAGTCCGAGACGATCAAGCCAAGCCCGGGCGTGCTGCGTGGCGTCCGCGCGATTCATACCTGCGAGCATGGCGGCGAGCGCGACATTGTCCACGGCCGTGAGCTCGGGCAGGAGCAGCCCCTGCTGGAAGACGAAGCCGAAGACCTCCCGACGCAGAGCTGTGCGGCCGGATTCCTTGAGGGAGGTGATCTCGGCGGCGGCGCTGCGATCGGTCGGCGAGAGGCGGATGCGACCGCTGTCGGGACTGATGATGCCGGCCAAGCAGTGCAGCAGCGTCGTCTTGCCGGAGCCGGACGGTCCCATGATGGCCAGGGATTCGCCGAGGCCGATCGTGAGGTCGACTCCGTCGAGAGCGTATGTCTGGTTGAAGTGTTTCGTGACGTTGCCGGCGGTGATGATGGCGGGGTGCTGGTTGACGGGCTGCTGTGCAGGGTTCGGTGAAGAAGTCATGTCTCTATGTTTTCGCCCAACGATCCTTGGCACTATGCGGTCAGCCAATCAGCCGGGGAGGGATTTCCCAACCTCCGTTGACGGAAACCCCCTTGCACGAAGGTCCGTGTCGGCGACTGTGCGCCGACGATCTATTGACAGGCAAGTGAATACTTGCCTATCGTTGCGGTTGTGGTTGACATCTACCGGGCCATCGCCGATTCGACGAGACGCACGATTCTCGATGAGCTCTGCGAAAGAGACGACCAGACGCTTTTCGAGATCTGCGCACGACTGACCAACAAACACGGGCTCGGCCTGTCGAGGCAGGCAGTGTCTCAACATCTTGAGGCACTGGAATCCGCCAGACTGGTCAGGTCGAGGAAAGAGGGCCGTTTCAAGTTCCACCAGATCGACCCCAGCCCGTTGGAAGAGATCACCGCTCGCTGGCCACGCAATGCGTCTCGATCTTCGCGCGGGGCGGCAGACGCCAAGAATCGACAATCCACCGAAACAGAGGAACAGTCATGAAGATCAACTGGACATCCATCTTCGTCACCGATCAGCAGAGGGCCTTGGACTTCTACACGGACAAGCTCGGCTTCATCCTCAAGCACGATATCGACATGGGCGGTCCCCGGTGGCTGACCGTGGTCACACCCGAGGAACCGGACGGAGTCGAGATCGTCCTCGAACCCAATTCGCATCCTGCGGTGGTGCCCTTCACCGAGGCGCTCGTGGCCGATGGGATTCCGATGAATCAGTTCGCCGTCGACGATGTCCAGGCCGAATACGAACGGCTGAGCAGCCTCGGCGTCACCTTCACCCAAGAACCCACGACGATGGGCCCGATCACCACGGCCGTGCTCGACGATACGGTCGGCAACCTCATCCAACTCGTCCATCAGTCCGAGGGCTGAGCAGCTGAGAAGGTCGAGCGGCCTGAGGGCGAGTATGCGTCAGCGCCTCATTCGGGTCGCACTCACCCCGGCAGCAGCACGATGACGGTGTGGATCACGAGGCCGACGAGCGCCCCGATGACAGTGCCGTTGATGCGGATGTACTGGAGGTCGCGGCCGACGTAGAGTTCGATGCGCTCGGCCGCTTCCTTCGCGTCCCAGCGCTCGATGGTGTCGGAGATGACGCTGGCGATCTCGGGGCCGAAGCTCTCGGCCAGATCACCGGCCGTGGTGGCGATCCGGTCGTCGATGCGGCGGGAGAAATCCGAGTCCGCCTGCAGCCGTTCGGCGAATTCACCGATGAGCTGCCAGATGCGGGCGCGGACTTCGCCGCTTTCGTCGATGATGGCCTCGCGCAGCAGCTGTTTGAGCGAACCCCAGATCTCGAGGACGGAGTCGACGACTCCCTCCTGACTGAGCAGGTCGTTGAAGATTTCTTCGGCCCGCTGGGACAGAGATGAGTCGGATTCGAGGTCGTCGGAGAGGTCGACGAGCCACGCATCCAGCGCCTGTCGCGCTTTGTGGTATTCGTTGTCGCGGACGTCGGCGATCCAGCCGAGCACCTCGCACTGCAGCCGATTCGCCAATTGTTCGTTGACGAAGTCGGGCACCCAGGAAGGCGCCCGATTATGGACGATCTCGTCGATGACCTGCGGATTGTCACCTAGCCAGGAGTATGCTTCGGCGACGATGAGGTCGACGAGTTTGTGGTGGGCACCGTCGAGCACGATCTGGCGCAGCAGCTGAGCCAGCACCGGGGTCTTCCGAGTGGCTACGAGCCGCGGAATGATGACGTTCCTGGTCAACGCTTTGATGGAGTCATCATCGATGCGCGCGAGCACATATTCGAGTCCTCCTGCGGCACGGTCGACGACGATGTCTCGGTTGGCGGGCTTGGCCAGCCATTTCCCGGCTCGATGGGAGATCGCGGCGGATCGGATCTTCGTCGATACCGCCTCGGCGTGGAGGAAATTCGCGGCAACGAAGGCCGACAGACTCGCACCGAGGGTGTCCTTCTTGCGCGGAATGATCGCGGTGTGCGGGATCGGCAGACCGAGAGGATGGCGGAAGAGCGCGGTGACGGCGAACCAGTCGGCGATCGCGCCGATCATCGCGGCCTCGGAGGCGCGGGAGACGAATCCCCAGACGCCGGTGTTGTCGGTGAAGAGGTGGGTGGAGAGGAAGATGAGGGTCGCGAGGATGAGCAGTGAGAGCGCGAGCGTGCGCATCTTCTTCAGCCCGCGAGCGCGTTCCTGATCCTCCGGCGTCAGCTCGGCAGGCCCGCCAATTCCGCTTCCGTCGCCGAAGCGCGGTACGGATGGTGTCTTCTCGATCGACATCGTTACCCCCTGCTCCACGACTTTAGCGAAACCCGGCGTCTCCACACGCATCCGCCGGCTGGTTCGCACCTGGGAATTCTGCGGAGAAGCCCGCCGTCCCTCACCGTTCCCTCACGAACACAGCCGACACCCCACGTCGTTCCTCTCATAACTCCCCGGTTCACGGACTTCACTCCTGAGCAACGGCAAAGCTGGGATCCACCCGAGCCCATTTCGAACGAACAGCGTCAGATCTGGCAACGCCGCCTCGGCGAGGTGATGGTCACCAGTCAATGCGACTGTGGAACCTGCCCGAGCATCGAAATGCGCCCGCGGAATCGCCTCGCCGATGAGCACTGCGACGACCAGGGCGGCGACGGGGACTGGTCGGATCGTGTGGTTCTCCATGCGGGCACACCTGGGGCGATGCTCCTGCTCTTCATTGATGACGACACCCCCAGCTATCTCGAGCTGGCACCTATCGATGATGACCTGAGCTTCGCGGAGTTCCCCGGCCCTGAGTCGATCTCGTTCTGATCCTTTCCGGTGCCGATGAATTCTCATCAACTCGCCGAGGCGGCCCTGCCCGACCGCGGAACGTTAGGCTTCGTGGATGGAATACTTCGAGAATCGAGAACGTGCGGAATCCTTCGGCGAGGTGGCCCACGACTACGATGCCTTCCGGCCGAAGTACCCTGTTGCGCTCATCTCAGCGATCATGCAAGCGGCCGCAATTGGCACCGACTCCCGAACGGATTCCTCCACCAGCGATCGAACCTCGGATGCCCCGCGCCTCCTCGATGTCGGGTCTGGCACCGGCATTCTCGCGGCCCAGCTCCGGTCAGCAGGCGCTGAGGTCCTCGCCGTCGAACCGGATGACGAGATGGCTGCGGTCGCTCGGTCAAAAGGTCTCGATGTGGACGTTTCGACGTTCGAGGACTGGGACCCGCACGGCCGGACCTTCGATCTCGTCAGCTTCGGTCAGTCCTTCCACTGGGTCGATCCTCTGGTTGCTCTGCCGAAAGTTCGCACGGTGCTCCGCCCCGGTGGAATTCTGGCTCTGGCCTGGAACGATATCGAACCCATCAGTGAGCTGAAGACCCGTCTCGATGCGATCGCCGGTCGCTTTCATGCCGACGGCACAACCGCGAGCCTCGGTTCGCTGGCATGTCGGGGCACCGCAGCGAACCCAGCGGCGGGCGCGAACAGCACGACGGCTGCGACCGTGCGGAAGGCTGAACCCGTCGAACATCCGGCTCTCACGCAACTGCGGGATGCCGGTTTCACCCCGAATGAGGCCACTTTCGTCGAAAACCTCCGCTATTCACGGCATGAGTGGCTGTCGATGGTCTTCACCTACTCGGCTCAGCTGACGATGGATCCGGTGAAGAGAGCGGTCATGCGCGAAGAGATGTCCGCCGAAATCCCCAACGACGGTCTCGATGCGCGGAACGAGGCACTTCTCGTCCTCGCCGGGGTCTGAACATGGGACGCTCAGGTTCAAAAGCTGCGCGCCCAATGCTGGGCAGTGCCCAACCACTGGGCCGACCCCACGCGCCACCAGCCCGGCACGTAGAGTGAGGAGAGTCTGGTCACCGCTGTCCTGCACGGGGACCACGTCCCCTCTGGGACCACCGCGGCCCTCCCGCAGATGCAGCGATCTGACCGAACCGAGACCAACCGCATCCGAGAGTCAGGAGCAGTCGTGCCAGCGACACCCGCCGACGCCACCATCACCGAGATCACGAATCTCATCACCTTTGACACGACGAGCCGGGACACGAACCTCCCGCTCATCGACCACGTCGAAGCCCGCCTCCAGGCCGCCGGCATCGAATCACGCCGGATCCCGAACCCGGAGGGTACGAAGGCGAACCTGCTCGCAACCATTCCCGCAGCCGACGGCACGACCACAGGCGGCATCGTCCTGTCCGGGCACACCGACGTCGTCCCCGTCGACGGCCAGGAATGGTCCTCGAACCCGTTTACCCCAGAGGTCCGCGACGAAAAGTTATATGCCCGCGGAAGCGCCGACATGAAGTCCTTCATCGGCGTCATCCTCTCCCGCCTAGAAGCGCTCAAATCCGCGAAGCTCAGCGAACCCATCCACCTCGCCTTCTCCTATGACGAAGAGATCGGCTGCGTGGGCGCCATCTCCCTCGTCGAGGCCATCACCGAGGAGGGCCTGGCGCCCCGCGGCTGCATCGTCGGCGAGCCCTCGAGCATGCGCGCCATCCGCGGCCACAAATCGATGAACGTCTTCCGCGTCGACTTCCATGGCGTCGCCGCCCACTCCTCGCTTACCCCCGAAGGCGTCAATGCCATCGCCTATGCCTCCGAATTCGTCGCCTTCGTCCACGCGGTCGCAGCCGAATTCCGAACCGAAGGGCCCTTCGACGAGGCCTACGTCGTGCCCTTCACCTCGGTTACGGCGAATACGTTCACCGGCGGCATCGCCGTGAACACCATCCCCGCCGAGGCGACCGTCCAGTTCGAGTTCCGATCTCTCGGTTCCGTGGACCGCGAGGCCCTCATCGAACGCTTCCGCGCCGAGGCTCAGCGTCTCGGTCGTGCGATGGCCGCCGAGAACGAGGCCGCCGGTGTCGACTTCACGATCGAAGCCGAAGCTCCCGGCTGCGAGACTCCGGCCGATGCGGACATCGTCTCGCTCGCCGCAAACTGGGGCGGGGTCGCCACTGATGACAAGGTCACCTACGGCACCGAGGCGGGACTGTTCTCTGAAGCCGGCATCCCGACCGTCGTCTGCGGTCCCGGAGACATCGCCCAGGCTCACGCTCCCGACGAGTTCATCGAACTCGACCAGATCGCCGCCTGCGAATCGTTTATCGACGCCCTCATCGCCGACCTCTCCGAGAACTGAGGAGGCGGGTTCAGGGTCGTACACTGCAGATAGGATCACAGACCCAGGCAAGGAGGAAGCATGGCAACCGAATACTCGGTCGGTGACCGCGTGGGCTGGAACTCCGAGGCCGGGAAGGTCTCCGGTCGTATCACGAAGGTCCACACTGCCGACTTCGACTACAAGGGACATCGTCGCCACACCTCGGCAGAGGACCCGCAGTACGAGATCAAGAGCGACAAGACCGATCACATCGCCGCCCACAAAGGCAGCGCTCTGCATCTCATCGACGACGAATGACGGGACGGGGCTCCGCGAAATCCCCCACCGCGTCGGCCGGCCCTGCCGACGCCGGTCTGCCGCGTCTGCTGACAGTCGGGCATTCGAATCGTGAACTGAACGAGTTCATCGAACTGCTCACGGACACCGGCACCGAGGTGGTCGTCGACGTCCGCAAGCTGCCTGGTTCGACGAAGAACCCATGGTTCAACGCCGACACACTTGAGAGCGACCTCGCCGAAGTGGGGATCGAATTGCGGCGCCTCGAAGGGCTGAGCGGTCGCCGGCCGGTCAGCCGGACGGTGCCCGTCGACGTCAACGCATGGTGGCAGAACCGCAGCTTCCACAACTATGCCGACCACTGCCTCTCAACGGCATTCCGCACCGACCTCGAAACTCTCATCGGCTGGAGTACGGAGGCGCGCTGCGCGATCATGTGCTCGGAGGCCGTGTGGTGGCGGTGTCACCGGAGGATCATCGCCGATCAGCTGCTCGCCCGGGATCTCCCCGTCATGCATATCCTCGGCGAAGGTCACTTCAATCCGGCGAAGCTGAGCGAAGGCGCCCGGATCGAGACGGACGGCACCCTCACCTATCCCGCTGCCAGCTGACCCTGTCCGCGGCCCGCGTCCGCGCCTCCTCCCGAAACGCCCAACCCCATGAAAAACGCCGAGGCGGCACCTGAACTCAGGTGCCGCCTCGGCGGTGGTGTGGTGGGGGTTCCCCGATCCGAAAAGGACAGAGCAGCTCCCCACCACGTCCGAATCATCCGGACGCAGGCCAGAATCAGGCCTTGCCGATGACCTCGAACTTGATCTTCGCGGTGATCTCGTCGCCGACGCGCACAACAGCGTTGTAGCTGCCGGGGGTCTTGACGTGACCGGTCAGAGCAACCTGACGGCGATCGAAGTCGCGTCCGGTCGCGGTCTGGAGGGCCTCGGCCACGAGAGCAGGGGTGACGGCGCCGAAGAGGCGACCGTTCTTGCCGGCTTTCATGTCGATGCGAGCCGTGGTCGACTCGAGTTCGCCCTTGACCTTGATGGCTTCGTCGTGATCGGCGATCTGCTTGGCCCGGCGGGCCTTGCGCAGAGCCTCGATGTGCTTCTCAGCGCCGGCGGACCAGGCAGAAGCCCAGCCACGAGGCAGAAGCAGGTTGCGTGCGTATCCGGCACGAACCTCGACGACGTCGCCGGCGGCACCGAGGCCGTCGACTTCCTGGTTCAGAATCACTTTGCGGTTAGGCATGTCTGTCTCCCTCCGATCAGCGAGCTGAGCTCGAGTAGGGCAGAAGTGCCATCTCGCGGGCGTTCTTGACGGCCTTTGCGATGACGCGCTGTTCCTGCACGGTCACACCGGTGACGCGACGTGCACGGATCTTGCCGCGGTCGGAAATGAACTTACGGAGCGTAGCGGTGTCCTTGTAGTGGATGTTCGCCGCTTCGCCCTTCTTGAGCGGATTAGCCTTCTTCTTGATAGGCTTCCGGATCTCTGGCTTTGCCATGAGTATCTCCTGTTAACGAATGTCTCGAAATGTCTTCAGACGTGGATCAGAACGGTGGTTCATCGGCGCCGGGGTTGCCCCAGCCGCCGTTGCCGCTCTGCGGGTTCGATGATGCCCACGGATCATTGGCGGGTGCGTTGTTGCCGCCCTGGCTGTAACCGCCCTGGCGCTGTCCACCCTGCTGAGGGTTGTTGCCCCAGCCGGAGGACTGCTGGTTGCCGAAGCCGCCCTGCTGGCCGCCTCCGCCGAAGCCGCCGCCTCCGCCGAAGTTTCCTCCGCCGCTGGGGTTGTTCTTCGACACCTGGGCGGTGGCGCGACGCAGGCTGGGGCCGACTTCGTCGACGTCCAGCTCCATGACTGTGCGCTTCTCGCCTTCCTTGGTTTCGAAGGACCGCGACTTCAGTCGGCCCTGAACGATGACCCGCGTACCGCGCTGCAGAGATTCGGCGACGTTCTCTCCCATTTCACGCCATACCGAGCAGCGCAGGAACAGGGTTTCCCCGTCCTTGAACTCGTTGGCCTGACGGTCGAAGATACGCGGCGTCGAGGCCACGGTGAAGTTAGCGACTGCCGCACCGTTAGGTGTGAAGCGCAGTTCGGGATCGCTGGTGAGGTTCCCGACGACCGTGATGACTGTTTCGCCTGCCATTGAATCTCCTTGAAGCGAGGTAGCTTAAGATGCCTTACTTGGCGTCCGGGCGGAGGATCTTCGTGCGCAGAACGGACTCGTTGAGTCCGAGCTGGCGGTCGAGTTCCTTGGTCGTTGCAGGCTCGGCGTGGAAATCAACCACGACGTAGTAGCCTTCAGACTTCTTCTGGATCTCGTACGCGAAGCGACGACGTCCCCAGATGTCCACGTTGTCGACGGTGCCGTTCTCAGCCGGGACAACCTTGATCAGGTTGTTCACGGTGTCAGCCAGCGTCCGCTCTTCGAGGTCGTTATCAAGAATGAGCATGAGCTCGTACTTACGCATATGTCACCCACCTCCTCTGGTCTTTGCGGCCATGGTCGGTCCATGGCAGGAGGGTATATGCATGTCCGTCCCGAATCCGTGATGGTCACGAAATGGGAACAGACCTCACTATTCTAATCGACTTGTGTGCTCACTGTCATGTCCGGATCCGTGCTCTTCCTTACGTCGCCGAGGCGGTCCCGCCGTGGCCGTGACTCCGCGGATGCCGCGCCGGTAGAGGTTCTCACCGGCCATGATGACGACGAGGACGAGGGCCAGGAGCCGCAGCAGGGTGAACAGGGCGACGAAGGTGGAGTCGAGACCCTCATCGACTTTGAAGCCGGACACATCGCCGAGTTGGATGGCGACGGCGAATACCGTCTCGGCCAGCGTCCAGACGATGAGCACCCACCAGCGGCGGATGGACAGCGCGATGAAGGGCAGCAGCCACAGGCTGTCCCAGGGCATGAGGCCCGGTGCCAGGAGCAGGCAGCCGCAGATGAGCAGGCATGCGGACACTGCCGGGTCGAGGCCGGTGCGGCGGACCATGTAGAGGGAGGCGGCGACGGCGAGGACCACTCCGGCGCTGACGATGATCCACAGCGGGGCCCAGACGGAGACGTCGCCGAGTTCGGCCATGAGCAGGATCGACGCGAAGGAGCCGCCGTCGACGGCATCGGAATACCAGTGGATGATCCGGTCGATCGCGCTGAGGTCGACGACGAGCAGCAGAGCCGAGGTGACTGTGGCCGCGGCGAGCATCATCCGAGGATTGCGCGGTTTCAGTCCCCGAGCGGGATTCGGTCCGGCTAGCGACAGGGCGAGGAGCACGAGGAGGGCGAGCGGGTTGATGAACGTCGCGATGCCCAGGAGCATACCGGCCAACCAGCCGCGTGGTCGCAGCGGAGGTGCTCCGAAGAAGCTGACCATCGCCCACACCGCCAGGGCGAGGGCGGTGGGGTCAAGTGTCGAGCCGAGTGTGAAGAGGATGAGCGGGGAGGCGAAGACCGCGACCAGCCACCCTCGGAAGCGAGCGAGGACGAGGAGTCCGGCACCGAGTGCCGCAACGCCTGCGGTATTGAGCAGGAGCACGACGACCATGAACAGCGAGACGTCGTTGGTGAACAGGTGGAACAGGTCGACCAGGCGGGCCTCCAAAGGGGCCAGCGCAGCCGCTCCGCCGTGTGCGCGTCCGAGCACCTCGGGATTGGTGTCTCCGAGGAAGGCTGTGGACAGCGGTCCTGCGCACATCCTCGCCGAGGCGGACGGCTGTTCGTATCCCGAGCTCAGACATGGGCCCTGCAGAGCCAGGGCGAGGAAGGTGGTGACGCCGAGGACCGCGGCGAGGATATACGCCTGCAAGCTGCGGAACCGGCGGCCGGCAGCACCGAGGTGAATGCCGACCGGACCGCCGAGCAGAGGCTCGGCGATCCGGGTGCTGGACTTCGAGGGCATGACTCGAGGTTACCGGTCAGCCGCCCGGGGTTGGGATTACAGGTAGCCCTCCGTCTTCGCTGCTGCCGTTTCCGGTGTCTCCGCCCGGTTTATCGTCGGATCCGCCCGTATCCTTGTCCTTACCGCCGCCAGGAGTGTCTCCATCGTCGTTGTCGTTGTCGGAGCCACCGCTGTCGGCGTCTCCGCCGTCAGCACCGTCGTCCGAGTCCTTCGACGAACCGTTGTCCTCGCGGCCGTCCTCGTCCTTCGAGTCCTTGCCGTCGTCCTTGGAGTCCGAGTCCTTGTTCTTGTCCTCGTCGTCCTTCGGAGTCTCGATCGGAGCCTTCGGCTCTTCCTCTTCGTCCCCGTCGCTGCCGTCGTTGCTGCCCGACGGTGCCTTGGGCTCGGGCTTCGGAGCCGGGGCCGGGTTCGAGTTCTTCGGCTTGGGTTTGTCGGGCAGTTCGCCGCGTGCCGGGAACTGTTCGACCTTCTCACCCTGGAGAGCCGTCTGCATGTAGTCCGTCCAGACCTGGACCGGGAACGAACCACCGGTGACTTCTCCGCGTCCGCCGTAGGCACCGATGGACACGGACTTGCCGTCGACCTCACGGTAGAGCACGACCGAGGTTGCGAGGTTCGGAGTGTAGCCGGAGAACCAGGCAGCCTTGTTCTCGTTCGTCGTACCAGTCTTACCGGCGGCTGGCCGGCCGAGGTTCTGGGCGTAGCTGCCCGATCCGCCGTTGATGACCTGCTGCAGCGCGTAGGAGGTCTCAGCACCGACAGCCTTGTCGAAGACACGCTTGCCCTTGGTCTCGGCCTTGTACACCTCTTCGTCCTCGGCGCCCTTCGTGACCTTCTTGATCGAGTGAGTCTCGTGGTGGACGCCATTGGCTGCGAAGGTCGCGTAGGCCGATGCCATATCAATGGGCTTGACGCTGGGTGTACCGAGCACATTCGAGGGGTTCGGAGTCAGGCCGATCGAGCAGCCTCCGGTATCCCCTGCTTCCATCTCCTTATCGGTGCAGTTCTCGCTCAAGCCCGCACGTTCGGCGACGTCGACGGTTTTGTCCGGCCCGACCTGTACATTGAGTGCCGCGTAAGCGGTGTTGATCGAGGACTGCGTCGCCTTGAGCAGGCTGACGGGCCCGTAACTCGAGCCACCGAAGTTGTTGACCGTCCACGGCGTGCCGTCATTGTTCAGCGTCGTCGGGCTGGCACCCGGATACGAGTCGGTCAGTCGAACGCCGTTCTCCAGACCCGCGACGAGAGCGAAGGGCTTGAATGTCGATCCGGCCTGCACATGGCTCTGTGTGGATGCGTTGAATGCCTGATCGAGGTAGTTCTTGCCGCCGTAGAAGGCTTCGATTCCGCCGTTGTCCGGGTCGATCGAGACAAGTCCGGCCTGCATGCCTTCGGGCTGGTCCTGTGGGAGCGTCTTGATGGCCTGTTCGGCCGCCTTCATCCGATCTTTGTCGAAGGTCGTAACGATGTTGTAGCCGCCGCGGTCAAGCTGAGCCTCGTCGATATCGAGCTTCCGCAGCGCCTCACGGCGGACGAAGTCCCACATGTAGCCCTTCTGGCCCGACAGCGAGGACTCCTTGTTCTGCTTCTTCACTTCGGGCATCTCGACCTTCGCGGCCTGTTCCTCGGTGATGAAGCCTTCGTCGACCATGTTCTTGACTACGTAGTTGAAGCGGTCCTCATATGCCTCGGGATTGTCCGAGGGGTCGGCTGCACCGGGGCGCTGGATCATCGCGGCCAGCAGAGCTGATTCGCTGACGTCGAGTTCCGAGGCTGGCTTGTCGAAGTAGTTCTGAGCGGCCACTTCGACGCCATAGGACCGGCGGCCGAGGTAGATGGTGTTGAGGTAGTTCGCGAGGATCTCGTCCTTCGACTGCTGCTGGTCGATCTTGAGCGAGATGAACATCTCCTTGACCTTGCGATCAAGCGAGTGCTCGTTCGTGAGGTAGAAGTTCTTCACGTACTGCTGGGTGATCGTCGAACCGCCGCCCGCGTACTGGTTCGTGGCCACACCGACGACGGCGCGGGAGAGACCCTTGATCGAGATGCCGCGGTTCTCGTAGAACGAGGTGTCCTCGGCAGCGATTGCGGCCTTCTGCATGGGTTCGGAGATCTCGTCGATCTCCACGGACTTGCGGTCCTCGACCTTGTACTGGCCGATCGGCGTCTTGCCGTCGCTGTAGTAGATCGTCGAGGTCTGACCGGTGGCCTCGAGGTTCGGCTCGGGGATGTCCGTTGCGGCATATCCGATGGCAAATGCCACGCACAGGGCGATGACGAGGCTGAGCCCGCCGACAACGAGTATGCGAATGCTCGGCAGGAAGCGAGTCCATCCGCTCACACCCGCTCTGGGGTAGTTGAGCAGATTCTTCGTATTCCTGCCGATGTTCTTGGCTGTGTGTTGTCCCTTAGCCACCCAAGGTCCTCCAGGTCAGTCAGCCTGCCGCAATGCGTGGCGACGAGGTCCGAAAAAGGTCAAAGACGCCAATCAGTCTCGCACGCATTCATTAGTAGAGGATGAAAAAGTGCTGAGCCTGACGCCCTGCAGACACGCCAGGTTACCGAATAGCCCTCAGAGTAACCCCGCATTCGGCATCTCACCAGGCATTTTAGTTCACCGACGGAGAATCAACTATGGCGAGTGCGTGTTTGCTCACATTCAACTTCCGACCGCAAGTCTCCACCTCGCACCGCCATTCAGCGCCCCGATCAAGCGGGAGCGTGCTTATCGGCCAGTGTACCGACCGAAAAGCGCGCTCCCGCTTCAGCGAGCAGCTGAGCCCTCAGCTCTTGAGATCGAAGTCCGTGTCGGCGTACTCGTTGCCCTCGACGACGGGTTCGCCGCTGAACGGATGCAGCTGGTCTTCGCGGGCCCGCAGCTCGACGCGACGGATCTTTCCGGAGATCGTCTTCGGCAGCTCGGCGAATTCGAGGCGGCGAATGCGCTTGTATGGTGCCAGGTGCTCGCGGCAGTAGGCGAGGATCGACCGCGCGGTCTCGGTATCGGCTTCGAACTTGCTCGAAACGACGACATACGCCTTGGGCACGGCCAGTCGCACCGGGTCCGGCGACGGCACGACGGCTGCCTCGGCGACAGCCTCGTGTTCGATGAGTACGCTTTCGAGCTCGAAAGGGGAGAGCCGGTAATCGCTGGCCTTGAACACATCGTCGGCGCGGCCGACATAGGTGATGTAGCCGTCCTCATCACGGGAGGCCACGTCACCGGTGTGGTAGACGCCGCCTTCGAACGCCTCGGCGGTCTTCTCCGGGTTGCTCCAGTATCCGGTGGTCAGGCCGATGGGACGGGGATCGAGGCGCAGGCAGATCTCTCCCTCGTCGCCTTCCTCACCAGTCGCCGGATCGATGAGCACGACGTCGAACCCGGGCAGAGCCTTGCCCATCGAACCGTATTTGAGCTCCTGATCAGGCGAGTTGCCGATCTGCAGGGTCGACTCGGTCTGACCGAAGCCATCGCGGATGAGCACGCCCCAGTCGCTGTGCACGCGGTCGATGATCTCGGGATTGAGTGGCTCACCGGCACCGAGGGCTTTCGTCGGAGGAGTCTTCAGGTGGTTCAGATCGGCCTGGATGAGCATGCGCCACACGGTCGGCGGGGCACAGAAGCTCGTCACTCCCACTCGGTCCATCGTCTCCATGAGAGCGTTGGCGTCGAAGCGCGAGTAGTTAAAGAGGAAGACGCAGGCTTCGGCGATCCACGGGGTGAAGATATTCGACCAGGCGTGCTTGGCCCACCCGGGCGAGGCGACGTTGAGGTGGACATCGCCGGGTGTCAGACCCATCCAGTACATCGTCGAAAGGTGACCGACCGGGTAGGAGACATGTGTGTGGGCGACCATCTTCGCCTTCGAGGTGGTGCCCGAAGTGAAGTAGAGCAGCATCAGGTCATCAGCGCGCGAACTGCCCTGAGGGTCGAATTCGGTGCTCTCATCATCGGCATCGGAGTAGCTGTAGTCCTGCTGGCGGGTGGGCTCGCCGCCGACGACGATACGGACGACTTCGACGTCGACATCATCGAACTTCGCGGCATCCTCGGCGCCGGCGACGACGAACTCGGCGCGACCGCGCTCAGCACGGTCGGTGAGATCGATGGGGCCCAACTGCGTGGTGGCGGGCATGAGCACCGCACCGAGCTTGATGCCGGCGAGCATCGTCTCCCACAGCTCGACCTGGTTGCCCAGCATGACCATGACATGGTCGCCGCGCTTGATTCCAGCCCGGCGGAGATGATTCGCCACCTGGTTCGACCGCGCGGACAGCTCCGCGAAGCTCCACTTGCCCTCGGAACCGTCCTGTTCGACGATCCACAGTGCCGGCTTGTCGTTGTTCTCGGCGATCTTGTCGAACCAGTCGAGTGCGAAGTTGAAATGATCGAAGCGGGGCCATTCGAACTCCTCGCGGGCGGCTTCGTAGTCGCTGCGGAGCTCGATCAGCTTGTCTCGGGCCGCGCGGAAGTCCTCGGTCACTGTCATTGTGGTCTCCTCACCTATCGCCACCGTCACATTCTGTGACGTCACACACAAATCTAAACGATAACGAAGCTATCAGCAGTGATCAGTCGGCGAGCAGGCGGGGGTCGGTCACTGACCGCGAGCCTCCCACCAGGAACGCAGCTCAGCCTCGGCACGTTCGGGTCCAAGCGGCCCGTGCTCCATCCGCAGTTCGAGGAGATGCTTGTACGCCTTACCCACCAGCGGCGATGGTTCGATATCGAGGATCGCCATGATCTGCCGACCGTCGAGATCCGGACGGATCGAATCGAGTTCCTCCTGTTTCGCCAGGGCCTCGATGCGCTCTTCCAGGTCGTCATAGGCGAACGCGAGCCGATCGGCCTTCCGCTTGTTCCGGGTGGTCACGTCCGCACGGGTGAGGATGTGCAGGCGGGAAAGCAGCCGTCCGGCGTCCGTGACGTAGCGGCGCACCGCCGAGTCAGTCCAGCCAGCATCGCCGTATCCGTAGAAGCGCAGATGCAGTTCGACGAGGCGGCCGACCGCTTTCGTCGTGTCCTTGTCGAAGCGCAGCGTCTTCATCCGCTTGGCCGTGAGCTTCGCCCCCACCGCATCGTGATGATAGAAGGTCACGGCACCGCCGGGCTGGAAGCGGCGAGTGGCGGGTTTGCCGACATCATGCATGAGCGCTGCGAAGCGGACGGTGAAGTCCGGAACGCGCAGGCGCTGCGGATCGTCGTCGGCCATCCCGGCTTTCTCCTGAGCAGCGGCGTACCGGTTCTCGAGCTCGACAGCCTGGCGCAGCACGGTCAGCGAATGCTGGTAGACGTCCTTGTGCCGATGATGCTCATCCGTCTCGAGCTGCAGTCCGGACACCTCGGGCAGGACATGATCGGCGACCCCGGTGCGCACCAGCAGGTCGATTCCGGCGACCGGATCGATGCCGGTGATGAGCTTGACGAGTTCGACCTGGACGCGTTCGGCGGAGATGATCTCGATCCGATCGGCCATCGCCGTCATCGCCTCTTCCACCTCGGTCACTGGGTCGAGCCCGAGCTGGGAGGTGAATCGGGCCGCGCGCATCATCCGCAGCGGATCGTCGGAGAACGAGTCCGCGGCCGCCCCGGGGGTGCGGATGCGACCGGCGATGAGGTCGTCGAATCCCTGGTGGGGGTCGACGAAGGTCTTCGAGGGCAGGCGGATCGCCATCGCCCCGATCGTGAAATCGCGGCGGACCAGGTCGGCGTCGAGATCTGTGCCGAAGGCGACCACCGGTTTGCGCGAGTCTTCTTCATAGGCTTCGGCGCGGTAGGTCGTGATCTCGATCTGCACACCGGACTTCACGGCCCCGATGGTGCCGAATTCGCGTCCGATGTCCCAGTGCGTGTCGACCCAGTCGGCGATCAGTCGGAGAATGTCGTCCGGGCGGGCATCGGTGGTGAAGTCGAGGTCGGGCATGGGGCGGCCGAGCAGCGCGTCACGCACGGATCCCCCGACGAGGGCGAGTTCGAAACCGGCTGAGGAGAACCTCTGACCCAGCGGGCCGAGGATGTGCTCGAGTTCGTCGAGCTTGTCGTGCAGTCGGTTGTGCGCGGTCAGCGGATCCACCGAGCTCCTTCAATTCTGATTTGTCTGCTCTTGCCCACGGGAACCCACCTCCCGCGTCCAGGCGCGAGTTCCGGTCTCCATAAGCCTACCGGGAGCCGATGACACGAAACTTCCAAGCTTCGCCTACTAAGGTAGGAGAATGACCACACCGATGCCCAAGCCGGGACCCCGCACGTCCCGCCGCACCACAGTGGAGGAGATCTCCGCCGGTGGCATCGTCGTCGACTTCTCTCATCCGAAGTTGGCTGTGGCCGTCATCGCGCGCATCAATCGCGCCGGCCGGATCGAATGGTGCCTTCCCAAGGGACATCTCGAAGGAACGGAGACCCCCGCCGAGGCGGCCCGCCGTGAGGTCGAAGAGGAGACCGGGATCGCCGGGCAGATCATCTGTCCGCTGGGAACCGTCGACTACTGGTTCACCGTGACCGGAATCCGAATCCACAAACTCGTCCACCATTTCCTGCTGCGTGCACAGTCGGGGACTCTGACCGTGGATAATGATCCTGACCAAGAAGCGATCGATGCGGCGTGGGTGCCCTTCAACGACCTGCGCTCGCGACTCTCGTTCGCCAATGAGCGCCGAATCGTCGCCGCCGCCCGACCGATGGTGTCCCGACTGGAGCAGTGAAACCCATTCCCATTCGCCGACTGCGATTCCTCACCGCCCTGCTGAGCACGCTCCTGCTGCTCGCAGGGTCGGTTTTCGCATACCCGCTGATGAACGCTGCCCCGGCCGTGGCCAGCACCGATGCGAACAAGAACGAAGTCTCGATCACCCTCGACGAGGTGACTCCGTGGATCGATGACGAAGGCACGCTGACCGTGCGAGGCAAGATCTCGAACGCGACGAAGAAGGCGGTCGAAAAGCCCGACCTGAGTCTGCAGATGTCGACCCGCAAGCTCGATTCCGAATCCCGCCTGACGTCCTGGAAGCAGGGACAAGCGCAGCACCGCACCGTCGCCGACCTCGAACATGATGGAACCGAGGCGAGAAAGAAGGCGAAGAAGGACAAGGGTGCTGATTCCGGTGACTCCTCCGGAAGCACCCTCGACACCTCGTTCGACGACACCATCGATCCCGGTGCCACCGCGGAGTTCACCTTCCGTGTGCCCGCCGACGACCTCGACCTGAGCAAGTCCTCACCTGTGAGTTCCTGGGGCCCGCGGGGCCTGGCGGTTCAGCTCGGCGACGAGACCGGTCTGCGGGCCTCTGCTTTCGGCTTCACCACGTGGTACCCGAACCCGGAATTCGATCAGACGAAGATCAGTATGCTCGCTCCCGTCACCCTGCCCGGCCATTCCGAGGGCGGACTCATCCCTGCCGACCGGCTCGATGCGGCCATCGCCGAAGGCGGTTCGCTCGACACGATCGCAAAGCTGCTGGAACACAAAGAGCTCGCGCTGGCGATCGACCCGCGCATCATCGCCTCCTTCGAAGCCGCGATCGCCGAACCGCCTCCCGCCGATGCACCGGAGGAGACCGACGAACCCGACAAGGGCAAAGGCGACGAGACCAAGTCACCGCCGGTCGGAGCACCCGAGAACCAAGACGCCGATTCCAGCGGCGCCGAGCTCGAAGCCGCAGAGGACCAGCGCAAGCGCCTCGACTCCTGGTATCAGAAGTTCGTGGAGGCGGCGAAGAAGCACACTGTCGTCGCCCTTCCCTATGGCGATCCCGACCTCAGTGCTCTGCGCGGGTCGAAGATCGACCGGCTGTCCACTTTCGCTCAGAAGCAGCGCGAGATCGTCAAAGACATCTTCCCCGATGCCCGCACGGACATCGCTTGGCCGGTGGCCGGAAGTGCGACGAAGAACGGACTGCGTGCTCTGAAGAAGTCCGGCAATTCAACAGCGATCATCAGCGACACTCAGCAGCCGTCGATCACCGGCATCCATGATGATGCGCATTCGCAGACGACGGTCACCGATGACGGGGAGTCGACGATCGACACCCTCGTCTCCGATTCGAAGCTCACGGATATGAGCGCCGAAGCAATCGCCGAGGACAACCCGGCCGGGGCGCTCTCCGAACTCGTCGCGGAGTCTGCGGTGATCCAATCCGAGGCCCCCTACCGCACCCGCAGCCTGTTCGTTCCGCTCCCGCGCGCGGCCGCCACGGCGAACTGGGAACAGACAGTTGAGGAACTGAGCTCGGCACCGTGGATCGCCCCCACCGGGGTCGACGAGATCCTCGACTCCGGCTCCGAGTCGCGCGGACTGCTGCGGACGGATTCCGACGCTCCGCACATCCGGAAGCGGGCCGTGAAATCCCTGGCCGAGACCCGGGCGAACCAAGAGGACTTCAACAGCGTCTTCACCGACCGTGACAGCGCCGATATCCGACTCGACCGCGAACTTCTCACCTGCACCTCGGCGGCGTGGACCCTGGGCAGGAACGCGAACATCTGCGCCGGACAGGCCCGCGAGCAGAGCGAGAAGCTCATGGACAGCCTCCACCTGCGCAAGGGCTCGTCCGTCCTCCTCGTCACCGGCGAGAAGACGACGATTCCCGTCACGATCGTCAATGATTCGCCCGCCGAGGCGACCTTGCGGATCCGGATGAAACCGAACACTCCGCAGCTGCGAGCGCAGGAGACGGAGACCGTACGCGTGCCCGCCGCGGAGACGATGCGCGTGGACGTGCCCGTCGAAGGCCTCGCCAACGCCGATGTGCCGACGACGATCGAGATGGTCACCGCCGACGAGGTGGTCCTGCCCGAGGAGGAATCACTCATGGTTCGAGTCCGCGCCGATTGGGAGAACATCGGCACCGCTGTGATCGGATTGGGCCTGGCAGTCGTATTCGTGATCGGCTTGATCAAGACCATTTCGCGTGGGCGACCGAAGATCCCCGAACAGCAGCTGGCCGATGCGATGGCCCGCGCCGAGACCGACGAGAACGAAAAGAGGTAGAGCGTGTCCAGCTTCTCATCCCTGGCCCGGTCCTCGGCCATCATGACCGCCGGCACCATGACTTCGCGTGTGCTCGGCTTCGTCAAAGCCTCGATGCTGGCCACCGCGATCGGCGTCACCGCGGTACAGGCCGATGCCTTCGACATTGCGAACAAGGTGCCGAACACGCTCTACATGCTGCTGGCAGGCGGTGTGGTCAATGCCGTGCTCGTTCCACAGATCGTGCGTGCCTCCAAACGGGAGGACGGCGGTGAGGACTTCACGAACCGCCTGCTGACCCTGTCGTTCCTCATCCTCGGTCTCGTCACCGTCGTCGCGACCCTGGCGGCACCGCTGCTCGTATGGCTCTACTCCTCGGGATGGAACCACGAACAGCTGGCCCTGGCGACGGCTTTCGCCTATTGGTGTCTGCCGCAGCTGTTCTTCTACGGCCTCTACACGCTGCTCGGCCAAGTGCTCAACGCGAAATCGTCGTTCGGTCCTTATATGTGGGCACCGGTGCTCAACAACGTCGTCGCGATCGCCGGACTCGCTGTCTTCATCCTCATCTTCGGCACGAACAATGCGTCTCCGCACGAGCTCGATACCTGGACCCCGGACAAGATCGCCCTCATCGCTGGGACAGCCACCCTCGGAGTTGCGGCTCAGGCGCTCATCCTCATCTGGCCGCTCAGGCGCATCGGGTTCAAGTACAAGCCGACCTTCGGGTTCCGCGGAGTCGGCCTCGGCTCCGCGGGCAAGGTCGCGTTCTGGACGTTCGCAGCGATGCTCGTCGGTCAGATCGGATTCCTCATCATCTCCCGTGTCGCCTCGGGGGCGTCGATCCCCGGCGACGGGAACGCCGCCAACACGGCATACACGAACGCCTACCTCGTCTTTATGCTCCCGCATTCGCTCATCGCGGTGTCCTTGGCCACGGCTCTATTCACCTCTCTGGCCAAGAATGCGGCCGATGAGGACACCGAGGCGGTCGTCGGAGACTTCTCGATGGGTGTGCGGATGGTCGGCATGATCAACACCTTCGCTCTCGCCGCCCTCGTCGTCCTCGCCTCTCCGGTGGCGATGATCATCGCCGGTCCTGGTCGTGAGCAGGCCATGGCCATCGGTCTGGTCATCATCACAATGGTCTTCGGTCTCATTCCCTTCAGCGCGAACTACCTCGCGCAGCGCGTGTTCTACGCCTACGGGGACGCGAAGACTCCATTCCTCATCCAGCTGCCGCAGATTATCTTCCAGTCTCTGGCGGTGCTCTCGGCATCGATCTTCCCGAAGTCGGTGACCGTGGCGATCATCGGACTGGTCATGAGCCTCGGATACCTCATGGCGATGATCATCTCGTTTGCGGTCCTGAAGAAGCGCCTCGGCGTCATCGACCTGCGTGAGATCCTCACTTCGCATCTGAAGTTCCTCCTGGCGGCGATCATCGCTGGAGGCGCCGGGTTCGGTCTGCTCTACTTCCTCTCGGACTTCTCTTTGGATGGACGCCTGTCGGCGTTCGTCACCACGGCCGTCGTCGGCACCGTGATGCTGCTGTTCTTCATCGGAGCTTGTTATTTGCTCAGAGTCAGAGAGTTGCATTCGATAATTGACGTAGCAGCTGGAAAACTAAGAAAAACAGCCTGAGTCCTTTGAATCCCCACCGGAGGTGGTCACCCTGATCGATATCGAACCCGGCATGGTGGTGGCCGGCCGTTATGTCGTATCGACCGTCGACCGCCAGTGGCTTCCCGAGAAGCCCGAGGTCGGAGCCGTCTGCACCGGACTCGATGCGATCCTCGATGAACCCGTGCTCATCCTCGTCGCCGATGCCGATGACTCCAACGACGTTCTCGAAGCCGCCCGTCGCGTATCGATCCTCGGTGACCCGCGCATCGCCCCGACGCTCGACGTCGGACATTCCAATGGGCTGGACTACATCGTCATCAAGCGCATCGCGGTGACGCCGTTCAATCAGATCCTGCCGCGGTCTCCGCTGCCCGTCGACGCCGCGTGCGCGCTCATCGGCGAGGTCGGATCAGCGCTCGTCACCTCGGCCAGGCGGGGACTGTTCCACATGTTCCTGCGGCCGAGTGTGGTCGGACTGACCTCGAAGGGTGCGGTGGTCATCGCAGGCATCGGCATCGATGCGGCACTGGCGCTGGACACCGGGCTCGTCGAGCAGAAGGACTACACGCCGACGAAGGCGTCACGGCGAGACGCCCTGGCTCTCGTCCAGCTCTTCTACACAGCTCTGACCGGGTACTGGCCCGGCGAGGAGTCGTTCGACGGCATTCCTCCTGCGGAGAAGGAGAACGCCCGGATCGCCCGGGCACAGACGCTCAACCCCGACGTCCCTGACAAACTCGATGATTTCGTCAGCGGAATCATCACGGGTTCGGATCCCGGACCGGGTTCGGTCGCCGAGGTCCTCGGCTACATCGATGACTGGGATCCCGAACTGCTGCGCTACGTCAATCGTGCTCCGGTGGCGGAGAACGAGAACCTGTTCGATCAGTCGCCGCGCAGCTTCGACGAAGCCACCAGCCTGCCCGCTCCACGGTCGAAGACCATCGGACCCGGTCCCGAAGGATCGGCCAGCGCCAGCGAAGATCAGGTGCAAGCCGCCCTGGTACGCATCGGCATCACCCGTCCGGGAACGCGGGGACTGGCGGCCGGAGTGGTCGGACACACCACGGGCCGGTATGCAGACCGGATGCAGATGCGCGAAGCTTCGAGCTTCCCGATCGCCAAGGAACAGCTCGACAGCGCCGCCCAGGACTGGGAGGAATGGCAGCCCGAGCAGACGTACTCCGAGTACTCGGAGTACGCAGAGCACGAATACGACGAGAACCTCACGACCCCGATCATGAGCCGGGATGACGATTCCGATCCCGATACTCAGGCACTCGAGATCGTCCCCGAGAACGACGACGAAGGTGACGAGAACGATACCCGCGTGATCATGGACGACGAGGATGAGGACGACGGTTCCTGGTTCCTCGGCGGTATGTTCGAAACCAACGAACAGCAGCGCGAACATCAGCGACGTGAGTACGAACGTGAACGTCGCATCGCGAAGGCCAAGGAGGACGAGGCGCGCAGGCGTCTTGCCGCTTTCGAGGCGAGTTCGGCAGCCCGTCAGCAGGAAGCCAATGCTGCCGCCCCGCCGAAGGAGATGCGTCGACTGTCTCCGGACTCCGTTGACGATCGCAGCGCAGCCGATGATCAGAACGCCGTTGACGAGACCGGCGCCGAAGCGACCGCGAGCTCCTCATCCATCCGTCCTGCCGAGCGCAAGGCCGGCAGACCACGCCAGCAGCACAGCGATTCGACCGATGCAGAACAGACTGCGTCTGCAAAGAAGCGAAACAAGACCGCCGGGGCAGCAGGGGCTGCCGTGGCCGGAGCAGCTGCGGCGGGAGTTGCAGCAGGCGGTGCCGGCGGCAGAGCTGCTTCCGGTGGTGCAGGAAGAGGTTCCGGAGGATCCGGTTCCGACGAGCGTGATCCCTCGGCCACTCGCAAGCCCTTCCTGTGGTTGGTCCTCGTCCTCGCGGTCATTGCCGCAATCGTGCTCAGCATCGTCATCATCGGATTCAATTCTGGAGACGAAGAGTCCACACCGGTCTCCGAATCCTCGGCGCCGAGTGAACAGCCGACGAAGAAGGAAGAGAAGAAGACTCCGAAGGCGGATCCGCCGAAGATCGAAACCGTCGAATCCCTCGATCCCGAGGGCGATGGTTCTGAACACGACAGTGAAACCGAGAACGTCATTCCCAAGACCGACGGGTCCTGGAATACCGACCGGTACAACTCCGCGAGCTTCGGCAATCTCAAATCGGGTGTCGGTCTGCTCTTCGAGTTCGAGGATAAGACCACCATCAGCAAGGTGAAGGTGAAGTCGGGGAACTCCGGAGGGAAGTTCGAAATCCGCGACGGAGACGACCCCGAGGACGCGAAGGTCATCGGCGAAGGCGTCTTCGATGCCGACGGAGGTGTCACGGTGGAGTTCGATGAGGAGGTCGAGACCGACAAGCTCATCCTCTGGATCACCGACCTGCCGCAGACCGATGGCGGCTTCAAGGCCACCATCAGCTCCGTGAAGTTCTACTGAACCGGCAGGCAGGTTTCGCACCGGATGCGGGTGCGGAATAGTCCTCGGCACCGTACCGTTATAGATACGAACGTCATTTCGCGCGGCATTCCGCGGCGCACCGAGCAGAGCAGATAGAAGCAGGGAAATTTTCACATGACTGATACTCAACTGGTGATCATCGGATCGGGACCGGCAGGTTACACCGCGGCCGTCTATGCGGCCCGAGCGAACCTCGCACCAGTCGTCATCGCCGGCTCGGTGACCGCCGGCGGTGAACTGATGAACACCACCGATGTCGAGAACTTCCCCGGATTCCCTGCCGGCGTCCAGGGACCGGAGCTCATGGAGAGCATGCGCGAGCAGGCCGAGAAGTTCGGTGCCGAGGTCATCTACGACGATGTCGAGACTCTCAAGCTCAATCCGGGTGCTCACCAGATCGAGACCGCTCTGGGCTCGCGCTACACCGCAAAGGCCGTGATCCTCGCGACCGGTTCGGCATACCGCGAGCTCGGCCTGCCCAATGAGAAGAAGCTCTCCGGTCACGGAGTGAGCTGGTGCGCCACCTGTGACGGATTCTTCTTCCGCGATCAGCACATCGCTGTCATCGGCGGAGGCGACTCCGCACTGGAAGAGGCCACGTTCCTCACCCGCTTCGCGTCCAAGGTCACCCTGGTTCACCGTCGGCAGGAGCTGCGCGCTTCGCAGGCCATGCAGGATCGCGCGAACGCCGATGACAAGCTCGAGTTCCTTCTCGACTCCGAGGTCGCCGAGGTCCATGGTGAGGACTCTCTCACCGGCCTGACCATCCGCAACACGGTCACGGGGGAGACCTCCGAACTGCCTGTGACCGGCATGTTCGTGGCCATCGGATCCGACCCGCGTACGAGCCTGTTCGCCGATCAGCTCGAGATGCGTGCAGACGGGTACCTCAGTGTTGACGGCCGCACTTCGAAGACGTCTGTCGAAGGCGTCTTTGCGGCAGGCGATGTCATCGACTCCGTCTATCGCCAGGCGATCACTGCGGCTGGTTCGGGATGTTCGGCTGCGCTCGACGCCGAACACTACCTCGGTGATCTCGAGGCGGCGTCCAAGCCTGCCCTGGCCGAAGCTGCCGCAGCCGAAGCTCCCGTCGCTTCCTGACTTCGGTCGGCCGCTCGTACCCCTGCACTCCCGAGCACTTCGGGCCGAGCGGATACGCCGGGGAATGAAAGAACCGGTTCCACTGTTCTGCTAGAGACATTCGTTGTGAAGGAAGGTTACTCATGTCGACAGAAGTCACTGACGCAACGTTCGAAGAGAACGTACTGAAGTCCGACAAGCCCGTGCTCGTCGATTTCTGGGCCCCTTGGTGCGGCCCCTGCCGTATGGTCAGCCCCATCGTTGACCAGATCGCTGAAGAGCATGGAGACAAGCTCAACGTGGTCAAGGTCAACACCGACGAGAACCTCGAGACCGCAAGCACCTACGGAATCACGTCGATTCCGGCTCTCTACGTGTTCAAGGACGGCGAGGTCGCCAAGACTATCATCGGCGCACGTCCGAAGCCGGCCCTCGAGGATGAGCTCTCCGACTTCATCTGATCGAGTTCTAAGGCGCCTGTTGTACTATCAACAGGCGCCTTAGGCATTTCTGGACGACACCCCACACTGACCCTCGAACCGCATCACCGAAGATTGGCACCGCATTGACGAACACGAACTTACCGCGCTATACGCGCGGCGACATTTCCGAGATGCTGCCGAATATCAAAGCGCAGATGGCCCGTTTAGGTCTAGACGTCGGAGAAACAGAGACGCCAGACTTCGATCGAGCCTTCGAACTCGGAGTCAGGCAGTTCCAACAGGACCGCGGAATCCTCTGCGACGGTGTGTTGGGCCCTGAGACCTTTTCGGAGCTCGAGCAAGCTCGCTATCAGCTCGGCGACCGTGTGCTGCGATTCGACCCCGTTAAGGTGCTGACAGGGGATGACGTCGTCAACCTCCAGACCAAACTCGCGGGACTGGGCTTCTACCCGGGCCGCATCGACGCTGAATACGCGGCACTGACCGAAACAGCCGTCAAAGAGCTCCAGATGAGCCTCGGCACGAAAGTCGATGGAGTGACCGGTCCGCAGACGTTGCGAGGCCTCAGCGCAATCGACCGCAACCAGGACACCGGCAACCTCTTCGCTCTCCAGGAGCGCGCACGGGTAGCGGCTTCGGGCACTTCGCTCGTCGGTCGCACCTTCGTCATCGAAGCGGCAACTACAGTTGTAGACTTCCAGAATCTCCCGATGACCGAAGAGCAATCAGCTTTCGAGCGCCAGATCACTATCGATATAGCAAGTCGACTTGTTGGCAGGCTGGAGGCAATCGGAGCCGGAGCGATCCTCCTGGAAGGCGATGCGGTCGAGGTCAATCGAGCAGATACTCTTGGCGCATCAGCGGTCATCACTGTGACGGCCGACGTCAGCAAGTCCAAGGACGCCAACGGGATCGCTACCTTCTTCTTCGGACACGAGCGCCAATCCGATCTCAACTCTCCGACGGGGCAGAAGCTCGCCGAACTCATTCAAGGCGAGGTTATCGCGCGTACGGGTATGCTCGACTGCCGTACCCATGCTCGCACGTGGTCGTCACTCAAACGGCTGAGGACTCCGAAGGTTCATGTCGTCAGTGGTTACCTCACCAATCAAAATGACCTCGAGAGCCTCCAGGACCCCCAGGTCCGGGAAGCCATCGCAGATGGCATTGCCGCTGCTCTCCAACGCCTCTACATCTTTGAGGAAAAAGACCCTCAGACCGGAACACTCAGTCTGGACGCAATCAAAGCACTGAATTAGTCACCGACCTACCACATCTGGTTCTTCCGGGTCGTGCTCGATTAACGGAATACGGCGCTCTACTTTTCGTGAATTCAAGCATGATCAACTGAGCGAATCCGACTCATTGCTCAATTCTCACGCCGTGCCCGCCCTCTGATGTCTGCACGAACTCGTGCCTGATCGTCAGGGGCGGAGGACACAAGGTATCAGCGGCCCAACCTCTCGCCCAGGCAATCGCTGTCCATTCTGTACACAATAGGAATCGAGTCTGAATAGGGCAACAGTCCGACATCGCAAAGAGCACTCTCGGCAATGGACTCGACTGAGACGATAACTCCGCAAAGACTCAGTCACTGTTCGTTCCACGTGAAACGCCGAGATGATGACCGCTCTATTATGAGGGTCGCTAACTGCCGCAACGAATGTCACCAGACGCAGAGTCCAGACTGCTCGGAACACTGTCCGAGAACTACCGCGACTACACAATGCCAATTCCTCAACGATCTGCATGTTCCACGTGAAACCTGATAAGTAGCCAAACAAGATTCCAACCCAGATGACTAAAGCGGACTGAAGCCGCTGGCCCAATGGTAGATCACTAAGATACTTCACCTGCTTCGAACGCTCATAACGCAAACCTTCAAGCTGCGTGGGTGCCATCCGCTCTCTATTCCTCGGGGCGACCGCGACCGGTGGCTCCATGGCGACGTAGGTATACGAATAACCTTAGTTCCCGTCCGTTTCACGTGGAACCAATCAGCTGCGCACATTGTCATGTACGACCAAACGCGCCGCACCCGCCTCTATAAGGTTTCCACCTGATTCGAAGACCGAACGCCGCAACTTCGCAAAAAATTCATCGCGCAGCTTCGCCATCATAAGTTCCGAACCCCTACAAAGCGACCACTGAATACGGGGTTCGGTAGAAAGTCTAGGTCCATACTGTGTCTGAACTATCCCTAGAGGTCGGTTGCGTGTAGACGAATTGTTCAGTTATACCAATCGCAAAGTAATCAATACCTGGATTACCTGCCGGCCGAGCAACTTAAGCACCGGATAGAGGAGTAGGTAGAGAATGCCCCGTGTTTCACGTGGAACTGTTTGCTACCAGATCAGCAACCGGAATATCTCAATCGTTACAGCTTAAGGATAGATCGGGTTCCACCATAAGGAGTTCGCTTCCCCACACAACTGTGGCCAAGTAGAATCAGAACTCATTCTGTCTGTAAAACACTGCATCATCTGGCGGGAGGGAAAACGAAAGTATCTGAAGAATAGGCAATTAACCATTGGAAAGTGTTTCACGTGAAACTGTTCACGTAAGCGGCTACTCAAATCGCGCGGAGAAGCTCCAGGAATCTCACCTAAGCGCCTAACTAATTCCCACGGCAGATTCGGAATAAGCTGCCCTCGACCCCAATTCGCGGCCGTGGTCAGTAAGGACCGAGCTCGTCGATACAGAAGGCAACAAATACCCGTGGATGTGTGAACGCATCGACACAACGAGAACATCCCTTCCATCCAGCAGCAAAGCTGGCCTGCAGCCAAACAATGATTTCAACGACACGACCAGCAGGAAGAAAGACGCAGAGCGCCTCGAGCCATGCGTTCATAATCACGTACCCATGGCTCGAGGAATAGTCGTCAACACCGTCATTGCGGCTGAGAGCGCGACGCCGGATCAGCCCAATGTAAGTTTGACCGATCCACACAGCAGACTGGTTCCACGTGAAACCTCTGAACCTGGACAACCAAGTAAGTAAAAGCGCATGATATCCACCTGTATCGGATCATGTGATCGGAATCTATTGAAGATGCCGGGTTAACGGGCTGAACTACCACTATTAAGAAGCAGCTTGGTGCCCTGACTTTCAGAGAGTACGGCACATCCAAAAGGTCCGAGTGATAGATCAGCCACGTGTTCACCAAATCTGATGAGTTGGTCCAGAAACACACTTCATACTAGAGTCGTGGCCATCTGCCACGGCGTTTCACGTGGAACGTTAGACATGCTCGGCCTTCCGACGATTGAGCGCCGATATATCGCTCGCTCACCACCTCAACAAGCCTATGCGCTAGTGCTCCCTCATGGGGTGTGCATGCATTCTGTCTACTAAGACATCGGTACAAATCCTCTGAGTAGCAATCTCCATGCATATGGACGCTCCAGTCGTGCCGAACAATCCACTACGTATCTGTAAACCCACGACGGCCCTGCGTTAGCAAGTCCGAGGGATTGAATGATTGGAGATTGGTTGGCCTTGCCAGCGAGGACTTAATTTCCTCCGGGCGCACACTGTCTTCAACAGTCTCTGAACCACGCTCACTGATATGCCCAAAACCATGTTCCACGTCAAACATAATCAACGGACCGATAGTCATACTGAAACTTGCAGAAGCCTGTCTTCCCCACGAATCTGTTCTCGCCGCAGCATATCGCAACCGCAGTGAGTCACGGTGTTTCACGTGAAACGAAGACTGTCGGAGGCTCGTGTCTGTTCTTTACAGCGATCACTTGTTCTCGTGGGTTGCAAAGATGCGATTTGAAACGTCGGTTTCACGTGAAACAGCGATGTGGAGTCATACGGCATTTTCAACGTTTGGTAACTCAATGCAGTGGACTCTTTGGGAGTTGAAGATAGGAACTGATCGGTAGATTCAGTATCTCGCTCGTTATAACAGTAAGCGGCCGCAGCAGGCTCGCGAGACCGTTGCACGTGAAACCACCATGGGAACGCAACGAGGTTGGCCGAATCACTGCTGCACAGACCAATTGTTGCGCCCCTCGCCTTTCGAACAGACCGTCTGGATGCCCGAGACTCAATCCGAGCAACCAACAACTCGCAGTCAGAATGCGTCATAGACGAGCACGGCCTCCGCGGGAACACCCGCGGAGGCCAACTTACTGTAATATTCTGAGTTCAAATGACTTCGTCGTTTGACACTCCCAATAGACCGAGGATGCGATCCAAGTCCTCCTGATTGGCGAACTCGACACTCAGTTTGCCTTTGCGCTTACCCACGGAGATGTTCACCTTAGTCTCGAGCCGATCACCCAGGCGTTCCGCTACGGCCAGGAATTCTGGAGCTACCTTCGTCGTTGCACGTGAAACATTGATTGAATCTCCGCGATTGAGCAGCACAACTGCCTCTTCGGAAGCTCTGACAGACAGTCCTTCAGCAACGATCCGCTGCGCGAGTACTTCCATATGTTCGGGATCCCGCAGACCGAGGATAGCTCGGGCATGACCGGCCGAAATGACTCCGGCCGCGACGCGACGCTGCACGAGAGGAGGCAAGCGCAGAAGACGCAGGGTATTGGAAATCTGTGGGCGGGAACGGCCGATACGCTCGGAGAGTTCCTCCTGGGTGCATCCGAAGTCCTCGAGCAGCTGTCCGTATGCTGCCGCCTCTTCGAGCGGGTTGAGCTCTGCACGATGCAGGTTCTCCAGAAGTGCGTCCCGCAGGAGATCCGTATCTTCGACGTAACGGATGATTGCGGGAATCGTTGGGAGGCCTGCATCCTTCGTAGCTCGAAGGCGCCGTTCACCCATGATGAGTTCGAAGCGTGAGCGGTCGCTCGGCTTCTGTCTGACGACTACAGGCTGAAGGACACCGATCTCACGAATGCTGTGCACAAGCTCAGCCAACAGATCTTCGTCGAAGACGGTACGTGGCTGTCTGGGGTTCGCATCGATGAGATCGACGTCGATCTCACCGAACTCCGTATCCGGGATCGATTCAACTCCGTCGTATTCACCGGCCTCGTTGTCTACAGCGTCCTCCGTTGACTCGGGTTCTCCGGGCTCCTTTTCGGAGTCAGAAGAAGTCTCGTTCACGTTGGATTCAGGAGAGGCCGTATATGAGTCATCCGCTGCAGATGCGGACGCCGGCTGGTTCTCGGACTCAACGTCTTCCGCCTCAGAAGAGACTACATTAGTAGTACCCATCTCGATCTCACCATCAGCGTCCTCCACCGGTGCCGTGTCGCCCTGCTCGCTGTCGTCATAGTTGCGACCAGAAGACGTGTATACGCCCGGGTGAGTCTCACGAACATCATCCTCGGGGGACGGCACCGAAGCAGCCGCCCGTGCAGATTCCGACTCCTGGGTTGCAGCAGCGTGTGAGGTGTCCACAACGACTGACAGGGTGCTATCCGTCTGAGCTGATTCGGATTCTGAACCTGCGTTGGACACGGTTGCCGAAACATCACTGTCGCTGGTTTCCGGGCCAGTCACGACAGCAGGAGGGGAAGTCTTCCGCGTATTCGCAGTTGGCGTTGTAGAGGCCTTCTCGGCATTATCAGCATCGGACGTGGTCGGAGATGAACCAGCCTTCGTCTTCGGTGCCGTCGTTTTGGCAGCAGACGATGGTTTCGACGAGCTGCCCGCGTTCGCCTTCGCCGCACTCGCCTCGACCAACGCGGACTTCGCCGGGGTGGACTTGGAAGAAGCCGTCTTCGAACCTGTCGCCTTAGAGGTCGATGACTTGGTGCCAGACGTCGTGGAACCAGCCGTCTTAGAGGCGGTCGCCTTAGAGGCGGTCGACTTCGAGCCTGAGGTTTTGGCCGCGGAAGTCTTGGCAGGAGTGGATTTCGTCGCTGCCGTATTGGAAGTCGCCGACTTCGTCCCTGCGGCCTTGGTCTCGGACGTCTTCGATCGTGTCGTCGTGGATGATCCACCCTTTGATGATCCCGGCCTTGCAGTCGTCGGCTTCGCAGCGGCCGTCTTCGACACAGGCGCCTTCGTCTCTGTGCCTGTCTCGGATGTTTTGGTCGTCGACCGTGATGTGCCTGCTGACTTCGGCTTGCGACGTCGGGAAGACTGCATGGAGGCAGCCGGGTCTGTGCGCGCAGTCCGTGACGTCTTCGTCTCTCCCTTGTCGTCTTCCGTGTGCCCACCCGAGAAGAAGACATCGACCGGACGGTCGTTGGAGTTAGCGTCGGGGATCAATGCTCCGAGCCCGCGTCCCAAGCCCCTCTTTTTGCGTTCAGCCACGACTTACTCCTCGATTTGCAATTTCTTCAGCAGCTTCCCGATACGACAGGGCACCGCTGGAATGTGGGTCATATGAGATCACGGTCTGACCATAGCTCGGTGCTTCGGAGATCCTCACCGAACGCGGAATGGCAGTGCCGAGCACCTGCTCCGGGAAATGAGTGCGCACATCTTCAGCGACCTGAGCGCTGAGGTTGGTCCGCCCGTCATACATCGTCAGCAGAATCGTCGTGATCGCAAGTTCGGGGTTGAGGTGCTTCTGGATGAGCTGAATGTTCTTCAGCAGCTGGCTGAGACCCTCGAGTGCATAGTATTCGCACTGGATCGGGATGAGGACTTCCCGAGCGGCCACGAAGGCATTCACCGTCAGCAGACCGAGGCTGGGCGGGCAGTCGATGATGATATAGTCGACACGGTCTCCGGCTGCTTCCTCCTCCTTCAGATAGATGCCCAAGGCACGCTGCAGTCGCTGTTCACGTGCGACAAGGGACACGAGTTCGATCTCCGCGCCGGCCAGGTCGATGGTGGCCGGCACGCACTTGAGGGTTTCGAAATCAGGGCACTGTGCCACAGCCTCACGCATCGGCACATCATCGATGAGGACGTCGTAGATGCTCGTGACCTCGGAATAGTGGTCGATTCCCAATGCGGTGCTCGCATTGCCCTGCGGATCGATGTCGATGAGCAGGACATTCAGCCCCTGGTTGGCCAGGGCTGCGGCGATGTTCACCGCCGTCGTGGTCTTTCCGACGCCACCCTTCTGGTTCGCGATCGTGAAGATTCGGGTCGAGTCCGGCCGTGGAAAGGTCGTCTGCGACAGTCGATCCGCACGCCGGCTGTCCCGTGCAATCGCGGCACCAATGGGAGACGACTCATCCATGATCGGCATAGGGCGCACTCCATCATCCATCGGTTTCACAGGGCTCTGATCCAGCCTAGACCAACTCTACTTCGTACTATTTCTTCACGATCTCGACGACACGACTCGGAACCTCGAGGATGCCGCCGCCATCGACGACATGGATCTGAGGCTGGGACAGTCGATATCGCTTGATCAGCTTCTTCGCCTTGACCAGTTCGCCTTCCACCGAAGCTCCCTTGAGGGCGAGGATCCGGCCTCCGGGGCTGATGACTTCGCGGGTCCATTCGATGAGAGTCGTCATCGCCTTCACCGCGCGTGCGGTGACGACAGTGAACATCTCCTCGTCGACGAGTTCCTCGACCCGTGCGCGAACGATGCGCACATTCTTCAGGCCCAGGTCATCGACGACCAAGGTCAGCCATTCGATGCGACGTTCCATCGGTTCGATGAGGACGATCTTCGCCTCGGGGCGCATCAGTGCAATCGGAATTCCCGGCAGGCCGGCTCCGCTGCCGACGTCGCCGACGACATCGTTCTCACCGATGTACTCGGCGACCACAGCGCAGTTGAGGATATGTCGGGTCCACAGGCGATCGACCTCGCGTGGGCCGATGAGGCCCCACTCGATACCGGTCGTGGCCAGGTGCTCGGCATACCGCTGCGCGGCAGGAAACGCCGCACCGAAGTACTCTTCGGTACCGGACGGAGGGGTCTCGATCTCCGCTGTCGTCGACTCGTTCGAGAGTTCGATGTCGTTCTCGGGCTGATCAGTCATCGGCGAGCCGGATGACGACATGACGTCCGTCGCCCTCGCCCTCGGACTCCGAGACCAGACCGGCGCGGGCCACCTGGTCATGGATGATCTTGCGCTCGAAGCTGTTCATCGGTTTGAACGCGAACTCTTCGCCGCCGTCCTTGACCTCGTCGATCGCCCGCTTGGCCTTCTTGATCAGCTCTTCGCGTCGGCTGTTGCGGAAGCCGTCGATATCGAGCATGAGCCACGAGCGCTGACCGGTCTGAGTCTGCACGGCCAGTCGACTGAGCTCCTGCAGCGCACCGAGGGTGCGCCCTTCACGGCCGACCAAAGTGCCGAGGTTCGAGTCATCGTCGTCTTCGCAGATGATGGACAGCTGTGCACGGCCGTCGGCGACATCGATATCGATGTCCCCGTCGATATCGGCCAGATCCATCAGCTCTTCGAGGTAGTCCGCAGCGATCTCGCCCTCTTCTTCGAGGAGTTCGGCACGGCTCGGCTTCGTCGAGGTCTCCTCCGGAATCTGTTCGGAAGTCTCGTCGATCTTCTCTTCGGTCATGTCTGTCCTCAGCGCTTCTTGTTCTTCTTACGGTTCTTGCTCACAGGCTGCTGCCGCTGGCCGCTCTTCTTCGGAGCCTCCTCGGTGACGGTCGATCCCTTGATCTCTTCCTGCTTCACAGTCTTGCCCTTGCGAGCCTTGCGCTCAAGCATCTCCTTCTCGGCCTTCGAGCCGGGAGCGGGCATATTGCGGATGACCATGTGCTGCTGGGCCATCGTCCAAGTGTTCGAGACCAGCCAGTAGATGAGGACACCGAGCGGGAAGTAGATGCCGCCGATGCCGAAGACGAGCGGCATGACGTAGAGCAGCATCTTCTGCGACTGCATCATCGGGTTGGCCATCGCCGACTCCGACATGTTCTTCGCCATCATCTGCTTCTGAGTGATGAACATGGTGGCGGCCATGACGACGATGAGGACGCCGGTCAGCAGCTTGACTGCAACGCCGGGGTCTGTGAAGACAGCCGAAAGGCTGATGCCGAAGATCGAGGAGTTCTCGGCCTGAATCGCCAGCTGCTGTGTGAATCCGCCGATGGCTCCCACATCACCGGAGGCGACCTTCGGCATGTTGTGGATGACGCGGAAGAGGGAGAAGAAGATCGGCATCTGCACGAGCAGCGGCAGACACGATGCCCAGGGGCTCGTCTTGTTGTCGCGGAACAGCGCCATCTGCTCTTCGGCCATGGCCTGGCGCGAGTACTGGTCCTTCTTGCCTTTGTACTTCGCTTGCAGGCGCTGGATCTCCGGCTGCAGCAGCTGCATCTTGCGCTGCGACTTGATCTGGTAGACGAAGAGAGGGATGAGGAGAGCGCGGATGACCACGGTCAGTCCGGCGATCGAGAGCACCCAAGTCCAACCGCTGTCGGCTTGGAGACCGATTGCGGTAAAGATCTCGTGGAAGATCGCGAGGATCCAAGCAACTACCCACTGCAGCGGGTAGAGCAGCTTGTCCATCCAGTCCATTCAGTTCTCCTCGTTACACCGATTCTTGCGCGAAGTTCATTTTGCCATTGTTCACAGGTCTGCGCGACACGACGTGTGGCCCCAGACAGTCCGCTTGATCGCGCTCGCGAGCGGACTGCGAATTCAGTATGTTCAGCTGTGTGCCTGACCGCGATGGATGGTCTTCGACCTGGCCTCCCGGGCCGATCCCGGCACATGGTCGACGCCACCGTGCGACCACGGATTGCAGCGCAGTATGCGCCACCCAGTTAACACCACTCCCTTGAGAACTCCGTGTATCTCGAAGGCTTCGAGACCGTACATGGAGCAGCTGGGATAGTAGCGGCACACTTGGCCGTAGAGAGGCGAGATCACGATCCGATAGGCGCGGATGAACCAAACGAACGGCATCCTCGGGCCGACCATGATTATCCAGCCGAGTGTGGGCCAGAAACCGGCCGGCCGACGAGGCACCTCGGAGACATGTTTCAGATCATGCTCGGCGTCCACGACGTTCCAGCTTCTTCTCTGCCTTGACCAGCAGCTCGTCGACCTCGGAAGACAGAACAGCGAAGTCGGTCTGTCCCGCATGCGGCAGCGCCCGGATGACGAACAGCTCTCCTGCTCTCAGCTCGCCGAGACGCGCACGCATGATCTCGCGCAGGCGACGCTTGGTGCGGTTGCGCACCACGGCGTTTCCGACGGCCTTGGATACGATGAAACCCACGCGCGCAGCGTGGGTATCATCGGTGTCTCTCAGGCTGTGCGCCATGAGATGCTCGGAGCGCACTCGGACCCCGGCTCTGAAGATTCGTCTGAAGTCTTCGCCGCTGCGGATCCGATGTGCCGCGTCAAGCATGCTCAGGCCGAAATGTCGGAACGTCCCTTGCGACGACGAGCAGCCAGGATCGAGCGGCCAGCGCGAGTGCGCATACGCAGGCGGAAGCCGTGCTTCTTGGCGCGCTTACGGTTATTGGGCTGGAATGTACGCTTGCTCACTTCAGTCTCCGATTTCTAGGTTGCGGATGAACGCCGGTGCGTTCTCACAAAAAACGGCGGTGCGAGTCTCGACCGCCGAGCACTCCTGTGCATAAGAGCCAAAAGATAATCAGGATAATCGGATGAAGCCCGGTACACAGGACACTCCATCTTAGCGAGGCGGAATCCGAGCGGTCAAACGGGATCCGCATGTTTCACGTCACGCTCGCCCGAAATTCATCACCGTACGCGTTTCCGTCACCAGAGCCCATCCACAAGTCACACCCATGTAGTTTTCCACAAGCTTATCCACGAGTGTGGAGATTCACTGGGCTGACTCGGCATTAGTCCACATTCTGTGGAAAACTATGTGGAAGTCATGCACAGGTGTGGATCACGCCAGAACGAAATTTTTTGAAAGCTGAGGAAATGTGACGGTGTCGAATTCCAAGAATGAGCTCATCAGCCGCTGGTACACGGTTGTCTCAAACCTGGAAAAGGACCCAGACCTCACGGCCCATCAGAAGGGGTTCCTCTCTCTCGCCGTGCCCAAGGCCCTCGTCGACAATGCCCTCGTCCTTCTCGCCGTGCGCGACGAACACACCCGCCGCACCATCGAGACCAGGCTGCTCGTCCCCCTGACCAGCGAGTTCTCCAAGGTCCTCGGTTTCGAAGTGACTTTCGGCTTCGTCGTCGATCCTGAACTCGACGTGCCGATCCGCTTCGAAGACCTCATCGGAGAGCCGACCCCGGGAACGCAGGTTCCCATCGATCCGGTCACCTCCACCTCGGCGACGGGTTCCCCTGAAACCACCCCCACCGAGGCGGCCGAATCGGTGCGGCCGACCCCCGCCGACCAGCCGACACCCGGATACGCCCAGCCGAATCAGGGCCAGCCCGCCGCACAGACTCCGCAGGCGCAGACAAGCACACCGCCGGCGACGCAGATGCCGACCCAACAGCAGCCTCAGGCTCCGTCCGAATCGGGGATGACCGACCGTGAGATGAAGATCGCCGAGGCGACCGCCGCCCCGATGGGTCCGCCCATCGATGCTCCCGGCGTCGCTCAGCTCAACCCGAAGTACACCTTCGACACCTTCGTCATCGGCGCATCCAACAGGTTCGCCCACGCCGCGGCATTCGCCGTCGCCGAGGCTCCGGCCAAGGCTTACAATCCTCTGTTCATCTATGGGGAGTCGGGACTGGGCAAGACCCACCTGCTCCATGCGATCGGCTACTACGCGACTCAGCTGTTCCCCGAGATCCGCGTGAAATACGTCTCGAGCGAAGAGTTCGTCAACGACTTCATCAACACGATCGGTTCGTCGAAGACCTCCAATGCCCTGCGTCCGGCCTTTCAGCGCCGCTACCGTGAGGTCGACATCCTTATGATCGACGATATCCAGTTCCTTCAGGGCAAGGATGCGACGGTCGAAGAGTTCTTCCATACCTTCAACGCTCTGCACAATGAGGCCAAACAGGTCGTCATCACCTCCGATCAGCCGCCGAAGATGCTCAAGGGCTTCGAGGAGCGGTTGCGCTCCCGCTTCGAATGGGGTCTGCTCACGGATGTGCAGCCGCCGGATATGGAGACCCGATTCGCGATTCTGCGCCGCAAGGCCGCAGCCGAAGCGCTCGACGTCCCCGATGACGTCCTCGAATACATCGCCTCCCGGGTATCCTCGAACATCCGCGAGCTCGAAGGCGCCCTCATCCGCGTCACCGCCTTCGCCAACCTCAACGATCAGCAGATCGACGTCTCCCTGGCCGAGACCGTCCTCAAGGACTTCATCACCCCCGATGACACTCCGGCAGTCACCGCCGCAGACATCATGGGCCAGACCGCTGCCTACTTCAGCCTCACCCTCGATGATCTGTGCGGAACCTCCCGGTCCCGGACGCTGACCACGGCCAGACAGATCGCCATGTACCTGTGCCGTGAGCTCACCGACCTCTCCCTGCCGAAGATCGGTCAGGCGTTCGGTGGACGCGATCACACCACCGTTATGCATGCGAACAAGAAGATTCGAACTCAGATGGCCGAAAGAAGGGCCGTCTACACGCAGGTCACCGAACTCACAAACCGCATTAAACAACAGCACCGCCTATAGAAAACGTCATACACATCTGTGGATAACCCTGGGGACAATTGCTCACAGCTGGGGACAGAGCGGTGGACAGAAGCGCCCAGTGGGTGGAAAGATGTGAACTACACGCTTGTGTTTACCCAAGCGCCCACGGACGGCTCCGTCGCGGTGCACATGACTTCCACAAGTCCATAACCGGTCAGAACCCTTGATTACTCTGGAGTAAACAGCACTTATCCACAATCTCCACAAGTGCTGATACTTCTACCAAGTGAATTCAACTCTCAAGAGGGCGACCGCCACCGACTGCTGCGGTGGGTGAGCTTCGAGCTCACGACCTCGAGTTCGGCACGACTTCAGAGCTGTCGGATATTCGAACACAGGATCTCAGCTGATTCTCGAATGCGAGATTCACCCTCTGAGCACCCTTTTCGGCTGGCACTCCTGAGGTGGGCACAAATCGGATAGGCTGTGTAAAGTTTTCCGAGCAGTATCGAGCCTGTGACTCGCAACCCGGAATCTTGTGCCAGATGCCCAGTGCAGGTCGGGTGGCCACCCCGAAGGAGTAAAGTGAACGCGGAAGCATCCCCCTTGAAGTTCAAAGTCAATCGCGACGTGCTCGCTGACGCTGTTGCCTGGGCGACCAAGACTCTGCCCAACCGTCCTTCCGCTCCGGTCCTCACCGGCATCCTCATCACCGCCGAAGCCGGTGGCAACGTGCGTCTGGCCGTCTTCGACTACGAGGTCTCCTCCCGTGTTGAGATCGTCGCCGATGTCGCCTCTGCCGGAACGGTCCTCGTCTCCGGTCGCCTGCTCGCAGACATCTCCAAGGCGCTGCCGAACCAAGAGGTCACTCTCGAACAGATCGATGCGAAGGTCGACGTCACCTGCGGATCCTCCCGCTTCTCGCTGATGACGATGCCCGTGGCCGAGTACCCCGATCTGCCGCAGATCCCCGAGGACTCCGGCACCGTCTCTGCAGGTGAGTTCCAGAACGCCGTCTCACAGGTCACGATCGCAACCTCTAAAGACGACACCCTGCCGATCCTCACCAGCGTGCGCGTCGAGATCGAGGGCGAAAAGGTCACGATGCTCGCCACCGACCGCTACCGGCTGGCCGTTCGCGAATTCACCTGGAACCCGGGACGTCCCGACGTCTCGGCCGTTGCTCTGCTGCGGGGACGCACACTCTCCGATGTCTCGAAGTCCCTCGGCGGAGATGTCACCATCGGTCTGAGCACCGACGCTGGCAAGGATCTGATCTCGTTCACCTCGGCGGGCCGAGTCACCACGTCGCTGCTCATCGAGGGCGAATACCCCAAAGTCCGGTCGCTGTTCCCGGATTCGGTTCCGATCCATGCCATCGTCGAGACCGCTGTACTGCGTGAAGCCGTCCGCCGTGTCTCTCTTGTGGCCGAACGCAACACTCCGCTGCGCTTCGAGGTCACCGACGGGATGCTCACCCTTCACGCCGGCACCGGTGACGACGCTCAGGCGTCCGAAGCTGTCGAAGCCACTCTCCAGGGCGACGAGATCACCGTCGGCTTCAACCCGCACTACATCGCCGAGGGCCTCGCCGCTGTCGAGAGTCCGTACGTCAACTTCTCCTTCACTCAGCCGATGAAGCCGGTCATCATCTCCGGGCAGAAGGAACTCGACGGTCCTGCCGACGAGTCCTATCGCTATCTGCTCATGCCCACGCGCATCTGAATGTGGATATCCCGACTCTCCCTGCGTGACTATCGGTCGTATCCGGAGCTCGACCTCGTGTTCTCCCCCGGAGTCACCACATTCGTGGCCGACAACGGGACCGGTAAGACCAATATCGTCGAGGCGATCGGGTACCTGGCACATCAGCGTTCGCACCGGGTCGCCTTCGACGCTCCGCTCGTCCATGACGGCCGACCGGCCGCGACGGTGTCCGCACTGGTCAACCGGGATCAGCGTCACGCCACCGTCGAGGTGACCATCCAGGCCAAAGGCGCCAACCGGGCCCGGGTCAATCGCAATGCCGTGAAACTCAAAGACATCCTGGGACTCGTCTCCTGCGTCGTCTTCGCTCCGGAGGACCTCAGCCTG
Source organism: Brevibacterium siliguriense (assembly GCF_900105315.1). Lineage (NCBI taxonomy): Bacteria > Bacillati > Actinomycetota > Actinomycetes > Micrococcales > Brevibacteriaceae > Brevibacterium > Brevibacterium siliguriense. The sequence continues at coordinate 614,169 of NZ_LT629766.1, read as the reverse complement.
GTGCGCGGCGAACCGGCCGAACGCCGATCCTGGATCGACACCCTCGTCGTGGCACGCAATCCCCGCTTCGCCTCGATCATCACCGACTTCGAACGAGCCCTCAAACAGCGCAATGCTCTTCTCAAACGGCTCCGCGAGGATCGCGATCCCGGCCTCGAGGCGACTCTCGACATCTGGAACATGGCCTACGCGGACTCCGCGGCCGAACTCGTCTTCGGTCGGCAGCGGATCCTCGCCGATATCGTCGAACCGCTGCAGACGAACTTCGCCTATATCGCCGCCGATGCCAGGCTGGAACGGCAAGGTGCCCATATCGCCTACGATTCGCGCATCGACTATTCGCAGGCCGAATCCGCTGCCGAATGCAGGGAACTGCTGCTCGAAGCCCTCGACCGTCGCCGGACGACGGAGATCGAACGCGGACTGACCCTGCACGGACCCGGCCGCGATGACCTGTCGCTGATGATCGGGACCCATCCGGCGAAGGGCTACGCCTCCCACGGAGAGACCTGGTCGCTGGCGTTGGCCATGCAGCTGGCTGGCTGGGATCTGCTCTCCGCCGATGCCGGGAGCGCCGCCGAACAGCCGATCCTCGTCCTCGACGACGTCTTCGCCGAACTCGACACAGGTCGGCGTCAGCGTCTGGCCTCCAGAGTGACATCGGCCGAACAGGTGTTCATCACCGCCGCCGTCGATTCCGATCTGCCCGACGGCCTCGAAGGAATCCGGATCGACCAGTCCCGGCTCCTGCAGAGCAGCGCATCATGAGCGGCATCGCCCGGGACTTTTCCACTCCCGTCGCCGCGCTCGAGGCCCTCGACCGAGTGAGGCGGATGGAGGTCAGCGAAGCGAAGTTCGTCCGCAGCCGGCGACGCTCCCGACTGCGCGGCGAAGTCGTCTACTCGGGATCGGGCAGAGACGGCCGTGACCCGAAGTCGGTGTCATCCGTGCTCGGCTCGCTCATCTCCGAACGCGGCTGGTCGTCCTCACTCGACATCGGCAAGGTGCTGGGTCGGTGGCCGGACCTCGTCGGGCCCCAGGTGGCCCAGCACGCGACTCCCGTCGACTTCTCTCCCCCGCTGCTCGTCATCGCAGCGGACTCGACGACCTGGGCGACCCAGCTGCGGGTTCTCAGACCGACGATCCTGCGCAAGCTCGAGGAAGGGCTGGGCTCGGCGACGATCACCGAGATCGAGATCAAGGGGCCGCAGGGGCGCAGTTTCAAACGCGGCCGACGTTCGGTGGCCGGCCGCGGACCCCGGGACACATTCGGGTGAACCGGACGGCCGCCTCGGCGAAATTCCGGGATGCGGCCCTGCATTTCTGAGAAGAACACAGAAGGCCTTAAACGGCCATAGGCGCTCCCTTACCTGTCAGGGGGTACATCTGCGGCACGAAAATTCCGGAAATATGCCTTCACAGGCCTCTTACGGGCATTTCAGCGCGCGGCGCGGTAGAATGGAGAGCTGATAGCGACCATCCGAACAAGGAGTCATATGACGACCGAGGATCAGCCTCATTATGATGCCGGCGACATCACTGTGCTCGAGGGTCTCGAGGCAGTCCGGAAACGACCCGGCATGTACATCGGTTCGACCTCGGAACGCGGTCTGCACCATCTCGTTCAGGAGATCGTTGACAACTCCGTCGACGAGGCGATGGCCGGCTATTGCGATCATATCGAGGTCACCATCCTTGCTGACGGCGGCGTCCGCGTCTCCGACGACGGCCGTGGAATGCCTGTGGCCATGCACCCGACGGAGGGCAAGCCGACAGTCGAGGTGATCCTCACGATCCTCCACGCCGGCGGAAAGTTCGGCGGCGGCGGATACGCCGTGGCCGGCGGTCTGCACGGTGTGGGTTCGACCGTCGTCAACGCCCTGTCCGAACGGCTCGAGGTCGAAGTCAAGCGTGACGGCTATGTGTGGACGATGGACTTCGTCCGCGGTGTGCCCACCGGCGAACTGCAGCGCGGCGAGGCGACCGATGCGACCGGCACCACCGTGACCTTCTGGCCGGACGGCTCGATCTTCGAGACCACGGACTTCTCCTACGAGTACCTTCGTGCGCGCTTCCAGCAGATGGCCTTCCTCAACAAGGGACTGAAGATCAGCCTCACCGATGAGCGTCAGAACGAGGTCGATGACGACGAGGTCCAGATCGACGAGGACGAGGCGAGCGAGTGGAAGCCGCGCACCGTCACCTACGAATACGCGAACGGCCTGCTCGACTATGTCGAGTACCTCAACTCGGCGAAGAAGGCCGATCTCGTCCACCCCGATGTCATCGTCTTCGAAGCCGAAGAGGGCGAACAGACCCTGGCGCTCGAGATCGCGATGCAGTGGACGACGTCGTACAACGAGTCCGTTCACACCTACGCCAACGTCATCAATACCCACGAGGGCGGCACTCACGAAGAGGGCTTCCGCACGGCACTGACCTCCCTGGTCAACGCGTATGCGAAGGAACAGAAGCTGCTGCGTGACAAGGATCCCAACCTCACCGGCGACGACATCCGCGAGGGACTCACGGCCGTCATCTCCGTCAAGCTCGGCGACCCTCAGTTCGAAGGTCAGACGAAGACGAAACTCGGCAACTCCGAGGTCAAGGGCTTCGTCCAGCGTGTGGTCCGCGACGAACTCGGTCACTGGCTCGAGTCGAATCCGGCTCAGGCCAAGGACGTCGTCCGCAAGGCGCTGCAGGCCTCCCAGGCGCGGTTGGCCGCCCGCAAGGCCCGTGAAGCCACTCGCCGCAAGGGACTGCTCGAATCCTCGGGCATGCCCGGCAAACTCAAGGACTGCCAGTCGAAGGACCCTTTCGTATCCGAAGTCTTCATCGTCGAGGGTGATTCGGCCGGCGGCTCGGCGACTCAGGGCCGCAACCCGAACACCCAGGCGATCCTGCCGCTGCGCGGAAAGATCCTCAACGTCGAAAAGGCTCGACTCGACCGGGCGCTGGGCAACAACGAAGTCCAGGCGATGATCACGGCCTTCGGCACCGGAATCGGCGAGGAGTTCGATCTCGAGAAGCTGCGTTACCACAAGATCGTCCTCATGGCCGACGCCGATGTCGACGGTCAGCACATCACGACCCTGCTGCTTACGCTGATCTTCCGGTACATGAAGCCTCTCATCGAGCACGGCTACGTCTACCTCGCCACCCCGCCGCTCTATCGCATCAAGTGGTCGAATGCCCCGCACCAGTTCGCGTACACGGACAAGGAGCGCGACGGACTGCTCGAGACCGGGCGGGCCGCTGGCAAGCGACTGCCCAAGGACCTCGCGATCCAGCGCTACAAGGGTCTGGGCGAGATGAACTACGAGGAGCTGTGGGAGACGACGATGGATCCCGACCACCGGCTGCTCAAGCAGGTGTCGCTCGACGACGCGATCGTCGCCGACGAGATCTTCACCGTCCTCATGGGCGATGACGTGGATTCGCGTCGTCGCTTCATCCAGGAGAACGCGAAGGACGTCCGCTTCCTCGACATCTGAGCCTCCGTCCTCACCGGGGCAGCCGCCTCGGTGAGGGTGGGGATCGGATGCACCACCCCCATACTTTGAACGTACCAATCGCCCCCGCACACGGCTGAGATCCAGCCGAACACGGTTCGAACACAAGGGAAGAGCCCACATTGGCCGACGAGAACGATATCGGAACAGAAATCAACCGGATCGAACAGGTTGATCTCAACCTCGAGATGCAGAGGTCGTACCTCGATTACGCGATGAGCGTGATCGTCGGCCGTGCCCTGCCCGACGTGCGCGACGGACTCAAGCCCGTCCACCGCCGCGTGCTCTACGCGATGTTCGACGGCGGCTACCGCCCCGACCGCAATTTCTCCAAGTGCTCCCGCGTCGTCGGTGATGTCATGGGCCAGTACCATCCGCACGGTGACACGGCGATCTACGACGCCATGGTCCGCCTCGTGCAGCCGTGGACGATGCGCTACCCGCTCGTGTCCGGTCAGGGAAACTTCGGCTCCCCGGGCGACGACGGAGCCGCCGCACCGCGTTATACCGAGTGCAAGATGGCGCCCCTGGCCATGGAGATGGTCCGGGACATCGAAGAAGGCACCGTCGACTTCCAGGACAACTACGACGGCCGCAACCAAGAACCGATGGTTCTGCCCTCCAGGTTCCCGAACCTGCTGGTCAACGGCTCGGCCGGCATCGCCGTGGGCATGGCCACGAACATTCCTCCGCATAACCTGCGCGAGGTCGCCCAGGGCGCCCAGTGGCTGCTGTCGCATCCGGAGGCGAGCAAGGAAGAGGCTCTTGAAGCCCTCCTCGGCATCATCAAGGGACCCGACTTCCCGATGGGCGCAACGGTCCTCGGCCGCAAGGGCATCGAGGACACCTATCGCACCGGGCGCGGTTCGATCACCCAGCGCGCCGTCGTCGAGGTCGAGGAGATCCAGGGTCGCACCTGCCTCGTCGTCACCCAGCTGCCGTACATGGTCAACCCGGATACCCTGGCCGCGAAGATCGCCTCCTATGTCAAGGACGGCAAGGTCGCCGGTATCGCTGATCTGCGCGACGAGTCCTCGGGTCGCACCGGTCAGCGCCTGGTCATCGTGCTCAAGCGCGATGCCGTGGCCAAGGTCGTGCTCAACAACCTCTACAAGCACACGTCGCTGCAGGAGAACTTCTCCGCGAACATGCTTGCCCTCGTCGACAGTGTGCCGCGCACGCTGAGCATCGACTCGTTCCTGCGTCTGTGGGTCAAACACCAGATCGAAGTCATCGTCCGTCGCACGCAGTTCCGTCTGCGCAAGGCCGAGGAACGCGCTCATATCCTGCGCGGCTACCTCAAGGCCCTCGACGCCCTCGACGAGGTCATCGCCCTGATCCGCCGCTCCCCGTCTTCGGACGAGGCGCGGACCGGACTGATGGAGCTGCTCGAGGTCGACGAACTCCAGGCCAATGCGATCCTCGACCTGCAGCTGCGCCGACTGGCCGCCCTGGAGCGTCTGAAGATCCAGGAAGAGGCCGAGAAGATCGAAGCCCTCATCGCCGAGTACAACCACATCCTGGCGACCCCGTCTCGTCAGCGCGAGATCGTGTCCGAGGAACTCGACGAGATCGTCGAGCGCTACGGTGACGATCGCCGCACGAAGATCCTCGCCGGATTCGACGGTGACGTGTCCATGGAAGACCTCATCCCCGAGGAAGAGGTCGTCGTCACGATCACCCGGGGCGGTTATGCGAAGCGTACCCAGACCCACCTGTACCGGGCCCAGCACCGCGGGGGCAAGGGCATCAAGGGCGCGGCACTGCGCGGCGATGATGTCGTCGAACAGTTCTTCGTCACCTCCACCCACAACTGGCTGCTGTTCTTCACGAACACCGGTCGCGTGTACCGCGCCAAGGCCTATGAGCTGCCCGAGGGCTCACGGGATGCCAAGGGCCAGCACGTGGCGAACCTGCTCGCCCTACAGCCGGGTGAGTCGATCGCACAGGTGCTGTCGATCCGGGACTACGAGGAAGCCGACTTCCTCATCCTCGCCACCCGTTCCGGTGTAGTGAAGAAGACCCGCCTGAGTGAATACGATTCGAACCGCACCGGCGGTGTCATCGCCATCAACCTGCGCGAATACAAGGGTCAGCCCGATGAGCTGGTCTCGGCTCGCATCGTCGGCGCCGATGACCACCTGCTGCTGATCTCGCGCAAGGGCATGTCGATCCGCTTCGCCGCCGATGACGAGTCGATCCGACCGTTGGGCAGGGTCACCGGAGGTGTCACCGGTATGAAGTTCAAGGACGACGACGAGCTGCTCACGATGGACGTCGTCCAGCCCGACACCTATGTCTTCGTCGTCACCGAAGCCGGGTACGCCAAGCGCACCCCCGTCGACGAGTACCGTCTGCAGGGCCGTGGCGGTCTGGGAATCCGGGTTGCGAAGATCACCGAACAGCGCGGAGACTTGGTAGGCGGGCTCATCGTCGAAGACGGTGAGGAGGTCCTCGTGGTCATGGAGCGCGGTAAGATCGTTCGGTCGAGCATCGATGAAGTTCCGGCAAAGGGACGCAACACCATGGGTGTGGTGTTCGCGAAACCGGACAAGAAAGATCGTATTATCGCAGTGACCCGTGGGCCCGAAGCCGAGGTCGAAGACGAGATCGAAAGCGAAGACGATGCCGAAGTCCCGGAAGGTGAGGTCGCAGAGCCTCAGGCCGGCAACGAGGATGTGGAAGAGTGAGCGATAGCAAACAGCCAGGCTCAGGAAAGATCATACGCACGTCGAGCGGCTCGACCCGTCTGACGGCCGGTTCGTCGAAGTCAGACGAGAAGTCGGCTGGCGCAACCGGATCGGGCTCGAACTCCGGGTCCGGTAGCGGCTCCTCGGGTCCGAACAGCCAGAACGCCACCGTTGTCGCACCTCCCGCACCGAAGGCATCGCCGAAGCCCAACCGCGCTCCCTCGGCCGGGTCGACTCCGTCGGCACACACCGGCTCCCAGGGATCGGGTGCCCAGACCGGATCTCAGGGATCCGGCGCACCGGCTTCCGGTTCGCAGGGATCGGGCTCCCAGGGATCGGGCGGCGGCAACCGCACCGCCACCTCGGTGATGGGAAATGCCGCGAACACCGTCCGCGCCAGCTCCGGCAGCGTGAAGATGGGTGTGAAGAACATGGTCGAGGGCGGGAAGGACAAAAAGAAGAAGGGCCCCCGAACCGTCCGCCTCACTGTCTCCGCGGTCGACCCGTGGTCGGTCATGAAGATGTCGTTCCTCATGTCCGTGGCGATCGGCATCGCCACGATCGTCGCCTTCGTCGTGCTGTGGGTCGTGCTGCAGGCTACGGGTGTGATGAGCGGCCTCGAGTCGACGATGAGTGAGCTCGCCGGCGCAGAGTCGGCCGAGCGGATCGTCGGCATCTTCGGCTTCGGCCGAGTCGTCGCGGCGGGCTTCATCATCGCGGTCATCAACATCGTTCTGATGACGGCGCTGTCGACCTTGGCAGCCTTCATCTACAATATCGGTTCCCTCATCGCCGGCGGATTCAGCCTCACCCTCACCGACGACTGACCCTCCCCACAATTGCTACCTGACGGGGGCTCAGCAACCTCGCGCGAGGTATCTGGGCCGCCGTCAGGTAGTTTTGTGAGGTGTGAGGGGTGTCACTGAGCATCGATTTGTGTTTGTCTGGCCTGGATGGGTATTGTTTTACTTCGGGTTCACCCGATAAGGGCCTATAGCTCAGGCGGTTAGAGCGCTTCGCTGATAACGAAGAGGTCCCTGGTTCAAGTCCAGGTAGGCCCACGTCCTGTCACAACAGGATTTCCTTTCGAGGAGGATCATGAGAAGATGGATTCTCAGCGGTCTCACGCTAGTGGGACTGGGAGTGTTCTTCGGGTGGCGGCACCAGAACCAGAGTGCCCAAGCCGAATGGTCCGAACACACCGACTCGGTGTGAGGGTGTGAACCCGTTCGGGGTATGGCGCAATTGGTAGCGCATCTGCTTTGCAAGCAGAGGGTTAGGGGTTCGAGTCCCCTTACCTCCACTCGAGTAGTTTTGAGACAGCACTCGTAGAACGAAGGCTCCGAACCGTGATGGTTCGGAGCCTTCGTCGTTGCCCCGGACCCCTCAAGGCCGAGCTCTCGTCAGGCTCGCCAATACCCGAGGCAGCCGTCGATGAGGCCGTCGTAGGTGTGCAGTGTGCGGTCGCCGTTGAAGTTCTGGTGCCACACCTGGCTTTCGTAGTAGATGCCGATATGGCCGTAGGCGGAGGTGTCGTTTCCATCGCCCCAGATGAGGATGTCACCGTTCGCGAACTTCTGGTCGGTGTGCCAAGTGAAGCCGTTTGCCTTCATCTTGTCCCCGCCGGAGCCGCCTTGCTGATAGTCGACGTCGTTGCCCCATGCTCCGTGGTCGACGCCGTGGACTTCTTCGAGGGCTCGGGAGATGAGGCTGACGCACTCTCCCTGGTACCCGCCCTGTGAGTTCGCCAGAGACTGGTCCTCGCAGTGCTTGAGGTAGTCCGCGATGCTCGAGAACTTCTTCTCCGCTTCCGGGCTCGCCGAGGCGACGCCGGATTCTGCGGCCGAGGCGATCGAATTGGAACCAAGCACAGCGGCTCCGGCGATCATCGCAGCTGTCATGGTCTTCGTGGTGACGTTCTTCAGAGTCATTCTCATCCGTTCGTTCCGCTTGACTGTGTGACTTCTGCTGACTTTCCGAAAGACGAGTCGCCACTGGGGCGAACCGTCTCCTCCGCCGACGCTATCGGCGCCGGAATGAACATCAGATACGTCGAATCGAAGAGAGAATGAACTGTGCGGCGACCGCTATCTCGTCGCCGCCGGCGACCATGGTTACCGCGTCGACACGTGCTGACGAGATCACGCCGCAGTGACGAAGATCGCTGTGATTTCGGGTTCTCCCCACTGTCGGCGGGAATCGGGAATACGTTAGTCTGAGTTGCTGTTAAGAGATTCGTCTGCGCGTCGACTCGGCATCTGCGTGCGGCCTCCGCCCACACCCAGGGCCCTATAGACACATCCGAACGGAGCACCGTTTTGTCCAGCGACAGCTCACCCGCACACGCGCAGACTCATCAGCCCGAGACCATCGACCCCGCAGGAATGAGGGTCATCTGGCTGCTGTTGGTGGCCGCCTTCGTGGCGATTCTCAATGAGACGACGATGGCCATCGCCATTCCCGAACTCAACAAGGCCCTCGGCATCCCTCCGGAGCTCGGCCAGTGGCTGACCAGTGCTTTCATGCTCACCATGGCCGTCGTCATTCCGACAACCGGCTTCCTCCTCCAGCGATTCACCACGCGTCAGATCTTCCTGGCCGCGATGATGCTCTTTTCTGCGGGCACGCTCATCTGCTTGGTCTCTCAGGGATTCCTGCTCCTCCTCGTTGGACGGATCGTCCAGGCCGCAGGCACCGGCATCATGATGCCCCTGCTGATGACGACGATGATGAACGTGGTCCCGCCGCACTCGCGCGGCCGGATGATGGGTCGAGTCGGCCTCGTCATCTCGCTGGCCCCGGCCATCGGACCGACGATGTCGGGCATCGTGCTCGATTCGCTGGGCTGGCGCTGGCTCTTCGGAATCATCCTGCCCATCGCGCTCATCGCCCTGTCACTCGGCGCGAAATGGATGACCAACCTCGGCGAGTCGACTCACGCCCCGATCGACGTCGTCTCCATCATCCTGTCCGTGTTCGCCTTCGGCGGCATCGTCTACGGCCTCAGCCAGTTCGGGGGCGGCCACGGCGGTGAGGCCGGCGGCGGGTCCACGACCGGACTGGCGTGGGCGACGATCGGCGGCGGAGTGGTCTTCCTCGCCCTCTTCGTCTGGCGCCAGCTCGTCCTGCAGAAGGACGATCGAGCCCTGCTCGACCTGCGTGTGTTCAATTCGCGCAACTACGTCTTCTCGGTCATCATCATGGCCGTCGTCGCACTGTCGATGTTCGGCACCTTCTCCCTGCTTCCGTTGTACCTGCAGAGCGTCGTCGGCCTCGGCGCCACCCAGTCTGGCCTGGTCCTCCTACCGGGGTCGGTGATCATGGGTCTGCTCGGACCCGTGATGGGTCGGATCTACGACGCCAGGGGTCCGAAGACGCTGCTCGTGCCCGGCACCATCATGATCGCCGTGTCGATGTTCGCGTATTCGACGGCCGGTGTGGGAACGCCGATCTGGCTGCTCATCATCGTTCAGATCGTCATGTCGCTGGGTCTGGCCGCATCGTTCACTCCGCTGTTCTCGGCCTCACTGGGATCGCTGGAGCGCCACCTGTACTCGCATGGATCGGCTGCGCTGAACACCCTGCAGCAGGTTGCGGGGGCCGCCGGCACCGCGCTGCTCATCTCGATCTACTCCGCGGCCCTGCACTCGGGCCAGGCTGAGGGCAAGTCCGTCCCCGAGGCGGGCGCCCCCGGAGGTCACGCCGCGTTCCTGCTGGCGACGGTCATCGCGATCGTCCCTATCGTCCTCGCATTCTTCATCCGCAAGCCGGAAGACCAGGAAGAGTATCCCGCCGAGGTGGTCGAACCTTCCGATGCCAGCCCCGCCGAATGATCGTCGGCCCCTGACAGCGGCCGAATGATCCGCACCGAACCCCTCGTTCCGAAACCCTCGGGGCGAGGGGTTCTGCGCTCAACTGCCTCGAATCCGTCGCTCCCTACGCCCGCAGGCTGATCGATCAGGCCGGGGTCCCGGACGTCGAATCGATCCCGGGACGCCGCCGCCCGTCACCCTGCAGCAGCGCGGCGGTCGCAGCGCCCGTTCGAGCGTCGGCGGCATCACGACGGTGTCCAGCCTCGTGCGCATGCTCTTCTCCCGCGCGGGGCACTATCCCGACGATCAGCCGATGCTGCTGGCTGAGGAGTTCTCGACGAACACCGTCGAAGGCGCCTGCCCGAATGCCATGGAATCGGCCGCGTCTACGAGGTAAGACGGTCCCGGATCCGACGCTGACGATCCGGGAGCGCGCGATCGACTCCTGGCCGAAGGCCTGGCACGGCCACCAGCTGCGCGATGCGCTCCCTGACCGCACTCATCGACGTCGGACTCGGCTACCTGCGTCTCGACCGGCACCCCCGCCGACATACCTCGCCGCAGCACTGTCCGAGCACCGGTGATCTGAGGCACAGGTCCCCATCCCGGCTGGCCGTGCGATCCGCGGAGACAAGCGGATCCCGGGACCCGCCGCAATTGTTGGAGACGTCTAAGTCTCAGATGTGCGTAGACACACCCGATTCACGGCGGGAAGTCTTGAAGCATGCCCACAGCACTTCTTCGCCGCATCGCGCTCTGCCTCATCATCGCCGCACCCGCCGTGGTGCTCCGAGCCACCGGTGTCGAACTCGCCCCGGTTCTCGAGCTCCTTGCGTTCGGTGCCGCCATCGTCGCGGCCGCTTTTCTGCTGGCCTGGGCAGCCGAGGCGGCACAGAAGGATATCTCGGGCGCTCTCGCGATCGCCCTGCTCGCCCTCATCGCAGTCCTCCCCGAGTACGCTGTGGACCTCTACTATGCGTTCCGCTCCGGATCCGATCCCGACTACCTGCACTTTGCGGCGGCGAACGTGACCGGATCGAACCGACTGCTGCTCGGATTCGGGTGGCCGCTCGTCGTCATCATCGCCCTCCTCGTCGCCCGCCGCATGGCCGAACGGACGAAGTCGCCCGCCCCGCATTCCCTGCGCATCGACCCGGGCAGCCGAATGGACATCGGCTTCCTCGTCATCCTCGGTGTGATCGCCTTCGCCATTCCGCTGCTTGGCAGCATCCCCATCTGGTTCGGCTCGGCCCTTGTGCTCATCTTCGCCGCCTACCTCTGGAGGGCAGGGCAGGCCGCGGGCGATGACGACGAGGAGTTCGTCGGCGCCGCGGCACTCATCGTCGTCATGCCGCAGACGGCTCGTCGTGTCACGGTGGTGACGATGTTCGTCGTCTCGGCAGCGATCATCCTCACCTCGGCCGAACCGTTCGCCGAGGCGCTCGTGGCCTCGGGCTCAGCATTGGGCATCGACAGCTATTTCCTCGTCCAGTGGCTGGCCCCGCTGGCCTCGGAGGCACCCGAGTTCATCATCGCCGCGATGTTCGCCCTGCGCGGCATGGGCGGGGCCGCCATCGGCACGCTCATCGCCTCGAAGGTCAATCAATGGAGCCTGCTCGTCGGTTCGCTGCCGATCGCCCACTTCGCCGGTGGCGGCGGCCTCGGGCTGCCTCTGGATGGGCGACAGATCGAGGAGTTCACGCTCACGGCCACGCAGACCATCCTCGGCGTCGCCATCATCCTGGCCCTGCGATTCCACTGGGCGCCCGCGCTGGGTCTCGCCGCGCTCTTCGGTCTGCAGTTCTTCGTCACGGACACCTTCGGACGCTACATCCTCTCCGCGATCCAAGCGGTGCTGGCGGTCGTCTTCCTCATCCTCCACCGGAAGGACATCCTCCCCACACTTGCGGCTCCGTTCCGCAGGCCCCAGACCAATTCCGATGAGCAGGACCCCGCCGAGGCGGCCGAACCTGACCGCGAATCGACAGTCATGATGTCCTCTGATCCGAATTCGGCCGGTACCCGCGCGTAGAATGACATTCATGCCGCGCCCCGCTGTCACTCGCATGGTCGAGGACTACGTCACCCTCATCTGGAAGGCCTACGAATGGCCCGGCGGTCGCCCCGCCACCACGGAGATGGCTGAGCGGCTGGGAGTCACCGCCTCCACTGTTTCAGCGAATCTCAAGAAGCTCGCCCGCGACGGCTATATCGACTACGAACCCTATGGGCAGATCGTGCTGACCGACGTTGGTCGGCAGATCGCCGTCGAGATCGTCAGGCGCCACCGCATCGTCGAGTCCTACCTCGTCGAGGCCCTGGGCCTGACCTGGGATCAGGTCCACGACGAGGCGGACCGGCTCGAACATGCCGTCTCCGATCTCGTGCTCGAACGGATGAACGCCGCATTGGGAAGCCCGCAGCGGGACCCGCACGGAGATCCGATCCCCGATGCCGATGGTCACACCGCCGACTTCCCGAGCAGGCGGCTGCAGGAGACCGCTCCGGGGATCGAGGTCGAGGTCGTGCGCGTCTCCGACCGGTCGCCTGAGCTGCTGCGTTACCTCACCGACCGCGGAATCGTCATCGGCACGAAGCTGCAGGTGAAATCGATCAGCTCGGCCGCCTCGGCGATTGCGGTCAGCATCGGCGACGAGAGCATCGAACTCGCCCTCGACGCCGCCGACGCGATCCGCGTCGGACCCGGCCTCGGCTGAGGATCAGCCGGGCGTCTGCAGATCGGCCTTGCGAGAGGCCTCAATCTGCGACCGATCATCATCTCGTAGTTGAGGGCGAGCAGTGCGAGAGGCATAAGGGAGTGCACCTTTCGAAGCGTATGCAATATAACTCTCCTGCAGTAGTCGCAGACGCAATAGACATAATTGCGCACGCGGCATATCTGCGCTAGTGATGTATGATCGGGAGAACGGATTGCTGAGGAGGATCCAGTGGGAATCAGGGATGACGCGGTCGAGGTCCGTGCCCGGGGTTGGCGTACGCTCGCGGCTCTGCACGGACTCATCGAAGTCGAGCTCGAGCGCAGCCTGCAGCGCGAGCACGGACTCTCCGTTGTCGAATTCACTGTCCTCGACGCACTCAGCCGTCAGGACGGGTGGCATATGCGCATGCGGCAGCTCGCTCGTGCCGCGGCTCTGTCCTCATCGGCGACGACGCGTCTGGTCACGCGCCTGGAAGACCGGGGGCTGCTGACCAGAGTGCTCTGCGCCGACGACCGTCGCGGAATCTATACCGAGCTCACCCCGGCTGGTGAGACGCTGCTCGCCCAGGCGCATCCGACCCACGACAGCGTGCTCGAAACGGCCCTTGACGAGGCCCGGGACTTGCCGGAGCTCGCCCCGCTCGTCTCTGCCCTCTATGCCGAATCGGCGCGCTGAGGACCGCAGGAACCATAGCGGTCAGGTGCTCACAGCGCCTTGTTGAGGAAGGATTTCGTCCCATCCGACTTCGAGGCCTTGAAGATCTGCTCTTCCTCGACGATGACGCTGTCGTCCATGAACAGCACCCGGTCGGCGACTTCGCTGGCGAAGTCCATCTCACGGGTGACGACAACCATGGTCATCCCCTCCTCCGCCAGCTGTTTCATCGCGACGGCGAGGACCTCGCCGACGAGTTCCGGGTCGAAGCTGCCGGCGGGGTGGCGTTCGACCTGAAAAACCGTTCGCCGCGGGGCAGGAAAAGTGGCGAGAGGAGAGTTGGAATGAAAGTTCAGAGATGGTCAAAGGTGTCTGCTTTCTCCAGCGTGAGGGTCCTCGGCGCTCTTGGGCTGAGCTCATGCGGACCGTCGCGCGACGAAGTCGATCCCGAGAGCCGCTCGTTTCGGATCAGCGGCGATGATCTGGGCATCGTCATGGATTCCGGGGTGACATCGCCCTGCGCCCCGGTGACGTCGACTCTGTTGAAGTGACGAGGTGGTTCACTGGGGACGCGGACCAGGCGACGTGGACGATGGCAGACGGCGAGCTCACTACCGAAAACGGCGATATCTCGCTCGAGTGACGACACCGAACCACCGAGACGTAGACGAGCCCGCCAGGCAACGAGACGATCGTTGCCTGGCGGGCTCGTTCTGTCGTGGCACCGTCCGGTCACCTCGGTGCCGGCGATCTCAGGAGTGAACCTGAGGTCTCACACCTGATCAGACGTGGACGCGGATGAGGTGTTCGTTGGTGAACGCCTGGAACGCCCACTGAGCGTTCTCACGTCCGTAGCCGGAGCGGTTGATGCCGCCGAAGGGGTATTCCGGTCCGGACTCCATGTGGCTGTTGATCAGCGTCATGCCGGCGTTGATCTTCTTTCCGAATTCCTGGCCCTTCTCCAGGTCATCGGTCCACACCGAGGACATGAGTCCGTACTCGGTGTCATTGGCCAGACGCAGAGCATCCTCTTCGTCCTTGGCCCGGTAGATCATTACGGCCGGACCGAAGAGCTCATTGCAGCCGAGGTCCGACTTCGGGTCGATGTCGGTGAGCACGGCCGGGGACATGAACCAACCGGGACGGTCGAGCTTCTTGCCTCCGGTGAGCAGGGTCGCACCCGCGGCCACACCCTTCTCGATCGCCTCGATGATCTCGTCGCGGGCGCCCTCGGAGGACACGGGACCCATGCCGACATCGGGGTCGTCGAAGTCGGAGATCTTCATGGCCTCGGCCGCCTTGACTGCCTCGGCGACGAATTCGTCGTAGAGTTCATCGACGACGATCATGCGCTTCGGCGAGGTGCAGACCTGGCCGGCGTTCGCCAGTCGGATCCCGACGAGCTTCTGCGCCACCGACGCCACGTCCTTCGAATCGAGGACGACGGCAGGGTCGTTTCCGCCGAGCTCGAGGACCGCGCGCTTGTAGTACTTTGCGGCGATCGCGGCCACCGACGCACCGGCACCCTCGGAACCGGTGAGCGAGAAGCCCTTGACGCGGAAGTCCTTGAGGACCTCCTCGGCGTGGGAGGAATCGAGGTAGATGTTCTGGTACACGCCCTTCGGCAGTCCCGCCTCGGTGAGGAGGTCCTCGAAGTACTGCGAGGACTTCGGGCAGATCGATGCCTGCTTCATGATGATCGTGTTGCCGACCATGAGGTTGGGCAGCACGAAGCGGGCGATCTGGTTGTACGGGAAGTTCCACGGCATGATGCCCAGCAGCACGCCCAGCGGCTGGTGCTCGACATAGCTGCTGGCGGCGCCGGCGGCGGCGAGGTGGGTCGTGGAGAGATGAGTGGCGGCGTTGTCGGCCATCCAGCGGGCGGTGCGGGCGACCTTGTCGACCTCGCCGAGCCCCTGTTTCTTGATCTTGCCCATCTCACGGCCGATGATGTCGGTCATCTCATCGGCGTTCTCATCGACGAGATCGGCGAATTTCCGCAGGATCGCCGCGCGCTCATGCAGCGGCGTCTCCTTCCATGCCAGATGTGCCTCATGGGCACGATCGATGTAGGCGGGAATCTCATCGACGGGTACGGAGGCGAACTCCTCTTCGACCTCGCCGGTGTTGGCATTGGTGAGTGCGAACTTGCTCATGGAACGTCCTTTCACGGGTTGACCATCTGTGCCCTGTAACAAACTACAGTCTCCCGACATTCCGCGACACTTGAGTCCATCCCTGGGACCACCATTCATCCATGGAGGAAGCGACCGGAACCGGGCGCGTCGGTTGGGTGAGCGACCCCGAAGCGAATCGGATCGAGCTGTGGGAACCGGAAGAAGACGGCTGAGTCGAATCCCGGCTGGAACTAGGCGGCCGCCTCGGTGGTGGGTTCCCTGCGATATGGAGCGGAATCATGAGGGCGCCAGGGGGCAGCATGGAATCCGGCGGCGGCGAGCAGGGCGATGAATGCGATGGCAGCGACCCACCAGGCGGGGTGGATCCGGCGGTGCCTCCGCGGCGCGGCCATATGGGGCTCATCCACGAAGCCTGTGGACACGAAACGACTCAGGGCGAGGTCTGCAGCGACTGCGGTGAACCTCTGGTTCCCGAACAGATGACCTGGGTCAAACCATGGATCGACAAGCGCGAGAGGTTGCGGCCGGCCGGGATTCTCAGCTCAGCCCTGCACGGACTGAATGGCACGCTGGGACTAGCAGGCCGCCTCGGCGAGGGTGGATTCCGATCGCAGCTCCCACGTCCGTTCGACACGGATCGCCACGGCCACCACGACGAGCGCAGCGAGCGCGAGGACGATGGCGGCGACAATCGTGGCGGGGAAGCCGAAGCCGGCGGCGATGACCCAAGCGCCGACGGCCGGGCCGAAGGCATTTCCGACGTTGAAGGCCGAGGTGTTGACGCTCGCAGCCAGTGTCGGAGCCTGAGTCGCGATCTGGAACACGCGGGCGTTGAGCGCCCCGGCGATGGAGAAGCCGCTGGCGCCGACAAGGACGATCATGACGACGGCGAGGATCGCGTTGTCCGCGACCAGCCGCAGGGCGCCGAGGCTGAGCGCCAGAGCCGCGAGGCTGCCGACGATATTGCCGAAGATGTTCCGATCGGCCAAACGCCCGCCGATGACGACACCGACGAATGCGCCGATGCCGAAGGCCGCAAGCACCGCGGGAACCAGGTCCGCGGGCAGACCCGCGACCCGTGTGAGCAGGGGTGAGAAATAGGAGAAAGACGCGAACACCGAAGCCTGGAACAGCGCGGTCGTGCCCAGGGCCAACCAGATTCGGGGTCCCCTGAATGCGGCGATCTCGGCACGCAGCAGGGTCCGCAATCCGGGAGCCGCCTCGGTGGGGGTGGGGGATCCTACTTCGCCAGGGTCGGTTTCGCCACGGTCACTCGGCTTCGCGTCCGACCGTGTGGTCACGGCGATGAGGACGGCGGCCAGGGCGGTGACGAGAGCGACGGCCCAGAAGGTCGAACGCCACCCGAACTGGGTGCCGATCCACGTTCCCATCGGCACTCCGACAAGGTTGGCGACGGTGAGTCCGCCGACGAGGCTGGCGAGTGCTCGGCCCTGCACGGCGGCGGGAGAGATGGCCGAGGTGTGGACGGCGGCGACGGCCCAGAAACCGCCGCACGCGAAGGCCGACAGCACCCGGGAGACCATGAGCAGCCCGTAGCTCGGTGACAGCGCCGCGAGGATGTGGAGGGCGGAGAAGCCGATGATCATGACGATCATCGTCGCCCGTCTGGGCAGGGTCAGCGTCAGCAGAGTCATGGCCGGCGCCCCGACGATCATGCCGACGGCGAAACCCGTGATGAGCAGGCCTGCCTGCGGGATCGTCACTCCCAGATCCGCGCTCAAGGGTTCGAGGATCCCGGCGATCATGAACTCGCTGGTGCCGAGGCAGAAGATCACTGCGGCCAGCAGATAGACCTGAGCGGGGACGCGGGCGGGAGCCGTCGAGGTGGTTGACTGGGTCATCGGGCAGTGCTGCCTTCCGTGTGGGAATCGAGGGAGGGTGCGGAATGGTCCGGCCCGAGCGCTGCCTGACCGGCAGGTGTGCACAGTCCTGCGACGAAAGCTCGCGCCTGGGCGAGGACTTGGTCCTCGGTCATGACTCGGGCGGCGATCCGCAGGCCAGCGAGCACGCTGTGGATGAGCTGGGCATGGACTCGGGCGTCGAGATCGGCACGGATGTGCCCTGCCTCCTGGCCGCGCTCGAGCACCGTCGAATAGGTGTCGAGCCACGCGTCGCGGTCGGGATCGAGGATCGAACACACCGCGTCGACCTCACGACCGAGCTCTGCCGCGGTGTTCGCGGAAAGGCAACCGGTCCGGTTCTCGTCTTCGCACTGTTTCTCCAGCGCGCCGCCGAGGCGGTGCATGAGAAGGACGGGTGCGGGCTCGGCACTGTGGTTGAGTTCCTCCCTGAGTGGGATGCCCGTGGCCGTGTAGTCACGCAGGGCGCGGAGGAAGACGGCGTCGAGGCTGTCGAAGGTGTTGTAGAAACTTGAGCGGCCGATGTTCGCGCGTTCGCAGACCAGCCCCACATCGGTTCCCGCATAGCCGTGTTCGCTGAATACGGCTATGGCGGCATCGATGACGGACTGCTCGTCGAAGCTCTTCTTCCTGCCCATGTGACGAGCCTAAAGTATTTTGGACACTGGTGTCCAGTAAACTCCGTCCTGTCTTCAGGCCCCGACGTCGCCGAGGTGGTGCCTGACTTCGTGGAGTCCGTGGAGCGTGAGTGAGGCGACGGTGAAGCCGCATTCGGAGCAGCCCCGGCGAGGACATCGGTCCAGTCGCGTGTATCCGGTTTGATCTCGCTTATCTGCTGTCCTTGCTGCTCGACTTGCTTCCGGTCTTCGTACCGGAATTCTTGCTGGCCGTCTTGTTGTAATTGAGGATCTCGGCGAGCACCGTGGCCTGGCTGATGTCGTCGCGTTTGGCCGCGGTGAGCAGGGTCAGAGTCCCTTTATGCGCACGTTCGCGCAGGTCGTCGAGGGCCCGCGCGGCCTCATCGCCTTTCAATTCCTCGCGGAAGCGACGGGAGAACTCGTCGAACTTCTCCGGGTCGTGGGAATACCATTTGCGCAGCTCGGTCGAGGGTGCGACGTCCTTGACCCATTCGTCGAGTTCGGCCTTGTCCTTGCTCACCCCGCGCGGCCAGACGCGATCGACGAGGACTCGGGTCCCATCGGACTTCTGTGCTTCGTCGTAGATGCGGCGGACCTGGACTGCGTGTGCGCTGCTCTTGGCGGAGCTCTTCTTCTCGGACATCGGCTGATGCTCCATTCGCTCGCTTCTCTTCGAGTGTACGACGCGAACACACATGCCGTGCCTGTCGACCGCCGACAAGGGCACCATGGCCAATCGTGGCTGGTGAAGCGTAGACTCCGAAACGTAGGTCACCTTGGTGTCCCGAGGTGCACCGCGCCGAATCCGTGAGCGGAGGAGATGATGCAGTGACCGTCTGGCAGCAGGCATTCCCCGATGGGAAGAGTCCGCAGCGGGTGCTGGTTCCGCCATCGCCGTATGCGATCTTCCTCGTCCTCACCGTCCGTACCGGATTCGAGAGCACGGCGAAGGACTTCCTGTCCGAGATCGCAGGGCTGACCCGAACCGTCGGCTTCCGCTCCCGCGAAGACGATCTCAGCTGTGTGACGGGCATCGGCGCGGACCTCTGGGACCGCATGTTCACCGCGCCCCGACCCTGGGGGCTCCATCCCTTCATCGAACAGCGCGGAGACGTCCACACGGCACCGTCGACTCCGGGCGATCTGCTGTTCCACATCCGCGCTCGCCGCATGGATATGTGCTTCGAGCTCGCCCGGCTCATCGGCGACGGTTTGGCCGGGGCCGTCGACGTCGCCGACGAAGTCCACGGCTTCCGCTATTTCGACGAACGTGACATCCTCGGCTTCGTCGACGGCACCGAGAACCCCGAGGACCAGGGCGCCGTCGACGCCGTGTTCCTCCACCCCGATGACGTCGCCGAGGATTCCGGCTCGGACTCCGCCGAGGCGGGACCCGAAGTCGCTGCGGCCGCTGCCGGAGCCGCCGAGGCAGGAGCCGTTCCCGGCGATGGCGCCCCCGGTCTTCCGGGCAGCACCTATGTGATCGTTCAGAAGTACACGCACGACATGCCCGCCTGGGACGACCTCAGCGTCGAGGAGCAGGAAGCGGCCTTCGGGCGGCACAAACTCTCCGACGTCGAATTCGCCGAGGAGGACAAGGCCGCGAACTCGCACCTCGTGCTCAATTCGATCGAGGACGAGGACGGCAATGACCGTGAGATCGTGCGCGACAACATGGTCTTCGGCTCGATCGGCTCCGAAGAGTACGGCACCTACTTCATCGCCTACGCCGCCGACGTGACGACGACCGAGCAGATGCTCGAGAACATGTTCATCGGCGACCCGGTAGGCACCTACGACCGGATCCTCGACTTCTCGACCGCGGTGACCGGCGGGCTGTTCTTCGTGCCCAGCCAGGATTTCCTCGACGATCCGGACGGGGAACTCGCCGAGGCGGGGCTCGGGATCGGAGGAGCCGCCTCGGCGAAGGTCGATTGTCCGGACATCGACGACGGAACGGACCCTGACCCGGCCGTTGTCGACGGTTCGGCCGGCGACGATGACTCGGCAGACGCAGACCCCTCAGCACCCACGGACGGCAGCCTGGGAATCGGCAGCCTGAACAGGAGACGACAGTGAACAACCTCTATCGCGAACTAGCTCCCATCACCGGCCCGGCCTGGGCGGAGATCGAGGAAGAGGCACGGCGCACCTTCAAACGCAATATCGCCGGTCGGCGCATCGTCGACGTCGAGGGGCCGAGCGGCTTCGAGACCTCCTCGGTGACCACGGGACATATCCGTCACGTGCAGTCGTATTCCTCGGGTCTGCACATTCGGCAGCGCATCGTGCAGGAATTCGTCGAACTGCGCGCCCCGTTCACAGTCACGCGTGAGGCGATCGACGATGTTGCGCGCGGCTCCGGAGATTCGGACTGGCAGCCGGTGAAGGATGCCGCGACGACGATGGCGCTGGCCGAGGATCGCACCATCCTCCACGGACTCGACTCCGCGGGCATCGGCGGAATCGTCCCGAACTCGTCGAACGCCGCTGTCACCCTGCCCGATTCAGTCGAG
This sequence comes from Brevibacterium siliguriense, assembly GCF_900105315.1. Taxonomy (NCBI): domain Bacteria; kingdom Bacillati; phylum Actinomycetota; class Actinomycetes; order Micrococcales; family Brevibacteriaceae; genus Brevibacterium; species Brevibacterium siliguriense. The sequence goes on along the minus strand of NZ_LT629766.1, from coordinate 593,609 downwards.
GACTACGCGGACGCGGTGGCGCAGGCGCTGTCGAGCCTGCGCACGGCCGGTGTCGACGGGCCCTACAGCCTTCTGCTGTCCGAGGCGGAGTACACGAAGGTCTCCGAGTCGACCGATCATGGGTTCCCGATCCGCGATCATCTCTCCCGCCAGCTCGGTGCCGGGGAGATCGTCTGGGCGCCGGCGCTCGAGGGTGCCCTGCTCGTGTCCACCCGCGGCGGCGACTACGAACTCCACCTGGGCCAGGACCTGTCGATCGGCTACCGAGGCCACGACAGCGAGACCGTCGATCTGTACCTGCAGGAGACCTTCGGCTTCCTCGCACTCACCGACGAATCCAGCGTTCCCCTGCACCCTTGAGCGGCACCCAGAGCGGGGTGCGGGTCGCTGCGCGGCCCCTGAGCGGCAGTGGAGCCGCGCTGACTAGCGGCGGGCACCCTCGCTGAGGTTGCTCAGCACGAGAGTGCTCACCTGCCGGTCGATGTACGTGTCGAGGTCGAGCCCGATCCGCTGGAAGTACCAGTGCTTGAGAGCCCACATGTGGGCTGTCGCCATGAGGTCATGCCCCAGCGTCTGCGCATCGACATCGCGCAGATCGCCCGCCTCGACGGCGGCGGTGACGACGTCGACGAGAGGCTGCAGGGTTTCGAGCTCCTGGTCCTGGATCGATTTCAGCCCCTGCTTCGACAGTGCCCTGGAGACCTGATAGGTGAGCACGACCGCGTGCCGCTGTTCGTCGACGACGTGGCAGAACTCGGAGAATGCGGCAATGACCTCGTCCACGGGGTCACCCGCCTCGGCGATGGCGGAAGGCACCCGCAGTCGGAACTCCTCGAGGACGCGAGTGATCGCGGCGAGCACGATCTGCTCCTTGTCGGAGAAGTACTTGTACAGCAGTCCGACACTGACCCCACAGGACTTCGCGATCGCCTGCATGGACACCGAGTGGGTGCCCTTCTCCTGCATCAGGCGCACGGCGGCATCGACGATCTGCCGCTCTCGGAATTCCGCGCGGGCTCCCCGGACGATCGCGTTGAGGTCTTCGGATTCAGCTGACATGCTCGGTGGCGACTTCCTCTCTGAGCTTGAACTTCTGAATCTTACCGCTCGGCGTGCGAGGGAACTCGTCGAGACACTGCAGGGCCTCGGGCCAGTACTGCTTGGCCACGCCCTTCGCGTCGAAGAACTCGCGCAGTTCGTCCATCGACAGGCTGTGGCCCTCGTTGAGGGTGACGACCGCGCACGCGATCTCCTGCAGCCGCGGATGCGGCACCGCGACGACGGCGACCTGGGAGACCGCGGGATGTTCGTAGAGGACGTTCTCGATATAGGCCACGGGGATGTTCTCACCACCGCGGATGATGATGTCCTTCGACCTCCCCGCGATCCTGATGAAGCCCTCGGAGTCCATTTCGGCGAGGTCTCCCGTATCGAGCCAAACACCCGCGAAAGCGTCTGCTGTGTGCTCCGGTTCATCGAGGTAGCCGACGAACATGAATGGCCCTGTGACCTGGACTTTCCCTTCGACTCCTGCAGCCACGGGCTCGCCGAAAGGATCGATGACGCGGACTTTCATCGAGCCCAGGGCACGCCCGTCGGTGCTCGTGACCTTCTCTTCCGAGTCGCCCGGTGCCGTCATCGTCACCAGCCCGCATTCCGTCTGCCCCCAGCCGCCGAAGACGTTGAGTTCCGGCAGCAGAGTGCGCGCCTCATCGACCATTACGCGCGGAATCGGGGCGCCCATGCAGCAGAAGTGCTTGAGGGAGGACAGATCGTGCTGCGTCGTTTTCGCCACCTCGAGCAGATCGTGGAGGAACGGAGTCGCCCCCGATGTGTGTTGGATCCCGTGGTCGGCGACGAGTCGGGCGAACTCCTCACCATTCCACACGTCCTGGAACACGCCCGAGCCGCCGATGAGCAGGGGCAGGCACACTCCGTACATGTAGCCGGTGAGATGGCCGAAGGTCGAGGCCATGTGGATGACCGAATCCTCGTTCAGGCCCAGGTGGTCCGGCCATGGCAGCGAGGCCGCGAGCACGTTGTTGTGCGTGTGCATGACTCCCTTGGGATTGCCCGTCGTGCCCGAGGTGAAGAGGATGAGGCCGACATCGTTGGGGTCCGGGCGACGGTCGTCCCAATCGATGGATTCGATCGCTGAGGCGGCCGACCGGGGTCCGTCCGAGCTTAAGTCGCGTTCTCCTCGGTTGAGGAAATCGGCCCACTTCTCGAAACCGTCCCGACCGGTGAAGGCTTCCTCGCCCGGGGTGTCGAGGACGATCGTGTGCTGCAGCTCCGGCAGGTTCGGTTGCAGCCGATCGACCATGTCGGGATAGTCGAACTTCCGGAAGCGATTGGGAACGAATAGGACGGAGACTTCAGACTTCTTCGCCATGTACCCGATCTCACGGTCCCGATAGATCGGGATGAGTCCGTTGGTCACGGCGCCGGCCTTGATTGCGCCGAGGTGGATGACGAGCCATTCGTACCAGTTCGGCAGTTGGATGCCCACCACGTGGCCGGGTTCGACCCCGAGGTCGACGAGCGCACGGGCACAGGTCTCGACATCCGAGCTGAGCTGGGCATACGTATGCGCTCCGTAGGGATCGCGGGTGACGACCGCGTCGGGCCGTTGTGCGCTCCAGTGCTCGAGGTGGTCGAGCAGGGTCTGGTTCTTCCAGTCCCCGGACGAGGTGAATTCTTCGATGAGGGAGTCGGTCAGGGTGGTCTCGAATCGTGTGGGCATAACAGGGCTCCTTTGCTCTGGTGTCGTACCTGTGACTCGGGTGGTGCCGGTGGTTGTTGGGACGAGTGAGCTCGTCGTCCTGTCGATCAGGCCATGGTCAGTCCGCCGGAGACGGACAGGGTCTGGCCGGTGACATAGGCGGAATCGGGGCGGGCGAAGAATGCCACGGCGTTCGCGAGGTCGTCGGGCTGGGCGAGCCGGCGCATCGGGATCGACTTCTCGAGTGCGGTGCGCAGCTTCGGGTTGTCTGCGGAGATCTCGGCGAACAGCGGGGTGTCGGCCGGTCCCGGGCACACGCAGTTCGCGGAGATCCCGTGCCGGGCGACCTCGCGGGCGAAGGTCTTCGTGAACGAGATGATCCCGCCCTTGGCCGCCGAGTACACGGCTTCGCCGCTCGACCCGACCCTGCCGGCATCCGAGCCGATGCTGATGACGGCGCCGGATCCGGCTGCGATCATGTGCTCGGCCGCCGACTGCGTGCAGTTGAGCGTGCCGAGGAGGTTGATCGCGATGACCCGCTGCCAGGTGATAGGGGTCGACTCCATGAACGGTTCGACCTTGTCCCAGCCGGCGTTGTTGACGAGCACGTCGATGCGTCCGAAGCGTTCGACCACCTCGGCGACCATGGCGTCCACGGCCGCACGGTCGGTGACGTCGGCGGCGAGTCCGATCGAATCATTTCCCAGCGCCGAGGCTGTGTCCGCGGCCTTCTGTGCGTCGAGGTCGGCGACGACGACGGTGGCGCCGTCGGCGGCGAGGCGGTTCGCGATGCCCTTGCCGATTCCGGAGGCGGCTCCGGTGACGATGATGATGCGGTCGGTCAGGGGTGCGGTCTGTGCGGGTGCTGACATGGTGGTGTCCTTCCGATTGTGTTTCGGATGCTGTGGTGTGTGTTCGTGCCTGTCCGCCTGTGTCGTTCCTGGTCAGGGGGCGAATTTCCGTCCGGCGGAGCTGCGGGCGATGATGAGCTTCATGATCTGGGCGGTGCCGTCGCCGATCTGCATTCCGAGCAGGTCGCGCAGTCGCTTCTCGACGTCGCGATCTTTCTTGTAGCCGTTCTGTCCGTGCAGGAGCAGGCATTGGTGGACCGCGTGGTAGGCCTCGAGCGGGGCCCACCACTTGCACATTGCCGCCTGCGAGGTGTGCGGGAGACTTTCGTCGCCGAGGCGCAAGGTGTCCAGGCACAGCAGACGCGCCGCCGCCATCTTCGTCTCCGCTTCGGCGAGCGGGAATGAGACCCCTTGGAACTTCGACAGCGGCTGGTCGAAGGCCTCACGTCCCTTGACGTACGCCCAGGCGTCCTCGATCGCACGTGTCGCGGTCCCCGTGCACTGCAGTCCGATGAGTGCGCGGGAGAAGTCGAATCCCTGCATGACCTGGGTGAATGCTCCGCCGATCTCGCCGAGGAGGTGATCGGCGGGCACGCGGACATCGGTGAAGTCCACGCTGCCGCGAGCAACGGCCGCCTGACCCATGTCGATGATGGGATTCCGGGTCACTCCCGGGGCGTCGAGGTCGACGAGGAAGGCCGAGATGCCCTTTCCACGTCCCGCCTCGGGGTCGGTGCGGGCAAAGATCACTGTGGCCGTCGAGGTCATGGCCAGCGACATCGACTTCGTGCCGTTGACGATCCAGTCGTTGCCGTCGCGTCGGGCCGTGGTCGAGGGATTGCCGGCATCCGAACCGGCCCCGGGTTCGGAGAGACCGATGGCCACCGTCTCGGCTCCTGTTGTGATGAGACGGCAGTAGTGGTCGGCCACCTCGGCGCCGGCATTGCGGGCGATGACCTGTCCGATGAGGGAGCCAACGACCTGGATATAGGCGACGGTGAGGTCTCCGCGGGCGATGGCCTCGGTGATGAGTCCCGCGGTGACCTTGGTCAGGCCGACCCCGCCGAGGTGGGTGGGCAGTTCCGGGGCGATGAGACCGGCGCGGCCCATCTCTCGGGTGATGTCGGGACCGATGCGGCCGGCGGCTTCGCGGTCGCTGGCCTCACTGATGAGCCGCTCCTCGAATCCGGCCGCCGCGTCGAGCAGGGTCTGGGTATCGGGGGTGAGAGTCGTATCCACGGGAATCCTCTGTGTTGGCAGGGTCTGTGCGGGTGGGGTGTGTGCCGGGGGCGCGTCGGTGGTCAGTACGCGCCGTCGAAGCGACTGAAGTCCGGGTCGCGCTTCTCGGCGAAGGCGGTCGCGCCTTCATGCGATTCCGGCGAGTGCGCGTAGAGGTCGAGGGCGCTCATGGCGAGGTTCGTGAAGCCAGTCTGCATCTCGGAATCGGCATTGAACGACTGCTTGAGGAAGCGCAGCGCGGTCGGAGCCTTGAGCCCGAGGGCCCTCGCGCGTTCCTTGGCGCGGGGCATGAGCTCATCGGCGTCGACGACCTCGTTGGCCAGTCCCCAGGATTCGGCCTTCTGCGCGTCGATGAGTTCGCAGAAGTACCACATCTCACGGGCGCGCTTCTCGCCGATGACGCGGGCGAGGAAGGCCGAGCCGTAGCCGGCGTCGAAGGACCCGACCTTGGGGCCTGCCTGGCCGAAGCGTGCGTGGGAGGCTGCGATCGTGATGTCGCAGAGGGTGGTGAGCACGTTTCCACCGCCGATCGCGACGCCGTTGACTGCGGAGATCACGGGTTTCGGCACGGACCGGATGACCTTGTGGAGTTCGGAGATGCGGAACATGCCGTAGCGGCTGGGTCCGTAGTCGCCGGTCTCCGCCTTCTGCTTGACGTCGCCGCCGGCGCAGAAGGACTTCTGTCCGGAACCGGTGAGGATGATCGAGCGGACGCGATTGTCTCCCCATGCCAGCGTGAAGGCTTCGATGAGTTCGTCGACGGTCTGCGAACGGAAGGAGTTGAAGGCCTCGGGCCGGTTGATCGTGATGACGGCGTAGGTCTCTTCCACCTCGTAGAGGATGTCGTCGAAATCCGTGGTCGTGGCCTGCTGAGTCGTGGGTGTGGCTGTGGGCATCCTTGCCTCCTCGAACGGAAAGTGAATCTAGGTTCACAACAAGTGAACATGAGTTCACGGTCAAGGTCAAGAGTGCCTGGGAGGGAAATTTCACGTGAGTTCGCTGGGAGGGTCGCCGCGAGGGCGATGCTGCGGCGGCTCCGGCCTTCATCCCGGTCGTCAGCGGAGTGATCTCGGGCTTCGTGCTGTTCGCCTTCGCCATGTGGGCCCTGGTCCCGACCGAGCGGTAGAGCCCCGCACGTATCGAGTTTCGTTCGGTTCCTCATCGGGTTCTGATCCAGCCATCGAGTTTTGTCCCGATGACTGGATCAGAACCCGGTGACTCCCCACGAGGCGGCCGGTTCGGGCGGACCCTCACGTCGCATAGCGTGCGCTCGTGGCCAGACCCTACCGGCAGGTGATGGGGCGTGGGTCAGTCCTCGTCGGGCTCGGCGCCTGGTGCCGCCGCCCCAGCACCGTCCTTCTTCAGCGGCTGCACGCGCGGGGGCGGGAACTCCGGAGCCTGAGCGGCGGGACGGGCCTCCAGGCCAGCGAATACCTCGGCGATGGCGCGATCGAGCTGCGGATCGTCAGCGGCGAAGAGCTGACCGGGATCGTGCTCGACCTCGATATCGGGTTCGACGCCGTAGTTCTCCACGCCCCAGCCCTTGCCTTCGATCCAGAAGGCATAGCGCGGCTGCGTCACCCCGGTGCCGTCGACGAGGTCGTAGCGACCGTCGATGCCGACGACTCCTCCCCACGTGCGCACACCGACGACCGGGCCGATGCCCTTGGCCTGCACACGCGCGTTGATGATGTCACCATCGGAGCCGGAGAACTCATTGGCCACGAAGACCACGGGCCCCCGCGGAGCATCCTCCGGGTCACGACCCATCTCGTCATAGCTGCGGGCCTGATTCCACGCCACGACCGTATCGGCGAAGCGTTCGGCCACGAGCGCACTCGTGTGCCCGCCGCGGTTGAACCGCACATCGGCGATGACACCCTCGCAGTCCATGGCCTGCCGCAGATCCCGGTGCAGCTGCGCCCACCCGTAGGAGGTCATGTCCGGAACATGCACATAGCCGATGCGGCCGCCGGACTTCTCGGCCACATACTCGCGGCGGGAGCGCACCCAGTCCTGATAGCGCAGCTTCTCCTCGCTGGCCAGCGGAATGACCGCGACCGTGCGGTCCCTGCGGCCGCGGCGCAGAGTGAGCTCGACGATCGTGTCCGCGGCCCCCTGCAGATGAGCGGCGGGACCGGCCGCCTCGTCGACGGGCTGACCGTTGACGGCGAGGATGACATCGCCGGCCTTCGCCCCGACACCGGCCTGCCTCAGCGGTGACCTGGCATCAGGTTCACTGCTCTCACCTGGGAGGATGCGCTCAATCGTCCATCCCTCCGGTGTCTTGGCCAGATCCACGCCGAGGAAGCCGAGCTTCCTCGCCCCATCGCCGAGCCCCGCCGGCGGGCTGACATAGGCGTGCGAAGTGTTGAGTTCGCCCACGGTCTCCCACAGCACGTCGACGAGGTCGTCATGGGTCAGCGCCTTCGCGGCCACGGCACGCCAACGCAGCGTGACCGACTCCCAATCCACCCCGTTCATGTCCTCGCGCCAATAGTGGTCGCGCATGATCCGCGAGTTCTCCTCGAACATCTGCAGCCACTCGGCCCGACGGTCGAGCTCGAACCGCAGACGCGTGACGTCGACGGAGACGAACTCATCATCGTCGGCCTCGACCTTCCGGTTCGCCGGGACCACGCTGATCGCTTCGTCGCTGGTCACGACGAGCAGCTTGCCGTCGCCGGAGATCGCATACTCGTCGGCCTTGTCGACGATGGTGGTGACCTTCCGCTTGGCGAAGTCGAAGAACTGGATCACCTCGGCGGGTTTGTCACCGGTATCTCCTGCTCGCTGAGTGCCGAGCTCACCGGCCTCGACATCGCCGGTGCGCATCCAGACGAGGCCGCCTTCGGCGGATTCGAGGTCCCGGAAGACCCCCGAGGCGACGGGGAACGGCACGATGCGTTCCTCCGCGCCCTCGAGTTCGACCTCGACGGTTGCGGCGGGCTTGTCTCCGCGACCACGATCGGACTTCGCATCCTCGGTGATGTCAGCGATCGCCCACCCGCCGGCGCTCGGCCCGAATGGTGCGGGCTCATCGGCGGCCAAGGGCAGCAGCCACGGTCGGGTGACGCCGTTGAACGACAGATCGAAGGAATGCTGGTTGTACGAGGGGTCGAAGGTGCGATCGGAGAGGAATGCGACGAACTTCCCGTCGCGGGTGAATGTCGGCGAGAAGTCGTTGAACTTGCCCGTCGTCAGCGGCTGGGCCTGTCGCTCCGACTTCACTTCGGCGATCATCAGCTGCGCGAGCAGCTCCTCACCCTGCGTCGGCTGCGACCACACGAGGTACTTCCCATCGGGTGAGAACCGCGGGTCCCGCGCCTCGCCGTGACCCGAATGCCCCACCAGGCGTGTGCGGCCGTTGCCCACCTCGACGGTCCGAATCGATCCGTCGTGGGAGATCGTGGCGAGCATCTTCCCCGCCGGATCCGCCTGCAGGTCGAGGACCCGTCCCAGGGCTCCGGCTCCGATTCGCCGAGGCGGCTTGTCCCCGGTCACGGACATGACCTCGATCGCGTCCTCCCCTTCGACATCGGTGATGAACGCGGCCAGACCGGTGTCCCCGAGGATGAGGGGTTCGCGGGTGCGGATCGACGAATCCGCGCACAGCGCTCGGACCGGGCCTTCGCGGTGGGCGATCCAGAAGGTCTTGCCGCGCCATTCCACGACCGAGGCGTTTCCCTGCCTGTCAGGGCTGATGTGGTTGAGTCCGGTCTTCGGATCGAGGCTCAGCGGCTGCACCTGAGTGCCAGGCAGGGTGACTGCGAGGGTGCGGACGGCCGCATCGAGGCTGTCGAGGATCCTGATCTGCCCGCGGGAGTGCCAGACGATGCGGGTGCCGTCGGTCGTGGCGTCACGGACATAGCCCTCGGCCTCGGTCTGATGAGTGAGCTGGCGCGGTTCGACCGCGACATCCCCATTCGCCGAAGTGGCCAGGCCGTCGATGATCCACAGGTTCGCCTGCTCGTCGGCATGGTGGGGGAAGGTCGCGGCCCGGTCGGAGGTGAAGACGAGGGAATCGCCGACCCACAGCGGATCCGTCAGCGAGGCCTGGTCCTCCCGCAGCAGGCGCTGCCACCGGGCGCCGGACCCATCGCCGATGCCGGAAACATTCGCGTTGCCGACCCGATCGAGCCACAGCCTCGGCGCGGTGCCTCCCCGGTAGCGCTTCCAGTGCGCGGGCGGACGGGAGAACGGCGTCGACAGAGCGGTCACTCCCGTATGGTGCCGGGCCAGACCCGAAGCACGACCGAACGACAGTCGATCGACCTCACCGTCGAGACTCACGGACTTCACGACATGGTTGCGGACCTCGAACTCCCCGGCATTCGCGCCGACGAGGACATGGGTCGGATCGGCCCACCCGAGCATCGTCATCGCACTCGACCCCAACCAGGTGAGCTGGCGCAGGGACCCGGTGGCCACCTCGGCGACCATGAGCTCCGGCTGGCCGGTGCGGAAGGACACGAACGCGACATGCGCTCCGTCGGGTGAGATCCTCGGAGACCGGACGGGCACATGATCGGAGGTCAGCCGCCAGGCGCGGCCACCGGAGGACGGAACCAGCCAGACATCGTCGTGGGCGGTGAAGGTGATGAGATCGGACTGGATATGGGGATAGCGAAGATAAGTCACGTGACCCACATTACAAGCTCGACTGTGCGGCGGCCGCGGGCCGGAACCGATGCCCAGGCAACTTGCACCCGGCAATAGAATGGGCACATGCCATCTCTGACTTCTGTGCTCACGGACCGTTTCGCCGCCGCCCTCACCCAAGCCTTCGGTGAGGACTTCGCCAGGCGCGATCCCGTCATCCGCAGCAGCCAGTTCGCAGACTTCCAAGCCAATGTGGCCCTGCCTCTGGCCAAGGAACTGAAGTCGAAGCCGCGCGATATCGCCGCACAGATCGTCGACAACCTCGACCTCGCCGGCGTCTGCGAGACCCCGGAGATCTCCGGCCCAGGGTTCATCAACCTCACTTTCACTCCCGAATTCCTCGCCTCCACTCTGACCGCAGGCGGAGTCGCCGCCGCACCGGAGAACACGGATCCGCAGACCATCGCCATCGACTATTCGGCCCCGAACGTGGCCAAGGAGATGCACGTCGGCCACCTGCGCACCACCGTCGTCGGTGACGCCCTGGCCCGTACCCACGAATTCCTCGGCAACACGGTCATCCGCCAGAACCACATCGGCGACTGGGGAACGCCGTTCGGCATGCTCATCGAGCACCTCCTCGACGTCGGCGTCGACTCCGACGAGGCCTCCGAAGTGTCCGAGAACCCGAACGCCTTCTACCAGGCGGCCCGCGCGAAGTTCGACTCCGATGAGGCCTTCGCCACCCGCTCCCGCGCCCGTGTCGTCAAGCTCCAGGGCGGCGACGAGGACACTCTGGGACTGTGGACGACGCTCGTCGGCTACTCCCGCGAGTACTTCAACCGCATCTACTCGCTCCTCGACGTCACCCTCACCGACGCCGATCTCGCCGGAGAGTCCACCTACAACGACGTGCTGGCCGAGGTCTGCGACGAGCTCGAGGCCAAGGGCCTGGCGACGATCTCCGACGGTGCGCTGTGCGTGTTCCCCGAAGGCTTCACCGGCCGTGAGGGCGAACCCCTGCCGCTCATCATCCGCAAATCCGACGGCGGTTACGGCTACGCCACGACGGATCTCGCCGCCGTGCGCAACCGGGCCGTCAACCTCGGCGTGAACAGGGCTCTCTACGTCGTCGGCACCCCGCAGGCCATGCACTTCGACATGGTCTTCACCGTCGCACGTGAGGCCGGCTGGCTGCCGGAGACCTTCAGCCCCGAACACGTGAAGATCGGCAATGTGCTCGGCTCCGACGGCAAGATCCTGCGCACCCGCTCAGGTGCCCCGCTGCGCCTGGCCGAACTCCTCGAAGAGGCCGTGGCCCGGGCGAAGACGACACTGGCCGAGTCGAGCGTGGACTTCGAGCCTGCGGAGGCCGACGAGGTCGCCCGCATCGTCGGCATCGGTGCGGTGAAGTACGCCGATCTGTCCGTCGCCCACGACACCTCCTACACCTTTGACCTCGACCGGATGCTCGCGCCCATCGGCAACACCGCCCCTTACCTCCAGTACGCCGGTGCCCGCATCCGCTCCATCGGCCGCAAGGCCGAAGCCGAAGGCGTCAACGCTTCCCAGGTCGCCAACGCTGCGATCAGCCTCGGGGAGACGGCCGAACGTGAGCTCGCGCTCAACCTCCTCGGTTTCGCCGATGTGGTCACCGAGGTGGCTGCCGGGTCGACGCCGCACCGTCTGTGCACCTACCTGTTCGATCTTGCCCAGGCGTTCACCTCGTTCTATGAGCAGTGCCCGGTGCTCATCGCCGAGACTCCTGAGCTGCGCGACTCCCGTCTGCGGCTCTCGGCGATCGTGCTCGAGGTCCTCCAGGCCGGTCTCGGGGTGCTCGGCATCCGCGTTCCCGAGCGGATGTGAGCTCGCCTCAGCGGCCACCCGCGAAGAGGATGCTGCCCTGGATCATTCTGGGCATCGTCATCCTCGCCCTCAACCTGCGCACCCCGATCATTGCGCCGACCGCGATCCTGCCTGACATCCAGGAGGGCACGGGATTCAGCGCGGCCGGACTCGGTCTGCTCACCGGCCTTCCGGTTCTGCTGTTTGCCCTGGCCACGCCGGTGGCGGGGAAGTTCATCACCCGCCTCGGCGCCGAAGCCACGGTTCTCGCTTGTTTGTCCGGTGTGCTGCTGGGCACCGTTCTGCGGTCGGTCGGCCCGTCCTGGCTCGTGCTCGTGGGCACCGGCATCATCGGCCTGGCAATCACCTTGGGCAATATCGTCGTCCCCGTCCTCATCCGCCGCGAGGTGCCGTGGGAACAGGTGTCGATGGTCACCGGCCTGTACTCGGCGATGATGAACGTCGGGTCGATGGCCACCCTCATCGGCACCGGTCCGTTGGCCGAGGCCTTCGGCTGGCGCTGGGCCCTGGCCGCATGGGGAGGACTCGCCTTCGCGGGCCTCGGATTCTGGATGGTGCTCATTCGCGTGCGCGTGCGCCGCGACGGGGAGGCCGCCCGCGCCGCCGCAGCCGAATCCGCCGATGATCCTTCCACCGTCGAGGCGACCGCCCCCGCCGCGAAGCAGTCGTGGGCCGAGGCTCCCGCTTCCTTCCGGTGGATCATCGCTCTGCTCATCATCACGTTCTCCGGGCAGTCGACGGCCTACTACGTGACGACGACCTGGCTGCCGAGCTACCTCGGGGACACGATCGGGCTCGCCCCGACCGCCGCCGGAAGCACGGCGTCCCTGTTCCAGATCGCTGCGATCCTCGGTGCCTTCGGAGTGCCGCTGCTGGCCGTGAAGACGAAGCCGTGGGTGCCCGTGGCGATCGTCGCCGTGCTCTGGCTGTCCCTGCCCGTGGGCCTGCTTATGGCTCCCGGCGCCTACTGTCTGTGGGCGTCCACCGGCGGCATCGCCCAAGGTGGTGGGTTCACGGCGATCTTCTCGATCATCGCCCGCACCGCCGGAAGCGATGCGCAGACCGCGTCGGCATCGGCGCGTGTGCAGTTCGGCGGCTACCTCGCAGCGACCTTGGCCCCGCCGTTCGCCGGTTGGCTCAACACGGCCACCGGAGGGTGGACGGCACCGCTGCTGCTCATCCTCGCCGCCACGCTCGCGTTCACGATCACCGGGCTGTTAGCTGCTCGCCGAGCAGGAGGCCTCCCGCGCGGCGGACGTGAGATCCTCGACCCCGACTAGGCTCTTGCTACCTGACGGCGGCCCAGCAACCTGGCGTGGAGTGGTCCCCAATAGTTGGACTGCTGTGGGGTCAGCATAGAGCGGTTACGGCCTCTGTGGCATTGGCGGTCTTGGTCCGATACTCCATCGGAGCAAGACCGCCAAGTCGTGTCGAGATCCTCTCAAAGTTATACCAGTGAATGTACTCATCGATCGCGGTCTTGAGGTCCTCGACAGTGTCGAACTTCTGCAGATAGAACATTTCAGACTTCAATTGCCCGAAGAAGTTCTCCGCGACCGCGTTATCCCAACAATTTCCCTTCCGCGACATCGACGGGCGTGCACCATACTCGGCCAAGATCGCCGCCCACGACACGTGCTGGTACTGAAACCCCTGGTCCGTGTGCACCAACGGTGCCTGACCCGGCCGAAGCCCCTGGCATGCCCTGATCAGTGACTCGTTCGTCAACGCCGTGTTCGGTGACGTCGACATCGAGTACGACACCACACTGGTATCGAAGAGATCAATGACCGGTGACAGATACAGTTTCTGATCCGCCACAGCGAATTCCGTGACGTCAGAGACCCATTTCTCATTCGGTTCCTCAGCAGTGAAGTCCCGGTTGAGGACATTGCCAGCCACACGGCCGACCGTGCCGCGGTGGGAGTTGTACCGCTTCCGGCGCACCTTGGTCTTGATCCCCATGTCCTGCATCAACCGCAGCACGGTCTTCTTCGCAATCGACAGGCCCTCTTTGACCAAGACAGTCATAATCTTGCGGTGCCCGTAGCGTTCGTTGCTGTCGGTGAAGATCTCCCGGATCCGGGCCCTCACCTGCACATACGGGTCAGGTCTCTGACCGAAGCGTTTCTGGTGATAGAAAAACGTCGACCGCGCCAACCCCGCAATGCTCAGCAGCAGTGACAGTGGGTAGTCCGCCTTGAGACTGGCAACAATGCGTGCTTTTACAGCTGCCCGTTCTGCCTCAAGGCCTTCAGTTTTTTTAAGTACGCGTTCTCCGCTTCCGCCCGCAGCAGCCGGTCTTGTAACTGCCGGTACTCGGCCAGGCTGATGTCCTCGACCCGAGTCTTCTTCGCCATCACATCCGGCTTCGACGGTGCCGGGTCGGCATCCGGGTCCTGCCCGTGATCGATCGCGCGCATGCGAGCTGTTTTGCCCTTCCCCGATGCTTTGCGTGGGGTGAAAGCGTCCTCGCCCTTGTCTCGGTATTCCTTGACCCAGTCGAGGATCGGTCGCGATGATGCCAGGCCGAGTTCCTTGGCGAGTTCGACTTTGTGTTCACCGTCGAGGTATCGCTTCGCGGTCGCGATCTTCTGCTCTGCTGGTATGCGCCGGGGCTGGTGGGGTTCCATGACCGATATTGTTCCACGCACTAACCACCGGTCGTGGAGGAGTTTGAGTGTGGGTTTGTGGACGTCGAGCTTCGTGGCTGTCGCAGCGTATCCGTAGCCGTGGTCGAACAGTTCGATCGCGGCACGGGCTTGGACGTTGGTGATCAGACAGTCCTTGCGCATGGAGTAGTCCCTTCAAGTTGGTTTGTGTTGATCACAGTCCAACTTTCGGGGACCACTCCAGCGCGAGGTTGCTGGGCCGCCGTCAGGTAGCAAAAAGGGCTCAACGCTCATAGAAACACCGAGGCGGCCCACCACGATGGTGGGCCGCCTCGGTGACGGTCACGCGAATCCGATGATTCGCCTGAGTGACTCAGTGCTTGGCGTCGGAGCTCTCAGCAGGCTTGACGGCCGGCTTCGGGGCCGGGACCTCGTCCGTGGCCTCTGCCTTGGTCGAGGGCACAGCGGTCTGCGAGACCTCAGTGGCAGTCGCCTGGCGCGAAGCCGGGGTCGAACCGACTGGACGGGCGTCGGCGGGACGGTTGTTCGGCAGCGGGGTCGACCAGGGATCCTCGACTGGCTGGGCCTTCTTCCACACGTAGTAGCCGATTCCGGCGGCCGAACCGATGACGAGGGTCCACACGAGTGCGGCCTTTCCGCCACCGGACTTGCGAGCGGTGTCCTTCTCGATGCGCTTGCCGGCATTGGCGAGAGCCTTGCGGGCCTTCTTCATGGCCTTCTTGTCACCGGTGAGGCGGACAGCCAGGTCATCGATGAGCTTCGGGGTCTCGGCCGCGGACAACGAAGACGCGGCGTTCGATGCGAACTTGCCTGCGCGTTCGGTCGCTTCGGGACGGTAGGACTCGAGCTTGTCGGCCCAGGAGTGGACCTGGCCATTGGCCTTGTCTGCCAGAGCTTCGACCTGCGGACGTGCCTTCTCAGCGAACTCTTCGGCCTTGCCTGCCAGCGCCTCGACCTGCGGGCGAGCTTTGTCGGCGGCCTCACGCAGCTTCGGGGCTGCGTTCTCGCTGGCATCTGCCAGGACTCGGAGTGACGTCTGCTTCGCGGAATCGAGCTTCGAAGTGAGCTGATCTCGGGTGGGCTTCTTCGACATAAACTGTTCCCAATCCTTAGATGTCGGTGGTCAAGCTGATCACAGACCAGTCTACGGCCTAGGCGCAAACCTGTGGACAGCGGATGTCATCGAATTGCCTGCGGATCGCCTGACAGGTTGGGCAATGGACCTGGTGCGAAACTGCATTTGCCGCCTCGGCGTGGAAGAATGAAGTCATGACTACAGCCTCAACGCATACCGCAGTCCTGCACACGAACCACGGTGACATCACCATCAACCTCTTCGGCAACCATGCTCCGAAGACTGTGGCCAACTTCGTCGAACTGGCCCAGGGCGAGCGTGAGTTCACCGATCCTTCGACCGGCGAGCCGACCAAGCGCCCCTTCTTCGACGGACTCGGCTTCCACCGCATCATCTCGAACTTCATGATCCAGGGCGGCTGCCCGCTGGGCACCGGCACCGGCGGACCTGGCTACACCTTCGACGACGAGATCCACCCCGAACTGCAGTTCGACCGCAAGTACCTGCTGGCCATGGCGAATGCCGGCAAGCAGATGGGACGCGGCACCAACGGCTCGCAGTTCTTCATCACCACCGCCGAGACCCCGTGGCTCAACGGCAAGCACACCATCTTCGGTGAGGTCGCCGACGAAGCCTCGCAGCGCGTCGTCGACGAGATCGAAGGTGTGCGCACCGCTGCGATGGACAAGCCGGTCGAGCCGGTCGTCATCGAGAAGGTCGACATCACCGCGAAGTGAGTCACCGTCCGCAGAAGGACTGAGTACCATGGTGTGATGGACACACCTGAGGAGGGCTCGGCACGGGAAACCGGCCGGGCCCTCTCTGCATCCCCGCCGCTGATCACCCGTACGCTCCTCATCGTCACCATCGTGGCCTTCCTCGCGGAGCTCATCCCCGGCCTTGACCTGCTGCGAAGGCTGAGCTTCGTTCCCGCACTCTCGCTCGAACAGCCGTGGCGGGTGCTTTCGGTCGCCCTCGTCCACGAGGAGCCCTCACCGTTCCACCTGCTGGCGAACATGATCGGGCTGTTCTTCTTCGGATCCTTCGTGGAGCGAGCCTTGGGGCACTGGAAGTTCCTGGCCGTCTACGTCATCGGGACCGCCGGTGGTTCAGCCATGGTGCTTCTGCTGGCCGATCCCTTCGACGTCGATTGGGTGACGAACCACATCGGAGCTTCGGGCGCGGTGTTCGCTATCGTCGGCGTCCTCCTGGCCCCTACCCGCCGCCTCGATCGGAACATCACCGGGGTCCTCGTGTTCGTTGCGCTCAACTTCGGCTACGGGTTCCTCGTGGCGGGAGTGTCTTGGGAGTCCCACCTCGGCGGTCTGATCACCGGTTTCGTGCTCGGGTGTGCGGGGCTGCTGGGACCACAGCGGTCACGGACGCTGGTGTTCACGCTGACCTCGGTCGGACTGGTAGTGCTCATGGCCGCCGGCGGAGCGTGGAAGATGGCCGACCTCGGTCTCTGAAACCTGGCCAGATCACTGAATTCGGCGCTGTCAGGCTCTTACCAGACAAAAGCCGATTTGTGTGCACTTTGCGGTGGAAAATTCTTTGTCCACAAGTTATATCCACAACGTGGATAACTTACACCTGTGTGTTTAGACTGGTCAGAGGCCTAAAATAAGTTTTCCACAAGCGACGCACCCGGCTTGGGTATAACTTCGTGCTTGTGGATTGTTGAGATCGGCCTGCGACTGTTGGGGTGAATGTGAGTCCCCGTGAATGCAGATTGTCTGGTCGATCCGCGGTGATTCTGAGCTCAGAATCACCGCGGATCGACCAGACAATCGAAGCGATTGCGGCCGGGACCGGCTACCGCCAGCGTGTGGACATGATCAGACCCGCCACGAAGAAGGCGAAGCCGATGAGGATGTTCCAGTTGCCCCACGCTTCGACGGGGAAAGCGCCCTGGGTGATGTAGAAGGTGACGAGCCAGATGAGGCCGACAAGCAGCAGCCCGATGAGGACCGGCAGGAACCAGCTCGGGTTCGGCTTGATCGTCTGCTGGCCCGAGGTCGAGGTATAGCTCGCGGTCTTGCGTCCCTGCGGCCGCTTGGCCGGATTGCCCGAACGGGACGTGCGCTTGGCAGCAGCACCCTTCGAACCAGTGGACTTGGAAGTCGAGGTCTTCGACGACTTCGCATCCTTGGCCGAGCCGGACTTCTTGGTGGGCTTCTCATCCCCGGTTGAGTCGGCCCTCTCGTCCTTCGATGCTTTGGTCTTCTTCGCGGCAGCCGCCGTCCCGGAGTCCTTCTTTGAGTCCTTCGCAGAAGTCTTGTCGGAGGCCTCTGCGTCCTTGTCTGCGGAATCGTCCTTCAGATCGTCCGCAGCAGTTTCGGTCGCATCCGATTCTTCGTTCGCATCCTCGGCGACTTCCGTGTCAGCAGCATCGGAGACATCGGTGTCGAGCGAATCGGTCTCGAGTTCCTCGACCTCGGTCGCCTCGACCGCTTCAGCGGACTGGGTCTGCTTGGCCTTGGCCGCCGACGAAGTGCGAGAAGTGCGCTGGGGGCGTCCTTTGGACTTGGCCACAAGTACTCCTTTGTCGGTCGACCGTCATTGGGGTCGCCGAATGAATGGTTGGGGACGATCGCAGACCAGTCTACTCGGGGCAGGGGTCACAGTGAAAAACTCCGACTACCCTGAAAGCGGCCAGAGTGCGCCCCGAACGTTGATTCTCATAGGATAAAGTGCATAGGGGTGTCCCCGCCTGTCATCTTCGACGGCCCCCCCGACAATGCAGTGACAGTCACGGAGCAGAAGTGGTGAATAGTTCCTCCTCGGGTAACGAACCGGGCGTGAATCCGCCCTCGCGACCCACTATCCGGCCTGCTCAGAGACGGCAGGCTCCGGCTGACTCCGGCGGCCATCAGCTCGGTCACTCCGCTGGCGGTTCCGGCGATCAGCCGCTGCCCAGCCGACGCGAGATGCGACGCAGAGAAGCCGAAGCCGCCGCGGCCCAGGGCGAACCGACCGCCGTCTACTCCGACGCCCCTCCCGTCTACCAACAGCCCCAACAGCCCGCACAAGGCCAGCAGTACGGCGAGACCACTCAAGCTATGCCCGCGGTCCCGCAGAACGCTCCCGCCGCAGCCGGAGCTGGATACGCGGCCGCGCCCCAGCAGGGCGGACAGGCCACACACGGACAAGCCGCGCACGGCCACCTCGGCGAGGATCAGCCTCAGGGTCGCCCCGCGACCCGCCGTCAGCGGCGTCGTCAGCGCGTGGAGCGCGAACCGCTCGGACCGATCCGCGGGACCGTGCGCACCTTCGGTGAACTGTGCATCACGGCCGGTCTCGTTCTCATCCTCTTCGTCGTCTGGCAGCTGTGGTGGACGGACATCCAGGCCAACCGCGACAACGAAGTGCTCGCGGACGAACTCACTCAGGACTGGGCGAACCAGGATCCGAACGAACTGCCCGACGATCCGGACGAACCTGTGGTCTCCGAACCCGTGGGCAAGAACGAGGCCTTCGGCATCTTCTACATTCCGCGCTTCGGGGACGACTACTACCGCACCGTCGCCGAGGGCGTCGACCTCGAACCCGTGCTCAACCGGATGGGCGTGGGCCGCTACCCGAACTCGGCGATGCCCGGCGAGGTCGGGAACTTCTCCGTCGCCGGCCACCGCGTGACCTACGGCAAACCGTTCAACCAGATCGCGAACCTGCGTCCGGGCGACGAGATCATCGTCCAGACGAAGGACGGCTTCTACACCTACACCTTCCGCAACTTCGACATCATCCTCCCTGATGCCGTCGAAGTGCTCTCACCCGTTCCCAATGAGCCCGACTTTAAGGGCAAGGACCGGATCCTGACGATGACGGCGTGCAACCCGATGTTCTCTGCCCGGGAACGTTACGTCGCCTACGCCGAATTCACGGACTGGACGCCCGCCGGCGACGGAGCGCCCGACAGCATCAAGGACTCGAAGGCCTACGACAAGGTCAGCAAGAACGGCGGTGCCTGATATGTACGCATTCATCTGGCGGATCCTCCCGGGCAACTGGGTCGTCAAACTCATCCTCGCCCTCATCCTCATCGCGGCCGTCGTGCTGCTGCTCATGCAGTACGTCTTCCCCGTGATCGCCCCCTACATGCCCTTCAACAACGCCACCGTCACCGATACCGGACAGCAATGACCTCAATCCTCGTCATCGACAACTACGACAGCTTCGTCTACACGCTCGTGTCCTACCTGCGTGAGCTCGGCGCGGACGTCGACGTCGTCCGCAACGACGACATCCCCGCCACTGCGATCGCCGAGACCGTGGCCGCCTACGACGGCGTGCTCCTGTCCCCGGGGCCCGGCGTACCCGCCGAATCCGGCGTCTGCCCGCCCCTGCTGTCCTGGGCGGAGACCTCGGGAATGCCCGTGTTCGGCGTCTGCCTGGGCCATCAGGCCCTCGGCGAGGTGTTCGGCGCCGAGGTGACCCACTCACCCGTGCTCATGCACGGCAAGACCTCGGTCATCACCCATGACGGCGAAGGCATCTTCTTCGGCTGTCCCAGCCCGCTGACCGTCACCCGCTACCATTCGCTGGCGATCGTCGACGAGACCCTCGACCTCGAGAAGTTCACCGTCACCGCCCGCACCGACGACGGCATCGTCATGGCTATCGAACATCGCGAGAAGCCCCTGTTCGGTGTCCAGTTCCACCCTGAATCCGTGCTCACCGAATGCGGATACCTCATGCTCGGCAATTGGCTCGAGGTGTGCGGCCTCGAAGGTGCCGCCCAGGCGGCTGTGGGGATGTCCCCGTTGGCGACCGCGATCGCCTGAGAATTCCCGCCGATCCCCGGTTACAGGGTTCTCGCCGAGGTGGCCGATCGTTATGATCGTGAGCACAGTGATCCCTGTGCTCAGTTGATCCGAAACCGCGCCGGGATCCGTGCACGCACACAGTTTCGTGCGCGACCGAGGAACAGGAGACAGCGACGATGTCAGAACCGACCTATCTGCGCGAAGAACCGTTCACCGAACTCACCGTCATCGAGGTCCCTGCCACTCCGGCAGCGGTCGTCGAGGCTCGCGAGATGCACATGTCAGACCTGCCGGAACTCTTCGACTCCGCGTTCTCCGGGCTCTTCCCCGTCCTCTCCGAAGCGGGAATCGAACCCGCCGGTCCGGCATTCGCCCTCTACACGCGGCAGCCGAGCGAAACGGTGGATCTGCAGGTGGGGATCCCCACCTCGACGGGGCTGAAGAATGCGCAGCCGATCGCCGGCGGTCATATCGTCATCCCCGCGGAGCTGCCCGGCGGATCCATGGCTGTGCGCAGCCACCTCGGTGGATATGACGTGCTCGGGGAATCCTGGGCGCAGCTGCTCAAGGACGCGGTGGCGGCCGGGCATCGTCCGGGACTGCCGTTCATCGAACTCTATGTCACCGAGCCCAGCCCTGAGGCGGATCCCGCCGATCTGCGCACTGATCTGTTCCTCACCTTGGACTGAGGGACGGCGTCTGAGAGACGGCGTCACAGACGCACGCAGATCTTTTCGGGAGACGAAAGCGGCCGGGCCAGTCGATGACCGACCCGACCGCTGTGCGTCGAGGGACCGAAGACCTCAGTTGCCGATGATGCCGTCGGACCAGTTGTCGAAGAGTCCTCCGCCGACTGAGTCCTTGTCCTTGTCCTTGTTGTCTTTGCCCTTGTCCTTCTTGTCTTTGTCGTCGTTTCCGCCGTCGTCGCCAGGGGCGGTCGGGATGCCGCCTGGGACTGACGGAATCGAAGGCGAGGGCTCCGGCGGCTTCTTGGCCACCTTCACGGTGATCTCCGAACCCTGCTTGACCTCGCTGCCGCCGGTCGCGGACTGTTCGAAGACCTTCTTGTCGGCGTGGTCGGCGGTCTCGACCTCTTCGGTCTTGCACGTGAGCTGGTACTCATCGCCCTCGAGGGTCTGGCAGGCCTCCTCGGCGGTCTGACCGGTGACATCGGGGACCTCGACCATGCCCGAGGACACGACGAGATCGACATTCGAATCGACGTCGACTTCCTGACCGTCGCCGGGCTTGGTCTCGATGACCACGCCCTTCTCCACATCCGGAGAATTCTGGGAGATATGGGTGCCGGCCTGCAGCTTCGCGTCGTTGATGATCTGCCGCGCCTCTTCTTCGGTCTTGCCGGAGACATCGGGGACCTTTACGGACTCGGGGCCCGACGAGATGACCAGCTTGACCACGCTGTCCTTCTCCACTCGCTGACCGCCGGGAGGATCCGTCTCGATCGCCTTGCCCTCATCGACTTCGGCACTGTACTTCTCGTCGCGGTCGACCCGCAGGCCCTGTTGGATGAGCGCGGCCTCGGCTTCATCGGCGTCCATGTTCGCCACATCCGTGACCTCGACCTGGACGATCGGCTCGGGCTTGTTGATCTCATATACCCACAGGGCCACGGCGGCCAGGGCGAGGAGGACGAAGATGCTGCCGATCCACACCCAGGCGCGTGAGCGCTTCTGCGGCGGCCGCTCCTCCTGGTTGGTCATGATCGTCGAGACGGGCCCGGTCTCCGGAGCCGCCTCGGCCTCGGAGGCATGGGCCATCGGAGCGGTCATGGGCGGCGCCATCATCGGATACGCCTGCGTGGCCTCGACGTCGTCCTCAAAGCTCATGGGACGGCCGTCGCGGGCGGCGAGGACGTCCTCACGGAAGGTGTAGGCGTCCTGGTAGCGGGCGTCGCGATCCTTTAGAAGAGCGTGGAGGAGGAGCCGATCGACGGCCGGTGGGATGTTCTGGTTGTAGAAACTCGGCGGCTGCGGGGTCTCTCCGACGTGTTGGTAGGCCACGGCCAGCTGGGAGTCGCCGACGAACGGGGGACGACCGGCCAGCAGCTCGTAGAGCAGGCAGGCGGTCGAGTACAGGTCAGAGCGGGCGTCGACGACTTCGCCCCGGGCCTGTTCGGGGGAGAGGTACTGGGCGGTGCCGACCACCGACTGGGTCTGGGTCAGTCCCGAATTGTCCTTCAGCGCTCGGGCGATCCCGAAGTCCATGACCTTGATGTCGCCCTCGGGGGTGAGCATGACGTTCGCAGGCTTGATGTCGCGGTGGACGATGCCGTTGCGGTGGGAGTACTCGAGCGGAGCGAGGACCCCGGCGATGACGTTGAGGGCTTCGTCGACGGTGAGTGTGCCGTGCTCGTTGAGGACCTCGCGCAGCGTCTGACCTTCGACGTATTCCATGACGATGAACGGCACGGACACGGACGAGCCGCCGGATTCGACGAACTCCTCTTCGCCCGAATCGTAGACGGAGACGATTCCGGGATGATTGAGACCTGCCGCGGACTGGGCCTCGCGTTTGAGCCTGGTGTGGAACGAAGGATCGCGGGCAAGATCGGAGCGCAGAAGCTTGATGGCTACGCGACGTCCGAGACGGTTGTCGACGCCCTCATGCACCTCTGCCATGCCCCCACGGCCGAGGAGCGCACGAACTTCGTAACGCCCCGACAGCACCTTGGGTTCACTCATGTATGTCCTCCGCTTGTCTCACCCGGTCTGTGGGTTCATTCTCACCTGAACCGGGTCGAATTTCAGTATCTCAAACTCGTCGTTTCGTCTGATCGCTGCTCTGAAATGATCAATGTCTATTCATTGCTGTTGTTTCCGTTCGGGTTGCCGCTGGCATCCGAGCCGCTCGCTGAGCCCGGATTGTCGCCTGACCCGTCGTTGCCGGTGTTCGGGTTCGAGCTACCCGAGGTGTCGGCCGAATCAGTCGATCCCGAGGTATCCGACTCGCCTGACGTGTCCGTCGAACTCGAGGAATCCGATTCGCTTGAGGTCTCGGAGCCCGAAGAGGAGTCCGTCGAACTCGAGGAATCCGAGCTCGTCTCGCTGTCCTTCGAATCGGATCCGGAATCCGAACCCTGATCCTGAGAATCCGACGAGGAACCGGAGCCCGAGCTCGACTCCGAATCGTTGCCCAGACCCGAGTCGGAACCGGAATCAGAGGCCGGTTCCTCGGGCTGCTCGGCGGGACCCGCGGAGACGTAGAGGGTCACGGTGTCGCCTTCTTCGAAGGTGAATCCGTTCTCGCCCTCGCCGACGTCCGCGACGGTTCCGGCGGCACGTTCCGAGTTGATATCGGTCGTTTCGACTTCGAGGCCCTTGTTCTCGAGGTTCTGCGTCGCCGAGGATTCCGTGAGTCCGATGTAATCGTTCTTATCGATCTCGATCGTCTTCGCGGCCTCCGAGGTGGGGGCGGACGTGGACGGTTCCGGTTCGGGTTCGGCATTGCCTCCGCCGAGGAAGAACCACAGCAGGGAGCCGACGGCGATGAGAGCGATGATCGCAAGGATCCAGATGAGGACGCGGCCCTTGTTCGACTGCTTGTCCTTCTCCAGATTCTGGTTCTGCGGGTCATTGGGGTCGATCTGTCCCGTGTTCGCAGCGGCGGCACCCGCTCCTGCAGCTCCGGCGCCGCCGATTCCGGCTGCGGCACCGTTCGGGTACACCTGGGTGGCGTCGTTCGACGAGGTGACGGGCAGGGTCTTCGTCGTGGCTGCCGGCTCCGGATTGTTGAAGACCTGGGTGAGTGCTTCGGACGCGGCGGCACCGTGACGCATCTGCGGCACGAGCTCCTCGGCTCCGGCGATGTCTCCGGCCGAGAGCGCCTCGGCGGCCTTGGCGACCTTGAACGCATCCGAGGGACGACGTTCGGGCTTCTTCTCCAGCAGGCAGTCGACGAAGCGGCGCAGCGGTTCGGAGACCGTGTCCGGCAGCGGCGGGTGCTGCTGGTTGACCTGGGCGATGGCGATGGCCACCTGCGAGTCACCGGTGAAGGGACGCTGACCGGCCAGGGCCTCGTAGGCGATGATGCCCAGGGCGTAGAGGTCGGAACCGGGCCCCGAACCCTTGCCGGTGGCCTGTTCCGGAGCGAGGTACTGGGCGGTGCCCATGACCTGCCCGGTCTTCGTCAGCGGTGCCTGGTCGGTGACCCGGGCGATGCCGAAGTCCGTGATCTTGACGCGGAAGTCCGGCGTCATGAGGATATTGCCGGGCTTGATGTCACGGTGGATGACGCCCACCTTGTGCGCGGCGCCGAGGGCTTGAGCGGCCTGGGTGACGATGGAGAGCGTATCGGTCTCGGACAGGGGCGCACTGCGTTCGATGATGGCCGACAGGGCCTCACCGGGCACGTATTCCATGACGAGGTAGGGCGAGCCCTGCTCGTCGCCGTAGTCGTAGACGCCGGCGATTCCCGGATCGGAGACCCGACCCATGTTCTGGGCCTCGGCACGGAACCGGGCGAGGAAGGTCGATTCGGAGAGGTACTCGTCCTTGAGGATCTTCGCGGCGACCTCACGGCCGAGCACGGAGTCCACACCCTTCCAGACCTCGCCCATGCCGCCGACGGCGATGCGGGAGGTGAGTTTGTAACGGTTGCCCAACAGGGTGCCTTCGACGGGTCTCATTTCTCGACCACCGCTTCCATCATGTTCTTCGCGATCGGTCCTGCGACCGTCGCACCATAAGCTTCATTGCCCGCGTTGCCGCCGTTCTCGACCACGACTGCGACCGCGACCTGAGGGTCATCGGCCGGGGCGAAGGAGATGAACCAGGCATGGGGTGCCGCGCCCTTGACGTGCTGGGCGGTGCCGGTCTTCGCAGCGACCTTCGTGTCGCCCATCTTCGCCACCGAGGCGGTGCCGTTCTCGACCACACCGGTCATCATGTCGGTGAGCTTGTCGGCCGTATCTCCGGACACGGGACGCGACATCTGCTTGGGACGGGTCTCGGAGATCGGTTCGAGGGTGTTTGCATTGAGCACCCTGTCGACGAGCTGAGGCTGCATCATCTTTCCGCCGTTGGCGATTCCCGCGGTCATCATCGCCATCTGCAGCGGAGTCGAACGGACCTCGTACTGGCCGAGCGAGGACTGAGCCAGCTGCGGCGGGTTGAGGTCGGACGGGAACGAGGACGGGGTGACGTTGAGCGGGATCTCGAGATCCTCGCCGAAGCCGAACTTCTCGGCCTGCTTCGCGATTGCGTCCTCTCCGAGGTCCATGCCGAGGGAGGCGAACGAGGTGTTGCAGGATTCGGCAAGCGAATCGGCCAGGGTCGGCTTGCCCCCGTTGCGGCAGGCTCCCGGATGCGAGTTGCCGATCGTCGCGGTCGTCTGCGGCAGGTCGAGCGTTGCGGGTCCGTTGAGCTGCGAATCGGGTTCGTAGTCACCGGATTCCAGGGCGGCCGCTGCGACGAGGACCTTGAACGTCGATCCTGGCGGGTACAGGTTGCCGCCGATCGCACGGTTGTAGGCGGGCTTGCCCTCGGCGGCTTCGAGGTTCTTGAAGGCCTGGCTGGCTTCGGTCGAGTCGTGGCTGGCCAGGGCATTGGGGTCCCAGCCCGGGGTCGAGGCCATGGCCAGGATCTTCCCGGTCTTCGGGTCGAGTGCCACGGCCGCACCGTTCTGGTTGCCCAGTCCGTCCCACGCAGCCTGCTGCACCTTCGGGTCGATCGTCAGCTCGACTGCGGCGCCGCGGGGCTGTTCACCGGTGAAGAAGCTGCCGACCTTGTCATAGAACAGGGCGTCGGAGTCGCCGGAGAGGTAGTCGCCGGCGGCGCGTTCCATGCCCGAGGCCCCGGACACGACGGAGTAGTAGCCGGTCAGCGAGGCATAGGCGCGCGGATCGAGGTTCTCAGAACCGTATTTGCGCTGGTACTTGTACTTGTCGTCGACAGGCTCCGAATACGCGATCGGGGTGCCGTCGACGAGGATCGGACCGCGATCGCGGGCCAGCTGGTCGAGGATCCGACGGTTGTTCAGCGGATTGTTGTTCAGCGAATCCGCGGTCACGTACTGCACCCAGCTCGTCGACCCGAACAGGAGCGCGAACATGACGAATCCGACGACGGCGATATGCGTCAATGGCTTCTTCATCGTTCACCTCCGGTGGGTCGTTGGTCGCTGGCATCGGTGTCGTTCTGTGTCCGGCCGCGTGGCCGTGCACGGTCACCTGCGGGCGGCAGGTTCGTCGTCGGGGCTTCGCCGTCGAACTCACGGGAGCCTGTTGGTGGCAGATTCGTCGTGGGGGCATCCTCGTCGACGGTGGGCCCCGAGGCGGCGGTGTCCCTGTCGCGGGCACCCGCGGAAACGCGTTCCGGATCCTCGGTGATGGTGAGGACTCCGGTGTGGAACTCCTCCACGGGGCGCCTGGCGTTGTCCGAGATCCGCAGCAGCAGGGCGATGATCATCCAGTTCGCGATGAGCGAGGAACCGCCCTGTGCGAGGAACGGCGTGGTCAGACCCGTCAGCGGGATGAGGCGCGTGACGCCGCCGACGACGACGAAGACCTGCAGGGCGATCGTGAACGACAGGCCCGTGGCCAGCAGAGTGCCGAAGCCGTCGCGCAGCTGCTGAGCGGTGCGGATTCCGCGCTGGAAGATGAAGAGGTAGCACAGCAGGATGACGAAGAGTCCGGCCAGGCCGATCTCCTCGCCGAAGCTGGCGTAGATGAAGTCGGATTCGGCGTAGGGGACCATATTCGGTCGCCCCTCACCGAAGCCGGTGCCGATGAGTCCGCCGTTGGACATGCCGAACAGGCCCTGCACGAGCTGGTAGGAACCACCGGGAGTCTTGTTGTACTCCTCGGCGGTCAGCGCATTGAGCCAACCGGACACACGCTGCCCCACATGGGAGAAGAGGAACGTCGCGGCAACCGCGCCGGCGGAGAAGAAGCCGAGGCCGAGGATGATCCACGAGACCTTCGAGGTGGCTACGTAGAGCATGGCGACGAAGAGACCGAAGAAGAGCAGCGAGGTGCCGAGGTCGCGTTCGAAGACGAGGACGCCGACGCTGGCGACCCAGGCGACGACGATGGGACCGAAGTCGCGCAGACGGGGGAAGCGGATGCCGAGGATCTTCGGCCCGGCGGCGACGAGCTGGTCCTTGTAGGTGACGAGGTAGCCGGCGAAGAAGATGGCGAGCAGGATCTTCGCGATCTCACCGGGCTGGAAGGACAGGGGGCCGACGCCGATCCAGATGCGGGCACCGTTGATGGTCTTGCCGATGCCCGGGATGAGCGGAAGCAGCAAGAAGACCAGAGCGCCGAACCCCGAGACGTAGGTATAGCGGCGCAGCCAGCGGTGGTCGCGGACGACGAAGATCACGACGATGGCCAGACCCACGCCGAGCGACATCCACACCAGCTGGGTCATCGCCGAACCGAGGTATTCGTCGCGGCCGAGGTCGACGCGGTAGATCATGGCCAGGCCGAGCCCGTTGAGCAGCACCGCGATCGGCACGAGAACCGGATCGGCGTATTTCGCCTTGATCCACACGATGATGTGGAGGACGACGCCCAGAGCCGCCAGCCATGCGGCATAGCCGTAGACATTGGCCGGGATGGTATCTTCGACACCGAGGCCGACCAGG
Organism: Brevibacterium siliguriense; assembly: GCF_900105315.1. NCBI lineage: Bacteria > Bacillati > Actinomycetota > Actinomycetes > Micrococcales > Brevibacteriaceae > Brevibacterium > Brevibacterium siliguriense. The sequence continues at coordinate 566,247 of NZ_LT629766.1, read as the reverse complement.
GCATAAGCGCTGGTGGCGACGGCGATTGCCAGGATCAGGAGACCGAGCTCGGCCAGACGGTAGGTTCTGGGGCGCGCGGTCTGCGAGGGAGCCTGGTTCATCACTGCGACTCCCGGGTGATGGCGTCACTGGGGTCAGCGGACGTCGAATCCGGAGGCGAAGGGGCCGGGTCACTCGGACTCGTCGAGTCCTGTACGTCTCCGGACATGCCCGAAGAGCGATCGGATTCCTTGCGCAGATTGTCGATGATGCGATCGGCTTCATCGCGTGAACCGGCGGGAATCGAACCGCGGAGCCGGTCCTGGGAGTAGCTGTTGAGGCTGCCGACCTCGATGTCCGTGGTGTCGACGAGGCGGCTGAGTTCGATGGGCCCGAGCGTCGTGTCGAGGCCGCGGTAGAGGGAGACCTTGCCGTCGTCGTTGGCGACATAGTACTGGTGGCTGACGTAGTTATAGGCGAAGAATCCGCCGACGGCCAGCGCGACGATCACGATGGCGGTGATGATCCACCCGAGGTAGGACCTTTTCTCGACCTCGTCGTCGAGGTCGGCCTCCTCGTCTGCAGCGGTGTTGGTCCGCAGCTGCTGAGTGGTGCCGTCTTGAGCTTCGACGTCCTCGCCGTCCAGGGTCTGGATCGGTGCGGTGTCGGCGGACACGTCGCCGCCTTCGAAGGTCTCATGGGCTTCGGTGTCGACGGCCGCCTCGGCGTCGGGATTCGCACCGATCGCCGCGTAGCGTGGGTTGAGGTGGACGGAGCCGACGGACACGCCTTCGGCGGTCTCCACTTCGCCTTCGAGAACATCGCCGACGACGACGGTGACGTTGTCGGCGCCGCCGCCGGCCAGGGCCAGGTCGATGAGCTGACGGCAGGCCTCGTCGGGGTCGGCCACCTCTTTGAGCACTCGGGTGATGTCGTCGATGTCGGCGAAGCCGGTCAGACCGTCCGAGCACAGCATCCAGCGGTCGCCGACCTGAGCCTCGCGCAGGGACAGGTCGAGGTCGGGGGAGGCCCCGACGTCGCCCAGGACCTTCATCACGACCGAGCGCTGCGGATGGGTCTCGGCCTCCTCGGGGGTGATCCGGCCTTCGTCGACGAGCATCTGCACGAACGTGTGGTCGTGGGTGATCGGCTGGAGCTTGTCGTCGCGCAGCACATAGCCGCGGGAGTCTCCGATGTGGGCGAGAGCGAAGCGGTTGCCGGGGGCGCGCAGAACGGCGGTGACGGTGGTGCCCATTCCGGCGAGTTCGGGCTGTTCGCCGACACCGCGGCAGATGCGGTCATTGGCTTCGAGAATCGAGGTGCGCAGGATCTCCAGGGCGTCCTCGCCGCCGGGCTCGTGGTCGAGTTCGGCGAGGCGGGAGACGGTGATCGCCGAGGCGACATCTCCGCCGGCGTGGCCGCCCATTCCGTCGGCGATGAGCAGGAAATTGGGTCCCGCATAGCCGGAGTCCTGGTTGTTCTTACGCACCAGCCCGGTGTGAGACCGGGCTGCCGAACGGAGAGTGATGGTACCGCCGGTCGTCACGATTGGGTCTCCAGGGTCGTATGTCCGATGGTGATCCGGGTGCCGATGGCCAGCTGAATGGGCCCGGTCATGAGTGAGCCGTCGACGATGGTGCCGTTGGTCGAACCGAGGTCTTCGAGCATCCATGCTCCGTTCTTCGCCGAGATCCGCGCGTGGTGGCTGGAGGCGAAGTCGTCATTGATGATGATCGTGTTGTCGGGAGCCCGACCGAAGGTCACAGGAGCCCCGAGAGCATGAGCGTCTGCCCGGCCAGAGGGCCGTCGGTGACGCGGATGGTGCCCGGATGGGCGTGGGCGACCGGGGCCGCAGCCGGACGAGGTGCGGGAGCCGGACGGGACGGAGGCGTCGGGACGGACTTGGAGCCGCCTCGGCGGGATTTCCTTCCGGCGCGGGTCTTCCGGGGGCCGAAGATGTCGCGCCGGAGGACTCCGGCGACTCCGAAGACGAAGAGCCAGAGGATGATGAAGAATGCCAACCGGAAGACGGTGACGGTGAATTCGCTCACTGGGCGTCCCGCTCGTTGTAGTGGACCTCGGCCTCGCCGGCGAGGAGGACATCGCCGGCGGACAGGGTCGCCGATGTCAGTTTGCGACCGTGCAGCAGGGTGCCGTTCGTCGAACCGAGGTCATTGGCCACGGCGCGGTCGCCTTCGACGACGATCTCGAAGTGACGACGTGAGACGCCGGGATCGTCGATGACGAAGTCCGAGCTCGAGGAGGAACGGCCGAAGGTGTTCGTGCCCTGGCGCAGCATCTGCGTGCGACCGTCGATGGTCACGCTGGCTTCGATGGCGCGGGCGGGAGCGGGTGCCGGTGCGGGACGGGCGGCAGGGTTCGCGCGCGGTGCCGCGGCCGAACGCGCGGGTTCGGGGGTGCGGCGCGGGGTCACGGGTCGGGCGCCGGAGTTCGGTGACTCGCCGACGATCGGATTCGCACGCGAGATCGGATCGTAGCCGCCGCGGTTGGCCGGCTGAGCGGCGGGAGAGCCGTCGGGACGCTGGGTCGAGGACACGACGCGGTACATTCCCGTATCGAGGTCGTCGGCGAGAGCGAATTCGACGGAGACAGGGCCGACGAAGCTGTAGGCCTGTTCGACGGCGTGGTCTCCGACGATCTGGCGCAGATCGGAACGCAGCTCGGACTCGAGGCCGGAGAGGCGGTCGTGGTCGGTCGGTGAGAGCTCGATGACGTAGTGGTTGGCTGTCAGAGTGCGACCGCGGGAGACCACGGCAGCTTTGTTGTCGGCCTCACGACGCAGGGCCCCGGCGAGTTCGACGGGTTCGACCTGGGATCGGAAAGCCTTGGCGAAGGCGCCGTTGACGACGTTCTCCAGCCCCTTCTCGAAGCGATCGAGTAACCCCATGGCACCTCCTCATCAGGTGTTGCCGTAGCCGGACGAACTCTTCGCCAAGCGTATTTGAGTGCTCTGACCAGGTGGTCCTGATCACGTGCACTCTGGGCACATCAACACCCAATCCTAACGCGGTGTAGCTCTCAACTCACGTTACGCGAGTTCGCGGGGGAAGCTGTGCCGGGATTCCCTGCGCGCGTCCAGGGAAGAGTGAAGGTCGCCGGGGCTCGGACGGAGGGGCGAAAATGTGAAGGTGGACACGTTTAGGCTGTTTCGGCTTCCTCGGTTTTATGTTTCACCGTCTCCGATGCTAGAGTTTTACCTTGTTCGCGCGAGTGGCGGAATTGGTAGACGCGCTGGCTTCAGGTGCCAGTGGCCGCAAGGTCGTGGGGGTTCAAGTCCCCCCTCGCGCACAGCGAATGAGAAGCCCCTCACCGGGATCCGACAGGGTCAGGGTGAGGGGCTTGTTCGTGTCCTCCGATGAATGCGAAACGGTACAGGTTTCTCTGAACTGCACATGGAGGAACGTGTGCAGTTCAGAGAAACCTGTACCGTAACCGGCCCGAGGCGGTCGCGAGGCGGGCTCAGCCGCTGTGCGGGCGTCAGGCGCGCTCGTAGAGGCGGGCGCGGTCCCTGACTCCGGCGAAGCGGAACGGTCCTGCGGTCACCTTCGGAGTCGAGACGTCCTCGGTGCTGGAGAGCTCGGCGGCGTGGAGCGCACGATACGCGTCGATGGACAGCGGAACCCGGGCGTCGAGTGCGTCCGTGACGGACTGCCGGCGCGAATGCTGCTCGTAGCCGGGGACGACGCGGGCGGTGAAGAACTCGCCGACGCTGCCCGATCCGTAGCTGAAGAAACCGATGCGCCTGCCCGCGAGATCCTCATCGTGATCGAGCAGCGAGCACAGACCCGCATAGAGAGAAGCGGTATAGGAGTTGCCGAGGCGACGGTTGTACAGAGTGCTTGTGGCCAGTCCCGTGTCGCGCGGCCCGGCGGAATCTGCACCGGACGTACCGGCACCCGTGCCGTCACCCGTGCCGGAGGCCCCCGCGACGATCTCCGTATCGAGATCCTCACCGGTGAGTCCGGCGAGATGGACCTGCGCCTTCTTCGCCATCTTCGTGAACGGCTGGTGGTAGAGCACACGGTCGATCTCGGACATCGCCGGTCCGCTCTGTGCGGCCAGATCAGTCCAGGCTCCGGTGAGCGCATCGAGGTAGGCGGTCACCGACAGGGCCCCGTCGACGATCGCGGTCGTCGAATCGTTCGGGCGCCAGAAGTCATCGACATCGGCCGAGTTGAGACCCGAGACCGGCTCGATCTCCAGCAGCTTCGGATCTGCGGAGACGAGCATCGCTACGGCACCAGCGCCCTGAGTGGGCTCACCGGGGGTGTCGAGCTCATAGCGAGCGACATCCGAGGCGATGACGAGCACCCGCTGACCGGGAGAACGGGTGACGATGCCGACGGCGGCCTGCAGAGCGGCCGTCGCCGAATAGCACGCTTCCTTGAACTCGACCACGCGCATCTGCGACGGCAGGTCGAGCAGCGAGTGCACGGCCATTCCGGCAGCTTTCGACTGGTCGATGCCCGATTCGGTGGCGAACAGCAGGGTGCGGATGCCCTCGGTTCCGTTGCGCGCGATGATCGGCGCGGCGGCCGCGGCGGCCATGGTCACAACATCTTCATCGGGAGCCGGGAAGCTGAACTCGTCCTGGCCGAGGCCGAGGTGGAACTTCGCAGGATCGGTGCCGTTCGCCTCGGCGAAGTCATCGAGCCTGACGACATGATGGCTGGTGGCCAGCTCGATGTCGTCGATGCCGATCGGGGCAGTGCCCGCAGCAGTGTGTGATGTCATGCGGCCTCGCCGTCCTCTCGGTGCGCTGAATCTGTGGGGGTCTCGGCAGCGCGCTGTTCATCAGCTTTGCGTTCCATCTGACGGTGAGTGTCCATCAGCTCACCCGGGTTCGTCTGCGCAGCCAGCAGGGACAGCTCACCGCAGAGCACGGTGGCAGCCATGAGCGCTGCCAGACGACGCGAATTCGCTCCCGGCTCGCGTTCCTCACGGCAGCCGAGACGTTCCAGCGCCTCATCGACATGGGGCAGATCCTTGCCGTTGCCGATGGTGCCGACGATCAGGTGCGGCAGTGTCGTCGAGAAGTACAGGCCTTCGGGACGGTTCTCCGCATAGGTGATGCCCTGCGAGCCTTCGATGATGTTCGCCGCATCCTGACCCGTGGCCAGGTAGAACGCGAGCAGCATATTCGCATAGTGGGCGTTCGCCGAACGCAGGGCGCCCGCGATCGTCGAACCGACGAGGTCCTTGCGGATGACGATGTCCGTCATCTTCTGAGCGGTCGAGCGCAGACGACGCTCGACGACCTCGTGGGGCAGGAGGATCTCGGCGACGACATTGCGTCCGCGCCCGAGGATCCCGTTGACCGCGGTGGCCTTCTTGTCGGAGCAGTAGTTGCCGGAGACCGACCCGTAGTCGAGTCCGAGCTGCCACGACAGGATGCGCTCCATGAGCGAATCCGAGGCCTGGGTGACCATATTGTGGCCCGATGCGTCATTCGTGCGGAAGGCGAACCGGACGAAGAGCAGATTGCCGACGATCTCCGGATGGATCTCGAGGAGCCGGCAGTGATTGGAACCGGCTTCGACGACCGATTCGAGTTCGGGTGTCCGGTGGCGGATGGCCCGCGCGGCCGCCTCGGCGCCGATCGCGGATTCGGCCACGAATAGCACGGACCGCGTCATCCGCTCATCGACGATGACGGTGCGGATCCCGCCCTCGATCTCACGCGAGATCGACGCCCCGCGGCCGACGGAGGGCCACAGCGGGGTCTCATACGTTGCCAGGGGCACGGCCACCTCGGTGTGGGTGCCGTTCGGAGCCAGCGCTTCGCCGCTGACCCGCAGGGGACCGACCCATGTGGTGGGGATCCCGGTGATCGTGGTCTGCTGATTCACAGCTGATTCCTCCTCGAATGGACATCGCTACGGTGCGAGAGCGCGGTGACGTCGATTCCGCGCAGTCGGGCGAACTCGCCGAGGCGGCCCCGCGTGAGCAGGTCCGTACCCGTGAGGTCCGTGGATCGTTCGGCTCCGAGCAGCGCGAACAGAGCCGAGATCTGAGTCTTCCAGGTGCGCACGAGGCCGACGAGTCCGTCCGGACCGTGGTCGAGCACCGTCTGCAGGAACGTGCCGGCGACGCCGACGGCGCGAGCACCGCAGGCCAGTGCCTTCACGACATCATAGGGGTTGCGCACCCCGCCGGAGGCCAGGAGCACGCGGTTCGAGACTCCGTCGTCCATGGTCGTCTGGGTCGTCCACTCGGGCGGGGCGTCGAGCAGGCAGGCGAGTGCCGACTGGCCGAAGCCGGTGAGCATGGAGAAGTCATCGGCGGGCGATCGGTCGTTTTCGATGCGCAGGAAATCCGTGCCTCCGGCGCCGGAGACATCGGCGAACTGCACCCCGACTTCGGCGAGCAGGGTCAGGGTGCGGCGGCTGAGTCCGAATCCGACCTCCTTGACGACGACGGGCACCGGGCAGGCGGCGACGATGTCCTCGAGGCCGGAGAGCCAGGTGGAGAAGTCGCGGGTGCCTTCGGGCATCGCGGTCTCCTGCACGGGGTTGATGTGCAGCTGGAGCGCGTCAGCGCGCAGCAGTTCGACAGCGCGGCGGGCATCGTCGGCGCTGCGACCGGCGCCGAGGTTGCCCATGACGAAGCCGTCCGGGTTCTCCTCGCGGATGACGGTGAAGCCCTTTGCGGCCTCGGCATCGTCGAGGGCCACGCTCATCGAACCGCAGGCCATGGGCAGACCGGTCTCGGCGGCGGCGATGGCCAGATCCCGGTTGATCTTCGCCGTGGTCTCCGTGCCGCCGGTCATGCCGTTGACGTAGAAGGGCGTCGGCCAGGTCCATTCGCTTAAGTTCACGCTGAGGTCGACGCGTTCGGGACTCGTGCCCGAGAGCGCATGGTGGACGAATTCGAGGTCGTCGAAGTCGGTGCGGCGGGGACCTTCGGTCTGCTGCGCCGAGGCGAGGCGAACGTGGTCGTCCTTGCGGGAGGCCCGTGAGGCCTTGGTCTCCGGTGACTCAACCGATGCGGGGGTCTCAGAACTCATCGATCTCGCCTTCCTCTCGGTGGGCACCGAGGTCCAGGGGTCGGATTCCGGCGGCTTCCCAGCCGCTGAGAATGGTCTGTGCTTCGCTGTGTGAGTGGGCGAGTGCGATTCCGCAGTCGCCGCCGCCGGCACCCGAGGGCTTCGCGGCGGCACCGTGGGTTTCGGCGATCTCGCACAGATCGTGCAGGGCTTCGGTTTCGATGAGGCTGCCCGTGGAGTCGCTCAGTCGCCGCAGCAGGGCGCGCACGGAGCGGATCGTGGTCAGGCTGGCCTCGGCATCGTCGGCATCGAAGGCCGCCACGAGATCATCGACGAGCGTGTGGGACTCCGCGGCGAAGGAGACGAGCGGGGCCGGTTTCGGGGTCGATTCGGAGTGCTCGGAAGAGGCTTCGTCCGACCGTTCACTCGGGGTGTGGACGCGGGTGACGAGGTGTTCGGTCGACGCCGGTGTTCCGGTCCAGCCGACGAGGAGGTCGAGCGAGCTCGGCGGGGTGACCCGTCTGGCCGAGCAGCCGGCCCATTGCTCGCAGCTCATGGCGGACACGACTCCGTGTGCCTCACGGTGCGCGTGCAGGGCCGCCCGGTCGGGGGAGGAGTAGCGGATCCAACCGCCGAAGGTGCTGGCGGCGAGATCGCCGCCGGAGGCCTTCGTGGAGATCGCGATGGTCGCGAGGACGGCGAGCTTGAAGCGTTCGGTCAGGGTCAGGCCGAGGCGATAGAACTCATCGAGAGCGGCGATCGTCGCCACGGTCACCGCCGCCGAGGAGCCGAGACCGAACTTCCGGCCGTCGGCGTCATTGAGTTCGCTGGAGATCTCGAGATCGAAGTAGCGGGGGCTGGCACCCCGCCCCGAGCGCAGCTCTTCGACGGTGGAGATCGCCGAGAGCACATAGTCGAAGGGACGCTCATCGACGATGATGTGCTCACCGTCGTCTTCGCGTCGCCAGATGACGGGCGCCTGACCGTATTCGCTCGAATGGATGCGGCCGGCACCTTCGCTCTCGGTCAGCCGGACGGTGATGCACCGGTCGACGGCGATGAGCACGGCCGGCTGTCCGGGTCCGACGACAGCGTATTCGCCGGCGATGAACAGTTTGCCGGGCGCCCGGGTCTCGATCATGCCCGGCTGCCTTCACCCGCAGCCGTGGTTGCTGCGTCTGCGGGCGGGACTTCGTCATCGGCGGTGAGCAGGTGAGCTCCCGGTCCGGGACCCACGACGCGGACGTCGCCGAAGCCGGAGAGCTTCTCGGCCAGCGCCTCGGCGTCATGGGGGCGGACGATGACGGCGACGTTCGGGCCGGCATCGGCGGTCGAATAGGCTTCGATCCCGTTCTCGCGGGCCTCGGCGACGACGTCGAAGATCGCATGGCTGGTCGGATTGAGGAACCGGATCGGCGGCACCGTGGACTGGATGAGCCCGTGCATGCGCAGGGCGTGGGATTCGGTGATCTCACCGATGCGGGTGAAGTCCCCGGCCGCGCACGCGGCGACCATCTGCTCCAGATAGTCCTCGGTCGAGGACACCCACCCGGAGTAGAAGGGAGAGGTGGCGGCGGTCAGGCGCATGGCCTCGCGGGAGGACACGGCCTTCCTGGCCCGGTTGACGGTGACGATGATCATCCGCATATCCGGGGCGGGCACGGTCTCGGCGAAGGAGGAGGCATCGTCGCCGGCATGCCAGACGGCGATGCCGTCGGGGATCGAGCGGCAGGCCGAGCCCGAACCGCGGCGGGCCAGACGGCTGAGATCTTCGGCGGCGAGATCGAGGTCGAAGGCCGCGGCGGCTGCTGTGGCCAGAGCCGCGAATCCCGACGCCGAGGAGGCCAGACCGGCCCCCGTGGGCACGGAGTTGCGGGACCGGACGAGAACCCGGTCATCTCGTCCCGCCAGAGCCCGGACATGGTCGAGGAAAGTCGAGATCCGATCCGTCTGACCGGCATCGGCGAGTACGCCGTCGAGTTCGAGGACATCGGAGGAAGCGTCCGGGGCGGGCACCACGGTGGTCGTGGTCTCGAAATGGTCGAGAGTCAGCGACAGACTTCCCGCGGCGGGCAGGATGAGCTTCTCATCGGCCTTGCCCCAGTACTTGACCAGGGCGATGTTCGGATAGGCCCGCGCCGTCGTCGTTCTCATGTCGGTCTGACCTCCGTTGTCCAGGTGCGGGGTGCTCCCGCCTTGCGCAGGGCCTCGGCGAGCTCCTCAGCCGAATCATCGTCATCGGCCAGCGCCAGAACGCAGCCGCCGAGTCCGCCGCCGGTGAGCTTGGCTCCGCGGGCTCCGGCCGCGGTGGCGGCGTCGACGAGAGAGTCGAGGGTCGGAGTCGAGACTCCGATCTCGCCGAGGAGGCTGTGCGCTTCGATCATGCGTTCACCGATCGTCGCCCGATCACCGGAGCGGATGTCGTCGACGGCGGCGTCGGTGAGCGCTGCCAGACGGTCGATCATCCCCCCGATGCGGGTGGGATCGGCGTCACGGCGGGCACGGACCCCTCCGACCGCCTCGGCGGTGGACCCGTGATGACCGGAGTCCGCGAGGACGAAGACGAGGCGCTGACCGACGTCGATGGTCTGCGCGCACCCGGTCTGGAAGCGGATGGGGGCGGGTTTGGCCACGGCCCAGGCATCGATTCCGCTGGGTCGGCCATGGGCGACGGTCTCGGCCGCCTGCACGATCTCGTGGAGGGTGTTCTCGTCGAAGACCGTCGCATGCAGGTTCGCGACGGCGCGGGCCACGGAGGTGGCCACGGCTGCACTCGACCCCAAGCCGCGGCTGTGGGGGATCGCCGAACGGATGAGCAGCTCCACCTCGGCGTCGGGATCGCCCACGGCCTTGAGCGCGGCGTTCAGACCTGCGACGACGGGATCCATCGGCTCCGGAGCTGTCTGCGCGGTGCCGGAGAACAGCTGGCTCTCGATCCGGGTCTCCTGATGCGGTGACCGGCGGATATCGGCCTGGACTCCGAGCCCGTGCAGCGGCACGGCGACGGCAGGGGAGCCGTAGACGACCGCGTGTTCGCCGAAGAGGATCGCCTTCGCGTGAGCGAAGCCCTGAGAGGTGTCTTGGGGCGCCGGCGACGGTTCAGTCTGAGAGGAATTGTGCATGCAGAAGGGTTTCGGAGTCTGTGGATTGATTTCACCATCATATGCCGTACCCCCGCTCATCCCGAAGACGAGGTGACCTCCGTCTCAGGTGAGCCCTACCGAGGGGTAGGCGCGTTCGGCCGGGTCGGTGGTCAGGTCGAGGGCGCGCTGACGGGCAGAGACGGTGACGGCACGTTCGAGCGCGCTCGGCGGACTCGGTCATCGGCGAGCGATCAGGAGGAGCCATCCGGGCGGGACGGGCAGTCGCCGGGTCACGGTCTTCGTTTCGGTGTGGGGTGCGTGGAAGATCAGTGAGCAGCGCATGATTCGCTCCGTTCTGTGTGCGGCGACCGGATTTCGGTCGCTCACAGAGAAGACGATCGAATCGACGTCGATTCGACAGCTGTGCAGAATTCTTCCACGAATTCCTTCCGCCGAGGCGGCCTGATCCTCAGATGAGTCCGGTGTAGACCGATCCCGGGTTGAAGATGTTGTCCGGATCGAGGGCCTGCTTGATCCGGTGGTTGAGCTCCATGACGTCTTCGCCGAGGTAGGGCGCGAGCCACGGTGCCTTGAGCCGGCCGACGCCGTGCTCACCGGTGATCGTCCCGCCCAGCCCGGTCGCCAGATCCATGACCTCGCCATAGGCGATCTGTGCGCGCTTCTGCTGGTCCTCATCCTTCGGGTCGAGGACGAGCAGCGGATGCGTGTTGCCGTCGCCGGCGTGTGCGATGACGGCGATCGTCACATCGCGGTCGGCCGCGATCTTCTCGATGCCGAGCACGAGATCGCCGAGCTTCGGCAGCGGGACGCCGACGTCCTCGAGCAGCAGCGCCCCCTTCTTCTCCACAGCCGGGATCGCGATCCGGCGGGCCGTGACGAAGGCTTCGCCCTCCTCGGGATCGGCGGTGAGATAGCACTCGGACGCGTCGTTGTCGTTGCAGATGTCCTCGATGATCTTCGCCTGCACCGTGCAGTGCTCACCGGGTTCGTCGGACTGGATGACGAGCATGCCCTCGGCTTCACGATCGAGCCCCATCTTCAGCTCGTCCTCGACGGCGTTGATCGACGGCTTGTCCATGAATTCGAGCATCGAGGGGCGCATGGCCCTCGCGATCTCGAGCACGGCGTTCGTGGCATCGGCGAGCTTCGGGAACATCGCGACGACGGTCGTCGGGGGCAGCTGGGCAGGGATGAGACGCAGGGTCACCTCGGTGATCACGCCCAAGGTTCCCTCCGAGCCGACGAACAGCTTCGTCAGCGGCAGACCGGCGACGTCCTTGAGCCGGGGCCCGCCGAGCTCCACGGCCCGTCCGTCGGCGAGGACGACGGTCATGCCGAGGACGTAGTCCGTGGTCACGCCGTACTTCACACAGCAGAGTCCGCCGGCGTTCGTGGCGATGTTGCCGCCGATGGAGCAGAACTCGAAGGACGAGGGGTCCGGCGGGTACCACAGGCCGTGTTCGGCTGCGGCGGCCTTGACCTCGGCATTGAAAGCGCCCGGCTGGACCGTGGCCATGCGGGTGACCGGGTCGATGCTGATCTCACGCATCTTGTCCAGGGACAGCACGATTCCGCCGGCGATCGCGGAGCTGCCTCCCGACAGGCCGGATCCGGCACCGCGGGGCACGATCGGGATCTTCGCCTCGGCGGCGATGCGCACCACCGTCTGCACCTCCTCGGTGGAGGTCGCCCTGACCACGGCGACGGGCACCCCGGCATCGGGATCGTTCGCGCGGTCCCACCGGTAGGCGTCCATCGAATCGGGATCGGTGATGACGGCGTCGGCCGGCAGAGCGGAGGTGAGAGAGGAGACAACGTCCATGTTGTGGTTCATGCCTTTCGAGCGGAGTTCGGCACCCGGAATTCGCTCTTGACGTTACCAGGATCACGTTTGCCGCAGGCGGGCAGGGTCAGGGTGCGGACAGGAGTGCTGTCTCGGAGCGGACGGGCGATCGGATGACCGTCCGCGAGCCCCCCGCGGCGTAGGCTGGTTCCATGACCTCCGCCCCCGTCCAGCGGCCCGCCGTGTGCGTGGTGGGAACCGTGCCCGGCGAGGGTGTGCAGGGGCGTCGGATCGGGATCGTCGACCTCGACCGTGAAGGTCGGGAGTTCGACCGGATCGACCTCGCCGAGGAGGCCCTGCCCGACCATATCCGTGACCGTGAGAACGGGGCCGGGGGAGAGCAGAAGGAAGCGCGCCCGCGCTGGGTCTTCAGCGACACCCCGAAGTGGTATCCGCCGCTGCTGGCCGCCGGAGTGAGCATCGAGCGCTGCCATGATCTGCGACTGACTCATGCGGTCATCGCCCGCTCCGAACTCGTCACCGCGCCCGAGGCGCTGCGCGCTGCCGCCGACTGGGACGCCGCGCCCGCCGATGCCACCGCAGCCGACCACGCGGCCGCTCTCTTCGACGTCGACGCCGGTCGCGGATTCATCCCACAGGTTCCACACGATCTCGAGGCGGCCCTGGCCGAATACGCCCGGCAGACCACGGCGATCGAGAACGCGAGCGATCCAGGACGGCTGCGTCTGCTGTTGGCCGCGGAATCGGCGGGTGGGCTCGTCGCCGCAGAGATGCGCTCAGCCGGTGTGCCCTGGGACGAAGCCGAACACGACCGGATCCTCACCGAACTGCTCGGGCCCCGGCCGATTCGCGACGGGAAGCCTCAGAAGATGCTGGCCAAGGCCGAAGAGGTGCGGGCAGCCCTCGACGATCCGCGGGCCAACCTCGATTCGCCGAACCGCTTGCTCGCAGCCTTGCGCAATGCGGGAATCAACGTCGCCTCGACCTCGAAATGGGAACTGCGGACGAGCGAGCATCCGGCGATCGCGCCCCTGCTCGAGTACAAGAAGATGGCCCGACTTCTGTCGGCCAACGGCTGGCATTGGTGTGATGAATGGGTCGACGAGGGCCGCTACCGGCCGGTCTATGTGCCCGGCGGAGTCGTCACCGGGCGCTGGGCGGCCAGCGGGGGAGGAGCCCTGCAGATTCCGCGGCAGCTGCGCCCGGCGCTGCGTGCCGACAAAGGGTGGCGGCTCGTCTCCGCCGATGTCGCCCAGCTCGAACCCCGTGCGCTCGCCGCAATGTCCGGAGACCGGGCGATGGCCGCGGCCGGATTCGGCCGCGACCTCTACTCCGGGCTCGTCGACGCCGGCGTCGTGTCCACTCGGCACGAGGCGAAGATCGCCGTCCTCGGCGCGATGTACGGGTCGACGACGGGCGAGGCCGGAGCCTTGGTGCCGCGCCTGCGGCAGAACTTCCCCGCAGCCATGCACCTCGTCGACTCCGCCGCCGAGGCGGGACGAGCGGGTGGAGTCGTGTCCACCTGGTTGGGCCGGACCTCCCCGCCGCCTGGCGAGCGGTGGCAGAGACTGCAACGGGAGGCGAACCGCTTCGACGCCACCGTTGCCGATGAGCAGAGGGCGCGGCGAGCCGCTGGTGACCAGGGACGATTCACCCGCAACTTCGTCGTTCAGGGCACCGCGGCCGAATGGGCGCTGGCGTGGCTGGCCGACCTGCGGCTGCGCCTGGCCGAGCTGCCGGAGATCGGTGCGGCAGCGGACGGTGGGGCGGGCACCCGCCCGGCCGCTGCCTCGGGGCCGGTCTTCTCCCGCCGTGCCCACCTCGTCTTCTTCCTCCACGACGAGGTCATCGTCCATGCCCCGGCGCAGCAGGCCGATGAGGCGGCGCAAGCGATCAGGGCGGCAGCCGCCTCGGCGGGTCGATTGCTCTTCGGAGATGCCCCTGTCGACTTCCCCCTCGATCTGAGCATCGGTGAGCGGGCGCTCAAGGACTGACAGCGCCCTTGTTCAGCGTCGTCGGCCCGATGCTCTGCCGGGAATCAGTCGGGCCGAGTTGAGGATGAACGCGGTCTCGCTGCCGACGTGGATGAAGGCAGCGGCGACGGGGCTGAGCAGGCCGAAGGCCGCAAGACCCATGCCGATGAGGTCGATCGCGATCGTTCCGACGAAATTGACCATGACGATGCGACGGGCCCGGCGGGCGACGCTGACCGTGTGGACGAGATCGCTGAGGTCGGAGCTGATGAGCACGACGTCGGCCGATTCGCGGGCGAGGTCGGTGCCCGACCCCATCGCGATGCCGACATCCGCGCGGGCGAGTGCCGGGGCGTCGTTGACACCGTCGCCGACCATCGTGATCGAGCGCCCGGCGGTACGTTCGGCATCGACAGCCGCGAGCTTCTCCTCAGGAAGGAGTCCCGCCCTGACATCGTCGATGCCGATGTGTGCGGCGACGGCGCGAGCCGTCTCTGGACGGTCGCCGGTGATCATCATCGTCCGCAGTCCCATCCGTGACAGCTGTGCGACGGCGTCGACCGCGGACTCTCGGATCGCATCGGCGATGAAGATCGTGCCGGCATAGGCGCCATCGACGGAGACATGGATCTCTGTCGTCGTGGGATCGTCGGCTGAGGCACCGGTCGGCGCATCGGGGACGAGTCTGGTGCTGCCGACGGAGACCGTGTGCCCGTCGACGATCGCCGTCACGCCGTGGCCGGGTCGGTAGGCGAAGTCCTCCGCGGATGCGGGTGTGAGTCCGTGATCGAGTGCATGGGCGACAATGGCCTTGCCAAGCGGATGTTCGGAATACGACTCGGCGGTGGCCGCGAGTGAGAGGACCGTCTCGACGTCGAAACGGAGTATCGCGTCGCTGTCCGGGACGCTGATGCTGACAACAGCCGGCGCCCCTGTGGTCAGAGTGCCGGTCTTGTCGAAGACGACGGTGTCGATCGACGACAGCGCCTCGAGGTGAGCCCCGTCCTTGACGAACGCCCCGGAACGGGCGATCCGGGCGATTGCGGCGAGGACCGCCAGAGGTGTGCCGGCGGCGATTCCGCAGGCGCCGGCGACCACGACCACGGAGATCGTCGCGGTGAGGTCGCGAGTGAAGAGGTAGGTGACAACCGCTCCGATGAGTGCGAAGCCGACCAGCCAGGCCGCCAGCCGGTCGGCCAGGCGCTGGGCCGGGGGTTCGGACGACTGAGCCTCCTCGACGGCCGAGATGATGCGCCCGATCGAGGACTCGGCGCCGACGCGTTCCGCGCGGACGTCGAGAGCACCGACCTGATTGACAGACCCGGCGAAGACCTCATCGCCGGTGGTGACGTCGACGGGCAGAGGTTCGCCGGTGATGCGGGACTGGTCGAGTGACGAGGTGCCGAGCAGGATCCGACCGTCGACGGGGACGCGTTCGCCGGGAACGATGACGACGGTGTCGCCGACGACCACCTCGGCGAGGGGCACGGCGAGGACGGATCCGCTCCTGCGGACCTGCACGATTTCCGGCAGGAACGACATGAGATCGGTGAGGGCATCGCGGCCGCGGTCCATCGACAGATCCTCGAGGATCTCGGCCGCGAGGACGAACGCGGTGATGACCAGGGCTGTCGTCCATTCGCCGATCGCAGCGGCCGCGACGATCGCGATGAGCATCGACGCCTCCATGCTCATCCGGCGGTGGATGACATCCTCGACGGCCTCGACGGCGATCGGCCAGCAGCCGAGGACGATGCCGACGACCGCGATGACGGGCACGGCCGGCCATGGCCCGGTGACGCCGAGGGCGACCGCGACGGCGCAGGCGGCTACGGCGAGGGTTCGGGCGAGATCCCCGCGATCGATGCGGGAGAGCAGTTCCATGCCGGGGGCGGGCGAATCGGTGGGCGTCGAAGCTCGGCTGTGGGTGCTCACTGGTCGCCTCCGCTGACCTCCGCCGTCGTCGAGGGCGGCACGTCGGCGGTCACCGTGCCGTCGGCTGCGCGATGGTGGGCGGGCGCGCCGGAGACGACGTGCTGAGCCTGGAACACCGCATGGGCGACGAGTTCGCGGGCGTGTTCGTCGATGAGGGTGTAGAACGCGCGGTTGCCTTCGGGGCGGGCAGCGACGATCCTGCCCCAGCGGAGCTTGGCGAGATGCTGGGACACGACCGTCGGGGACTTTCCGACCGCCTCGGCGAGGTCATTGACCGACTTCTCGCCGTCGCGCAGCGCAAGGATGATCCGCACTCGGGTGGCATCGGAGAGGAGGGTGAATACCTCGGCGGCGAGATCGGCGAACTGGCTCTCCCCATCGAATGTGCACTTCTTAGTATCTGCGTACATGCTTAGATAGTAAGGTGATCGTCGGCGAGACGGCAAGAGGCGCGAAGGATAAGTCCATGTGATTGGAATAGACTGCGAGCCGCAGGAGCTGGACGATGTGGCCCAGCAACGGACACGGAATCCAAGGAGATCACATGAGCATCAGCGCCAAGGCGCTGCAGAAGACCGCGCCGGATCAGCCGTTCCGGGTGGCCACGATCGAGCGCCGGGATCCCCGACCCGATGACGTCGTCATCGACATCAGGGCCGCAGGCATCTGCCACAGCGACATCCACACCATCCGCAATGAATGGGGCGAGGCACACTTCCCGCTCACCGTCGGCCACGAGATCGCCGGTGTCGTCGAGGCCGTGGGCTCAGATGTCACGGCGTGGAAGGTCGGCGACCGCGTCGGCGTGGGCTGCATGGTGGATTCGTGCGGCGAATGCGAGGAATGCGCGGCCGGGCAGGAGCAGAACTGCCTCAACGGCAGCGTCGGCACCTACAATTCCACCGACGTCGACGGCACGATCACCCAGGGCGGTTACGCGCAGAAGGTCGTCGTCAGCGAACGCTTCGTCTGCCGCCTCCCCGAGGCACTCGACTTCGACGTCGCGGCCCCGCTGCTGTGCGCGGGCATCACCACGTATGCGCCGCTCAACCGCTGGGGTGCCGGTGAGCTGAAGAACGGCGCTCCGAAGCAGGTCGCTGTGCTCGGACTCGGCGGGCTCGGCCATATGGGCGTGCAGATCGCCGCGGCCATGGGCGCGCAGGTGACCGTGCTCTCGCGCACGCTGAAGAAGGAAGCCGCGTCGCTCGAACTCGGTGCGCAGCGGATGCTCGCGACCACCGAGGAGAATTTCTTCTCCGACCACGCCGGCGAGTTCGACCTCATCCTCAACACGATCAGCGCCGACATTCCCGTCAACCGCTACCTGCGTCTGCTGAAGCCGCGCGGGGTCATGGCTGTCGTGGGACTGCCGCCCGAGAAGCAGGAGTTCTCGTTCGGCGCCGTTATCGGCGGGGCCAAGGCGATCGCCGGATCGAACATCGGCGGCATCGCCGAGACTCAGGAGATGCTCGACTTCTGCGCCGAACATGGCATAGCCGCGAAGATCGAGACGATACCCGTCACCGAGGCGGACGCCGCCTACGACCGAGTCGTGGCCGGAGATGTGGTCTTTCGCGTCGTCATCGACACCGCGAGCTTCGACGCGGTCGAAGCCGTCTAGTCGGCTAAGGGGGAACGATCGGCCAGGGGGAACGATGACGGGCGCGAGGCGCAGGCTGCGGACGGTGCCCTTGGCGCTGCTCATCCTCTACACCGTGTTCATCGGCCTCGTCACGCTCACCCCGAATCAGCTGGACACGGGGCCCGGCTCGTTCATCGCGGGCCTGCTCGAGCTCCTCGCCTCCCACCGTGTCACGGCGTGGATCGACTACGACCTGCTTGAGAAGCTCGCGAATATCGGAATGTTCGTCCCCTTCGGCCTGCTCGTGGCCCTCCAGTGCGGCCGCAGCCGCTGGTGGGTCGGCTGGGTCGCGGGCATCGCGTTCACCTGCCTCATCGAGGGCACCCAGGCGACCCTGCTCTCACCCACGCGTTTCGCCACGATCAGCGACCTGGTGACGAACGGCCTCGGTGCCGGGATCGGTGCGGTGGCCGGGCTCATCGTCATGACCATCTGGCCGCCCGAACGCCACGATGTCGCCGTCGACCACGAGGTCCGGTGAGAGCCGCTCAGTCGTCCTCGGACTCGGCGAGTGCCGCGATGCACAGGCCGAGCGCCTCGGTGACCTTCGTCCGCGTGTCCGCGTCGAGCGGTGACTCCATGCGGGCGGTGACCGTCTCGACCCTGGAGGCCGCCTGGTCGAGCAGCTCAGCGCCGGCCGGGGTGAGGCGTGTGGGCAGGACGCGGCCGGATTCGGCCTTCGCCGGACGGGTGATGAGCTCGCGTTCCTGCAGTCCGCGCAGCAGAGTGTTCATCGTCTGCCGGGTGACGAAGGCACCGCGCGCGAGCTCGGAATTCGACGCTCCCGGTCGTCTGCGCAGCTGCTCGAGGCAGTTGTACTGCGGGGTGGTCAGCTCCAGCGGTCTGAGCGTTTCGTCCATTGTCGAACGCAGCGTCGATTGCAGACGTTTGAGCTGATAGCCGAGCAGCGACTCGAGGCTGTCCTCACCAGCGATGTTCTCAGCATTCTTCTCTTGACCCATGTAAGTATTCTGACATAGTGTGATGAGTGTCAGGATACTGACATCAAAAGAACATGGGGTCCGCGTCAGGTGGCGGGGTCCAGGCAGAGAAGGAGTGCATCATGAACGCGTCGATCAGCGCTGAGTCGGCCGATCCGGAGTCGGTCGGGGTGGAAGCAGGCACCGCACGGCCGGTTGGCTCAGTGAGCGGTCCGGATTTCATCGCCGTCCAGGTGCGTGACGTGGAGGCGGCCGCGGAGTTCTACGAATCGCAGCTCGGGCTCACCCGGGCCCCGGGCGCACCTCCCGGAGCGGTCGTGTTCACGACCTCGCCGATCCCCTTCGCCGTGCGCGAACCGCTGCCCGGCGTCGATCTCGACTCCGGAGACCGCCCGGGCAACGGGGTGGCACTGTGGCTGAGGTGCGATGATGCGCAGGCACTGCATGATTACCTCGCCGAGGCGGGGGTGGAGATCCTTCGTGCGCCGGCTCCCAGTCCCTTCGGGCTGACCTTCACGATCGCCGATCCCGACGGCTATGCGGTGACCCTGCACGACGCGGGGTGAAGTCAGCTCAGTGAGGCGACGATCTTCGCGATCCGTCGCTCGCGGGTCTCCTCGGCCTTCGCCGAGGTCACCTGTCGCACATGCTCCTTGCGCTTCGACGGAGCGAGCGCATCGAAATCCGCGCGGACATCGGCGGCGGCGAGAGCCTCGGCGAGGGAATCGGGAACCGGGGTCTCCCGGTTCGAGGTGTCGTGAGTCAGCGTCACCGCGTGGGTCTCACCGCCGGCTACGCCGATCTTCTCCCGGTGCTCCTTGGCCAGCGGAAGCAGGTACTTCCCGCCCATCACCGCGGTCGTCGACGGATAGGAATAGCCCGCGATCGTGACGATGACCGGCACCCGTCTGCCCACGCCGAAGCCGAGGACGATGTCCTCGGGAACCTCGATGCCGACATTGTTGCCCAGGGCGAGAAGTTCGGTGGTGAACGTGACCATGGGGCCTCCTCGGTGAGTGGACGTTCACGCCCGAGCGTAGGCCGATCAGTCCTCGTCGACAAGGTCGGAAGTCGATTCGGCGGTCGAGAAGGTCGGCCACCAGCAGCGCACCCGCTTGGCGTAGTCGCGGTATTCGTCGCCGAAGCGCTCGATCAGGTCGGCCTCCTCGTGGGGGCGGATGAGCCAATTCCACAGCAGTGAGCCGATGAGTGCGTACACGATGACGAGCCACGAACCGATGAGCAGGCCCATCGCCATCCCCTGGACGACGCCGGCGATGGCCATCGGGTTGCGGACGAAGGCGTAGGGTCCGCGGGCGACGAGGTGATGGGCCATCTGCGAGGGCAGGGGAGTGCCGGAGCCGAAGTTCGCGATCGCGCGGGCCGACCAGACTCCGATGACGCTGGAGACGGCGAGCAGGGCGAAGCCGACGACGATCAGGAGGATCGGGAATTTGTAGGCGAGGTTCCACCGGTCTTCGAAGGAATTGATGATGACCGGGATGATGATGAGGAAGACGCCCCAGAAGACGACGATCTGAATGGTCGTGTGCATCAGCAGCCGCGACCGGATGCGGGTATGCGAACTGTGGAACGCGAAGGGTCCGACCAGGAGCTTCTCGGATGGGATGCGTCCGACGATCATGAGCATGCCGGCGAGGAGGCTGCCGAGTGCGGCGAGGACCATGAGGACGGCGCCGAGTCCCGCCTCGGTGGTGGCGGTGGCATAGATGACCATGCCCAGCGCCACGAGCACGGTCCACGCGGTGGCGATCCACACCGCCCAACGGAAGTTGAGCGCGGCCAGGGCGGAGCCGATGACGAAGAGCGGAATGTCGACGATCGCGATGAGCAGCGGATTGATGCTGCCGAGCGTCGCGGCCGCCACACCGGGAATCATCGCGGTGCCCAGCCACCAGGCCGCTCCGGCGAGGGCCTGGAGGGCGAAGTACATGCGGCCGTGGAAGATGCGCAGTCGCTTCTTCGGTTTGTTCACTTCGGTGAGATGTCGATTCATGTGTGCACCGTCCCGCGGATGCAGATGGACGTGGCGCCGCCCACCCAGATCTCGTCGTCCTCGGCCGTGATGGAGACGACTCCGGAACGGCCGAGAGCGGTTCCCTGGGTCGCGGTATAGCTGTTTGGGGCCAGATTCCCACCGATGAGCCATTGGGCCACGGAGGCGTTGAGGCTGCCCGTCACCGGATCCTCGGCGGCTCCGACTCCGGGCACGAAGGCGCGGATCTCGTATTCGTGCGTCGAGGCGGCCGGATGAGCGCCGAGGACGCCGAGCTTCGCTTCGGGGATCGCCGAGAAGTCGGGGGTCAGAGCGAGCACCTGTTCGGCGCTGGCCAGTCGCACGGCTGCCCAGCCGGGTCCGTTGTCGGCCCACTGGTGGTCGAGGATCTCGGCGCGATCGACGCCGAGGGCTGTTGCGATCCGGTCGACGTAGGCATCGTCGAGCGGACCCGACCGGAGTCGATCTGGGGCGGCGAAAGCGAGGGCCTCGGAGGGCGCGTCGGTTGCCGCGGTCGGGGAATCGGCGGTCTGGTCGGTCGGGTCGCCTCGGTGAGGGGATCTGCGGATGTCGACGAGTCCGGCACCGCATTCCTGGACGATGCGATCGTCGTGCTTCGGGGCGCCGCCGGCGTCGAGCCAGGCCGCGGCCGAACCGAGGGTGGGGTGGCCGGCGAAAGGCAGCTCGCGATGCGGGGTGAAGATGCGCAGGCGGTAGTCGGCGGCGGGATCCTCGGGAGGGAGGACGAAGGTGGTTTCGGACAGGTTCGTCCAGTTCGCGATGCGGGCCATCTGCGTCTCATCGAGGCCATCGGCATCGACGATGACCGCGACGGGGTTGCCCTTGAAGGGCACGGCAGAGAAGACATCGACCTGGGCGAATCGGCGGTGCTGTGACAATGACACTCCTTCGCAAGAGGCGGACCACGCTGCGAGCGGGGGACTGCGCGGGCGCTTCTCACAGTGTAAAGGCCCAGGCCGGAGCGTCGGTGGATTGGCCCGCGGCGGCGCGGGGAGTGTCAGATCAGGGGCTGGGGCGCGGTCGACTCGGTCCGGCCGGTGATTGCATAATGAGGCATGCTCTCCGATGACACTGCGCGGAGTCGAGGTCTCCGCATCGGAATGCTCGGCGGCGGGTTCATGGGCCGCGTCCACAGCCGAGCCGCACGGTCGGCCGGAGCCGCGCTCGATACTGTCGCTTCGTCTCGACCGGAGAGATCGGCTCAGGCGGCGGCCGAGCTGGGTTTCGAGACCGCCGCGTCCGCCGACGACCTATTGGCGCGGTCCTTCGACGCCGTGCACATCTGCACTCCCAACGACGTTCACGCGGCCCAGTCCCTGCGGGCCCTGGATGCGGGGTCGAACATCATCTGCGAGAAGCCCTTGGCCACAGATTCTCATGATGCGCGTGCCGTGGCGGCCCGTGCCGCCGAGGTGGGGCTGCGTGGGACCGTGCCGTTCGTCTACCGGTACCACCCGATGGTGCGCGAAGCCCGCGCACGATTCCGCGAGGGGCAGGCGGGGACGCTGCTGACCGTCGACGCCGGATACCTGCAGGACTGGCTGCTCGGCTCGGGAGATGAGAACTGGCGCGTCGATTCCGATCAGGGCGGCCCCTCGCGAGCGTTCGCCGATATCGGCTCCCACCTCGTCGACCTCATCGAGTTCATCGTCGACGACCGGATTTCGTCTCTGGTGGCGACGACGAGGACCGTTCACCCCCGCCGAGGCGGCACCGCAGTGACCACGGAGGACACCGTGGCCGTGACGATCGAGTTCTCCGGCGGTGCCATCGGCTCGCTGTTGGTGTCCCAGTTGGCTCCCGGGCGCAAGAACGGGCTGACCGTGGAGATCGCCGGCACCGAGGCGAGCATGCGCTTCGAGCAGGAGCGGCCCGAGCAGCTGTGGTTCGGTCGGCGCACTGACAGTCGACTCCTCGTTCGCGATCCCGATTCCCTGTCAGCCGATGCCGCCCGCCTGTGCATGGTTCCGGCCGGACATCCCCAGGGATATCAGGATGCCTTCAACGCCTTCGTCGCGGACTCCTATGCCCACTTCGCCGGCGAACGGCCCGAAGGGCTGCCGACGCTTCGCGACGGGTTGCGCGCCGTGCTCGTGACGGAGGCCGTGCTGCGGTCGGTGCGGGAACGTTCGTGGGTCGATGTCGAGTCTCTCACTGTCGATGAGGCCTGACCTCCCGAATCGCTGAGGAGGTCCTGAGGGTCCTGTTCAGGCGCGGTTCGTAGACTGGGCCGCTATGGACTTCAAGCAGGCAACGGCGACGTGGTGGGACGCCATCACCTCGGGCTTCGGACGGCAGGACGGACTCGAGCTCGACGTCCTCGGGCTCGTCCTCGTCATCGGGGTTCCCGTGGTCGTGACCTTGACGCCGGGGATCTGGAGGTTCTTCGGACTGTTCGTGACCTTCGTCCACGAACTCGGTCACGCCTTCGCCGCTCTGATGACGGGTCGCGTGGTCAAGGGGATCTCGCTGAACTTCGACCATTCGGGGCAGATGAACTCCTTCGGTCGAGTCGGTTTCTCCGCCACCTGGGCGGGATTCTGGGGATATCCGGCACCTGGCGTGCTCGGACTCGTCCTGACCACCTCGGCGGTCTTCGGTTGGGCTCCCTTGGCGCTGTCGGTGGGGGCGCTGATCCTGTTGGTCGCGCTCATCTTCATCCGGAATCTCGCGGGTGCGGTCATCGCCGTGATCACGGCGATCGCGGCACAGCTCGTCGTCGTGTTCCTGCCTCTGGAATGGATCTCGATCTTCGTTGCGGCGCTCGGAACTGCGTTGACGATAGGTTCGCTCAAGGACCTCGTCAAGGTCATCCGCGTCCACACCCGCAGGCGCCATGTGCAGCAGTCCGATGCCTTCATCCTCGCCCAGGGTTCGTCGCTGCCCGCCGGTGCCTGGCTGACGCTGTTTGCGCTGGTCATCATCGTCTGTGCCCTCGCCACCGCAAGGGTTCTGTCTACGGCAGTGTCGGTCGGCGCGGTGTGACCGTGGCTGTTTCGGACCCCTTGCTTCGGGGGGGGGGGGGGGCGGGGCGGTCAGTTGGCGCGGATGTCGTACGTAGGACCGTAAGGCGGTGCGGATGCCCGTGATTCCACGTCAGTGCCAGGTGGCAGAATCGGGGTATGGCTCCACTTCCGAAATTCTCCGCTGTCCTCTTCGACTGTGACGGAGTCCTCGTCGACTCCGAGAGCATCACGAACAGCGTCCTCCATCAGATGCTGCGCGAACTCGGCTGGCAGCTGAGCGCCGACGAGTGCATTTCGCGATTCGTCGGCAAGATGCTCCGCGACGAGGCCGATGTCATCGAGGAGCACACCGGATTCCGCATCGACGTGGAGTGGATGACCGAGTTCCGGCGGCGCCGCAATGCCCAGCTCGCGGCCTCCCTTCAAGCGATTCCGGGGGCCGTCGATGCCGTTCACCGCATCGCCGAGATATATCCGGGCAGGATCGCCTGCGCTTCGGGGGCGGATCGTCCGAAGATCGAGTTGCAGCTGCGAAAGATCGGCCTCTTCGATGCCTTCGACGGTCGGATCTTCTCCGGCATGGAGCAGCCGAACTCGAAGCCTGCCCCCGACGTCTATCTCGCTGCGACTGATTCCTTGGGCATCGACCCCGCCGAGGCGGCTGTGATCGAAGACTCTCCCACCGGAGTGATCGCCGGCGCTGCGGCCGGATCCCGTGTGCTCGGGTTCTGCCCGGATTCTCCGGTTCATCAGAGCGCGGAAACGCTGTTGGCGGCGGGTGCTGCCGAGACCTTCAGTGCGATGGAGCAGCTGCCTGGACGGCTGACCGAGTAGGTCCGTGTCCTGCCGATCGGGCAGACGATGGAACTGCCGAGTGACGTGGTCAGTGACTAGCCGATTCGGTAGGTGCCTGGACGGCTGACTGATCCGGTGATGGGGGCGGTGCCGGTGTTCGCCCAGCCCGGGGCAATGCCATTCAGGGAGCCGAGTGTACCGAGTGTTCTTACCTCGGCTAGGACAACGTTGAATCATCAAAATTTATCAAACAGCATTCAAAATCGTAGAGATTCTCTTCGTAAACGAATTGTGATATTTATTTCTTCTCCTTGAGAGTAAAATAGAGCTAAGGCATTCACATCGACGTGAAAGGTGGCGAGACCGATGAAGGATCCTCGGGATCCGGGCAACAGCGGTCTCGATCCTGCCTCGAATGAATCAGTGTCCGGTTCCCCCGAGTCTGCGGTGAACCCCGCATCCTCGACTCAGATGCCTCTGATCGGCCCCGATTCGCCCCGCCGCCTCGACGTCGACCCCGATTCGCCGATGGCCGCGGTCGCCAGTCTGACTCAATTGAGCACGGGCGTTCGCCTCGCCGAATTCCAAGCTGTCGCCGGTCTGTTTCTGTCCGATACCATCGAGAAGCTCCGTTACGCCGCGGGCGACGAGATCTACTATCACTCGACGTTCACCGAAACGGCCGGCCGCTTCATCACGGCACGTGACGGACTGCTGCCCGAAGAGGACGACTTCGTGGATCCATGGACATCCACCGGCTTCGTTCTCGAAGGCCGCGCTCCCAACGAAGACGGCGTTGCCGACGAAACCGACGGCGCCGGTGAGATGGGTGCCGGTGATGGCCCCGATGATGACTCCAGGGCCGCGGAGACCATCGTCGAACAGTCGCTGGCCCCACCGACGAGTTCGCTCCCCAACTTCCCCAAGTTCGGGTTGCACAAATCCTTCAACAGCTGGGTCCACGACCTTGCCTCGCGTGAAGAAATCGCAGAACTGACCACGGTCCTCGGCTCGACGAGCGAGGGTGCCTACAACGAGATCACGAACGCCGTCACGCTGGCATTCGGGCTGCCGAAGTTCCTGCAGCGCTGCCTCGCCGGTGAGTTCACGATCGAACACGTGCTGGCGGCGACTCGGTCCATCAAAGACGTCGCCTTCGAATATCTGCCGCGCCTCGATGCCTACCTGGGCGACCGCCGAGCCGATATCACCCTGGAGACCTTCAAGAAGTCGCTCAATCTCAAGATCGCGGCGCTCGTGCCCGTCGATGACCGGACCGAGCTGGCCAAGAAGCGTCGCCGGGTTGACATCATGAACTACCCCGACGGCACCGCCTCGGTGACCCTGTCCGGACCCGCCGTGGAACTCAATGCCTTCTACCTGCGCATCGAGGCGTTCGCGCGAGCGATCCGCAACGGCAACATCTCGGCATTCACCGAGAAGGGCGTCGTGGGAGTCGACGTCGCCGATCAGGACAGCATCGCCGCACTCATGTTCGATATCGCCACTCGGGCGACCCCGCAGATGACCATCGCTGTGACGGCGCACGACACCACGACCGGTGAGACCACCACCAAAGAGATCGCCCTCGAGGCGGGCGACAAATCGGGCCCCACGGCTCCGATCACCGCAACCACGGTCGATCACGCCGCGCAGGAAGCGCAGCGCGAAGCGGAAACAGCAGCCAACCCCGGCGTCGACGTGAAGACCATCATCAAGCTCGTCATGCCCACCCACGGACAGTGGTTGCGGGAGCAGGCGAAGATGATGGTGACGGTTCCGTATCTCACCGCGGTGGGAAGGTCGGAGCTGCCGGGAACGTTCTCGGACGGAACCCCGGTGTCGCCCGACGCGGCACGGGCTTTGGCGGGAGGGAGCCCCACTTGGCATCGGATCCTCACCGATCCCGCTACCGGGACACCGATTGATGCCCGCTCACGCAGTTATCACATCCCTGCGGACATACGAGCCCCGCTGGTCGGCAGATGGCAGTCCTGCACTGCTCCGGGCTGCACCCGACGGGCGGAGACCTCGGAAGTCGACCACATCATTCCGTACGACCATGCCGATCCGGCCAGGGGCGGACAGACGACGTTCGAGAATCTCCATCCGCTGTGCAAACCCGATCACCAGGCGAAGACCGACCGCAGGTTCGCGGTGCGAATGACCGAGGACGGGGCAGTGGAGTATTCCTTCACCCGAGGCGTCGTCGCAACGATGTACCCGCCGGACAACCCGATCAATTCCGAGCATGCTCGACAGGTGGAGAACTATGCCCAACTGCCGAATCTGCTTGACGAACGGAACCACACAAACCTGGAACAGTTTCGCGACAAGGGGCATCCGAGTCCAGTGGGACGACTCGAATCGACGAATCCATCCTGCACTTCAGAACCCCGCACTTCAGGACGAGGGGACGAGTGTGCCCAGGCTGCCTGTACCACGGCTGCCGGAGCTGCCTGTGCCACGGCCGCCGGGATAGAGCGTTTTTCAAGCATCGACGTGGGCGAGTCGATTCCCGATGGCTCCGAGCCCAATCGAACCGGCGTGGCTGAGAGAGGGAAGCCTCGCGGATCACAGAAGTCGAAGCTCGGCCAGACGACAGCGTGGAAAGACTATTGGGATTCCGGGGATCCGCCACCGTTCTGACGATAGCCCGGACCTGACGGCGGCCCTGTCATGCAAGAGACCCCGGCCGCGCGCCTACACAGGCGGCGACCGGGGCTCAAGCGGACTCTCCAAGTTTAGTCCACAGGTCTAGTCCTCGTCTTCGCGTCCGGCCTCAGTTCCCTTCTTCGGCGATGAGGCGGCGGACGTCGTCCTGGCTGCGGACCTCACCTTTTTGGGCGGCGTCGATGACCTTCTCGTGCTGCTTCTCGGTGACAACGGGCACCTCTTCGCCGTTGCAGTCGACGATCTTGCCATTCTTGACGGTGTCGCCCTCCGTGAGGATCGCCTCGTTGTCGATGAGGCGCTGCAGCTCTTCCTTGCGGATGACTCGTCCGGTGCCGGCCACGAAGACCGAGCGGTCGGAACGATCTTTCGTCTTCACGCCGAGGTGGTTGAAGACGAGGTTGAGCAGCACTGCCATGAGGGTTGCCGAGGAGATTCCGGAGTGGAGGATGATGCCGACCCAATTCGGGAAAGCGTTGTAGAAATCGGGCTCGACAACCGGGATGATGCCGAATGCCAACGACACAGCCACGATGATCATATTGAGGTTGCCCTCGTATTCGACCTTCGACAGCGTGCGTATTCCCGACGCGGCGACCGTGCCGAACAGGACGATGCCCGCTCCGCCGAGAACCGGTGTGGGCACCGCTGCGACGACCCCGCCCATCACGGGCAGCAGGCCGAGGACCACGAGGATCGCACCACCGGCAGTGACGACGAAGCGCGACTTCACTCCCGTGATGGCGACCAGACCGACGTTCTGCGCAAATGCCGACTGCGTGAAGGAGTTGAAGACCGGCGAGACCGCCGAGGACAGCATGTCAGCCCGCAGACCTGAAGCGATGCGCTTGGAGTCGACCTTCGTGTCGACGATCTCTCCGACGGCGATGATGTCCGCAGTGGTCTCGGCGAAGGTGACGATGATGACGATGAACATCGAGATGATCGCGGCGGCCGAGAATGTCGGCATGCCAAATGCGAAAGGCTCGGGGAACGCGAAGACGCCCCGATCGAGCACATGGGAGAAATCGGCCCAGCCGAAGATGAGGCAGCCGATGGTGCCGATGACGATGGCCAGCAGAATCGACAGGCGGGAGATCACGGCGACCGGAATCCGGCTGAGGATGAGCACGATGGCCAGGGTGACCACAGCGATGAGGATATTGCGCATGCTGCCGTAATCGGCGGCCTCGGCATCCCCGCCCATGGCCCAGCCCGCGGCCACTGGCATGAGCGAGAGTCCGATCGTGGTGATGACCGTGCCGGTGACCACCGGCGGGAAGAACTTCACGATGAGTGCGAAGGCCGGGGCGACGATCAGGCCGATCACCGAGGCGACCAGCACCGATCCGAAGACAGCAGGCAGGCCGTCGCCGCCGGCCAGGATGGACGTCATCGTCGCGACGCCGGCGAACGACACGCCCTGGACCAGCGGCAGCTGCGAGCCGAAGAACGGTACACCGACCGACTGCAGAATCGTCGCCAGGCCGCCCATGAACAGACAGGAGGCGATGAGGAGGCTGATGCCATTGCCGTCGAGGCCCGCGGCATTGCCGATGATGAGGGGAACCGCGATGATTCCGCCGTACATGGTGAGCACGTGCTGCAGCCCGTAGGCAAAGGAGCTGCCGACCGAAAGCCGTTCGTCCTCCGGCCGGGCCGGTCTGCTCTCGACCGCGGATTTGCGGTCATTGCTGGGTGATTGATGGGATACCGACATCTATCTCTCCATTGAGTACGTCCTCGGGGCGAAGACCTCACTGTGACTAACCGACCTCAATGGCCGGTGTAGCGTGCGAGCGGGCATCAGATCGACCGAGGGATCGGTTGCATACTTCCGTTATGCGAAAGGAAAATTCCCTATCGCAAAACTCTAAAGGAATACCATTTGGCCCGCAAGCCGATTTTGTGACTCTCGGCACATGCTAGAGTTCACGAATGTCGCGTATCCCTCGACAATCTACTGATCGTTCGCTTAGTTCGATGGTGCTGGATCATCGTACCGTCTCGGCGACCGGTGGGTACAGTCGGGGATCCCTGATGGGATACCGACCGGCGGAGCAGCAGACGCCGGAAAACCTGAGCTGGTGGCGTCGGCCCCAGTTCTGTCGCCACTGACCAATAGTGCGCGCTCGCCGCGCACGGTTCAAGTGCTGAAAGGCGACACGATGTTCGACATCAACGAAACCGACGCAAGGGCAACAGAAGATCTCTCGGCACCGGGAAGGGCCCCGGCCGCAGAGGACCATTCAGATTCGGAACACTCCCAAGCATGCAGGACCGCGCCGTTGGCGCGACTCTGGCTGCGCGATCCACTGGCTGTCCACCTCGGTGCCGGCGTAGATCCGAGCCGAGCGGCCCGGGGAATCGTCATCGACCGGGCCACCGGGACCATCGTGGAACTCGTTCCCGTCGGTGGTGAACCATCGTCCGGGGGAGTCGACACTCTCGAGGTCATCGACGCCTCTGCCCACGTGATCACTCCCGGGCTGATCAATACGCATCATCACTTCTACCAGACGCTGACCCGCGCGTGGGCGCCCGTTGCCGATCTGCCGCTGTTCGGGTGGCTGCAGAACCTCTACCCCGTGTGGGCCCGGCTGACTCCGCGAGCCCTCAAGCTCGCCACGACCGTGGCTATGGCCGAGCTCCTCGAATCCGGATGCACGACTGCAGCCGACCATCACTACCTCTTCCCGACCGGCATGGACGAGGCCATCGACATCCAGGTCGACGTCGTCCGCCGCCTCGGCATGCGCGCCATGCTCACTCGCGGGTCGATGTCCCTGGGCGAGGACGACGGCGGACTGCCCCCGCAGCAGACCGTCCAGGACTCGGAAGTCATCCTCGATGATTCCCGCCGCCTCGTCGAGATCTACCACCAGCGAGGTCCCGGCGCTCAGATCCAGATCGGCTTCGCTCCGTGCTCCCCGTTCTCCGTGACCACCGAGCTCATGCGCGACAGTGCCGCCCTCGCCGCTGAACTCGATGTCCGCCTCCACACCCACTTGGCTGAGACCATCGACGAAGAGGACTTCTGTCGCGAAGCCTTCGGGCTGCGCACCGTCGACTACCTCGAATCCGTCGGCTGGCTGGGGGAGCGGACCTGGTTGGCGCACGGTGTGCACTTCGACTATTCGGAGATCGGCCGCCTCGGTGCTGCCGGGGTGTCCGTTGCGCACTGCCCGACCTCGAACATGCGACTGGCTTCGGGCATCGCTCGTGCCGTCGAGCTCGAGGACGCCGGGGTCAATGTGAGTCTCGGCGTCGACGGATCAGCGTCGAACGATGCCTCGAACCTCATCCGTGAAGTCCGGCAGGCTCTCTACATCCAGCGTCTGCGCTACGGCGCCGAGGCGGTTACCTGCGACCGCGTCCTCGACTGGGCGACGAAGGGATCGGCGGCGGCCCTCGGCCGTGACGACATCGGCACCATCGAGGTCGGAAAGCAGGCCGACTTTGCGATGTTCCGCCTCGACGGCCTCGCGTTCTCCGGATCGCACGATCCGATCCCCGCGCTCGTCCTCTGCGGTGCGGAGAAGGCCGATCGGGTGATGGTCGGCGGGCAGTGGCGGGTCATCGACGGCCACGCCATCGGTGCGGACGGACACGCACTCGATAAGGAAGCACTCATCGCAGCACATCAGGAGGAGGCACGCCGCCTCGTTGCGGGGTGAGGACCGGGGCGGCGGTCGCCTCGGCTATCCTGAATCGGGGCCGGACTCAGTCGTGGGGCTTGCGGAACACCTCGCGCAGGTGATCGCCGGTGAGGAAGTCGCCGACGCCGATCATGACCAGGCTGAACACGATCTGCTCGGTGATCATCCACACCGGATAGAGGCCCGGGATCGCGGCCATGACGAGGGTGATGACGGGGAAGATCTGCGTGAACAGGCGCAGCCGCTGGTACCCCCAGTAGAAGCCCTTGGTGGCGCGCCAGAAGAAGTAGAAGAGGGTCACTGTCATGCCGAGGACGACGATCGTTCGCATCCACACGGCGAACGGCACCGATTCGCCGGCCGTGGCGATGAGCATTGCAAAGACCACGGCTCCGAACCCGAGCGCGAGCTCGAATACGAGCAGCCAGGTGATCCACGCGAAGGCACGTTTCGTCCTCGGGTGCTTGAGGCCCTCTGCGGGCACGACGATGCCGGCTTTCCTGCCCCCGGCGAGGCGGTCGATCTTAGCGAGCATATTCTCCATGGGCATGCATTCCAGGCTAGCGGGATCACGGTCTCCGGAACTCATGTTTCGGGGAATCAGGACCCTGTGTGATGGAACATCAATCGAAAGTTGGGGATGCAGTTCAATCCTGTGGGTCAGGAAACCGCGCTCGCGCGCTGATGAAGTGGAAGCATGAAGAAGATATTCAATGCAGCTTTCACGTACATGATCATCGGCGTCGTCTCGGGACTGTTCTACCGCGAGTTCACCAAGGCCAATGACTTCCCCTCGGGTGAGTTCACGCAGCTCGGCGTCGTCCACACCCACCTGCTCACACTCGGCTTCATCGTCCTCCTCATCGTTCTCGCCCTCGACAAGGTGTTCGGACTCTCCGGCACGAAGCTGTTCTCGTGGTTCTTCTGGCTCTACAACGTCGGTGTGATCCTCACTGCGGGGGTGATGGTCTGGCACGGCTCGCTCACCGTCCTCGGCGAAGAGTCGAACGCCATGATCGCCGGAATCGCCGGCCTCGGTCACATCGCCCTGTCCGTCAGCCTCGTCCTGTTCTTCCTCGCCCTGCGGAAGAAGGTCGCCGCAGATA
The DNA here is from genome assembly GCF_900105315.1 of Brevibacterium siliguriense. NCBI lineage: Bacteria > Bacillati > Actinomycetota > Actinomycetes > Micrococcales > Brevibacteriaceae > Brevibacterium > Brevibacterium siliguriense. Next base: position 534,626 of record NZ_LT629766.1, on the reverse strand, counting down.
AGGCTGAGTCCGGTGCCGCCGAGGCGACTTCGCTGTCACGCTGATCGGCGCGGTCGCCGGGACCGGCCGGCTGGAATAGGGGCCGCGCTGCCTCAGGAATTCCGACTGGTGGGTGACAATGGTGGCATGAGCAGTGATTCCCCGCGCCGAGTGCGCATCCTCGCCATCGAGCACGAACGTGGCACCGGACCGCAGCGGTTCGGTGAGTGGCTGGTCGACGCCGGCGCCGAGGTGGTGGTGACCCGCCCGTACCTCGGTGAAGCGATCCCGGAACGCGGCTCGTTCGATGCGCTCATCGTCCTCGGCGGATCCGCCGGACCCACCGAGGATGTGGAGAATCCGTGGTTTCCCGAGGTCAGGGACCTGCTTCGCCGATCGATCGGTGGGGAGTTCCCCAGTCTCAACATCTGCCTCGGCGGGGAGATGCTCGCCGTCGCAGGCGATGCTCCGATTACCCGCCGTGCGCACCCGCAGATCGGGACCTACGAACTCAGCGCCACCTCGGCGGGGGAATCCGACTCCGTCTTCGGATCACTGGCCGGTCGGAGTCTGCCGTCGGTGCTCTTCCACCAGGAGGAGATGGCACTGCCCACCGGGGCAGACTTGCTCGTGACCGGCTCCGATGCTCCGGTCCAGGCCTTCCGCCTCGGCGAGTTCGCGTGGGGCACCCAGTTCCATCCGGAGACCGATGCCACGCAGATCGCCCGCTGGCTGGACGGCAACGATCTCTCCCTGCCGGCCGGCAAGACCGAGGCTTCGATCATCGCCGAGGTCGAGGCTCACGACTCCGCTCTCGTCGACAACGGTAGACGGTTGGCTCGGTCCTTCGTGGAATTCCTGGAGAGCCGGCATGCGGTGCGGAACCGATCCTCGGTGTCGCGGATTTCCATGTGAGAATCCTGTGAACGGAGGCCTTTATCTGAGTGAAATCTGAAAATAGGCTTGACGATTGTTAGGTTGATCACGGGTGCCGGTCCCGGACCAACCCTCCGGACGAAAGGCAATCTCGCACCCGCAGATATGACTTTCACAACTGAACATCTCGCCCAGACCGCAGTCGAGCCCGACCTCGTCACCGCCGGAGTCGATGAAGCCATCGAATCGTTCCTCGGGCCCGCGGCACAGGCCTTCAGCAGTATCGTCTTCTTCGAACTGCAGATCGGCTCGCTCGGCATCCCGCTCATCGTCGTGTGGCTCATGGCCGCCGCTGTCTTCCTCACCTTCTACCTCCGCTTCCAGCCGATCACCGGACTCCGATACTCCATCGGCATCATCCGCGGCCGCTTCACGCGAAAGACGGACCCGGGGCAGGTTTCGAGCTTCCAGGCGCTCGCTACCGAACTCTCGGGCACCGTCGGATTGGGCAACATCGCCGGTGTGGCTGTGGCGATCACGATCGGCGGTCCCGGCGCAGCTCTGTGGATCATCATCTTCGGCTTCTTCGCCATGACCGTGAAGATGGCTGAGGCGACACTCGGCGTGAAATATCGGCAGATCAACGAAGACGGTACAGTCTCCGGCGGACCGATGTACTATCTGCGGGCGGGGCTGGCCGAGATCGGTCGGCCCAAGCTCGGGAAGTTCCTCGCCGGATTCTATGCCCTCACCGCCGTGCTCGGTGTCATCGGCGCCGGCAATCTGTTCCAGGCGAATCAGGCGGCCGCGATCATCGTCCGAGCCACCGGCAGCGAGTCGAGCTTCTTCGCTGACAAACTCTGGCTCATCGGAGCGATCATCGCCGCCCTCACCGCTCTGGTCATCCTCGGCGGGATCAAGAAGATCGGACAGTGGACATCGAAGCTGACTCCGCTCATGGCGATCCTCTACTTCGTCTCGATCATCGTCATCCTCGTCCTCAATGCCGGACGGATCCCACATGCCTTCACGCTCATGTTCACGGGAGCCTTCAGCCCCAGCGGAGTCGCCGGAGGTGCCGTGGGCGTGGCGATCGTCGGCATCCAGCGGGCGCTGTTCTCCAACGCGGCCGGCATCGGGTCGGCCGGTATGGCCCATGCTGCGTCGAAGACGACGAAGCCTGCCACGGAAGGATTCGTGGCGATGTGGGAGCCCCTCATCGACTCCGTCATCATCTGCACTCTGACTTCGCTGGCGATCATCACCACCGGTCTCTACTCCGAGAGCACCGAGGACGGTATCGGCCTGACGGCGCAGGCGTTCGCCACAGTGTCGGGCTGGTTCCCGATCCTGCTCACCATCGCCGTGGTGCTCTTCGCCTTCTCGACGATCCTCGCCTACGGATACTACGGTCAGCAGGCGCTGGGGTATCTGACGAAGAACTCGAAGGTCGCTGACAAGGCCTACCAGGTGTTCTGGATCCTCGCCGTCATCGTCGGCGCCTCGATGTCGCTCGATTCGGTCATCGCCTTCTCCGACGCGATCTTCTTCCTCATGGCATTCCCGAATCTGCTCGGCGTCTACTTCCTGGCCCGCATCCTCCGACTTGAAGTCCTGCGGCTGCGTACGAAGATCGATGTCGGCGTCATGCGGGAGATCAGTCCCGTCGAGCTCCAGGTCGGGATGGGCGACCATGAGCCCACCCCGGAGCAGATCAGGGCCGCCGAGGCGGGGCGCAGGCGCAAACGCGACAAGCTTCGTGAAGTGCGCGATACCCTTCGTCGGAAGAAGCGGGAACGCGAGAAGGCCGCGGACTGAGTCCGCGGCCTTCGGGCCTTTCCGCCTCGGTGAGCTCACCGTCTCATCGCACGATCAGTCTTCGACTTCCTTGAGTTTCTGATCGGTGTTCGTGTAGGTGATCGAATCGGCGGTGGATCCGACGAGTCCCATCGTCACTCGCAGCAGTCCGGGCTCGACGTCGTCCATGGGCGGAGGGGTCTCCGGCCCGATGGTCAGCGACTTTCCGTCCTTCGTCGTGGCGGTGATCGAACCGATGTAGGTAGTGACATCGCCACTGAGCGTCATCGTGTCGGCCTTCGTCACCAGCCCTTCGTGCTCCTCGGGGGGTCGAACCGTGAGTGAGAAGCCGGTGATCTTGATCTCGTCGGCTCGGATCTTCAGCACCACAATGCTTCCGCCGTCAGCGGTGGGAACTGAGACGAAGGAGATGCTCTTCAGCCCTTTGAACGAAAGGCCGTCCGAGCCCATTGCGGCCGGAGTCTTCGTGAAGACCGGCGCGTTCTCATCCATCTGTGCATCGGACGGGAACTCGACGGTGCCCTCTTCCTCCGAATCCTCGTCCTCGGTCGGATCATCGCTGGGCTCATCGAGCCCCAGACCGCCGGGGTCGGTGGGTTCTTCGGACGGTTCGTCCGTCGGCTCCCCGCTCGGTTCATCCGTGGGATCCGGTGCGGGCACTGTGGGATCTGAGGTCGGTGGATCGCTTGGCTTCACCGGCATTCCGGGCGACACGTCGTCCGCGGGTGCGCGGTCTTCGGACTTGGTGGAATCATCGTCATCGCATGTGCCCACGAGTGAGCACAGCGGTGACGACTGGGCGGCTGTAACCGATCCCGCCCCGAGAGTCATCGGGAGGATCAGGACAGCTGCCGCCAGGATCGAGGCCGTGCGGCGGCTGGGTACCCTCATGCAGTCTCCCCCTCAGCGGCTTCGGACTCCTTCGGTCCGCGCGGTCCCATCCATGCGACCACGAGGATCGCTCCGATGGTGGACAGCAGCATTCCGATGATGAACCCGCCGAGGTTCACTCCGATGAGTGAATAGACTGCGAGGACGAGGCAGATGATCCCGTAGAACAGATGGTGCGTAGGTCGGAAGATCGACAGCAGGGCGAGGACGACGATGGCGATCGGGACGACAGTCGCCTGCAGTCCCTCGATGCCGAACTGGATCTGCATGTTGCCGAGGTCGAGCTGTCCGGAGAAGAACAGTTCGATTCCTCCGAGGACTGCCAGCACGCCCCCGATGAATGGACGCTGCCGACGCCAGTGTCTGAAGCCCCGGCGTTTCTCGGCGCCTTCGGTCATCTCGGCCCCCTCGCTGCTGTCAGCGTCCCCCGCCTCCGGCGTCGGGACGGCGAATTCTGCCGTCTCGACGCCGGATTCGGAATGGTCGCTCCGCTCATCGGCACGTCGACTTCGCCGGGACAGCGCAAGCAGGCTCGTCTTCTGCACGGTGTCCTCCTGTTCGGCGGCCCCCCGTCCATCGGTCGGCTGCCCGTTGGCTGCTGAGTCCCTCATCAGTCGCACGTCTCAGATCCGTCGGTGAGCTTCAGCGACATGTCCTTGAGGGTGAAGACCGAAGCCGTGGTCGACCAGGAGTCCTGCTTGAGGCCCTTGATGTTGATGGTGTCGGAGTCCTGGGCGAAGTCGCCCTTGCTGCCCTTGGCCTTCGTGTTGACATCGGAGGCGTCGACGCCGATGCGGATGTTCTTGAACTCGGCATCGCCCTCGAGGCCGGTCATGCCGATCTGCAGGTCTTTCGCCGAGGCGGGTGTGCCCTTGCCGCCGGCCTTGATGAGGATGCCCACCTTGCCCAGAGGCGTCTCCTGGACGGCCGACTGGCAGAGGTTCTCCAGAGTCGCGTCCTTGATGTTCGCGGTGACGACAGCGTGCTTGCCGCCTTCTGCGTCCTTCGCGACACCGCTGTACTGGGAGAATCCGGTTCCGTTGAGCTCGGTCGAGGCGATCTTGAACTGAGTGCCGGAGATGGCGAACGAGACCGGGACCGCGCCTTGTGCCACTCCGCCCATGAGTATGGCCGAGACGACGCCGGTGGGAATCGCGACCATGGCGATGCGACCGGCGTGAGATGAGACGAGCCTGCGGATGAGGCTGGGATTGCGGAACTTCATTGATCCTCCTTGACCACCGACGGCACGGTCGGCATCAGCGTGTGATGTAAGTTACTACGGGGTGTTACCCGACAGTATCGCGGGTGAAGTTTGAGCGTCAACATCTTAAGTCGACGGCGTCCTCGCGGGGTAGAGTCCGGTCGGTCGTGCAACGGCCTGCAAAGCTTACCTGTTACATCGGATGAGATGACATCATTCCAGATCAGGGGACGTAGTCGAGGTAACTCGGCCCCAGGCTCGGCCCGCGCTCGACGGCTCGGAGGCTCGGGGGCGGATGACGAAAGCCGACCCGGGGCGGCGAATGAACAAAACTTTCAAAACTCAGCATTCAGAACTCAGCGGCGAGAGCCGCACGCAGGGCGATGATCCGCGGAGTCCGGGCGCTTCCGCGCGGACCTCGGGTTCGAATCCTGCCCTCCTGCATTCGGCGCGGGACCAGTGCCCGGCGCGGGTATCGGATGGCTCATCGCTGGGGACCTTCGGTGAGGTCCGTCTCTTCTGCCTGGTCCGCGTCGTCGGTCCAGTCGGCGAGGACGGCGGCCTTGATCGCCTCGAGGTGTTTGCGAGTGCGGTGGGAGGCTTCGAGGCCGTAGCCGCGACGGACCGCATCGAGGATGTCCGCGTGTTCGTCGTGGTCGCGCAGGCGGTCGTAGCTTGTGCGCGCCGCCTGCTGGGTGCGGGAGTGGATGGCCAGCAGGGACACGAGCATCTCGTGCAACGCGCGGTTGCCCGAAGCGCGAGCGAGCTCGGCGATGCCGGGTTCGACGGCGATGCGGGCGCCGAGGAGTTCGATGGCCGCCGCGAGGTCGATGGGCACATAGTCGCGCGGAATGTTGATTCGATGGCTGCGCTCGCCGTCATGCGTGGTGAGGGTTCTGATACAAGTCATCAGATGACTAGCAATATGAACGCGGATGCAGGGGTGCCGAGTCGTGTGACTCAGGCCTCGTGAGGCGCATCTCCCTCGATCGTCGACCAGTTCGCGCGCGTCAGTGCGACGGCATGTGCATGCTCACCAGCCCGGACGGCGGCGATGATCTCGGTGTGCTGTTCCGGTGAGGCCGATCCCTTCACCGATTCGAAGTGGAGGAACTCTGCACGGCGGAGCGTGGCGGTGACGACCTCGAGGTGCTCGGGGATGAGGGGATTGCCGGATCGATTGAGAGCCACCTCGTGGAAGTCGTCATCGGCCGCGATGGCCGCCTCGGCGTCGCCGGCGGCGAGGGCCGCGCCCAATCGGTCATTCGCCCGCTCCATCTGGTCGAGTGCCGCTTCGTCGAGAGCGGGGAAGGCGAGGTCGATCGCCAGACCGTGGAGTTCGGCGGCGATCTGCCGGGCTGCGAGGATGAGTTCCGGATCCTCTGGGGCCACGCGCGTCATCCGGCCCGGCTCCGCCACGACGAGTCCGGCCTGCGCCAACCGTTGGAGTGCCTCGCGCACGGGCGTTCTGGACACCTGGAGCCAGGCGCCGAGCTCCTGATCGCGCAGCTGTTCCCCCGGGGCGAGCTGGCCGCGGACGATGGCGTCGCGGATCGACCGATAGACGTCATCGCGCAGCAGGCTGCGCGGCGGGGCGGGGGAATCCGTGGGGATCGGCACGCTCGGTCACCTTGTCTCTGAGTGGGTAGGTCTCGTCCCGCGGGATGGGACTCGAACTCTGACCCCATTGTAACCATCAGCAGAATGCAATATATTGCATATCACTGGATGCGATCCAGGACACATCGCACGAGAGAGCGATCGCCCCGAAGCGAACGCTTCAGAGAACAGAGGACACCATGGCCATCACCGACTTCGAACGCTATCCACTCACCTTCGGGCCGAGCCCCGTGCACGAACTCCCGCGACTGAGCGACCACCTCGGCGGGGCCCGCGTCTGGGCCAAACGGGAAGACGTCAACTCCGGACTCGCCTTCGGAGGCAACAAGACCCGCAAGCTCGAGTACATCGTGCCCGACGTCCTCGCCTCGGGTGCGGACACCCTCGTCTCGATCGGCGGCTACCAGTCCAACCACACCCGCCAGGTCGCCGCCGTCGCCGCTCACCTGGGACTGAAGGCGCGCCTCGTGCAGGAACGCTGGGTCGACTGGGAGGACCCGGTCAACGACAAGGTCGGCAACATCGAACTCTCGCGCATCATGGGAGCCGACGTCCGCCTCGACTCGGCCGGATTCGACATCGGCATCCGCTCGAGCTGGGAGAACGCCCTGGCCGAGGTCGAAGAAGCCGGCGGCGCGCCCTACCCGATCCCGGCCGGCGCCTCCGAGCACAAGTTCGGCGGACTCGGCTTTGCGAATTGGGCGTATGAAGTCGCCGAACAGGAGAAGGAACTTGGCGTCTTCTTCGACACCATCGTCGTGTGCGCCGTGACCGGCTCGACGCACGCCGGAATGATCGCCGGATTCGCGGCCCTCGAAGCCGCTGGCGGACCGAAGCGCAAGGTCATCGGCATCGATGCCTCGGCCACGATCGAGAAGACCCGCGACCAGGTGAAGAGGATCGCGAACACCACTGCCGAACTCATCGGCCTCGGGCGTGAGATCACCGATGACGAGGTCGATATCCGCACCGGTTGGGAAGGCCCGGCATACGGCATCCCCGACGAGACGACCGTGAACGCGATCCGCACCACCGCCCAGCTCGAAGGCGTCATCCTCGACCCCGTCTACGAGGGCAAGTCGATGGCAGGGCTCCTCGACCTCGTTGGAGACGGCACGATCGGCAAGGACTCGACCGTCCTCTACGCCCACCTCGGCGGACAGCTCGCCCTCAACGCCTACTCCTCTATCTTCTGACGATGACGACCGCACAGGAACCGAGCGCTCAGGACACGGACCGCCACCAATTCGAGACCTCCCTTCAGGTCAGCCCGCCGGGGGCGAACGACCGTCCGCTGCGGGCCTCGGCCTCCGGCGACGAGGAGGTGCTCGACGAGATCGCCCAGCGGGTGCTGTGGCTGGCGACGTCGATCATCGACCGCGCCAACCGGGGGAGGATCAATCCGGACGGGGTCAAGGTCGGCGGCCACCAGTCGTCGTCGGCCTCGATGACCGGGATCATGACGGCACTGTGGTTCACCCGATTGCGTTCGATCGACCGCGTCTCGGTCAAACCGCATGCCTCGCCGGTCCTCCATGCGATCAACTATCTGCTCGGCGACCTCGGCGAAGAATACCTCGATACGCTGCGCAGCCGTGGGGGACTCCAGCCCTATCCGTCCCGGACGAAGGACCCGGACACGGTGGACTTCTCCACCGGGTCCGTGGGCATCGGTGCGACCGCCCCGATCTGGGCGGCGCTGTCCCACCGCTACGTCTCCGATCGGTTCCCCGAAACCCCGGAAGCCGGCCGCTTCTACTCCCTGCTCGGCGACGCTGAGATGGACGAGGGGGCGGTATGGGAGGCGATCATCGATCCGGAGGTGCGCAGCCTCGGCGAGATCGTGTGGATCGTCGATCTCAACCGTCAGTCGCTCGATCGGGTCATTCCCGACGTTCAGATCCGCCGCCTGCAGGGCATGTTCGATGCCGCCGGCTGGCAGGTGCTCACCTGCCCGTGGGGGCGCCGACTCGAAGCCGTGTTCGCGGCGCCCGGCGGCGGGGCGCTCAAGGACCGGCTCGTGCAGATGCCCAACCCCGAATACCAGCGGCTGCTGCGTGCCCACCCGTCCGAGATCCACGACCGGCTGCTCTCGGGGCTCACCGACACCGAGGCGGCCGCCCTGTCCGCGATCATCGACGACTTCGACGCGGACGATCTCGCCTCCCTCATCCGTGACCTGGGCGGACATGATCTCGGTCAGCTCATCTCGACGTTCGACGCCATCGACGACGATCGGCCGACGGTCGTCTTCGCCTATACGATCAAGGGCAAGGGTCTGGCCACGGAGGGGCATCCCGGCAACCATGCCGCGCAGCTGACCGAGACGCAGATGCGCGAGCTCGCGGCCGCCTCGGGGATGGATCTGGACGATCCGTGGGTCGCTTTCGCGCCCGAAACTCCCGCCGGCCGATTCTGTGCCGAGACCGCGCAGCGTCTGCGTCGGGAGCCGATCACCGACCACGCTGTGGCCGAGGTGCCCGCCGAACTGGGCTTCACCCCGCGGCCGACGATCTCCACGCAGGCCGCACTCGGTCGGTTCCTCTCCGATCTCAAGCACGTCGCCCCCGAGGTGGCGCAGCGGGTCGTGACCCTGTCTCCGGACGTTGCGACCTCGACGAACCTCGGCGGATGGATCAACAAGACGGGGATCTGGTCTCCGGCTGGCCGTCATGACTGGTTCGCCGACGACCGCGAACGCGTGCTGCGCTGGCAGGAGGGAGCGAGCGGTCAGCACATCGAGCTCGGCATCGCCGAGGTCAATCTCGTCTCCCTGGCCGGAGAGCTCGGGTCTGTCGGACAGCGGTGGGGACAGCCGCTGCTGCCGATCGCAACCATCTACGATCCCTTCATCAACCGGGCCCTGGAACCGTGGACGTTCAGCCTCTACGCGGGTGGGCGTTCGATCGTGGTCGGCACTCCCGCGGGTGTGACGCTCGCGCCCGAGGGTGGGGCACACCAGTCGTTCAACACACCTTCGGTGACCCTGGAGATCCCGGGCCTGACGAGCTGGGAGCCCGCCTTCGCCCAGGACCTCGAGTGGACTCTGCTCGAGGCGCTGCGCGAGCTTGCCGCTCCGGAGGGCGACTCCGCCTACTTCCGGCTGACGACGAGGCCGGTGGAGCAGGATCTCGCGGGGATTCCCGCGGACCCGCTGCTGCGGGAGCGCCGCCGTGACCAGGTCATCGCCGGCGGCTACCGGCTCTCGGCCAGATCGGCCGCCGAGGACGAGGTCACGCTCGTCGGGGTCGGGGCCATCATGACCGAGGTGATCGCGGCGGCGGCCCGGTTGGAAGCCCTGGGGATCCGGGTAGGAATCGTCTGCCTGAGCTCACCGTCGAAGGTCTTCCGGTCGATGCAGGAGCGGGCGCAGGTCCGTGCCAGCCACCGCTCGGCCATTGCCGACGAGCTCTTCCCCGCGGAGCATCCGGCTCCGCTGGTCACCGTCCTAGACGGACACCCGCATGCTCTCGCGTTCCTGTCGGGAGTGCGCGGGGATCGCATACGGAACCTCGGGGTCACCGACTTCGGTCAGGCCTCCTCGGTGGGGGAGGCCCACGAGATCCACGGGATCGACACGGACTCGATCGTGCGTGCCGGGCTCGACCTCGTCGGGCGGTGAGTCCGCGAACGACGCCGGCGGATCCGAGAACGATATGGGATCGCAACCTTGTGAAATCTTTACAGACAATTCATGGGGTACAGTCAGAAAACGTACTGCTTATGACTTCAGTCACTTCGTCGATCGACGTTGGAAAGTGATGTGACCGTGATGGACGCTCTCACCGAGCTCTTGGCCTCGATCAGCGGCTTCGTCTGGGGCCCGTTCCTGCTCATCCCGCTCCTGCTCGGCACGGGGCTGTACCTGACGTTCCGACTCGGCGGTCTGCAGTTCACCAAGCTGCTGCCGGCGCTGAACCTGGGCATCCTCAAACGCAAGGACGCCGGGTCCGAGGGCGACATCTCGCAGTTCCAGGCCCTGACCACGGCGTTGGCGGCGACTGTCGGAACCGGCAATATCGTCGGTGTGGCCACTGCCATCGGCATCGGTGGACCCGGGGCTCTGTTCTGGATGTGGATGACAGGTCTGCTCGGCATGGTCACGAAGTATGCCGAAGGTTTCCTCGCCGTGCGCTTCCGCGGCACCGATGACGCCGGTGAGAAGTCCGGCGGCCCGCAGTACTACCTCGAGAGGGGGATCAAGGGCCCCTTCGGCAAGGTTCTGGGGCTGATGTTCGCGATCTTCGCGGTGCTCGCCTGCTTCGGCATCGGCAATATGACGCAGGGCAACTCGATCGCGGCGAATGTGGAGTCGAGTTGGTCGGTCCCCGCCTGGGCCACCGGAGCGGTGCTCACGGTTCTCACGCTCGTCGTCCTCGTCGGCGGGATCAAATCCATCGGCCGAGTTACGGCCGGACTGGTGCCGATCATGATCGTCTTCTACGTCCTCGGCGCGATCTACATCCTCATCGCGAACATCGGTGCCCTGCCGTCGGCCTTCGCGCAGATCTTCACCGAAGCCTTCACCGGAACCTCGGCGGTGGGCGGATTCGCGGGCTCGGCGATCATCGTCGTCGTCCAGATGGGTGTCGCCCGCGGTCTGTTCTCGAACGAGTCGGGTCTCGGTTCGGCTCCGATCGCAGCCGCCGCGGCGAAGACCTCGCACCCGGTGCGTCAGGGACTGGTGTCGATGACGCAGACTTTCATTGACACGATCATCGTCGTCAGCTTCACGGGCCTGACGATCATCGCGACCGGCACCTGGGACGAGATCGACCCGGAGACCGGAGAGCAGATCTCTGCCGCGCTCATGACCGGTGAGGCCTTCTCCCACGGTCTGCCCGGCCACTGGGGTCACTGGGTCGTCACGCTCGGCATCGTCCTCTTCGCTTTCTCCACGCTGCTCGGATGGTCGTACTACGGTGACCGCAACGTCGAGCGCCTCGTCGGCCGGCGCGGAGTCCTGCCGTTCCGCATCGTCTTCTCCCTCGTCGTCTTCATCGGCTGCACCACCGAACTCGAGCCGGTGTGGAACTTCTCGGACGTGATGAACGGCCTCATGGCCCTGCCGAACCTGCTCGGCATCCTCATCCTCTCGGGCCTCATCGCACGGGAGACGAAGTATTATCTCAAGCACGACCCGCAGCTGCGGGCGGACAAGGACACGATCGAATCGTTCATGGTCGACCAGCCCGGCTGGGCCGAGTGGAAGGCCGGCGACGTCATAGGCTCCTCCCGTCGCTTCGACTGATCACTTCGCCGAGGCGGCAGACCGAGTTCCGGTCGACCCTGTCCTCGTCGGTGCGGCCGCTCCTTCGTGGGGCGGCCGGTTCGCTTTCAGGCTGGCGTTGCCGGGCCGAGCCGGCCATACGGAATCCGTCGCATCGAATTCGGAATCCGTACCACCTTGGCGATGGTGGTCCCGGCGGTTCGGAACTGATGAATCCCCCAGGTTTAGGCACTTGTTGCGCGAGTCACGTATTGATAGCGTGGGTGGCAGGCATACGTATTCCGTCGATTCGGACGGCGAAGAGGTATGCAATTGCTTCAGCGGCGCCAACAGGCGCACAAGTCAAAGGAGTCTGGAATGAGCAACGTAGGCAGTGCTGCAGGCGGCTACCGTGTCGAGAACCCGGCCACCGGTGAAGTCGTCGAGAAGTTCGACAATGCCACCGACGAAGAGGTCCAGCAGGTCCTCGAATCCGCACACAAGGGCTACCTCGAATGGCGTGAGAAGACGATCGAGGAACGCGCTGTGATCGTCAACAAGGTCGCTGCTCTCTTCGGTGAGCGCAAGGAAGAACTTGCGAAGATCATCGCCGAGGAGATGGGCAAGCCCACCGCCGAGGGTGAGGAAGAGGCCGAGTTCTGCGAGGCGATCTTCAACTACTACGCCGACAACGGATCGAAATTCGCTGCCGATGAGCCGATCGAATCGATGTCGGGCGGCAAAGCCTTCATCCAGCGCCGCCCCGTCGGCCCGCTGCTGGGCATCATGCCCTGGAACTTCCCCTACTACCAGGTCGCCCGCTTCGCTGCACCGAACCTCGTGCTCGGCAACACGATCATCCTCAAGCACGCGGAGATCTGCCCCCGCTCCTCGGCGAAGATCGCCGAGCTCATGAAGGAGGCCGGTGTCCCTGACGGCGTGTACACCAACATCTACGCCACCCACGAGCAGATCGAGACGATCATCGCCGACGACCGTGTCGAGGGCGTGTCCCTGACCGGTTCTGAGCGCGCAGGATCGGCCGTGGCTGCGACCGCGGGCAAGTATCTGAAGAAGGCCGTGCTCGAGCTCGGCGGCTCCGACCCCTACATCATCCTCGACACCGATGACATGAACGAGGCCGTCGACACCGCGTGGGGCACCCGCCTGTACAACACCGGCCAGGTCTGCAACGCGAACAAGCGGATGATCGTCATGGACGATATCTACGACGACTTCGTGTCCGGGCTGACTGAACGCGCCCAGTCCTGGGAGAAGGGCACCCCTGCCGAGGCGGGCGACGGCAAGTACTCGCCCCTGTCCTCGCGTTCGGCCGCCGAGAACCTGCGCAAGCAGCTCGACCGCGCCGTCGAGCAGGGTGCGACCCTCGTCGGCGGCGAACTCGCCACCGACGGCTCGGCCTATGTCACCCCGGCCGTGCTCACCGGAGTCACCTCGGAGATGGACGCCTACCGCGAGGAGCTCTTCGGCCCTGTGGCCACCGTGTACAAGGTCAGCAGCGACGACGAGGCTCTGGCCCTGGCCAATGACTCGCGCTTCGGCCTCGGCGGCGCCGTGTTCGCCAAGGACGAGGAGCGCGCCGCGAAGCTCGCGCAGCGCCTCGACGTCGGCATGTCGAACGTCAACACCCCGGCCGGTGAAGGTGCCGAGATCCCGTTCGGCGGCACCAAGCGCTCGGGCTTCGGTCGCGAGCTCGGCCCCTACGGCATGGACGAGTTCGTCAATAAGCGCATGTACTACGTGGCTGACTGATAGGCGGCTGAGCCTCGTCCGTCGGTATACGGGCTGAGTGTCGAGAAGCGTGTTTGCGCACGCGTGTCTCGACGCTCAGCCCGTTTTTGCTGTCCTGTCCCTCACTTCGATGAAGGCGAACGGTCCGGTCGCAGGCTCGCGGTCACCTCTGTCGGACTGAGTCCGGAGTCGGTGAACCAGCGGGCAGCTGCCTTCTCGGCGATGCCCTCGGCCTGATCGATCAGGTGGCGTCCGCTTTCGGTGAGGACGAACTCACCGGACTCTGCGCGCGAGAGCCAGCCGAGTTTGACGAGGGGACCGCCTGAGCGGATGGTCTGCGACCGCGTCTCGCCCATCGCCTCGGCGAGGTCCTCGCGGTTGAGTCCTTGAGGTCGTGCGCCGATGAACCGCAGCCGGCGGAGGTCTGTGAAGCTGAGCCCCACACGTGAGAGTGCGGCGCCGATCGCGGAATCGAGGGAACTCGCCGCCGAGACCAGGGCGAGGGCGTCTTCGAGGTGCGGTGAGTCTGGGGAATCCTGGTTCGGGCTCTCTGAACTCATCGGCGGGCCCTCGGGCGCACCTTGAAGTCTTCGACGCACACGGCAGAGACACTCATGGTCGTTCCGCCCAGGCCGCGCGAGGCGAGATCAGCGGCGGAGAGTTCCTCGGCTCGGATGCCCGCCAGTGTTTCGGCATCATCGCGGTCCGCCTCGTCGCTGGTGACCAGGTATCGGTGCTGATAGTTCACGAGTTCGGGCGTGTAGAGGAACGTTCCCTCGGGAGAGAAGCTCGCGGAGAGCATGTCGTGGTCGTCCTGTGCCGCCCGGAGGCTGAGGCGCTGCTCCTCGTCGAGTCCGGAGAAGCGGCCGCGAACGGTGATGCGGAAATTCCAGGTCATGAAGTGGTCTCCTCGAGTCGGGTGGCGTGGTCGAACAGGGCGACGATCTCGTGAGTCTCGATGCCAGGATGGGTGGGCACGGCTGCGTCGAGGACCGAGCGCAGGGACAGAGCCATCGTGGTCGGGTCGAAGTCGCGCATCTCGCCGCGACGCTGTCCTTCCTCGAAGAGAGTCACGAGATCGGTGACGGATTCGGCCGCACGCTGACCATAGGGTTGGCCGTGTGACGCTGCCGCGGCGGGCCTGCTGAGGTAGCCCACCGCCGCGATGATGGCTGCGGCTCGAGTCGGTTCGCGACGACAGTAATCGATGTGCGTGGAGATATAGGCCGCGAGCCGGTCGTTGGCTGACCCCGGCGAGTGGAGCGCTCGGGTGAGTTCGGGTCCGAGGTCCTCGACGATGAACTGCACGACCTCGGCGGCGAGCTCGTCCTTGTCGGAGAAGTTCCCGTGGACTGCGCCGCGACTGAATCCGGCGTTCTCCGCGACAGCGATGAGAGCGGTTGCTCGCACCCCGTGGTCGGCGAAGAGCGAAATCGCCGATTCGATGAGTCGCCGACGGGTCGCTTCCTGACTTTCCCTGCGCGTCATGCGCCGCGGTGCTGAGGTCATTGAATTCAGTATACACTGATGTATTTGAATACTGCAAAGTATGTGGATCGGATGGAAGCAGACAGTCCTCCTTCTGACTCTCGAAGCCGTCAGCGTCGCTCCTATACTGAGGATCGGTGCCCGGAGTCGGGCCCGCGAGCAACGAGTTCGAGGAGGACGGACATGCCCATCACATCGAGGATCCTCGAGGTCGCGGCCGCCGATCCGGACCGATCAGCCCTGGTGGGAAGCCCTAGCGAAGCCGAGAGCAGGGCGGGCGCAGAGGGCACACACTCCCTCACCTACGCGCAGCTCGCCCGAGATTCGCGTACGTTGTTCGCCGCCGTCGACGCCCTACATAGCGCTCAGACCGCCCCGCCGACTCCTGCTCCCGAAACCCGCGACATCCCGATCACGGCAGTCAGCCTCACCTCGGCGCTCGAGACCTCCCGCATCATCGCGGGCCTCGCCGGCTTTCGCGCGGTCTCGGCCACCATCGACCCCCGCTGGCCGCTGAGCCACCAGGTCGGAGTCATCACGACCACGGGAATCGGCCTCGTCATCAGCGACTCGGGCGTCCTCGCCGAGGCGCTCGCCGCCGCCGGCTGGACCGGAACCGTCATCACCGCAGCCGAGCTCCATGCCTGCGAGGCCGCCGTCGATCCCGTCGACACCGCACCGCCGACCGTCCGCGAGCCGTCCGAGCCTTTCCTTATGCTCTTCTCCTCCGGCACGACGAGCAACCCGAAGGCCTTCATCAAAACCCGCCAGCAGTACCGCGACAACGTGGACGTGTCCTCGGCTCACCTCGAACCTTTCCCCGGGGTGGCCACCCTGGCACCGGGCCCCGTGTCCTACAGCCTCACCCTCTACGCCGTCATCGAAAGCCTCGCCACCGGCGGCAGCGTCCACGTCGCCGATGATTTCGACCCTTTCACTATGGGCTCGCGCATCACCGACGAAGCCATCACCCGCATCGTCGCCGTGCCCGCCGTGGTCAAGGCCCTCGCCGAGGCGGCCCGCCGAACGCCAGCCCGCTTCCGCGGTCTCGACCTCGTCGTCACCGGGGGAGCGAACCTGCCGGCATCCATCCGTTCGGCACTCGCCGACGTCCTCCCCGACACCCGTCTGATCAGCTACTACGGTGCAGCCGAGATCGGGTTCATCGGCGACAGCCGTGACGGCGACGGCACCTGGATCTCGATCTACGACACCATCGGCGTCGACATCCGCGACGAATCCGGTGCCCGCCTGCCCGACGGAGTCATCGGCACGGTCTGGATCAGGGCCGCCGCCTGCTCCGACGGCTATGTCACCGGCACCACCGATGCTCAGCTGCGGCGCCCCGACGGCTGGGCCACGGTCGGTGACCAGGGACGGATCGAGAACGGACTCCTCCAGCTCGCCGGACGGGCCGGCGACATCGCGATCACCGGAGGACACAAGGTGTCCCTGCCCGAGGTCGAGCGAGCCTTCGAAGAAATCGACCGCGGGGATCGGCGGTCGGGCCAGGGCCGCCTCGGCGAGGTCTGCGCGATCGCACTGCCCGACGACAGTCTCGGCAGCATCGTCGCCCTCGTCATCGAACCGGGTTCCGCTTCCGACGGCGGGCCCGGGAACTCGGGCATGTCCGATAAGGCCGCACTGCTCGACCGCGCCCGGGCGAAGCTGGCCCCGCAATTCGTGCCCCGACGGTTCTACTTACTCGACCAGCTGCCGCGGACCGTCGGCGGGAAGATTCGACGCCACGAAACCGTTGACCTGGTCATGAGCGGAAAGGCACAGCGACTGTGAACGCTTCCCAGGGCAACCAGCACAGCGGCCATCAGCACGGCGCGCGCGACGTCGTCATCACCGGACTCGGCGCCATCACCCCGGGCAGCCAGGATCCCGAAGCCCTCTGGCAGTCTGTGCGGGGCGGCATCAGCGCCATCGACGTCCTCGCGGGTGAGCAGTTCGATGACCTTGCAGTGCGGATCGGCGGGCAGATCACCGAATTCGACGCCGAGGCGATCCTGCCTCGGGCACTCGCTCGCAGGCTGAGCCCCGTCCAGCACTGGGCCATCGCCGCCGCCGACCAGGCGCTCAACCACGCGGGAATCCCCGCCCCGGCCGAGGAGCTGCCGTGGGACCGCGACCGCGTGGCCGTCATCGCCGCCACCGGTTCCGGGCCCGTCGACGCCATGCAGGAGGCCACCCGTGCCCTCGATGCGGGCGGCCCCAGGTCCGTGCCGCTGACCCTGTCCATCCACGGTGCACCGGATTCCGCGGCCGCGCTCATCAGCCAGCGCTTCGACCTGCGTGGGCCCGGGCAGGGGGTCTCAGCGACGTGTGCTTCAGGGGCGATCGGCCTCGGCGAGGCGATGCGCCGCATCCGCCACGGCTACGCCGACGCCGTACTCGTCGTCGGCATGGAAGACTGCCTCGGCCCGGTCAATCTCGCCTCGAACGCGAACATGCGCGCGCTCGCCGCCGGATTCGAAGGCGATCCGACCGCCGCCAGCCGACCCTTCGACCAGGCCCGCAACGGCTTCGTCATGAGCCAGGGCGCGGCCGCGATCCTCCTCGAATCCGCCGATTCGGCGGCCTCACGTGGGGCGAGGCCCCTGGCCGAGCTTGCCGGATTCGGCGCCGCCAGCGATGCCCACCACCCGACGAATCCGCATCCGCAGGGACGGGGAGCCGCCTCGGCGGTGGTCCAGGCCCTGAGCGACGCAGGGCTGGAGCCCGGCGATATCGACCACATCAACGCCCACGCCACGGGCACACCGGCCGGCGACCGCGCCGAACTCGCGGCCTTCGACGCCGCCCTGGGGGAGGTCGGACGAACGATCCCGATCTCGGCCACGAAATCGACGACAGGCCACCTCCTTGGAGCATCAGGGGTCGTCGAAGCGATCCTCGCGACCATGACGCTGCGCGATCAGACGCTGCCCCCGACGCTCAACCTCGATGACAACGAGTTCCCCGAATGGGATATCGTCGCAGGTCATGCCCGCGAGATAAGTGGTGGACCGGACCTCGCCGAGGCGGCCGTGGACACTGTGCTGTCGACGTCGTTCGGCTTCGGCGGGCACAACGGCGCGATCATCCTGCGCCGCACCGCGGAATCCGCCGCACCCTCAGCAGACGCGACCGAGGCCTCGACGAAGGAGAGATGATGACCGACCGTGAGACACGCGTGAGCGAACTCGCCGCGCGGTACCTGCCCGATGATGTGCTCGAACGATTCCGCGAACGAGCCGACGTCTATGACCGCGAGAACCGATTCTTCGACGAGGATCTCGCCGAACTCAAGGAGCTCGGCTATCTCACCCTCTTCGTGCCCGAATCCCACGGCGGACCCGGGCTGAGCCTGTTCGAGGTCACCCGACTGCAGCAGCGGTTGGCCTCGGCGGCGCCGGCAACGTCGCTCGCGATCAACATGCACCTCATGACCACCGGTGTGGTCAAGGCGATGGCCGACCGCGGTGACGACTCGCTAAACTGGGTGTTCGACGAGGTCATGGCCGGTGAGATCTTCGCTTTCGGCATCTCGGAGCCGTCGAACGACTGGGTTCTGCAGGGATCGAATACCGAGGCGGTGCCGACGGCCGACGGCGGATACGAACTGACCGGAGTGAAGATCTTCACCTCGCTCTCGCCCGTGTGGACCAGACTCATCGTCCACGGCGCCGTGACCTCCGACGACGGCGGGATCGCCGGCCCCGATGCGGGAGAGCCGGCCGAGGGCGAACTCGTCTACGGATTCATCGAACGCGATGCACCCGGGATCACGGTCTCCGACGACTGGGATGTGCTGGGAATGCGGGCCTCTCAGTCTCGGGCGACGATCCTCGACCACGTGCCGATGAAACCCGAACGGGTCTCACGCGTCATCCGCGCCGGCAAGCACCCTGACCTGATCACCTTCGCGATCACGAGCAACTTCCAGCTGCTCATCGCCGCCGTCTATGCCGGAGTCGCTGCCCGGGCACTCGAGTTGGGTGCCGCCGGACTGCACCGGAGGAAGTCCGCGAAGGCCGGAGTCAGCTTCGCCGAGGTGCCCGAGGCCAGGACTCGCCTGGCCGATGCGCACCTCGACCTCATGCCCGTGACAGCGATGATCGACGCCTACGCCCGGGACTTCGATGACCTCATCGACCATGGTTCCGGTTGGCCGCTGCGCCTGGTGGGGGCGAGGATCAAGTCCGCCGAGGCGGCCCGCCGCAATGCCGAGGCCGCGCTCATGTGCACGAGCGGCAGCGGGTTCGGCAACAAGCACGAACTCTCCCGCCTCTTCCGCGACGCCACGGCGGGACTCTTCCACCCGCCGAGCGCCGACGCCGCCCGCCCGATGTACGCGGCTGCACTGCTCGACGGGTGAGGTCGCCTTGCTCAGTCAATGCGAAACTCGGAAAAGACGTCACTGGCGACGACCTTTTTGAGTTTCGCGTTGATCGAGGAACTCGCACCTACAAAGCCGCCGCCTCGGTGCGTGTCTGCCGCTGAGCTGACGGCACCCACCGCGGGTCCGGTTTCACCAGCGTGACCGCCACGACCACGATGAGGTTCGCCGCGACTGCCCACAGGCCGCCGTTGATTCCGAGCAGCGGGTCGAGTCCCGTGTAGTGGAGGGCGACCATGACGACGGAGCCGACGACGAGCCCTGCAGCTGCTGCCTGCTTGCTCATGCGCGGCCAGTACAGGGATAGCAGCGCGGCCGGTACGACCTGGGCGAGTCCCTCATAGCTGAGCACGGATAGTTCGACGAGCGCATCCGGCATGAGCAGGCTCATGATCAGGGCGATGATGCCGACGGCCAGGCACACCCACTGGGACAAGGTCTTCTGCCGCAGGCCCCGTGCGTTCAGCTGCTCAGGCGTCATCGAAGCGGCGTTCTTCGGTCCAGCCAAGCCGCCGCCCAAAACAGTCCGTCCCCACATCGAGCCGATCGAGAGCATGTATACGCTCATCGGCACGATCGCCGAGAGCGCGCCTGCGACGCCGATGATCGCGACGATCGGCGCGGGCAGGGAATCGATGACCACGGAGAACAGGGCCAGGTCGGCGTCTTTGAGGGCAGGGACGACGAAGAGTGCAGCCACCCCAACCATCATCGGCACGAGGAGCAGCAGCTGATACCACGGCAGAATGATCGAGTTGCGTCGCAGAGCATTTGCCGAGGTGCCCGACAGATAGCCGGCGATCGAAGTGGGGAACACGGTGATCGTGATCCCGTTGAGGATGATTGTCGAGATGAACCATGCGCCTCCGTAGATGCCCTCACCGGCACCGGGGAACTTCAGCCACTGGGATTTCTCGGCCACGAGGCGATCGAGCAACGGCGCCAGTCCGTCGAAATAGTGCAGCGGTACGTAGATCGCGAGGAAGGCCACGGCGAGGATGACCAGTCCGTCCTTGAGTACGCTGACCCAGGCAGAACCGCGCAGACCGGAGAAGAGGATGAACGCTTCGGCGACGATGAAGGAGAGGATCGCGGCGACCTTGAGGTCGATCGCGCCGTAGCTCATCGCGTTGACGACCGCGCCCATGCCCTGGATCTGCAGCTGGATGTAGGGGACGATGAAGATCGTCGCGAGGACGGCCACGAGGATCGCCAACCCACGCGAGCGGAACCGGTGTTCGACGATGTCGGAGAGACTGACGAGCTTGTGCCGGGCGGCATAGGTCCAGAACAGTGGGCCGACAAGGTAGGCGACGACGAGACCGACGCTCAGGTACCCGATGAGGTAGAGGATCGGCACACCGTAGGAGTAGGACCAACCGGCCGTGCCGAGGAACGAAAAGCTCGTATACGTTTCGCCTGCCATGAGCAGCAGGATGAAGACGAAGCCGAGTCCGCGCCCGGACACCGACCATTCGTCGAGCGACTTCTCCCGGCCGCGGCCGGACCAGATGCCGATGCCGATGGTCGCGAGCATTGCGAGGCCGAAGATGATGCAGGCGATGATCGCGGAGGTGCTCATTTCCCGGCCTCCTCGATCTCGTGGTCCTCACCGAATGCGACATCGGAAGGGATGTGCTCGGGCAGATCGTGCCGGTAGTACCGGTCACCGCGAGCGGTCATCCACACGAAGGACCAGGTGAGGATCGTGACCGCGATCGTATAGGCGAGGACGAAGGGCAGGCCAGCGATGCGCGGCTCGACCGAATTCGCCACGATCGGGGTGAGGGAGTAGAGAACGACCGGGATAATGAGCAGGAAGAGCGAAAACCGCCGCCGAGGTGGCCGTGCGGGTGGGGCTGAACCGTCAGCTTGGGACATGTGCGACCTTCCTTCTCTCGATACGGGCAGCCGGTCGGCGGCCTCGGCAAGGTTAGTGTCGTGGGTCACTGATGTGAGAGCTGTCCGAAGTGTGGACCCGGATGGTCCTGCCGCCGGTCGCCGCCGCACTGCTCGACGGTGATTGATAGAATCGATGCCATGAATTTCGGTATGCCCTCCAGAAGGCTCCGCAGCCGCCGCTGACGGCGGCGGGACCCCTTCACATCGATCTCGTGCGCCGTCCTGGCCCTCGCCGGACGGTGGCTTCGTGCTGTCCGGCTCCACGACGAGCTGAAAGACCACGATGCCGAAATCAACATCTTCATCCCCCGAAACCGACCTGTCCGCAGGATCTGCCGCACACATCCGCGCCGACGACATTCACATCATGCGCGGCGACCGCGAGATCCTCACCGGCCTCGACCTGACGGTCTCCGCCGGTTCGCGACTGGCCGTCGTCGGTGAGAATGGCAGCGGCAAGACGACCCTGCTGCATGTCCTCGCCGGTACGCTTCCTCCTGACCGGGGAGTGCTGAGGCGGTCAGGTACCGTCACCCTGCTCGAACAGGCCCTCGGTGCCGATGGCAACCGCACAGTCGCCGACCTCATCAATGAATCCCTGCGCCAGGAGAACGCCGCACTGGCCGCTCTCGACGCCGCCGGGGAGGCCATGGCACGAGAAGAACCCGGAGCAGACGAGGCCTTCACTCACGCCCTCGAATGGGCGACCCGCCTCGACGCATGGGACGGTGAGCGTCGCATCGACACGGCACTGGCGGGACTCTCCGCGTGCTCGGACCGGACGCGGAGCCTCGCGAGCCTCTCGGTCGGCCAGCGGTATCGAGTGCGTCTGGCCGTCGTCCTCGGCTCGAGCACCGACATCCTGCTTCTCGACGAACCGACGAACCACCTCGACGCCCAGTCACTGGCGTTCCTCACCGAGCGAATGCGCACCCGACCCGGCGGATTCGCCCTGGTCAGCCACGACAGGGCGCTGCTGCACGATGTCGCCGACGAATTCCTCGATCTCGACCCGAGCCGCGACGGACGCCCCCGGAACTACTCCGGCGGCTACCGCGGATGGGTGGAGGGGAAACGTCGGGACCGTGAGAAGTGGGAGCAGGACTACCTCGCCGAGGCGGCCGAACACGCCCGACTGTCCGATGCTGCTGATGATGCCCGGTCCCGGTTGAGCACGGGATGGCGTCCACCGAAGGGAACCGGCAAGCACACTCGTGCGACGAGGACCGCTGGCGTCGTGCAGGCCTTCAATCGTCGCGTCGAAGACCTCGAACGGCACGCCGTGGAAGTGCCCGAACCACCCCTGCGTCTGCAGTGGCCGGACGTGTCGGATTCCGATGCCGAGCGGTGGGAAGCGGAGGGCGGCTCGCTGTTGACTGCGGAATCGGTCACCGTCGAAGGGCGAATGAGGCAGACGGTGTCTCTGAGCATCGCTCCTGGTGACCGGTTGCTCGTCACCGGGGCGAACGGCACCGGCAAGTCGACGCTTCTCGACGTGCTCACCGGCCGTCTCGATCCGAGTTCCGGAGAAGTGCGCAGACATCCGCAGGCACGGGTGGAGCTGCTCAGTCAGGAGGTCCCCGAATGGAACGCCGACGACACCGCCGCACGGGTGTTCGAGGACTATGCACTACGGTCGTCGCTGTCTGGTGACCTCGCTTCGCAGGATCTCACCCTGCAGGATCTCGGGCTGCTCTCGGCGGATGACTCGACGACACCGGTTCACCGGCTTTCGCAGGGTCAGCGGCGCAGACTCCAGCTGGCGATGTGCCTGGCGGCCGAACCCGACGTGCTCATCCTCGATGAGCCGACGAACCATCTGTCTGCTTCGCTGGTCGACGAACTCACGGAATCCTTCGGAACCGCCTCGGCGGCGCTCATCGTCGTCACCCACGACCGGCAGATGTTGGCGGATCTCGCGGACTGGCCGCGTGTCGACATCGGGTGAGGGACGGGGCCGCTCGGCATATGAGTCCACCTCCGCTCAGTCAACGCGAAACTCGAAAAAGTCGTCGCGAGTGACGATCTTTTCGAGTTTCGCGTTGATCGAGGGCGCTCGTCAGAGCTCAGGGAACAGCGAAATCGGGTTCTCGATGCAGTCGGCGACGAAAGTGAGGAACTCGCTCGGCTCCTGACCGTCGCACGCCCGGTGGTCGAAGACGAACGACAAGTACATCACCTTGCGCACAGTCAGCTCGCCGTGTGAGACCCACGGCCGGTCCTTGATTCGGCCGAGGCCGAGCATGGCCACCTCGGGGAGATTGATGATCGGGGCCGAACCGTCGACGCCGAACACCCCGTAGTTGTTCAAGGTGAACGTGCCGCCGGAGAGCTCGGACGGATCGAACCTCCCCGAGGCGGCCTTCCCGACGGTCTCGGACACGGAGTCGCGCAGCTGCCTCAGGCTCATCTCACCGGCCCCGTGGACGACGGGAACCATGAGTCCGCGCGGAGTCTGCGCAGCCAGTCCGAGGTTGATGTCACCGTGGGTGACGATCTCGCCGGCAGCAGTATCGATCGAAGAGTTGATGATCGGGTACTTCTTCAACCCGGCCACGACGAAGCGAGCGACGAGCGACAGCAGCGAATACTTCTCACCGGTGCGCGCCTCGAGCGCACGCTTCGTATTGAGCAGCTCGGTGGCGTCGACGTCGAGCCAGATAGTCGCTTCGGGGATCTCCTGCCGCGACTTCGTGAGGCGTTCGGACACGACCTTCCGCAGCCCCGTGATCGGGGTGCGGGTATCGCGGTCGGCCTGGGCGACGGAAGCGGGCACCTTCGCCGAGGCGGCTGTACCGGATACAGGCACGCTCGCCGAGGCGGCTGTGCCTTCCGTTCCCACGTGCGGTTGGGCGACCGGGGACGTCCCCGAGGGGACTCGTGTGGCGGCTGCGGCTGCCCCGGATTCGATGGCGGCAAGTACGTCGGACCTGGTCACGACACCGCCGGGGCCGGTGCCGGGCAGATGCTTGGCACTGATGCCGTGGTCCTTTGCAAGCTTGCGCACGAGGGGTGAGGACACGGGGGAGACGCGGTCGGTGGCAACGGTCGAAGAGTCGCCGGCAGGGGCTGGCGTTTCGGTCGGCGGCTGCGGAGGAGCAGCTGGGATGACGGTCGGAACCGCGGGAGCCGCAGTCGGTGC
The DNA here is from genome assembly GCF_900105315.1 of Brevibacterium siliguriense. NCBI lineage: Bacteria > Bacillati > Actinomycetota > Actinomycetes > Micrococcales > Brevibacteriaceae > Brevibacterium > Brevibacterium siliguriense. The sequence goes on along the minus strand of NZ_LT629766.1, from coordinate 510,358 downwards.
GGCGGTGGATGTCGCGTCCGGTGCGGCCGCGTGTTTGCCGCCGAACGAACGCTTCTTCGTCGACCGGGCCTTCGGCTCGGAGGTGCCGTAGCCGATGAGGTTCGCACCGCTCGACTCGCCGGAGCTGTCGTCTGCGGACTCGGCTTCCGCGCTCGCCTCAACCCCCGCCTTGGCGACCGAAAGCAGCGCCTGACCTGCGCTGACGGTGTCACCGGCGTTCGCATGGAGGCTGACGATGCGTCCGGCGTAAGGGCAGGGGAGTTCGACGACGGACTTCGCGGACTCGACCTCGACGACCATCTGATCGACGTGGACCTCATCGCCGATCTCGACCTTCCAGGAGATCAGCTCCGCCTCGGTGAGGCCTTCGCCGAGGTCGGGAAGGATGAATTCGCGCGTACCCGTATTCAGATCAGCACTCATCACAACTCCCAATCCCAGGACTCGAGCGCATCGAGCACACGTTCGACGGTGGGCAAGTAGAACTCCTCGAGCTTCGGCGACGGGTAGGGCACGTCGAACCCGGCGACCCGAAGGATCGGGGCTGACAGATAGGTGAAGCTGCGTTCGGTGAGGCGGGCTGCCACCTCGGCGCCGTATCCGCCGAACTGCGCGGCCTCGTGGATGATCGCCGCGCGCGAGGTCTTGCGCACCGAGGCGGACACCGTCTCATCGTCGAAGGGCGAGAGCGTGCGCAGGTCGATGACCTCGATGGACAGTCCGTGCTCGGCCCCGGCCTCAGCAGTTTCGAGCGCCGTCCGCACCGTCGGACCATAAGCGAGCAGGGTGACGTCGGTGCCCTCGCGGATGACCTGCGCCCGATTCATCGGCGCCGTCGTCACGGGCAGGGACAGCGTCTCCTTCATCCAGTACCGCGACTTCGGCTCCATGAACACGACCGGGTCGTCGGAGGCGATCGACTCGCGCAGCAGCGAATACGCATCGGCCGGGTTCGACGGTGTGACGACGGTCAGACCCGGTGTCGACGTCCAATAGGCCTCCGAGGAATCCGAGTGATGTTCGACCCCGCCGATATCGCCGGCATAGGGAATCCGGATCGTGATCGGCAGGCTGACCCGGCCTTTCGTCCGATTCCGCATCTTCGCCACATGGGACACGATCTGCTCGAACGCAGGGTAGGCGTAGGCGTCGAACTGCATCTCGACGACCGGGCGCATCCCGTTCATCGCCATGCCGATCGCGGTGCCGATGATGCCCGACTCCGCAAGCGGAGAATCCCAGACTCGGTTCGACCCGAACTCGGCCCGCAGTCCTTCGGTAACACGGAAGACCCCGCCGAGGCGGCCGACATCCTCACCGAAGACGAGCACAGTGTCGTCGTCGGCCAGGGAATCCCGCAGCGCCTGGTTGAGGGCCTTCGTCATCGTCACCGATGACGGGGCGGCCGTTGTCGCCGGTTCGGTGCTCGCCGAGGCGGCCGTGGCGGGTTCGTCGTTCACCGCGGTCGGGTCAGTCGTCGGGTCGGTTCCCGTCTCGACGCTCATGCGCGGCCTGCCGCGGCGAGTTCGGCCTCGAGGACCTGCTGCTGTTCGGCAAGAGCCGTGCGCGGAGTCGAATAGACGTGGGAGAAGAGCTCGCGTGGGTCGATCTCGGCCTCTTGATTCATCGCATCGCGGACGGACGCGGCCAGGGTCTCGGCCGCCTCGGCGACCTCTGCGACTGTTGAATCGTCGAGGGCACCGGTCGTTCGCAGATACTTCTCAAGACGATCGATGGGATCGAACTGCTTCCAGTGTTCGACTTCCTCGGTGTCACGGTACTTCGTCGGATCGTCGGAGTTCGTGTGTGACTCCATCCGGTAGGTGAGGCACTCGATGAGGGTCGGACCGTCCCCGTCCCGACCGCGTTCGAGCGCGGCGGCGACGGCAGCGAACACGGCAGCGACATCATTGCCGTCGACGCGCAGTCCCGGCATTCCGTAGCCGGCGGCCCGGTCGGCGAGCATCGTCGCGTTCGTCTGCTCCCGCAGGGGCGTGGAGATCGCGTACTGGTTGTTCTGCAGAACGAAGACCGTCGGGGTCTGCCACACGGAGGCGAAGTTGAATGCCTCGTGCGTATCGCCTTCGCTGCTGGCGCCGTCGCCGAGGAAGGTCAGGGTCGCTGTATCCTCGCCCTTGAGCTTCGCGGCCATCGCGAATCCGGTGGCGTGCAGAGTCTGCGTCGCCAGCGGTGTCGCCGCAGGTGAGGCGTGATACTCGTGCGGGTCGAAACCGCAGTGCCAGTCCCCGCGGAAGGCGGCGAGGATCTCGGCGACGGGCACTCCGCGGGTCAGCAGCGCTGCCGAGTCGCGGTAGGTGGGGAAGAGCCAATCGTTCGGGGCCAGCGCGGTGGTGGCCCCCACCTCGGCGGCTTCCTGACCTGCCGCGGAGGGATAGGTCGCGAGCCGACCCTGTCGGGTCAGGTGGGTGACCTGTGCTTCGAACCGGCGGACGAGGACCATCTGCCGGTAGAGACCGGTGAGGGTGGCATCGCTGGGGATCCGCAGCCCTTCGGTCGGAGTGTCGGTGAGCCGGCCATCTGCGCCGATGAAGCTGATCGGCTGCAGCTGGGGCAGTGAGCGGCCTGTGGTGGGAACGTCAATGGTCATGGCCCCATGGTGGCGTGAGCCGAGTCACGATTCCATGGCTTACGCGCAGGTGAGGACGAGCGGCCGAACGTGTCGCGAACTCGGGACGAAGGGGCCGGTACCGGGAGGTCGAGTGGACGTTTGGCTGGACGGTCAGGGTGGCGCAGACTTCGCTTTCGGACTGCTCAGATCTCTCCCCACCGGTAACCGCGGGAGGTGAAGGCCTCGGCGATTGCGGTCTTCTTGCCCTCGACATCGCCTTTGTACGCTTGGTGGCCGCCGGACGTGAGGATCGTCAGCTTGCCGCCGTCGAAATAGGCGGTCGAGAACGAGGCGCGCGAGATGCGCAGCGGGTGGTCGTCGTCTCGCCCGACGGTGATTCCGTGTTCATCGATGACCAGGGGAGTCGACGAGGCGACGATGAAGAATGCGGAGATGATCCCGAGCACCCCGCCGATGATCGGTCGGGCGATGACGACCCACGCCTGGTCGAAGCGGCTGAGCTTCTCGATGACGTCGCCGAAGGGGATGGGGAACGTCGCGGCAAACGACCCGAGTGCCGGAAGGAAGAATCCCAGTGCCACGCCGATGCCGATGCAGACGAGGCCGATGACGGCGACGTCGGTCCGACTGAGCGCGAACGTCGCAGCTGCGTGGGGCTGCCGGGCGGTGGAGTCGTTCTCCTGCTGGGGCTGATCCATCACTTGCTCGATCCTTGAATGCGTTGTCGGTACTCCATGATACCAAACTGGAACAGTGGTGTTCCATAAGTAGACTGCTCTGTATCGTTAACAGAGTCAGGGGGGTATTGTGCCGGTGCAGGGCATGCGTCGATTGGGCCGAGAGGCCCTGGTCAGCGAGGCGCTGACCCACCTTGCCGCGAACCCGCAGGCGTCGATGATCGAGCTCTCGCAGTCGATCGGCGTCGGCCGCACGACCCTCTATCGGCATTTCGGTGATCGGGAGGCGCTCGTCGGCGCGGCGGCCCGGCTCGGTGCCCGGCGATTCGGTGAGGCGGTCATGAAAGCCCGTCCTGGCGAAGGGGCCGGGCTGGCTGCGCTCGAACGAATCTGTGCAGAGCTGTTCACTCTGCCCGATGTGCTCACCTTGCTCTTCGCCGACAACCCGATCATCACCGATGAGACCTTCGCCGAGGCGGCCGCCGAGTCCCGGTCAGGTGCGGAGTCCCGTGCGGATGCTGAGGACGATCCGCTCGAAGCCGTCATCGCGAGGGGGCAGGCGGACGGTTCCATCGATGAGGGCGTGCCGATCGGATGGGCGGCGGCATTCGTCTACCTCACCATCGGCTCCGGACACCTCTACAGCGTGAGCGTCGGCGTCGACGATCCGACCGCGCGTGCCCAGTCCCTCGAGTTGACCATCAGGGCGGTGCGGAAGACCCTCGCCTCGTCAAGGGCTGAGCGCTGACCAGGGCTTGAGCACTGGCCGGCGCCGAAGCGATGGGTGCGGTCCCGCCGACTCCCGAAATGTGATCTTGGTGAAGCCGTGCGGCCATGCCGGGGCGGTTGTGCAGCGGACGCGGTCGGACTTGTTACCGTTATTGCTTCAGTTCATCCTCGGCAGGAGCAGTGCGTGTCTTCTTTCTTCGACAGTCCCGAATTCCACGGTATGGCAGCGGGCGGCAATATCAGCCACAGCCCCGGCATGGGCGATCGGATGATGCGGGAGCTGGCGCCGTTCCTCAAAGCTGAAGGCGTCGACATCGACGATCCGAAAGCGGACTTCACCGAAGCCGAATTCCACGCAGCCATGGAAAAGGCACAAGGAGAATACAACCGACGTCTCTTCAACCCGACCGGTGCTCACCGAGGACTGGCTCTGGGGAAGCTGCGGTCCTTCGCCCTGGCCTTCGCCGAAGGCGATATCAATCGCGCCGAGGCTGTGGTGGCCTCCCTGCCCTCGGATCCCGAGGACTTCAACCCGAGCGTGGCACAGGTGACCGGGTCGGCGATGGGTCTCGTCGACGAATGGTTCACCGACGACGCGCTCGGACCGAAGCTCGGCGGTGTGATGGCGCCGAAGTGGTCGGCGAAGAAGTCCCGTGCCGTGGCCCGCGATATCCTGGCCCTGGCCCACAAGGGACGCGTCGTCGACAGCCTCGACCGCCTCATCACCAGCAACAGCGGACTTCCCGTCCTCGAGGGGTCCATGCTCGCCGTGGCCGCTGCGGTCGTGCGTCTGACCAAGCGAGACAGAGTTTCGGCGCAGGACGTTGTCGACGAACTCATGCCGCTCGACGGCTATCCGGAACCGGTTGCTGGCACTTATCGCCCGGCCGACCGTGTGGTCCAGGACGTCCAGGAGGGTCAGGACGACCCCGCCGCAGAACAGGACCTGCCGGAGTGGCTCGGCGGATCGAACGCGACCGGTCATGCAGCAGGTGCCGCTGACCCGTCGGGCATCGATGAACGAATGGACGAGGTCGAGAAGACTGTCTACGAGATGCCGCTCTACCGGCGCTTCCGCGACTGGCTGGCCGAGACCTACGACGATGTCGATGAGGACTCAGAGGTCTTCGACATCGCCCACCTCCTGTTCTGCATCGCCGTGTCCTCCCGGGCAGATATCGACGAGCCCGAGGGAATCGACGACCTTCTCGATGTCCTCGAAAGCTTCGCAGCCGACGGCCAGGAGGAATCCGAGAAGGCCGATGGCGAATCTCCTTCGACGGTGATCTTCCTCGACAGCCTCGAAGCTCTCGACAACTATCTCCGCTTCCGCATGGACACCGACGAGACCCCCGAACGCTGGAGCGTCGCCCGGGGCCGCGCCGAGGCCGCGAGCATGCGCACCGACCCGCTGCCCTCGGCCTTGATGGCTGCAGTCGAGGCCAATGCCCTGAGCGAGGAGCAGCTCGCACAGCCCATGCCACAGAACCGCCTCGTCGAGGGCGTGGTCGGCATTCTCGACTGGATCGGCGACTCCCGCCCGCTGACCGGTACGGGGCGGGTGAAGCGAGCCGATATCGCCGAGGCGGCCGGAAAGTTCGGCATCAAAGCCGTCGGAGTCGCGTCGAACGCCCGTTACGAAGACGGCGTGAACTATGCGCGCAGCGCCGACGAGGTGCCCGTCCTCGAAGCGATGTGGGCCGTGATGCAGAGTGCTGAGATCACCGAGATCACTGGAACCAAGGTCCGCCCGGGAAGTGCCGCCGACGAGTGGAAGAAAGGCGAGGTGGGCGCGGATACCGCGTTGCCGGTCATCGGCGCCTTCATCTACGAGCGGCTGCTCGACGTGATCAACCTCGTTCCCGGAGAGGACTACGGCGCCCCGGCGATCACAATCGCTCAGCGCCTCATCGAGATCCTCACTCCTGACTCGGCACCCGAACGCCCAGAACTCGACCTCGGCGAGGTGCGCGCCGAGCGACTCTCGAAGCTGCTGGCAGACGAGCTGAAGGAGTTCACGGAGCTCGGGCTCCTCACAGCCGACGGAGACGCGCTGTCCGTCGAGCCGGTCTACAAACGCATCGTCGCCGGTGCCGCGCTCATGCTGCTGTCGGGACCGCGCGAATAAGACGAAGCGAGACCAGTGGCGTCGGAGCGAACTGAGGTGGCGGCCTCTGGTCGGTGTTGAAAATAAGTGGTTGCACCTCCGATGATCTCAGGTTAGGCTCACCTATGAGATATAGAGAACATAGGTCTTGCCTAAGGCAGTTGACACACCTGCTTGAAGTTGTGGGTCCGGCTTCTCTGTTTCTCGCTGTTTCATACGTCATGAACCCTCGGAGCTGAATACATGCCGCGTACTTCCAGGCCTCTGCAGGTGCTGCCGATCATCCTGCGAGAAGTGGAAGTCACCGGCATCGTCGACATCACCCCGAACATGCGACGCCTGACAGTGGCAGGCGATCAATTGGCGGCCGGTGGAGTCGGCGAGGCTGCGCGGCCTGCATTCCGCTCCGAGGGTTTCGACGATCACGTGAAACTCGTCATTCCCCCGCCCGACGGCTCATCCCTCGATATCGGCGAGCAGGAGGAGTTCCGCTTCAACTGGAATCGGGAAGCGCTCAACCGTGCCCGCGACTACACCGTTCGCAGCGTCGACCACGAGACGAACTCCTTCAGCATCGACATCGTGCGCCATGACTCCGGACTGGCCTCTGACTGGGCTTTCGGCGTCGCGGTCGGTGATCGGATCAGCTTCGCCGGACCGAAGACCTGCGCCGGCTTGGCCGACGACATCGACTTCCACCTCCTCGTCGCCGACGAGACGGCGCTGCCCGCCGTCGGACGCTGGCTCGAAGAGGCACCTGCGGGCACCCGCGGTCACATCATCGTCGAAGTGCCCACCTCCGACGACATCCAAGACATCACCACCGAAGCCGACGTCGAAATCGACTGGCTCATCCGCGGATCCACCGCACCGGGCGAATCGCGCCTGATGTTCGATGCCGTGAAGAACCTCGACCTGCCCGAAGGCCGCACTTTCGCCTGGTGCGCGGGGGAGACGCTGACCATCGCCCCCATCCGTCGCTACCTGCGCCGGGAGATCGGCCTTCCCAAAGAGGACGTCGAGGTCGTCGGCTACTGGCGGAAGATGCCGACTCGTCCCGCCGCGCCAAGTGCGGCAGTCGCCTCCATGCCCGAGGCCACGCTCGAGGGATCTGGGGCCGAGACCGGCCCGGCCGATGATTCGGCCCCTTCTGCAGCAGCCGGCGGCGAAAGCAGCGCCGAATCGGGCGGAACTCTCGAGGTCCTCCACCAGGTCCACGAAATGACCGAGCTGCTCCCCGCGATCATCACCCGGACAGCCGTCACCTTCGGCATCAACGACCTCATCGCCGGCGGAGTCGCCACCGCCGAGGCGATTGCCGCCGAACTCGGCCTCGACCCCGACCGCGTGCGGCCGGTGCTGACGGCCATGTGCTCCCTCGGACTCCTAACTCACGATGACGAAATCTACCGCAACACCCCGACCGGAGCGGTTCTCACCGGCGACGGTGCCTCCGACGGGCTCGACCTGAGCGATCCGGCGCTGCTCGACCTGTTCTCCCTCGTCGACCTCATCGATGTGCTCAGAGGCGGGTTCGCCTCCCGCACTTCGCGCGCCTCGACGATTCAGGCTCCCACCTGGCATGCCCAGCGCGACGCCGATTCCGAACTCGACTCCGCCCATCGGCGACGCAGCCTCGACCACCTGCAGTATGTCCTCGATCTCATCCTCGACCTCGAACCCGTGGCCTCGGCCGGGAACCTCGCGGTCGTCGGTGATGTCGACGCCGAGGCGGCCGCCGCCCTGACGAGGAGGGCCCCGCGTTCGGGGCGGACGATCCACACTCCCGGTGCGCAGGGTCTGTCCGGTCGACAACCCTGGCCCGACGTCGACTGCACCCTCGTGATCGCCGGATTGACGGGGCGATCTCGGACAGAGGTGACCTCGTTGTTGGACCGGATGCTCGCCGCGAGCCGGACCCTGGTGATCGTCGAACCCTTCACCGACGATGCCGAGACCGACGACCATCAAGCCGAAGAGCTCATCACGGTCCTGGCCACCACCGGGAATCCGTCGCTGACCAGCGACGATCTCGTCGCGGATCTGCACGCGCGCGGCGCCCCGCATGTGCAGGTGAGAGACATCGGATGGGGGTTCGGCCGCTTCCGATCGGCCGTGATCGCCACTCGCTCCTGAGCGGGTTTCGTCCGAACCCGTCACCGCCCGGCCACCCCGCTCGAGCGCTCATCCAGAACCGAATAGACCAGATGAGAATAAGGACAAACGTATGTCATTGACGCGCCTGACCGCTGCTGCCATCGCCGGAGCCACCGGCCTCGCTCTCTTTGCCGGATGCGCAGGCGGCAGTGAGGAAACGAGCCCGGGCACTGCCTCCGAGACGCGCACCGTCACTGACGCGACGGGCGCGGAGGTCGAAGTGCCCACGGCTCCGAAAGCCGTCGCGACACTGCACTATGCCGCTACCGAGACCCTCATGGATCTTGACGCGCCTCCCGTGGCGCAGGGTGAGTACCAGGATCCGGCCGTGCCCGAGGAGTGGCTCGACGAGCTCGAGAAGATCCCTGCCGTCAGTCAGCAGGAGCCGGACCTCGAGAAGCTCGCCGAGACCGAACCCGACCTCATCCTGTCCCCGAACATCTTCGAACCGGACATGATCGAGCAGCTCGAGGAGATCGCACCGGTCTATCAGTTCACCCTGCGCGGCGGCGACCGCGCGAATTGGCAGCAGCGGGTCGAAGAGGTCGCTGACGCCGTCAACAGGACCGATGACCTCGACGAGCTCGACAGCGAGTTCCAGGCTCGACAGAAGAAGCTCGGCGAGAAGTACTCCGAGGTCACCGAGGGTACGACGATCGGAGTCGTGTCCTCCTTCGAGGAGAACTCGGCCTACCTGTGGGGCAGCGAGAACATGCTCGGCACGATCCTGTCCCCGCTCGGCTTCGACTGGTCGGCCGACGAGGACGCGATGGTGAAGAAGTACGGCAAAGCCGAACAGGGAGGCAATAAGTCCGGAACTGTCGAGCCCGAGGCTCAGATCTCGCTTGAGGTCCTCGACCGGAGCCTGTCCGACGCTGACATCATCTTCGTCAACTCGGATCTGCGCGGCGACTACGACTCACTGACGAAGGCGCTCTTGGACTCCGCCGTATTCAAAGACCTCCCAGCCGTCAAGGCCGGACATGTCTATCCGATCGGCAAGGCCACGATCGCCGGCTATGCCGACGCGGACTACGGTCTCGACCTGGCCGAGAAGGCCATCACCGAATACCAGAAGGACTGAGCCTCACGACTCAGCCCGCTCCCGGCCTATGGCCCTCCGCCTCATCGAGGATGAGGAGGGAGCGGGAGGACACGACGCCCGGGACTTCGTGGATGCGGCGCAGGATCACCTGTGACAGGGCCGTATTGTCCGGGGCGTTCACGGTGACAAGGGCGTCGATGTCCCCACTGACGGCTTGAACCTTCTCGACGAACGGCAGGGCGGCCAGATCCTCGCGAACCTGCGGCCAGGGACGCTCGCCGATCTTGACGACGACGACCGCGGTCACGGTCATGCCCAGGGCCTCACGGTCCACCTCGGCGGTGAACTTCCGTATTGCACCGGACTCGATGAGGGTGGTGAAGCGCTTGTGCGCGGCCGAACGGGAGATGTGGACGCGTTCGGCCAGTTGGCGCACGCTCAGCCGTGAATCCTCGACGAGGGCAGCGATGATGCTGCGGTCGATGTCGTCGAGGTCGAAAGCCACGGGGCGCTCCTTCACCTTTGATGTCTGCGTCTTGTCTGTGACCTCCGGGTTCTACCTGCCCGGATGCGTCCGTGCAAAGGGGGCGGCGATGCACACCGGGAGGGTCGGTCGGTCTGCTCCCATTCTAGGGCCCCGCCTCGGCGAGGATCCCTCTTTTCGATACTGGACAAATTCTGTCGATCGTTCGTACAGTAACGGAGATAGCTGTGGTGCCTACCACGTACCATGGGTGAAGGACATGACCGGTTCCGACTGGACCCGGTCAACGGACGGAAATCAGTCACCTGTAGATTATGAGACGAAAGTCTCACGCAGTTGGAGCTGCTTCACGAACCTAAGGAGACATCCTTGAAGATCGCGGTGTTGGTCAAAGAGGTCCCGGATACGTACGGCGACCGCAAGTTGAACTTGGAAACCGGGCTCGCCGATCGCGGCGCCTCGGAAGCTGTTCTCGATGAGATCGGTGAGCGTGCCCTCGAGGTTGCACTGACCCAGAAGGACAGCGACGGCGACACCGAGGTGACCGTCATCTCGATGGCGCCCGATACCGCGACCGCCACGATCCGCAAGGGTCTGGCCATGGGCGCCGACAATGCCGTGCACGTGGCCGATGAGTCGCTGGCCGGCGCTGATCTCGGTCTGACCGCAGAGGTGCTCGCTGCTGCTCTGCGCCGCGGTGAATTCGACCTCGTCGTCACCGGCAACATCTCCACCGACGGCAACGGCGGCATGATGCCGGCGATGCTCGCTGAGCACCTCGACTACCCGCACGTGACCGGCCTGTCGACCGTCGAACTTGCCGACGGTAAGGTCTCGGGCACCCGCGGCGTCGAAGGCGGCAAGCAGCAGGTCTCGGCCGAACTGCCCGCCGTCATCTCTATCACCGAGGCGCTTCCCGAGGCCCGATTCCCGAACTTCAAGGGCATCATGGCAGCGAAGAAGAAGCCCTTCGAGGTCATCAGCCTGTCCGATCTCGACATCGACGCCGAGGACCAGTCCGTGGCCCGTTCGATCATGGTCACCGTCGCCGAGAAGCCGCCGCGCGAAGCCGGCGAGAAGGTCGTCGACGAAGGCAATGGCGGAGTCGAACTCGCCGAATACCTCACCAAGAACCGTCTGGCCTAAGGAGAATCGTCATGTCAGAATTCCCACAGGATTCCATTCTCGTCGTCCTCACCGCCGATGCCGAGGGCCAGTTGGAGAAGCCGGCCGCCGAACTGCTCGGCGGCGCCGCTGAGATCGGCTCGCCCGTCGCCCTCGTGCTCGCCGCCGGCAGCGCCGACGCTGCTGCCGAAAAGGCCGCCGAACTCGGCGCCGTGGCGACCCTGACCGCCGCAGCCGCCGAGGGCAACCTCGGCACCGCGGCCGTCGACGCCGTGGCCGCAGCCGCGGAGCTCACCGCTCCCGACGCCGTGCTCGTGCCCAACACCCTCGACGGTCGCGACATCGCCGGTCGCTACGCAGTGCGCAGCGGATCGGCCGTGTCCGTCGACGCGACCGGACTCGAACGCGACTCCGAGGGCATCGTGGCGAGCCACTCCGTCTACGGCGGCGGCTACACCGCTTCCTCCGCTCCCACATTCGGCGCCCCCATCGTCACCGTGCGCCTGGGCTCGATCGAAGCCCGCGCCGAAGCACAGTCCGCGAACACGCAGGCCCTCGAGGTCGCCGATTCCGGTAAGCGCTCGGCCGCGATCGACTCGTTCGAAGCCGTCGTCGAAACCTCGTCGCGTCCCGAGCTGCGCGGTGCGCAGAAGGTCGTCTCCGGTGGTCGCGGCGTCGGTTCGGAAGAGTCCTTCGAGCTCGTCGGCGAATTCGCCGACGCCCTCGGCGCTGCCGTCGGTGCCTCCCGCGCTGCCGTCGACGCCGGCTACATCGCCCAATCGCACCAGGTCGGCCAGACCGGTGTGTCGGTGTCCCCGCAGCTCTACGTGGCGCTCGGCATCTCCGGTGCTATCCAGCACAAGGCCGGTATGCAGACCTCGAAGACCATCGTCGCGGTCAACAAGGACGCCGAAGCCCCGATCTTCGACATCGCCGATTTCGGCGTCGTCGGCGACCTGTTCAAGGTCGTTCCCCAGGCCATCGAATCACTGAACGAGAACAAGTCCTGATATGGCAACCTATTCCAGTTCGCTGCGCTCGGGTCTGCCCCGGGTCGAAGGCGGAGACCCTTGGCCCCCGGAGGGCGCCATCGGCGAACCCTTGGAAGAGGGCGCGTCATGGCTGCCGGAGACATCCGACACGGAGGAACTGGATGAAGGTTCCCCCGCCGAGGCGGCCGAGTCCGATGTGACCGAGGCCGAGGAGTCGACGGGGACCGTCGCTTCCGCCGAGGCCGAAGAGCCCGTTGAGGATTCGGTCGAGGAGCGCGCTGAGGCGGCTGCTTCGGCCGAGGTGCCGTTGCGCCGTGGCCTGCCGCGCGTCGAGGGTGGGCAGCCCTGGCCGCCGGAAGGCCTTGCTCCTGCCGGAGTGAAAGCCCCCGGTGCCTCAGCTGCTCCCGTTGCGTCCGCTGAATCGGACGAACAGTCCTCGGCCGCCCCGGTTGCCGCTGCCGCGACGGCTGGTGCCGGAGTGGCTGCCGGCGCTGGCGTCGCCGCTTCCGGTTCGGACGATGTTTCGGTTGCGGCAGAACCTGCTGCCGAGGTCCCCCTGCGCCGTGGTCTGCCGCGTGTCGCCGGTGGAGATCCCTGGCCGGCGGAAGGCTTCGCGCCCGCCGGCGTCAAGGTTGCAGGTGGCTCGATTGCCAGCTCCGCTGCTCCTGCAGCGGCTGCATCCGCTCCTGCCGAGAGCACTGCGGAGGAATCCGCTGTTCAGGCCGACTCTGCCGAAACCGATTCGGCTGATACGTCAGCCGATTCCACGTCTGAAACTTCGTCCGCTGCTCCTGCGGCGGCCGCCGCAGCTGGCGCTGCCGGTGCCGGTGTGGCTGCAGCAGCCGCGAACGGCTCGGGCTCCGGAGAACTCTCCGATGTACCGCTGCGCCGCGGACTTCCCCGCACCGCCGGGGGAGACCCCTGGCCGCCGGAGGGCTTTGCTCCAGCACACGCTCCCAAACTTGCCGCATCTGCCGAGGCAGACAAGCCGGCCGAGGACGCGCAGTCCGGCGAAGCCGCGAAGCAGGATTCGAAGCCGGTTGCCAAGGTCGGGGACGATTCCAGCGAGAAAAAGCCCCAGGGCCGACGCACCGGAATCGGTGGTGTCGGTGCCGGTGCGGCAGCCGCAGGTGCGGGAGCCGCCGCCGGTGCAGGTGCGGCCGCTGCGGGAGCCGCCTCGGCGTCAGAGAAGAAATCCGACGGAGCCGAGAAGAAACCCGCCCAACGCAAACCGATGGCGAAGCCCGCGGCGAAGACCACGGACAAGCCCGCTCAGCGAAAGCCGATGGCCAAGCCCGCCGCGAAGGCCGACGACAAGGCTGCGGCACGCACCGCGGACAAGCCGGCCGCGAAGACGGCCCCGGCTGCGAAGGCCACGTCGTCGGGTTCGGGCAGTGCTGCCTCGGCGAAGCCTGCAGCGAAGAAGGAACCGGTCATGATCGGGTCGAAGTCGCTGGGACAGTGGTCGAAGATCGTCGGGCTGGGACTCGGCGGACTCATCGTCGTGGCCGGGATCCTCATCCTCGCCGCACGCGGTGTCACGACCCTGCCGGGCGTGCCGGAGTTCCTCGAGCGCTACCCGGGCGAATACCACATCCCGGAATTCGTCGATCCCGGTTTCCCGGGCTGGGTGCGGTGGACGCACTTCCTCAACATCTTCTTCATGGTGCTCATCATCCGTTCGGGTCTGCAGGTGCGTCACCAGCAGAAGCCGCCGGCGTTCTACACCCCGAAGAAGGGTGGGAAGAAGATCAGCATCAACCTCTGGCTGCACACGGGTCTTGATCTGCTGTGGCTGGCCAATGGTGTGGTCTTCGTCGTGCTGCTCTTCGTCTCCGGGCACTGGGCACGCATCGTGCCGACCAGTTGGGAAGTGTTCCCGAACGCGCTGTCGGCGGCGCTTCAGTACGGAACGATGGAATGGCCGATGGAAGATGCGTGGGTCAACTACAACGCTCTCCAGCAGCTGATGTACTTCATCATCGTGTTCATCGCCGCACCGTTGGCTGCGATCACGGGTGTGCGGATGAGCGAATGGTGGCCGAAGAACGCCACGACGCTGAACAAGATCTATCCGGCGCCGCTGGCTCGGGCGATCCACTTCCCGACGATGCTGTTCTTCGTGTTCTTCATCCTCGTCCACGTGTTCCTCGTGTTCACGACCGGACTGCGGCACAACCTGGGTTACATGTTCGCGGGAACCGAGATGCTCGGTTGGGCCGGACTCGTCTGGTTCCTCATCGCGATGGTCGTGGTCGTGGCCGGTTGGTTCGCCGCCAGACCGCTGCTGCTCGCGCCGATCGCGAATCTCTTCGGACGCGTCTCGAGCAGGTAGGCGACGCCGCTCGCATCAGCGAAGCCCCGCACGATGGGAAATCGTGCGGGGCTTCGCTGTGTCGGTCAGTACAGTTCCAAGGCCCTGTCGGATATTCGGTCCGGCAGGGCCTTTCGCTTGCCGCCTTCTGATGACGCGCAGTTCTCAGCAGAAATCTCTTGACCGGTCGACCGGGACACAATAATCTGTAATGCAACGCAGTTGTAAAGAATGCAACATACGCGTTGTCACCGTTCACAACGATGGAGAAGACAATGAAGTCCGACCTCGCTCCAGAGGACAATGACGCTGTGAAGACAGATGCGTCGGCGACCACGCAACCCACTCTCGAGCAGAAGCGGACGCTGCGGCGCGTCGTCTCTGCGAGCTTCGTCGGCAACTTCGTCGAATGGTTCGACTACGGCGTCTACGGGTATTTTGCGACGACTATTGCGATCGTCTTCTTCCCTGAGTCCGAAGACAATCTCGCGCTTCTGTCCACCTTTGCGGTCTTCGCCGTCTCCTTCGTCGTCCGCCCCATCGGCGGTTTCGTCTGGGGGCATATCGGAGACAAGATCGGACGTCGGTCCGCGCTGTCGATATCGATCCTCATCATGTCGGTCTCGACGTTTGCCATCGGTCTGCTGCCGAGTTTCGCGGTGGCCGGATTCCTGGCGCCCGTGCTGCTGCTTGTCGTCCGCCTCGTACAGGGCTTCTCCGCCGCGGGCGAGTACGCTGGAGCCTCGGCGTTCCTCGTCGAATATGCTCCACCACGTCGACGCGGTCTCTACGCAGCCGTCGTTCCAGCCAGCACCGCCACCGGGTTGCTGTTGGGATCGGTGCTCGCCGCAGTCCTCTCCGCGACGCTGAGCGACGGACAGTTGGAGAGCTGGGGTTGGAGGCTCCCGTTCTTCCTTGCCGCGCCCATGGGGTTGATCGGCCGCTATATCCGGACCCGACTCGAGGACACGCCGGCCTTCCGTGAACTCGCTCAGCAGGATGAAGTGATCAAAGCTCCGGTCTTCGCCATGTTCCGGGACCACTGGCGCCCCCTGCTCATCTCGATGTGCGCAGTGCTGCTCAACGCCGTCGGGTTCTATGTCGTCCTGACTTATATGCCCACGTATCTCACGACCGAGCTCGGCTATGGGGCTACTGAGTCGTTCGTCGCCACCACCATCGCTCTCGTCACCTATATCGGTTTCATCCTGCTCACCGGTCTGGCTTCGGATCGGTTCGGTCGCAAGAGGATGCTCATCATCGCCTCAGTCACTTTCATCGTCCTCACGGTGCCGGCCTTCATGTTGCTGGACGCCGGCGGCTTCACCCTCGTCGTCCTCGTCGAGATCGGACTCGGAGCCATGCTCACTCTCAACGACGGCACCCTGCCGAGCTTCCTAGCCGAGATGTTTCCGACGCGTATTCGGTACACCGGGTTTGCCGTGAGCTTCAACGTGTCGAACGCTCTGTTCGGCGGCACTGCACCTTTTATGGCCACACTGCTCATCGGCCTGACCGATTCGCATCTTGCCCCCGGTTGGTACCTCATGGCTGCGGCCGCAGTCTGTCTCTGTGCAGTCATCTGTGCCAAGGAGACCTTCCATAAACCTCTGCGCGACGTCTGAAGTCGTCCAGAACCTCACCGCGCCGCTGCAGCATCGAGGCAGTGGTACCGAACGAATAGGAGAAAAACCCATGACCACCTTTGCCGACAACGCCTCCGTCGCAGACCTTGACCGGACCAAGGTCCTCCACAACGGATCCAAGACCCCGCTGACTTTCTCCGACTCGGAGATGGAGCGGAGACTGACCGGGCTGCGCGCCACTATGGCCGAAAAGGAGCTCGACGCCGTGGTCCTCACCTCGTATCACAACATCAAGTACTACTCGGACTTCCTCTTCACGTACTTCGGTCGCTCATATGCCATGGTCGTCACGGCCGACGACACGGTGACGATCACCGCGAACATCGACGCAGGCATGCCGTGGCGGACCAGCTACGGGGAGAACATCGTGTACACGGATTGGCGACGTGACAACTACTACTACGCGATCCAGGAAGGCCTGCGTCAGCGCGGAATCGGCAACCCGCGCCGTCTCGGCGTCGAAGACGATAACCTGCCCCTCGAGAATCGCAACAGGCTCCAAGATGCCTTCCCGGCAGTGGAGCTCGTCGACATCTCGAAGGAGTCGATGCGCCAGCGGATGATCAAGTCGCCCGAGGAGATCGAGGTGATCAAGCACAGCGCTCGAATCGGCGACCTCGGCGGTGAGGCGATCAAGGCCGCCATCACCGAAGGCATCAGCGAGTACGAACTCGCGCTCGTCGGCACCGAGGCGATGGTCCACGAGATTGCGAGGACCTTCCCGGACCAAGAGGTGCGAGACACCTGGGTATGGTTCCAGTCCGGAATCAACACCGACGGCGCGCACAACTGGGCGACGACGCGGAAGATCCGCAAGGGCGATATCCTCAGCCTCAACTGCTTCCCGATGCCCTCGGGCTACTACACCGCCCTGGAGAGGACGCTCTTCTACGGTGAGCCAGATGAGCGATCACTCGAGCTGTGGAACGTCAATGTCGAAGTGCACAAGCGGGGAATCGAACTCATCAAGCCGGGTGCTGTGTGCAAGGATATCGCTGCCGAACTCAATGAGATCTACTTCGAACACGGACTCTTCGAAAACCGCACCTTCGGGTACGGACACTCATTCGGAGTGCTCAGCCACTATTACGGGCGCGAGGCCGGGCTCGAGCTGAGAGAAGACATCGACACCGTCATCGAACCGGGAATGGTCATCTCCATGGAGCCGATGATCACCATTCCCGAGGGACAACCCGGAGCCGGCGGCTACCGTGAACACGATATCGTCGTCGTCGGCGAAGAATCCTCCGAGGACATCACGAAGTTCCCGTTCGGACCCGAACACAACATAATCCCGGCCTGAGGCACCGTCTGGGGAATATACTCGCACCATGCCCCGACAATCGCCTGACAACCCACGCCGCGGTGCCTCGGTCATCGAAAACACTGTCGCCATCCTGCGCTGCTTCGCGCCGGACCGACAGGAGCTCGGTGTCACCGAGATCGCACCGCGCGTCGGGTTGCACAAAAGCTCGGTGTCGCGCATCCTCGCCTCACTCGAGCAGGAGGGCATCGTCGAACAGGCTCCGTCCAAGCGGTATCGACTTGGGCTGGGCATCATTGCGATCGCCGGCCCCTTGCTGGCCGATCTCGATGTTCGCAGAGCAGCGTATCCCATCCTTCAGTCACTCACGCGTGCCACTTCCGAGACGAGTGCGCTGATGGTGTGGGACGGCGCCGAGGCGGTCACCGTCGAACAGGTGCCCAGTCCCGAGCCGGTCAAGCACACGTCCAGTCTGGGGTCGCGATATCGGACGGAGGGAAGTGCCTCGGTGAAGGTGTTCCGCGACGCCGGCGACGGCCCGGATCGCGCCAGCGGTCCCGCCTATGCTCTCAACGATGCCGAGACCTCTCCGCACGAAGTCGGCATCGCCGCACCCGTGCACGACCATCGCGGTGAAGTGGTTGCCGCCGTCCTCATCGCCGCACCGAAGTTTCGTACAGATGCCACCCGCATTGCCGAGCTCGCCGATCAGTGTGTGCAGGCAGCGGAGCGGGTCTCGCTGCGCCTCGGTGGCTCAAAGCGGTAACGAAGCTTCGGCGAGAGCTCAACCGGCCGGGCGGGTGGCCACGTGGCGGATCGTGCGGACGATCATCAGCACCAGGAGGACGATGCCGACGTAGCCGTTGATGACGTAGACGATGTTGACCATCTGCGAGAACGGCAGGATGAGGCCGATGGTCGTTCCGAGCACTGCAAGGGCGATCGTGACGTACTTGAACTTCTTCGTCTTGTCGTCGAAGAAGCGCGAAGACACCGTCCACAGCAGCGGAATGGCCGTCGTGTAGATTCCGGCGAGGATCATCACGGAGATGAGCGCACCGACCCACGGTCCGAGGCTGCTGGCGAGGACGAGCATCGGGATCTCGGCGTCGAAGACCTCGCCGATGTTGGCAAGCAGTCCGAGCCCGACGACCATGCAGGCCAGGGAGAAGGCGATTCCGCCGACGAAGCCGCCGGCCGTGGCCTCGCGCTTGTTCTTCACGGTCTTGCCGAGGGCGGCGAGGAATGCTGCGAGCCAGAGCATGCAGAATCCGACATAGGACAGTCCGGAGAGGAACCAGTTCGACGACGCCTGAGTGACGTCGAGGCTCGGCAGGATCTCGACCCCGGTGGAGACGCCATCGAGGTCGCGCATGATTCCATAGATGCCGAGGGCGATCGCGACGACGACGATGACCGGGCCGATCTTGCCGATGACGTCGACGAGGCTGGTCAACCCGAACCACACGGTGGCGCAGACGACGGTGGCCAGGGCGATCCCGCCGATGAATTTCGACAGTCCGTAATGCTCCTCGAAGACCGCGCCGGCGCCGGCGATCATCACGGTGAAGGACAGGAAGACGAAGAGGATCGAGAAGTAGTCGAAGAACGAGCCGAGATACTTCCCGCCGTAGTAATAGAAGACGCGTGAGGGTTTGTCGAACTGCTCCCGCCTGCCTGTGAGGAAGAGCTCGACGGCGACATAGGAGATGAGCACGAGCACCAGAAGGCCGGTGCCGAAAACGCCCCAGAAACCGTAGGACGCGTAGTACTGGAGGATCTCTTGACCGGTGGCGAATCCCGAGCCGATGAGGAACGCGATGATCGCGCCGGCGTAGGTGATGACCCGCAGAATGCTGGTCTTCTCAGTCGTAGCCAGATGGGTGGCAGTGGAGGTGTCAGCCATGGAAGTCCTTCGTCGTTGAGGGAATGAGAGATGGTCGACAGATTCAGGTCGACAACTGATATATCACACTCAAGCACGTTAGCGTGTGTCTGTGATCACGTCAATGGAGGGTCTGGCTCAGCGCAAGGTGGAGCGGACGGTCTTGTCGAACTCGCGGACGTGCTCGGCAGCGCGGGCAGCGACGGCCTCTTCGTCGCCGTCGAGGATCGCCGCGAGCAGATCGATGTGCTCGCGGATATGGGTGACGAGATCCGGGATTCCCGGGATGACGAGGCACCAGATGCGGGTGGCCAGGTCATCGAGGCGGATGAGCGTCTCCGACAGGTGCGGATTGTCCACGGAGCTGTAGATGAGTCGGTGGACCTCGAGGTCGCGCTCCATGAGGGTGCGCTGCTCATCGGTCGATTCCAATGCCTTGAGGTCGGCGATCGCGGACGTGAACTCCTGGCGCCGCTCCGGGGTGAGGTTGTGTGCCGCGCGCCTGGCGGCGATCGGCTCGAGGGCCTCCCGCATCTCGGAGATCGTCGACAGGTCGGTGAGGTCGACATTGGTGGCGAAGGTGCCGCGCCGCGGATAGGACACGACGAGGTGGTCGCGCTCGAGCCGTTTGAGAGCCTCGCGGATCGGCGTGCGGCCGACCTCGAGCTCGGCGCTCAGTGCCGCCTCGTTGATCGGATCACCAGGAGCGATGTCGAGCATGATGAGTCGGTGCCGCAGGATCTCATAGGCGTGATTCGCCAAGGACGTCGTCGGCGACGTCGCGTCGGCGGATGTGCTCATGAGAAGACTCCTCATAATCTCTGCGTCAGATGTATTGCGTCGGCTGGAATTCTCTGCCTACACTACAGGAACGCATCTGATATATTAGTTGCCGATCAGCCGGGGCGGCCGATCGGCAACAGGTCGAAGGAGATCCATGACAGAGCAACTCGCACACCCCGTCGAAGCCGGCATGACCGGTGCCCCGACAGGCGCTTCCACCGGGACCTTCCCCAGCCGCGAACCCGTCGAGCTGTGCACCTCGATCGCCGAACTCGATCCGCAGATCGCCGGATTCATCGACGCCGAACTGGCCCGGCAGCGCGAGGGCCTGGAGATGATCGCCTCGGAGAACCACACCGCCTCGGCAGTCATGGAAGCTCAAGGGTCGGTGCTCACGAACAAGTACGCCGAGGGCTACCCGGGACGCCGCTACTACGGCGGCTGCGAACACGTCGACGAGATCGAACGCATCGCCATCGACCGCGTCAAGGCACTCTTCGGCGCCGCATACGCAAACGTGCAGCCGCACTCCGGCGCCCAGGCCAACGCCTCGGTCATGCACGCACTCATCCGTCCCGGCGATACCGTCCTCGGCCTCAACCTCGCCCACGGCGGCCACCTCACCCACGGGATGAAGATCAACTTCTCCGGCCGCCTCTACTCGATCGTCCCCTACGGCCTCGATGCCGAGACCGGACGCGTCGACATGGCCGAGGTCGAACGCCTCGCCCGCGAGCACCAGCCGAAGCTCATCGTCGCAGGCTGGTCGGCCTACACCCGACAGCTCGACTTCGCCGAGTTCCGTCGCATCGCCGACTCGGTCGGTGCCTACCTCATGGTCGACATGGCCCACTTCGCCGGTCTCGTCGCCGCAGGACTCCACCCCTCACCGGTCCCGCACGCCCACGTCGTGTCGTCGACGACGCATAAGACCCTCGGCGGCCCCCGCGGAGGCATCATCCTCACCAATGACGCGGACATCGCGAAGAAGATCAACTCCGCCGTCTTCCCCGGACAGCAGGGCGGACCCCTCGAGCACGTCATCGCCGGCAAGGCCGTGGCCTTCGGCCTGGCCGCCACCGACACCTTCGTCGACAAGCAGAAGCGGACCCTGGCCGGGGCGTGCGAACTCGCCCGCCGCCTGACCGAGGACGACGTCGCCGAACGCGGAATCTCCGTCCTCACCGGCGGCACCGACGTCCACCTCGTCCTCGTCGATCTGCGCAACTCGATCCTCGACGGAACCCAGGCCGAAGATCTGCTCGCCCAGATCGGCATCACCGTCAACCGCAACGCCGTTCCCGACGACCCCAGGCCGCCGATGGTCACCTCCGGTCTGCGGATCGGCACCCCGGCGCTCGCCAGCCGCGGATTCGGCAGCGAAGCATTCGCCGAGGCGGCCGACATCATCGCCGAGGTGCTCAAGGCCGGCACGGACGAGAACGGCGCGAGCCCGGAGATCATCGCCGAACTGAGCGAACGCGTCACCCGACTGGCAAACGACCACCCCCTGTACCCCACCCTCACCGAGATCGGAGCACGCTGATGGCTGACCAGCTTCCCGAACACCCCGACTTCCTGTGGCGCAACCCGGAGCCGAAGA
This sequence comes from Brevibacterium siliguriense, assembly GCF_900105315.1. Lineage (NCBI taxonomy): Bacteria > Bacillati > Actinomycetota > Actinomycetes > Micrococcales > Brevibacteriaceae > Brevibacterium > Brevibacterium siliguriense. The sequence continues at coordinate 488,957 of NZ_LT629766.1, read as the reverse complement.
AGTCCTACGAAGCCGTCATCGTCGGCGGCGGCGGACACGGACTCGCCACCGCCTACTACCTGGCGAAGAACCACGGAATGACGAACATCGCCATTCTCGAGAGGGGTTGGCTCGCCGGGGGCAACATGGCCCGCAACACGACGATCATCCGCTCGAACTACCTGTGGGACGAGTCCGCCGCGATCTACGAGAAGTCCCTCAAGCTCTGGGAACAGCTGCCCGAAGAGCTCGACTACGACTTCCTCTTCTCCCAGCGCGGAGTGCTCAACCTCGCCCACACCCTCCAGGACGTGCGCGAATCCCAGCGCCGGGTGAACGCGAACAAGCTCAACGGCGTCGACGCCGAATGGCTCGATCCCAAGCAGGTCAAGGAAGTCTGCCCGATCATCAACATCGGCGACGACCTCCGCTACCCCGTGATGGGCGGCACCTATCAGCCGCGCGCCGGCATCGCCAAGCACGACCACGTCGCCTGGGCCTTCGCCCGCAAGGCCGATGAGATGGGCGTCGACATCATTCAGAACTGCGAAGTCACCGGCATCGAACGCATCGGCAATCAGGTCGTAGGTGTCCAGACGAACCGCGGACCGATCGCCACGGAGAAGGTCGCTCTGGCCGTGGCCGGCGACTCCTCGGTGCTTGCCGACATGGCCGGGATCCGCCTGCCGATCCAGACCCACCCGCTGCAGGCGCTGGTCTCCGAACTCTTCGAACCCGTGCACCCGACCGTGGTCATGTCCAACCACGTCCACGTCTACGTCTCCCAGGCCCACAAAGGCGAACTCGTCATGGGCGCCGGCGTCGACTCCTACAACGGCTACGGTCAACGAGGCGGCTTCCACGTCATCGAGGAGCAGCTGGCCGCTGCTGTCGAGCTGTTCCCGATCTTCGCCCGCGCCCATGTGCTGCGCACCTGGGGCGGCAACGTCGACGTCACCCTCGATGCCTCACCGATCGTGTCGAAGACGGAAGTCCAAGGACTCTACGCCAACTGCGGCTGGGGCACCGGCGGCTTCAAGGGAACCCCCGCAGCAGGCTTCACCTACGCCCACACCATCGCGAACGACGAACCCCACCCGCTCAACGCCCCATTCGCCCTCGACCGCTTCGAAACCGGTCACCTCATCGACGAACACGGCGCCGCAGCCGTGGCCCACTGAGCGGAAGGAAAGAGACACCGACATGCTGCTCATCCACTGCCCGAACTGCGGGCCACGCGACGAAACCGAATTCCACTACGGCGGACAGGCGCACGTCCCCTACCCCGAAGACCCGTACGCCCTGACAGACAAAGAATGGGCCGAGTACCTCTTCTACCGTGAGAACAACCGCGGCGCCTTTGCCGAGATGTGGAGCCACAGCGCCGGCTGCCGGAAGTGGTTCAACGCCGTCCGCGACACGGCCACCTACGACTTCACCGCGATCTACCCGATCGGCTCGCCCCGTCCCGACACCCAAGGAGAGGTTCGATGACGAACACCACCCGTCTGCACTCCGCGTCTCGGCTGCCCTCCGCCACCGGCATCGACACCACCCGGCCGGTCGACTTCACCGTCGACGGAGCGACCTACTCGGGCTTCTCCGGCGACACGATCGCCAGTGCGCTCATCGCCGCCGGCCGCATCGACTGCGGCAACTCGACCTACCTGGGACGCGCTCGCGGCATCCTCGGCGCCGGCGTCGAGGAGTCCAACGCGCTTGTGCGCGTGCACTCTCGATTCCCCGGCGACGTCTCCGAATCGATGCTGCCCGCCACCCGCGTCGCCGTCGCCGAAGGGCTCGAGGCTGACTACCTCGCCGGACTCGGCATCCTCGACCCCGGCCAGGACGAACTGACCTACGAACACAAGCACGTGCACACCGACGTCCTCATCGTCGGCGCAGGCCCCGCCGGACTCGCCGCGGCACGGGAAGCCGGCAAGTCCGGTGCGCGCACACTCCTCCTCGACGACCAGTCCCTGCCCGGCGGGTCCCTGCTCGCGGTGGGACCGGCCACGGCCGAAACGATCGACGGCGTCGACGCCCTGGCCTGGGTCGAGTCCACCGTCGCCGGGTTCGCCGAGCACGAAGAGCTCACCTACGTGAAGAACACGACCGTCTTCGGCAGCTACGACTCGAACTACTTCGTCGCCCTCGAAGACCGCACCGACGCCGTCGCCGCTGCCGGTGGCCGCGGAGTGCGCCAGAAGGTCTGGCACATCCGCGCCGGTCAGGTCGTGCTCGCCACCGGTGCACACGAGCGTCCGATCGTCTTCGCCGACAACGACCGTCCCGGCATCATGCTCGCCTCGGCCGTGCGCACATACCTCGGCCGCTACGGTGTGGCCGCCGGTGACAAAGTGGCCGTGGCGACGACGAACGACTCCGCCTACGATCTCGTCACCGACCTCCACGCGGCAGGCATCACCGTCCCCGCGGTCATCGACTCCCGTCCGACCGCCTCGGCGATCGCCGAATCCGTCACCGCAGCCACGGGCACCCGCCTCATCCTCGGCTCTGCCGTCACCGGCACCGCAGGTGACGGACCCGCCGGACGGGTCAGCGCCATCACTGTCGCCGGACTCGATGACGACGGCGTCGCAGCCGAGAACGGTGAGAGCATTGCCGTCGACCTGCTTGCGGTCTCCGGCGGACATTCGCCGGTCATCCACCTGCACGGTCAGCGCAAGGGCACAATCCACTGGAACGTCGACATCGCGGCCTTCGTGCCGACGACGCCCGTGCGCGACCAGTTCACCGTCGGAGCAGTGACCGGGGACTACTCGCTCGAAGCGGCTCTGCGGCAGGGCGCCGAGGCAGGGAACCAGGCGGCGAACCGCACCGGCTTCCCGGCCGCACTCGCCGTCCCCGCGGCCTCGGCGACGGCCTATGCCCCGGCGCGCCCGCTGTGGCTGGTCACCTCGGCGCAGGACGACCACACGAATCTGAGCACGCACTTCATCGACTTCCAACGCGACCAGACCGTCGCCGATGTGCAGCGGGCGATGGGCGCGGGCATGCGCTCGGTCGAGCACATCAAGCGCTACACCTCGATCTCGACGGCGAACGATCAGGGCAAGACCTCAGCGGTCAACGCGATCGGCGCGATCGCCTCGGTGCTGGGGGAAGCCGACGACCTCGGACAGGTCGGGCACACGACCTTCCGGGCCCCCTTCGCCCCGGTGCCTTTCGCGGCACTGGCCGGACGGCGCAAGGGCGAACTCTTCGACCCGGCCCGGGTCACCTCGATCCACCCCTGGCACGTCGCCCACGGTGCCGAGTTCGAAGACGTCGGCCAGTGGAAGCGCCCCTGGTACTACCCGAAGCCGGGTGAGGACATGGAGGCGGCGGTGCTGCGCGAGGGCAAGGCCGTGCGCGAATCCGTCGGCTTCCAGGACGCCTCGACGCTCGGCAAGATCGAGATCCGCGGGAAGGACGCCGGAGAGTTCCTCGGCCAGATCTACACGAACGGCTTCAAGAAGCTGAAGGTCGGCAAGGGCCGGTACGGGCTGATGTGCAAGCCCGACGGAATGATCTTCGACGACGGTGTGACCCTGCGGGTAGCCGAGGACCGCTACTACATGACGACGACCACTGGCGGGGCCGCGACCGTCCTCGAATGGCTCGAGGAATGGCACCAGACCGAATGGCCCGACCTCGACGTCGTCTTCACCTCGGTGACCGAACAGTGGTCGACTGTCGCCGTGGCCGGACCCCGGTCGCGCGATGTCATCGCCAAGATCGCACCGAACCTCGATGTGTCGAACGAGGCCTTCGAGTTCATGGGCTTCCGTGAGACCACCCTGGCGAACGGCATTCCCGCTCGCATCTGCCGGATTTCGTTCTCCGGTGAGCTCGCCTTCGAGATCAACGTCGACACGTTCTACGGGCTGGCCGTGTGGGAGGCCGTCGCCGAGGCGGGGGCCGAGTTCGACATCACCCCGTACGGCACTGAGGTCATGCACGTGCTGCGTGCCGAGAAGGGCTTCATCATCGTCGGACAGGACACCGACGGCACCGTGACCCCGCAGGACGCGGGCATGGAGTGGATCGTCTCGAAGGCCAAGGACTTCATCGGCAAACGCTCCTACTCCCGGGTCGACACGGCCCGCGAGGACCGCAAGCATCTTGTCGGAGTCCTGCCCGTCGACGGCACGACCCGCCTGGCCGAGGGCGCCCAGCTCATTGCGGCGGGCACTCCCGTCACACCGGAGGACGGGCCGGTGCCGATGATCGGGCATGTCACCTCGTCGTATATCTCGCCGAGCCTCGACCGGCCGTTCGGTCTCGCACTCGTCGAGAACGGCCGCAACCGCGAAGGTGAGATCGTCAAGTCTCCCTTCGGCGACATCCTCGTCGACGTCGAGATCACCTCGCCCGTCTTCTACGATCCGGAAGGAAACCGCCGCGATGGCTGACACCACCTATTCCACCCCTGCGACGGCACAGTCCCCCTCGACCGCTGAGACTCAGGCCGCCCACACGGGCACCGGGTCGAGCGGACTCGATGATCTGCGTGTCTCGCCGGCCGCGCACCTGGCCGGGCTGATGTCCGAGGCGAGTGCCGCCGGCGGCCGCAGCGTCGGCCTGCGCGAACTGCCCTTCACGGTGCAGATCGGACTGCGCGCACAGCCTGACTCCGCGTCGTGGACGTCACTCGAGGACACGTTCGGTCTCAGCCTGCCGCGCACCGTTGGCGAAGTCACCGGTGATCCGGCAGCTCAGCACGTGCTGTGGCTGAGCCCCGACGAATTCCTCGCCGTCGACGTCTCCCGCTGCCAGCAGCCCGGTGAGACGATCGTCGCGGAGGCGGGACTCGAGGGACTGCCCGGACAGGCCGTCGATCTCTCGGCCAACCGGACGATCCTCGAACTGACGGGGAAGAAAGCCCGCGAAGTGCTCGAGAAGAGCTGCCGCGCCGATCTCCACCCTCGCGCCTTCGGCATCGGATCCGCGATCGTCACGGCGCTGGGTCCCGTGCCGGTGATCCTCCACCACAGCGGTGAGGACACCTACCGTGTCTACCCGCGGGCGAGCTTCGCGGACTTCACGGTCCGTTGGCTGCTCGACGGAATGGCGGAATTCCTCGCTGACGGGCAGATGCCCGAAGGTGAAGCCGAGGGAGCCGGCTGATGAGCCTCGGGGTCCTGGATCTGTTCTCGATCGGCATCGGACCCTCGTCCTCGCACACGGTGGGCCCGATGCGGGCGGCGGTGCGCTTCGTCGATGAGCTCGCCGAGGCGGGTCTGCTCGAGCGTGTCGATGCGGTCCGCGTCGGACTCTTCGGCTCCCTCGGTGCCACGGGCATCGGGCACGGTTCGGACTTCGCCGTGCTCGCGGGGCTCAGCGGGAAGGAACCCGAAACGCTCGATACGGATTCCGTGGGCCCGCTGGTCGCGGAGATCCGTGAGGCAGGGTCGCTCCACCTCGGCGGGCGAAACGATGTGCCCTTCGACGTTGCGTCGGATCTCACCCTGCACCTGCGGGAATCCCTTCCCGGCCATCCCAATGGGATGCGCATCAGCGCCGAGGCGGCCGGTGAGCTCATCGAGCGCGAGTACTATTCCGTGGGCGGGGGATTCGTCGTCACCGCCGACGAACTGAACGCGGAGAAGGACGCTGCCGAAGCGATCGACGCAGCCGGGGACGGGCCTGGATCCGGCGGGGGCGGTCCTGGTGCGGCCGGTCGAGACGGGGACGTCATCCCGTTCTCCACGGCCGATGAACTGCTCGAGCAGTGTCGCATCCGCGGGCTGAGCATCGCCGAGCTCATGGCCGTCAACGAACGCGCCCGCCAGACTGATGAGACTCTGCGGGCCAAGCTGCTCGAGATCTGGGCGGTGATGGCCGAATGCGTGCACAACGGCTGCACCCGCACCGAGACGACCCTGCCCGGGGGACTCAAGGTGCGCCGCCGGGCCCCGGAACTGAAGGCGAAGCTCGAAGCCGCGGACTACCGGGCAGCGGGTTCCCTCGACGCCCTCGAATGGGTCAACCTCTATGCACTGGCCGTCAACGAGGAAAATGCCTCGGGCGGGCGGATCGTCACTGCACCGACGAACGGGGCCGCGGGCATCATCCCCGCGGTGCTCCATTACATGGACCGCTTTGTCGTCGGAGCCGGTGATGACGAGGACTCGGTCGGGTCGGCCTGCGACGATGCCGTCGTGACGTTCCTGCTCACCGCCGGGGCGATCGGGATCCTGTTCAAACGCAATGCGTCGATCTCCGGCGCCGAGGTGGGCTGCCAGGGCGAGGTCGGATCGGCCTGTGCGATGGCTGCCGCAGGACTGTGCGCCGTGCTCGGCGGAACTCCCGAACAGGTGGAGAACGCCGCGGAGATCGGACTTGAGCACAACCTCGGGCTGACCTGCGATCCGGTGGGCGGCCTCGTGCAGGTGCCGTGCATCGAACGCAATGCCATCGCCTCGGTGAAGGCGATCAATGCGGCTCGGCTGGCCATGCACGGCGACGGCTCTCACCGGGTGAGTCTCGACCAGGCGATCGAGACCATGCGGCAGACTGGAGCCGATATGAAATCGAAGTACAAGGAGACATCGCGCGGCGGACTCGCCGTCAACGTCGTCGAATGCTGAGCACCAACCAGACCTTGCACCACCCAGACCCCGCCCCACGGACAGGAAGACAAGCACATGCAGGATTACATCTTCACCCTCGAATGCGCCGAGCGCCCCGGAATCACCCACGCCGTGACCGGTGCCCTGCTCACCCACGGCGGGGACATCAAAGAACTCAAACAGTTCGACGACCAGTCGACCCAGCAGCTGTTCCTGCGCATCGACTTCAGCGTCTCCGACGAGCCCGGCAACGGAGTCGAGGCTCTGCGGACCGACTTCGAAGCGATCGGTGAGGAGTTCGGCGCGACCTGGCAGCTGTGGCCGCAGGGGGAGAAGCGGCGGGTGCTCATCATGGTCTCGAAGTTCGAGCACTGCCTCAACGACCTGCTCTTCCGCGCCCGGGTCGGCGAGCTGCCGATCGAGATCGCCGCGGTCGTGTCGAACCATCCCGACCACCGTGAGCTCGTCGAATGGCACCACATTCCCTTCTTCCGGATCCCTGTGACGAAGGAGACGAAGCCCGAGGCCGAGGCGAAGCTGCTCGAACTCGTCGACCGCTTCGAGGTCGACCTCGTGGTGCTCGCCCGCTATATGCAGATCCTCTCCGACGACCTCGCCCGCGAACTCACCGGACGGGCCATCAACATCCACCACTCGTTCCTGCCGTCGTTCAAAGGGGCGAAGCCCTACCACCAGGCGTGGGAGCGCGGAGTGAAGACCGTCGGGGCGACAGCGCACTTCGTCAACAGCGAACTCGACGAGGGGCCGATCATCGCTCAGCAGCTGGTCGAGGTCGACCATGCCTTCACTCCCGAGGACCTCGTGGCCGCCGGCCGCGATGCCGAGTGCAAGGCGCTGTCCAATGCCGTGAAGTGGCACTGCGACGGACGTGTGTTCCTCTCGGGCAAGAGGACCATCGTCCTGCGGTAGGCGTATCCACGGTGCCGAGGGGACGGAGCCCATGAAACCGCCGGAAGCCGCCTCGGCGTGGATAGACTGCTGACTATGAGCGAGACCCAGACCGACATCGGCCCGCGCATCGGCGACCAGGTGTTCGAAGCGCTGCAGGCGAGCATCCTCTCCGGCGATTATCGCAGCGGCGATCGACTGCGGATCCGCCAGCTCGCGGCGTCGCTCGGGACGAGCGTCATGCCCGTACGCGAGTCGCTGGCCCGGCTCGAGGCGGTCGGACTCGTCGAGACCAGTCCGCATCGCGGGGCCGTGGTCAAAGAATTCACCGCCGAGGAGCTGCTGCAGATCTATTCGGTGCGCCGCATCCTCGAGGTCGAAGCAACGGTCCAGGGCGCACAGAAGCTCGATGGGGCGGGACGGGCGCGCCTCGATGAGGAGTTCGCGGCGATGGAGGCGGCTCTCGACTCCGGTGATGTCTCGGAGTATCTCGACCACGACGAAGTGCTGCTCGCGACGATCTATTCCGCCTCGGGCAATCCCGTCCTCGTTGAGACGATCCGGACCCTGTGGCTGCGCTGCCGGGCGTACAAACTCGTCGGTGCCAGGCGGGAGATCGCGGCCGACGCCAAGGCGCCGCTGCTCAAGCACCAGCGCCGACTCATGGATGCCGTCGACGCCGGCGATCCGGGGGCGGCCGCCGAGGCGACCGAAGAGTCCTTCGACGACGCCGTCCGCCGTATTCGTGCCGGGTTGGGCGCCTGAGAGGCGACTGGTCGAGCCGGTCCGCCATATTGCGTTCGTCACTGGGCGCTCCGTCCGCGCTCATTCACCGTGGAGCGGCAGCGCCACTTCGCAGCGTGGCACCGGACCGTCATCGACGTCCGTGTAGACCTCACGTGGTGGACCTGCAGGTCTGAGTCCGAGTCCAGAGGCGCGGAGCCTGATGGCATCGAAGACTCCAAGGATCCTCGGGAACTGCACGTCAGCCCGTGGTAGATGACGATGAGAGAGCCTGCGGCGCCTCCTCGGTCTTCGGCGAGCCCGAAGAGTCGATCCGCGAGGGAGCGGATGACACTGGGCAATTCCTTGGCAGAGGTGTGCCTCGTCGAGGACAGCACAGGAGCTGCGGCCACCGAATGTGTGCCGATGTCGAAACCGGACGTATCGGACTGTTGACCACCGTCGACGGATTCGCAGGCAATGGCATGTCGATGCGGCGCAGCATAGAAATCAGACGTGCTGTCTCGATCTGATGCGGGCTGTATCTGCGAGAGCCAGTCGCCGTTGCGAACTCTCCGATCGTCAGGAGCTCGGACATATCGCCTCCTGACCTCGATTCTGCGAGACAAGGTCCGAGAGAATCGACGGTCGGCGGTTTCATTCAGTCAGGTAGAGCAGTTCGGTCACCCACTTCGACTTATCGGGTTCGTCCGCAGGTTTCGTCAGAAAGTGTTCGGCATGCCCGGTCCATGATTCCCCATCTGACTCAGCAGAAGAGCTGATGGTCACTCCGTTCTGTTCCGCCCAAGCGCGGACCTCCGCCTGAGCAACGGGAATTTCATCGGGAAGTCCGGTGTGGCGTCCAACCAGATAGGTCCCGGGCGGAAGGGCGTCGAAGACGAGTCCCGCAGAGGGATGGACAGACTCGGCGGTGGGAACGCCTACTGTCAGGTCGACGGGATCGGCAGGATCTCCGATATGCCGGTAGATGAAGAGTGGGCCGCCGAGGGGAACTCCGATGTAGGTCATTCTGCTGCGGTCATCGACAGCGATGTTGAGTGCCATGGTGGATCGTCATATCTGGTCATGATGGGCGGTGGATTCCACCCGTTTCCACTCAAGAGCTTCCCCTGGAGCAAGGTCAAGACCGCAAGCAAAGCAGGTTCGGAAACTGCATTAAAGATGATGGATCAAACACTTGCGAAGAATGTGATCACATTCTGGTCTGAGTGCAGATGGCCAGCGTGAAAGCGCGCGGACGCTCAGAGAAGAGGGGGTGCTCCCCGTGAAAGAAGCCGTCATCGTCAGCGGCGGAATCGCCGGACTGAAGGGATGAGATACCAAGATCGGCACGGACCGCTCGAATTGCCGACTCTGTGCGGAGGGTGTTCGACGCTGACGTGAGCGGTCGGTGAGGCTGTGGGGGCGCGGAAACTCACTCTGAGACGACGCGGTAGGTCTCCATCCGTGAATCCTGGGCTCCGCGGACGTATCCGGACGGCGCCTCGGCGGTCATCCGCAGGAACGTCACGGTCTCCTCGCTGAGCTCCTCACCGGGAAGGACGTTCGGGATGCCGGGCGGATACGCGGCGAGGGCATCTGCGGACACTCGGCCTACCGCCTCAGCGGCGGGAACGACTTCGGAGGCGGCGAAGAACGCTTCTCCGATCTCGCGCCGCTTCACACACCTGCCGGGCAGGACGATCGGCCGCTCGGGTTCCGACTCTGACCGCGGCAGCGCCTGCAGTGCGGACCAGAAGCGTTCGACGTCGACCGGGGAGGTCGCCCCGACGAGCAGCAGCAGCGCCGAGGGCGTCGCGAGCTCGCAGTAGATCCGATGATCGCGGATGAGCATGTATTGGGCGTCTGATCCGGTGATCCCGGCGCCTCGCGTGTCGATGACGATCTTCAGCGGATCGGCAGCGACAGCATCGCGACCTGCGAGGATGTCCGGAGTCGCATCGCGGAAGCGCACGTCGGCGCGGACTCGGCCCCGGATGTCCTCGGCAGTGGCGATGGCCTCGCTGATAGCGTCGGGATGAGTGACGAGATGCCGCCTGGCTTCATCGAGGGAGGCGAGCAGGAGTGAGCTGCACGAGGTCGACTGATATGACCTGACCACACGGTCGACGAGCGGTTCGAGCCGCTCGGCCAGCCGACCGTGGCCGAGCTGAACCATCGCCGACTGCGTGAGCGAGCCAGCGCCCTTGTGTGTGCTCGAGATGACGAGATCGGCTCCGCAGCGCACGGCGTTGACGGGCAGGTCAGGGTGAAGGCCGAGGTGCGATCCCCACGCCTCATCGACGATGAGAGGGACATCGTGGCGGTGAGCCACCTCCGCGATGGCGGAGATGTCGGCCACCGCCCCGAAATAGCTGGGGGACACAAGGTAGACCGCTGAACTGGAAGGATGCTCGCTCAATGCGTGTTCGACCTGGGCGGGTGTCACCCCGTGGGAGGAGCCGAGGCCGGCATCGACGCGGGGGTGGAGGAAGTGCGGGCGGAGGTCGGCGTGGGTGATGCCGTCGATGACGGAGGAGTGGACGCTGCGCTGGCAGACGAACTCCCGCCCGAGCCCGCGCACAACGGTCGTGGCGATGTGGTTGCCGCCCGAGGCCCCATTCGTCGTGAACCACGTCCGGGACGCACCCCAGGCCTCGGCGGCCAGCGCCTGCGCCTGGTCGATGGGGCGGATGCGCGTGTGGTCGATCATCCGCCAGTTCTCCTGGTCGACTCCGCTGAAGAGCATGGGGAAGTCGATGCCCAGCGCCTCCTCTCCAACGACGTTCCCCAGCCCCGGCGCGTGCTCGCAGCTGCCCTGATGGGCAGGCACGTGGAGACGCAGCCAGTCCTCGTCGGCCAGCCTGCGCAGGGCATCAGCGTACGGGGCCGCGTGATGGCGGGGATCATCCGCGAGTGTGGCCGCTGTGAGCGGGACCGTCTCGGTCGGGGTGCTCGCCGAGGCGGCCGCTGAGTTGTTTGGTCCGGTGACCATGTCATCGTGTGCACGCATGAGTCCCAGAGTAGGGATCGGTGGGGGATGAGAATATAGCAAGATCTCGCACACAGTGACATAGTGGGTATGCCATGATGAATCTTCAGCAGCTCCGCGTCCTGCTTGCGATCCGGGACGAAGGCAGTCTCAATCGAGCCGCCGAGCGGCTCGGGTACGGGGTGCCGACCGTCACCCACCATCTGCGCACCCTCGAATCGCATCTGCGGGTCCGCCTTGTCGACCGGTCGCGGCACGGAACGCGGTTGACAGCCCTGGGGGAGTCCTTCGCCGCCGAGGTCGACTCCGTGCTCGCCGGACTCGACCGGGCCGAACGGATCGTCACCGCCCAGCGCGATGCGGGCGCGGTCACCGTCCGCATCGGGTCGTTCCCGTCGATCGGTTCGCGGCTGCTGCCCGCGGCGATCGCGGAGCTGAGAGCGCGGACTTCGGTGCGGGTCGAGGTCGTCGAGGCCGAGCCGAGTGAGGTCGTGCGGATGCTTCAGGCCGGCGAAGTCCATGCCGGGATCATCTACGACATCCCGGATCTGCCCGAATTCACCGGACCTGACCTGCGGCTGAGCACGCTGCTCGACGAGCCCTACCGGATCATGGTCGCCGCCGACGGCGAGTTGGCGAAACGAGAGATCCTCGACGTCGCGGACATGGCCGACGTCGACTGGATCGTCAGCCGCAATGAGGCCGAAGCCTCGGTGCGGGTGCTTAAGAGGGTCTGTCGTTCACTCGGCCACGAACTCCGGGAGCTCATGCGCAGCGACGATCTGTCGATGATCCACGGTCTCGTGGCCGAAGGGCTCGGCTGCGCATTGAGCACCGAGGCAGCCGTCGACACGGACTTCGCCGTCGTCCTTCGCCCCGCCGTTCAGGACCTCGGGCAGCGTCGGGTCTCTTTCGTTACCCGCACGGGTTCCGTACCCGCGGCGGTCACCTGGTTGCGCGAGAGCCTCGCGGCGGTGGCAGCGGAGCGGGGAACCGCCTCGGCGGGGGAGTGATCCGGGAGGTGCCGGGCGTTTGGCTCAGAGGTCGCCGGAGTCCGGGGTGAGGTCGGATTGGGAGCTCAGCGCCTCGGCGATGGCCTTCGCCTCCCGGCGCAGCAGAGCTACGAGACGTTCGACTCGGGAGCCGGTGACACGGTCGGCGATCGAGGCGATCGACAGGGCCGCACGCGGTCGGGATCCGCGGATGCGCAGCGGAACCGCGACCGCCCACGACCCCTTGGCGAAGAGCCCCGGATTGTGGACGAAGCCGTCGATGCGGGCCTGATCGATGATGTCGCGCAGGTGCGGGACGGAGACCTTCGGATACCTCTCGGCGAGGATCTCGGCGTTGGCCTCGAACTGGGCGTCCACCTCGGCGGGGGAGAGCTCGGAGAGGATCGCCAGCGATCCGGCGCCGATGCCCAAGGGGTGGCGGTCGCCCACGGACAGGGCGTTGTTGAAGATCTCACCGAAACCCTCCTCACGGCGGGCGCAGATCGAATAGCTGCCTGTGCGCAGAGTAAGGAACACGGTGTCCTGACTGAGCTCGGCCAAGCGCATCAGACTCGACTCGGACTCCGTAACCAGGGGGTCCACCGATTTCTGGGCCAGCTGGCCGAGGATCTGCGATTGCACGCCGAGGCGGTACCCGCCCTCTTCGAGGCGTTCGACGTATCCCATGGCGATGAGCGCCTGGAGCATGCGGTGGACGCTGGCCTTCGGGCGGCCGCTGATCGAAGCGAGCTCGGACAGGCTCGCGCCCTCACGGCGTTCGCCGGCGATGAGTCCGACGAGATTGAGCAAGGTCAGTGCGCGTTGGATGCTCTGTGCGCCCGTGCCCGGTTCGAGGCTGTCGACGGCGTGGGCGACATTGAACGAAGCGGACCGACGCAGCAGCCGACCGCGCATCTTGATGCGATATTCCTCGCGGAGATCCTCGTTCGGGTCGGTGCCATTGTGCATGAGACCATTATGGCCCGACGCTGCACTGCCGAGACCGCGGCAGTGGGTCGAACTCCTGATCCACGATGCGAAACGTCGGAATCTCAGGGTGGGAGCCGCCTCGGCGAGGTGGGTCCTAGAATCGGAACGGCCCCACCGGGCGGTGGGGCCGTCGATTTTGAGAGGTGAGTGAGACGTGGCAGAGACCGTCCTCGATATCGTCGATGTGACGTTCCGGCGGGGGCAGACGCAGATCCTCCACGGCATCGACCTGCGCATCGACGCCGGGGAGCACTGGGTGCTCATCGGCCCGAACGGGGCGGGGAAGTCGACCCTGCTGAGCTTCGCCTCGGCGCAGGTGTTCCCGACCTCGGGCACCGTGGATATCCTCGGATCACGCATGGGCCGTGTCGAGCTCGCGGCCCTGCGCCGCCTCATCGGACACGTCAACCCGCGCCACCCGCTGCGCTCGAATCTCACGGTCCGGGAGGTCGTCCTCACGGGGCTGACCGGCACCGTCGAACGTCCCATGCGGTGGGAGCCCTCACCGGAGGATGTTGCGAAGGCCGACGCCCAGATCGCCGAGGTGGGGCTGACGGCCCGTGCCGACGCCGGATGGAAGGTGCTGTCGCAGGGCGAGCGGGGGCGTGCCCTCGTCGCCCGGTCGCTCATCGCCGACCCGCAGCTGCTGCTCTTCGACGAACCGACCACCGGACTGGACGTGGCCGCCCGCGAACAGCTGCTCGAGACCATCGATGCCCTGTCGCTGCGTTCGCCGGACCTGTCGACGCTGCTGGTCACCCACCATCTCGAGGAGATTCCCGAGACCACCACGCACGCCGCACTCATCTCTGACGGGCGGCTGACCGCCGCGGGCCCCATCGCGGAGGTGCTCACCTCCGAGCAGGTCTCCGCCGCCTTCGACCATCCGATCGACGTGGCCTTCGCCGACCGCCGCTGGTCCGCCCGCGCCGTCCGTACGGCCAGTGCGTCAGTCGCGTCGATCGGCTGAGGATCGGCTGGGACGATCACCGCGCATTGCACCGCCGTGCACTCGGGCCTAGGCTTGAGGCATGAAGATGAGTACCGTGTGGAGCATCATCGGCGCGATCATCGCCATCATCATCGCGTGGTGGGCGGTCAACGTCGCGTTCTCCATTGCGTGGTTCCTCGTCAAGGCCATCATCACCGTCGTCGTGGCGCTCGCGATCTTCGGCCTCATCAAGGCCTCGCTGACATCGAAGGACCGCGACCGAACTCGCTGACCCCCACCGATCAGAGATCGCCGAGGCTGGTGTTCGCCCCGCAGAGGACGACGCAGACCTTTTCGCCCTCGGCTGGCGCATAGCCGCCGGAGCCGTGGGCCCCCGCCAGTGCCGTGGCTGCCGCATGTTCGACCGCCAGCCGGTGCTGATCCCACAGGTGCTGCCTGGCTCCGATGATCGCGTCGTCGCTGACCAGCACCGAGGTGACCAGATCCGAGCGTGCCGCGTTCAGTGCCAGCGGTGTGGCGCGCCTGGCACCGAGCGAATCCGCCGCCACCGAATCGACTGTGACGTCGACCGGTTCTCCCGCCTCGATCGCTGCACTCAGCGCTCGACAGTTCTCCGGCTCGACCGCCACTGTTCGCACCCCGTGATGAGTCGCGGCCGTCGCAACTCCGGCGAATAGTCCGCCCCCGCCGACCGATACGACGACCGTGTCGAGGGCGGGCACCTGCGTGAGGATATCGGTCATCAGGGTGCCCGCGCCGGCCGCGATGAGTGGGTGGTCGTAGGCGTGCGAGGCCAGCGCCCCCGATGAGTCGACGAATTCCTGGCAGGCGGCGGCCGCCTCGGCGAATTCTGAACCGACCAACTCCACTCGCGCACCATACGAACGCAGCCGTTCGACCTTCACACTCGGCGCGGTGGTCGGCAGGAAGACGGTCGCCGGTACATCGGCCGCACGGGCAGCCCACGCGCAGGCGAGCCCTGCGTTCCCGCCCGAGGCGATGGTCACTCCCGCCTCGGGGAAGGTGCCCTCGACAAGGTGAGCCTGGATGAAGTTCTGTGCACCGCGGGCCTTGAACGTGCCGGTGTGCTGCATGAACTCGAGGGCGAAGACGTGTCCGTCCTTGTCGGCCGGGGCCACGGTCACCGGACGCACCCGGCCGGAGATCCGTGCGGCGGCGGCTTCGATGTCGGAGTACGTCAGCTCAGTCATGCCATCAGCCTATGCGAGAGCTCCTGAGTGGGTGCGCTGCTTCGGTGGATTGTTGGGTCGATCCACAGCGTTTCAGGCGGAGGAATCACCGTGGATCGACCAGGAAATCGAGGTGCAGGTGACGAACCAGGGGTTCGCGGCAGTCTCAGTGGTGCTTGGTCAGGCCGAGGTCGACGCCCTTCGTCTCCTTGACGAGGCTGACGCCGATGAGCGAGATGATGCACACGATGATCATGTAGATCGCAATCGAGATGGACTTCCCGGTCTCGGCGAGCAGGGTCTCGGCGATGGTCGGGGCGAAGGCGCCGCCGAGGATCGCGCCGAGCGCGTAGCCGATCGACACACCGGAGTAGCGGACCTGGGCGGGGAACATCTCCGCGTACATCGCCGACATCGGGCCATACGACAGGCCCATGCCGACGGTGAGGACGAAGATGCCGATGCCGTACATCCAGATATTGGCCATATCGATCATGAGGAAGGTTGGGATCAGCCACACGATGAGCAGGACGTAGCCGATCTGGAAGGTCCGCACGCGACCGAGCTTGTCCGAGAGCGCACCGCCCCACATCGTGAAGACCAGCCAGCCGAAGCTCGCGAGCGTCGTCGCCAGCAGCACGGGTGCTCGGTCGAGGCCGACGGATCCGCCCTCGTCGAGAGGGCGGGAGGCGTAGGCAGCGAAGAACGCGATGATCATGTAGCCCACGGCGTTGTTGCCGATGAAGATGAGCGCTGAGAGGATGACTTCCTTCGTGTTCTTCTTGAACAGGGTGCCCAGCGGAGCCGAGGACTCGGCCTTGCGTTCGGCGAGTTCGGCGAAGACCGGGGACTCCTCGACCTGGCGGCGGATGTAGTAGCCGACGATCACGAGGATGACGGAGAAGAGGAACGGGATCCTCCAGCCGAAGCTCGCGAACTGTTCGGGGGTGAGCAGAGTGGTGAGCACCCAGATGACGCCGGTGGCCAGGATCATGCCGACCGGCACGCCGATCTGCGGGTAGGCACCGAAGATGCCGCGCTTGGAGATCGGAGCGTGCTCGACTGACAGCAGCGCCGCCCCGCCCCATTCGCCGCCGGCGGAGAATCCCTGGAGGATCCGCAGCAGGGTGAGCAGGATCGGAGCGCCGACACCGATCATCGCGTAGTTCGGCAGCAAGCCGATGAGCGAGGTCGCGGCCCCCATGAGGATGAGCGTGAGCACGAGCATCTTCTTCCGCCCGATGCGATCGCCGAGGTGACCGGCGATGATCGCGCCCAGGGGGCGGAAGAGGAACGAAATTCCCAGTGATGCCCACGCCATGATCTGGCCGAGGGCCGGATTGTCCGAGGCCAGGGGCCCGAAGTACTGGGCGGAGAGGACGAGGCCGGCTGCCTGAGCGTAGATGAAGAAGTCGTACCACTCGATGGTGGTGCCGACGAGGGTGCCGGCAAGGACCTTGCGCTCTTCACGGGTGATCGAGTGGGGCTCGGTCGGCTGTGGCGCGGCCGGGCCAGGGGCTGTGGTGGACATGAGAGGATCTTTCGGTTGCTGGGCGACTTTGCCTGATGCCGTCTCCGGAAGCGGTGGTCCTCGACTCTGAGTGATCGCCGGTGCCTCGGGTCTGGCGGCGGACGGATGGACGTCCGCCTCGACTGACTGCCTGGTCAGTAATTGAGAACGATCATAGGTCAGAAGGTGCCTTCGTGTCACTCGGTGACAATTACCGACCGATTGGTTAGTATATGTCTAGGAATCGGCAGCGGTGCCGAATGCGGCCGCCGTGGACCGGGAGACGTCGTTTCACCAGGGAGAGCAAAGCATGACCGAAATCCTCAGTTCCTATGTGGCCGGATCCTGGCACACACCGGCAACGACCGAGTCCGCCCGACCCGTCCGCGACGCCGGCACCGGGGAACTCCTCCACTCGGTGAGTTCGGCCGGAGTCGACTTCGCCGCCGTCGCCGATCATGCTCGGACCACCGGCATCGAGGAGCTGCAGAAGCTCACCTTCCACCAGCGCGGTGTGATCCTGAAGAAGCTCGCGACCTACCTCATGGAGCGCACGAAGGACTACCACGAGATCTCCTTCACCACCGGCACCACGAAGCGCGACGCCTTCGTCGACATCGAAGGCGGAATCGGCACACTCTTCACCTACTCCGGCGTCGCCCGCCGCCAGATGCCGAACTCGACCGTGCACCTCGACGGCGGGGTCGAGCGTCTGTCGAAGAACGGCACCTTCGTCGGTCGCCACATCCTCACCTCCCGGCAGGGACTCGCATGTCAGATCAATGCCTTCAACTTCCCCGTCTGGGGCATGCTCGAGAAGTTCGGGCCGATGTTCGTCGCCGGCGTCCCCGTCGTCGTCAAGCCCGCCACCGACACTGCCCACCTGACCCGCGCCGTCGTTGCCGACATGATCGAGTCCGGGCTGCTCCCGGCTGGCGCGATCCAGTTGGTCTGCGGTGACGTCACCCCGCTGTTCGATCACCTCGCCGAACAGGACGCGATCGCCTTCACCGGATCGGCGAACACCGCTCGCCATCTCTCCGGACTCGACTGCGTGACCCAGCGCGGCACCCGCTTCTTCGCCGAGGCGGACTCGCTGAACTTCTCTCTGCTCGGTCCCGATGCCGCGCCCGGCACGCAAGAATTCGACCTCTTCGTCTCCGGCGTCGTCGCCGAGATGACCGTCAAGGCCGGACAGAAGTGCACTGCGATCCGCCGCACCTTCGTCCCCGAAGCCCACGCCGAGGCGGTCGGTGAAGCCATCACCGCGAAGCTCGCCACCCAAGGTGTGGGCGATCCGCGCGAGAAGTCCACCCGCCTGGGCCCCGTCGTCTCCGACAAGCAGCGCACCGACGTCCTCGACGCCGTCGATCGGATCATCGCCGGGGGAGCGCACCTGCTCACCGGCGGCCGTGAGGAATCCGATCGTCTGGCCGCCGAACATGGCGGAGCCTATGTCGCGGCCACCGTCCTCCAGGCCGATGACGCGTGGTCCGATGCCGTCCACGACATCGAGGCTTTTGGGCCCGTGACCTCGATCATCACCTATTCCGACACCGAGGATGCCGTCCGCCTGGCTGCCCGTGGCCGCGGCTCCCTCGTCGGCTCCGTCGTCACGCATGATCGTGAGTTCGCCACCGAATTCGTCCGCAGGATCGCCCCGTGGCATGGTCGCGTGCTCGTCCTCGACCGCGACGATGCCGAAGAGTCGACCGGCCACGGTTCGCCCCTGCCCAACCTCATCCACGGCGGCCCCGGTCGGGCCGGCGGCGGAGAGGAGATGGGCGGACTGCGCGGCGTCGAGCACTTCATGCAGCGCACCGCGATCCAGGCCTCCCCAGACATGCTCACCGTGATCGGCGGTGAATGGGTGGGCGGATCGGAGCGCCGCCTCGGTGATCATCCGTTCACGAAGTCGCTTGCGGACCTGCGCATCGGCGACACCCTCGACTCGGAGTGGCGGGAAGTCACGCTCGACGACATCGAGCACTTCGCGAACTTCACCGGGGACACCTTCTACGCCCACATGAACGAAGAAGCGGCCGCCGCGAACCCGTTCTTCCCGGGCCGCGTGGCCCACGGCTACCTCATCGTGTCCTTCGCCGCCGGACTGTTCGTGCAGCCGGACCCGGGCCCGGTGCTCGCGAACTACGGTCTTGAGGGACTCAACTTCATCACCCCGGTCTCCCCGGGCGACAAGCTCAAGGTCACGCTCACCGCGAAGCGGATCACCCCGCGTGAGACCGACGAATACGGTGAGGTCCGCTGGGACGCGCAGGTCGTCAACCAGAACGACGAGCCTGTGGCGAACTACGACGTGCTCACGCTCGTGGCCAAGGAGTACTGAGGTCCCGTCGCTCAGGAGGCCTGAGGAACCCTCACCTTCAGTGCGGACGGACGAATCGTCACGGTCGCCGGGGTCTGCCAGACCGCGTCGCCGTCGGCGACGATCTCGATCGGATCGGCACCGGCAGGAGTGTCGATGCCGATCTCGCGAGTTCGGCTGAAATGAATGTGCGGGTGGCGGTCGTGCCTGCCGGACATGAACGCGACGAGCTCGACGGCGAGCTTCGGCAGCCACGCCTCCCCCAGGAGGACGACGTCGATGAGTCCGTCATCGATCGCCGCCTCGGGGGAGAGCGTGAGCCCGCCCCCGTAGCGGCCGGAATTCGCGAACCCCGCGGTCAGGCCCCGGAAGTCGAGGCGCTGTCCGTCGACTGTCAGCTCGAGGTCGATGCTCCTCGGCGGCAGGATCGCACGCAGGATCCCGTACAGGTACACCCAATGGCCCCGGACGACCCTGGTCGAGTTCGCATGCCGCTGGACGGTCGAGTCGAGACCGAGGCAGACGTTGCCGAGGCTGATCGTGCCATCGAGGTCGAGCACGTCGATCACTCGATCGCGGCCGTCGGCGATCGTGGCCACAGCCTCTTCGACGCCTTTCGGGATGCGGAGTTTGCCGATGAGGTCATTGCCGCGGCCACCGGCGATGACGCCCAGTGCCGTGTCCGTATCGACGAGGCCGGCGGCGACTGTACGCGCCATCCCGTCACCGCCGAGCGCACCGACGACCTTGGCGCCCTCGGCGGCGAACGTCGCGGCGAGCTCCTTCGCATGTTCCTCGCTCGTGCTTCTGACAAGCCGCGCCTCGAGACCGTGTGCGGCGAAGGCATGGACGAGCGGATCGATTCGTCTGAGCACCGCTCCGCGCCGTGCCGTGGGATTGAGGATCACGGGCACGACCGCCGGATCGGCGACCGGCCGTGCAGAGCCCCGGTCTGTGGAATCCGTGCCGAAGGCGCCCTTGTCTTCGATGCCGCTCACAGTCGATCCGGTCCGTTCATCAGCTTGCCGGGATTCATGATGCCCTTCGGGTCGACCTCGGCCTTGGCTGCACGCAGCATCCGCAGCCACAGCCCGCCGGTCTCCGCCGGCAGCCACGGGGCATGATCGGTGCCGACGGCGTGGTGGTGGGTGATCGTGCCGCCGCCGGCGACGATGGCGTCACTGGCCGCCGACTTCAGCGCCTTCCACTGCGTGATCTCCGCCCCGACCTCCTGCTTGGCGAAGACCGTGTAATACAGCGAACAGCCGGTGGCGTAGAGATGCGAGACGTGGCAGAGCACGAATGCAGGAGTGCCGCGCTCGGCCATCGCTTTCTCGATTCCGGCGCTGATCGTGCCGTGGAGGTCATTCACCTTCGACCACGGGGCCGAAGTCTCCATCGTCTCGACGATCATTCCCTCTCGCAGCAGCTGATCGCGCAGGTACGGAGTCGAGAAGCGGTGCTTCTCCCACGAGGTCTCCGGAACCGCGCCGAGGTTGACGCCCTTGTGCCTGCGCACGATCGAACGGCCTTGGGACCGACGCGAGCGCACATCGGAGGCCGCGCCGTCGTAGCGGACGACGAGGAGGCAGGGAGTCGTGAAGCCGCGGGCGCGCAGATAGGCGAGAACGCCCTTGCGCTGCAGCTCGCTGCCGAGCTGCGCGAGTCCGAACGCAGTCTCATTGACATCCGAGAGACGCGCGATGTCTAGGTGGAGACCCGACTGCTCCATCTCCCGCAGCGCAGCGGTGCCCGAGGCGAAGTCCGGGAAGAACCACGAATCGGCCTGAACGGCCTTCGGCACGCGGCGGATCCGCAGGGTCGCCTCGGTGATGATGCCCAGCGTTCCTTCGGACCCGACGAACAGCTGGCGCGGGTTCGGTCCGGCTGCGGTCGCCGGGGTTGTGCGCAGTTCGACCGGTCCGCTCGGGGTCGAGCAGCGCAGGCCGTCGACGTTCTCATCGATGCGCCCGTACCCGGTCGACTGCTGACCGGCAGAGCGGGTGGCGACCCAACCGCCGACGGTGCTGAACTCGAAGGACTGCGGGTAGTGGGCGAGGGTGAAGCCGCGAGGCTGCAGGGCATCCTCCAGGTCGGGACCGAAGACTCCGGCTTGGACGGTGGCCGTCAGCGACTCCTCGTCGATGTCGATGATACTGTCGAGGCGGGCCAGGCTGATGCTCACGACCGCCGCGAACTCGCCGCGCACGGCATCGATGCCGCCGACGACGCTGGTGCCGCCGCCGAAGGGGACGACCGCCACGGATTCCTCGGCGCACACCGCCAGGAGAGCGTCCATCTCGGCGGCAGAGGCGGGGTAGAGCACCGCATCGGGAGCGTGGGACAGCTGTCCGCTGCGGAGGCGGATGAGGTCCGGCATGCTGCGTCCGGCGGCATGGGAGACGCGGGTCGCGCGATCATCGCGGACGAACTCCTCGCCCACGGTGTCGGCGAGGCGGGCGCGCACCCCAACGGTGAGTCCCGATTCGGGCAGTGCGACATCCTCGAGCGCCACATGCGGCCTGTCGACGCCGGCGGGCCAGCCGCAGTGCTTGCTCAGGATCACCTTCGCGCCGGGTTTGACGGGGCCGTCGTTGCCGTCCTCGCCCCAGCCCCACCAGCGCATCCGCGGTTGAGTATTGCCCATGTTCGTCATCCTTCGTGTCGTGAATCGGTGTTGAGCTCCGGCGCAAGCCGAACCACTGCGTCGTAGAGTTCGGCGCGATCGGCGTCGACGAGGCCCCAGCGGGTCCGTCGGTCGATGACGTCCTCGACCGTGAGCGCCAGTTCGTGCTCGACGGCGAAGCGGACCTCTGCCCCGGTCAGCGGGATCCCCTCGCGTACGGGTTCGTTGAGCGATGGATCGGCCTCACCGTAGGCGGCCACTTTCGCGGCCTCGGTTCCGAAGGCGGTGACCAGGCGGTCGGGCAGGCCGGGCGCGGGGGTGCCCTTGCCGACGAGTCCGAGTTCCGTGGTCCGGCACGGTCCGGCCTGCAGTCCGCCGGCTTCGACCACGGCATCGACGGCGTCCTCGGCCATGCGCCGGTAGGTAGTGAGTTTACCGCCGACGATCGTCAGCGCCCCGGTCTGCGAGTCCCGCAGCAGGGCGTGCTTGCGGGAGAGGTCGGCGCTGCTGGACGCGCCGCTGCTCTTGATCAGCGGGCGGAAGCCGGAGTAGCCGCCGACGATGTCGTCAGTGGTCAGCTTGTCTTCGAGAACGGCGTTGATCGTGTCGAGGAGGAACGCCGCCTCGTCGCCGTCGGGATGGTCGCGTTCCGGAATCGGACCGTGGTGCGGATCGTCGGTGAGGCCGATCATGACCAGGCCGTTGTGCCATGGGACGGCGAAGACATAGCGGCCGAAGTGACCGGGCACCGGCGCGGTGATCGCGGCCCGCGGATGGCCCAGACGGGCGGCAGGCACGAGGATGTGCGACCCCTTGCTGGGGGCCAGCTCGACGTCGCCTGCGAGTGTGTCGGACCAGACCCCGGCGGCGTTGACGATCTGCTTGGCGCCGATGGTGTGTTCGTCTCCGGTGAGGCGGTCCCGCACGTGCACGTGGCCGGGTTCGATGGCGGTCGCCTCGGTGTAGGTGAGGATGTCGGCACCGTGCTGGGCGGCCGTCCGGGCCAGCGCGACGACGAGCCGGGCGTCGTCGATGAGCTGACCGTCCCAGCTGAGCAGTCCACCGCGCAGACCTGCGGGATCGGTGGTCGGGGCGAACCGGTGGACCGAGGCGGCCGAGATCCGGCGGGGATGCGGAAGGAGGGCCTTCGGGGTGCGTGCGAGCATCCGCAGGACATCGCCGGCGTGGAAGCCGGTGCTCGTCACCGTGGCCTCGATGCGGCCGATCGCCGGATGCAGCGGGAAGACCATAGGCAGCGGCCGGATGAGGTGCGGGGCGATGTTCTTCATCAGCCGGCCGCGTTCGACGGCCGATTCCCACGCGATCCCGATATCGCCCTTCGCGAGGTAGCGCAATCCGCCGTGGGCGAGCTTCGAGCTCCAGCTGCTGGTTCCCGAGGCGAGGTCGCCGCGTTCGACGAGGGCGACGCTGAGTCCGCGCGTCGTCGCGTCGAGGGCGACTCCTGCGCCGGTGAACCCGCCGCCGATGACGGCGAGGTCGACCTTGCCGCCGGCGATGAGGTCTGCCAGTTCCCGCTCACGGCGAGCGGCATTGAGCGCGGAGTCTCCTGAAGCCGTGGAATCCATTGGAAACCTTTCTGGTACGAGTGCGTACCAGTTTGCAATCGCGCTCCGATGTTGTCAAGATCACAGTGTGAGTGATGAGGGGCGACCGTATGCTGGCAGCAGTGCCGCCGAGCGCGTCAACGCTCGCCGCGAACAGATCATCGCGGCCGGACTCTCCCTCTTCGGCACCCAGGGGTACCGGGCAACGACCGTCGGAGCGGTCTGCGCGGAAGCTGGACTCAATAAGCGCTACTTCTACGAATCGTTCGCCACGCTCGAAGAACTGCTCTGCGTCGTCTACGAGCGCGTTGTCGCTGATCTGCGCGCGACGGTCCTCGCCGGCAGTGGGGACAGCGCGCCCGAGATGCTGCGCGGCTTCATCGCCGCATTCCTCGGCTGGGCCCAGGCCGATCCGGTGAGGGCGCGTGTGCACCTCTTCGAGGTGCTCGGAGTCAGCACACGGGTCGACGAGCTCTACCGTCGGCACGGGCGGTTGATCGGCGGCGAGTTGGTCGACCGCCTGGCCGCGTCGGTGCCCGGGCTCATGGCCACCGACGAGAAGCGGCGCATCCTCGGCAATGTGCTCGTCGGTGCGGGGATCCAGCTCGTCGTCGACTGGGTGATCAGCGGCTACGAACCGCCGCGCGAGGAGCTGCTGGCCCAGATGGACGGGACGTTGGAGTGGGTCGTCGCCGCCGGGATGTCGGCGCTCGGCTTCGATCTCGGCTGAGGTGCCGAGGGGCGATCAGGCCTCCAGGCCCTGGAAGGCCATCGTCGTGACCGCCTCGGCGATGGTGTCGGGGTCGACGGGATAGCTGGGCCGGTACCACTCGGTGATCGAGTTGACCATGCCGAAGAGCAGGCGCGTGATGAGCCCCGGGGTGAAGTCCGAGCGCAGGCCGCCCTCGGCGATGGCGTTCTCGACGAGCGCACGGACCTTCGCGTCGATGTTTCGGCGGGCCTCGAGGGCGTCGCGCTCCAAGGGCGAGTTTCCGCGCACGCGCAGCAGCAGCGTCACCGAATGGTGGTATTCGATGAGGATGACCACGCTGGCGCGTACGGCCAGCTGCAGGCGCTCGAGTGCGGTGACGTTCTCCCGCAGACTCTCGGTCTCCACCGCGGAATCGAGCGCGCGGATCCCGCGGCTGATCGCCAGGTGCAGCAGTTCTTCCTTCGATGTCACATGGTGGTAGATCGCTGACTTCGTGATGCCGAGTTCACGGGCGACCGTGTCCATCGAGGTGCCGTCATAGCCGCGGGAGACGAAGACCTCCGTGGCCTTGTTGATCAAGGTCTCCCGGTCGTAGCCGGGACGGCCGCGGCGGGAGCGTTTGGGGGCAGTCGCCTCGGCTGGGGTCGTCGAGTCAGGGGCTGTCGACGCGGGTGAGGACGATTCGGGCATGCGCATCAGTCTAATCGGCTGCCTCGGTGAGTGCCGCGACCCAGGTCACAGCACTCACCTCGGCACACGTCCGCGGAGTCGCTGCAGCGCATGCCCGGCGCCTCATCTCAGCGCACGCCTTCGCGACGGTCGATGATGCGCTTCATCTTGCCCACCGAGCGCGGCAGGTCGCCGGGCATCTTGATGTCGATGGTGCAGGAGACGCCGAGGCGCTCCTTGATCCGGGCGGCCACGAGCTTGTCGAGGCCCTCGAGCTCGACGGCGCCGACGCCTTCGCGGGCCTCGACCTCAACGCTCATCTCATCCATCCGACCCGGGCGGGTGAGGACGAGCTGGAAGTGCGGGCTCAGGGGTGCGAACTCGAAGAGCACGGTCTCGACGTTCGCGGGGTAGACGTTGACGCCGCGGATGATCATGAGGTCATCGGAGCGGCCGGTGATGCGCGAGATCCGGCGGAAGTTCGGGCGCGCGGTGCCCGGCAGCAGGGTGGCAAGATCGTGCGTGCGGTAGCGGATGATCGGCAGCGCTTCCTTCGTCAGCGAGGTGAAGACGAGTTCGCCTTCCTCGCCGTCGGGCAGCACCTCGCCGGTGAAGGGGTCGACGATCTCCGGGTAGAAGTGGTCCTCCCAGATCGTCGGGCCGTCCTTCGTCACTGCGGACTCGCAGGCCACGCCGGGTCCCATGACCTCGGAGAGGCCGTAGATGTCGACGGCGTTGATGTTGAAGGAGCTCTCGATCTCCTTGCGCATCTCGTCCGTCCACGGCTCGGCGCCGCAGATCGCGGTCTTCAGGCTCGTCGAAGTCGGGTCGATGCCCTGCTTGTGGAATTCGTCGAGGATGGTGAGCAGATAGGTCGGGGTGGCCGTGATGATGTCCGGCTTGAAGTCCTGGATGAGCTGCACCTGACGCGGGGTCTGACCGCCGGAGATCGGGACGACGGTGAACCCGTGGCGTTCGGCGCCATGGACGCCGAGGCCACCGGTGAACAGGCCGTAGCCGTAGGCATTGTGCATCATCTGCCCTCGCTTGCCGCCGGCACCGAGGATGGACCGCGCGATGAGGCCGCCCCATCGATCGAGATCGCCCATCGTGTATCCGACGACCGTCGGCAATCCCGTCGTGCCCGAGGATGCGTGGATGCGAGCGACCTGCTCCTGCGGGACGGCGAAGAGTCCGAACGGGTAGTTGTCGCGCAGATCCTGCTTCGTCGTGAATGGCAGCTTCGCAATGTCCTCGAGGCTGGTGATGTCTGCGGGGGTGACGCCGAGGTCGTCGAAGGCCTTCCGGTAGAACGGCACTCGTTCGTACACCGAGGTCACCGTCGTCTTGAGGTTCTTCAGCTGGTCGGAGCGCAGCTCGTCCAGGCTCATCCGTTCGCCGGCGTCGAGGTCGGTCTCAGTCATCATCGTCTCCTTGCGAATCTCTTCTGTGTGTCAGATCCAAAAACCGCCGAGGTGGTCCACCGTTCTTCGGTGTCCGGTCGTCGACGGGTGGTTCGGTGGGGTTCGGTTCGGTCGGGTGCGGCGGTTCTACTTGCGGGCGGGCAGCGTGCGGGAGCGGCCGCGGTAGGTGGCGATGATGTCGTCGCCGCGGGTGACGGTGACGTCGTAGATGCCCGAGCGGCCCTGCTTGACGACCTCGTGGGCGCGGGCGACGAGCTCGTCTCCAAGGTGCGTGGGCTTGAGGAAGTCGATGTCTCCGCCGGAGGCGACGGTGATCGAACCGGGATAGTTGCAGGCCATTGCGAAGGTGGTGTCGGCGAAGAGGAAGACGTAGCCGCCGTGGGTGATGTCGTGGCCGTTGGTCATGATCTCGCTGACCGTCATCGAGCACTGCGCCCACCCGGGCCCGTGGTCATCCACGGTGATGCCCAGATGCTGGGAGGCGCGGTCATTGGCGAACATCGCGGCCGCACCGGTGAGCTCGGGGGCCGCCTCGGTGGGGGAGGGGTCGTTCGAGGTCTCCGACTCCGCGGTCGTCGTATCGTGGGCGGGTTGTCCCATATTCGGCTCCTCCTCGAGTCGCGGTTTCGGGCGCTGAAGCACGGGAAGTGCCGGCGCCATTGCGCTTGGACGACGGTGAAAGGTCCCCTGCGATCCAGCCCGCCGGAGAATAAACGACCATCTGGTCAATAAATATCGTTCCGATCGTCGCCGCTGTCAAGTCCTGGCGCGATTCGGCCTGCGAGTCGCGCGCATCGTCCGGCAGATGCGTCGGGTGGCATCTGTATGCGAATTATGGGCGCATAGAAGCCGTTCGCGTGGGTGGCATTGCACCGGGACGCGGGGTGTGCAACACTGGTGGCAACAATACAGAACAAATGGTCAGTAAATGGATGCCCTCAGGCCAGAGGTCTTACGATGGTCGGACCGATGATGCGGTCGGCAGCCGCTGACCGAGGCAGGTCCTGACAAGGGCACATCCAAGGGTGGAGTGGTCATGACAACTCAAGTGAACGACAACCGCTTCGATGAGGCGGCGCTGCAGGAGCAGTTCGACGCCACAATCGAGGCCAAGGATCGGATCGAACCCCGGGACTGGATGCCCGAGGCCTACCGCAAGACGCTCATCCGCCAGGTCGCACAGCACGCGCACTCGGAGATCATCGGCATGCAGCCCGAAGGCAACTGGATCTCCCGCGCACCCTCCCTGCGCCGCAAGGCGATCCTGCTGGCGAAGGTCCAGGACGAAGCCGGGCACGGCCTCTACCTCTACTCTGCCGCCGAGACCCTGGGCGCCACGCGCAATGAACTCACCGAGAAGCTCGTCGCCGGCAAGCAGAAGTACTCCTCGATCTTCAACTACCCGACCCTGTCCTACACCGATGTCGGCACGATCGGCTGGCTCGTCGACGGCGCGGCCATCTGCAACCAGGTGCCGCTGTGCCGGACCTCCTTCGGCCCCTACGGCCGTGCGATGATCCGCATCTGCAAGGAAGAGTCCTTCCACCAGCGCCAGGGCTACGAGCTGCTGATGACGATGATGCGCGGTACCGAGGCTCAGCGCGAGATGGTCCAGGAATCGGTCAACCGTTTCTGGTGGCCGGCGCTGATGATGTTCGGTCCTCCCGACGACAACTCGCCGAACACCGAGCAGTCGATGGCCTGGGGTATCAAGACCCACACCAACGATGAGCTGCGCCAGAAGTTCGTCGACATGTCAGTTCCCCAGGCAGAAGGCCTCGGCGTGACGTTCCCCGATGAGCACCTCAAGTGGAACGAAGAACGCGGACACTACGACTTCTCCACCCCGAACTGGGACGAGTTCTGGGCTGTCGTCAAGGGCGACGGACCCTGCAACGAACAGCGACTGGGCCACCGCAAGCGCGCCTGGGACGAAGGCGCGTGGGTGCGCGAAGCAGCGCTCGCCTTCGCAGAGAATCAGACCGCCGAGGCGGCCGCCACCCCGGATGCGGCCGCGGATACCCCCGCCGCCGGAGTCGACACCACCACACCCGAGGAGACAGCGAAATGACCGAGACCAAACCCGGCCCCACCTCGGCGAAGGACAATTCCGCAGAAGGCTCGACCCGCGGCGAATGGCCGCTCTACGAGGTCTTCGTGCGCGGCAAGCGCGGACTGAACCACGTCCATGTCGGTTCTCTGCACGCCGCCGATGATCAGATGGCCGTCCACCACGCCCGCGACGTCTACACCCGGCGCAACGAAGGTGTGAGCATCTGGGTCGTCCGTGCCGCCGACATCACGGCCTCGAGCCCGGACGAGAAGGACCCGATGTTCGCCCCCAGCGGCGACAAGGTCTACCGCCACCCCACCTTCTACGACATCCCCGCCGATGTCCCCCATATGTGAGAAGGGGCGAGAAATGACTGCGAACAACGAACCCACCATCCATGTCGAGCACGACGAGGCCGGCACGAACGTCGATCACGATACGCACGACAACGCCTACTCGGGTCTGCTCGTCAACGACGCGAACTGGGCCTTCGGCACCGACTTCGAAGACCCCCTGGCCGGCGTCGACACGACCGTGCCTGACGGAGTCGACGCTGCCGACCTCGGCGCGTACTGCCTGATGCTCGGCGACGACGCGCTCGTCTTCAGCCAGCGGATCTCCGAATGGTGCTCGAACGCCCCTGACCTCGAAGAGGACATCGCGCTGGCGAACATCGCCCTCGACCTCCTCGGTCAGGCGCGTCTCCTGCTCGCCCGCGCCGCCGCAGCCGATCCGGAGCTCGTGCCCGAGCTGCCGGCGGGCTCCCCGGTGCCCGATGAGGACAGGCTCGCGTACTTCCGCAACGACCTGGGCTTCCGCAATGTCCGCCTCGCCGAGGTGCCCAACGGCGACTTCGCCGAGGCGGTGGCGAAGATCCTCATCTACTCCACCTGGCGTCTGTCGATCTTCGAACGCCTGGTAGACAGCCGCGACACCGTGCTCGCGGCCATCGCAGCCAAGGGCGTCAAGGAGATGTCCTACCATCGCGACTTCGCCGGACGCTGGGTTGTGACCCTCGCCCGCGGCACCGAGGAGTCGAAGTCCCGCCTGGTCACTGCGCTGAACGGCCTGTGGCCGCTGTGGACCGAGCTCTTCGAGACCCACTCGGTCGAAGCCTCCGTGGCCGAGGCCGGAATCGGCGTCGACCCCGCGACGATCGCCGACGAAGCATCCGTGATCCTCGACCAGGTGTTCGCCGCAGCCGGAATCGACCGCCCCGAACGCGGCGGTCTGGCCGGAGTCGGCGTCCACGGCGGCAAGGGCCGCGACGGACTCCACACCGAGGCCCTGTCGAAGCTGCTCGCCGAGATGCAGGTCGTCGCCCGGGAGCATCCGGAGGGGCAGTGGTGACCGCCATGCTCGAGACCTATCCGACCAACAGCGCCGCCGAGGCGATCGACCGTGCCTGGGCCGCCGCGGAACGAGTGACCGACCCCGAGATGCCGATGCTCACCCTCCTCGACCTCGGCGTGCTGCGTGACGTCACGATCGAAGACGGCCACGTCGTCACCACCATCACCCCCACCTATTCGGGTTGTCCGGCGATGGCGACGATGCGTGATGACCTGCAGCGTGAACTCCTCGAAGACGGATTCCCCGACGCCGAGGTGCGCGTGTCCCTGACGCCCGCGTGGACGAGCGACTGGATCACCGAACGCGGGAAGAAAGCACTCAAAGACGCCGGAATCTCCCCGCCCGGAGCCGCACCCCGCAACGCCGGCCCGGTGGCGCTGACCCTCATGCCCACCCGCCGCGCCGTGACCTGCGTGCTGTGCGGATCCGACGATGTCAGGCTGTCCTCCGAGTTCGGCGCGACCGCATGCAAGGCCATGTACCAGTGCAACGTCTGCCTCGAACCGTTCGACCATGTGAAGGAGATCTGATGACCGATCTGATCGATCAGACCGCCGAGGCGGCCCCCTCCACTGAGCCCGCCGACGGACGCTCCCGGTCGGCTTTCTATCCGCTGACCGTGAACACCGTCGATCACCTCACCGAGGACTCGGCAGCTGTGACCTTCGACGTGCCTGCTGAATACTCCGAACTCTTCGACTTCGCGGCCGGGCAGTCCCTGACCCTGCGTCGCATCATCGACGGCCAGGAGCACCGCCGAACCTATTCGATCTGCGCCCCGGCCGGAACCGCTCCGCGCATCGGCGTGCGCGAAGTCCCCGAAGGGCTCTTCTCCCTGTGGTTGGTGGGCGAGGTCCGAGTCGGCGACGTCATCGAGGTGCAGCCGCCCTCGGGAAGCTTCCGCGCCGATGCCTCCGCCGGTGGCAAGCACCTCTGCATCGCCGCAGGTTCGGGCATCACCCCGATGCTCTCCATCGCGTCGACCGTGCTGTCGAACTCCGAGGCATCGGTGACACTGCTCTACGGCAACCGGCACACGAACACCGTGATGTTCGCCGAGGAGCTCGCCGACCTCAAGGACGCCCGCAACCAACAGCTCGACCTCGTTCACGTGCTCTCCCGCGAACCCCGCGATGTCGAGCTCTTCTCCGGCCGCCTCGACGAGGAGAAGCTGCGGGACCTGTTCTCGGCGATCGTCCCGATCGGCAGCATGGACCATGTGTGGCTGTGCGGACCCTTCGGCATGCTCGAAGACGCCCGCAAGGTGCTCGCCGAATTCGACGTGCCGAAGGAGCGGATCCACTTCGAGCTCTTCTACGTCGACGAACCGCCGCCGGAAGTCGTCCACGCGGACAAGGTCGTCGAAGGCGCCACCAGCGACGTCACCGTCATCCTCGACGGCAAACGCTCCACCTCGGCGATGTCGCAGGGCAAGACCATCCTCGATTCCGCACAGGAATCCCGGTCCGACCTGCCGTTCGCCTGCAAGGGCGGCGTCTGCGGCACCTGCCGTGCGAAGATCTGCGGCGGCGAGGTCAACATGGTCCGCAACTACGCTCTCGAGGACGCCGAGGTCGAGGCGAACTTCGTCCTCACCTGCCAGACGTTCCCAGTCAGCGACGAAGTCGTCGTCGACTTCGACTCCTGAACCCACTTCACTTCACCGAGGAGACCCATGACCGAAGCATTCATTCTCGACGGACTGCGTACGCCCATCGGCCGCTACGGAGGTGCTCTGGCCGATCAGCGGCCCGACGACCTCGTGGCCACCACGCTCAAGACCGTCGTCGAACGCTCCGGCATCGATGCCGCGGACATCGACGAAGTCATCCTCGGATCGGCGAACCAGGCAGGTGAGGACAACCGCAACATCGCTCGTATGGCCGTGCTCCTGGCGGGTCTGCCCGAATCTGTGCCCGGGTTCACCGTCAACCGTCTGTGCGCCTCGGGGATGACCGCGATCACGACGGCACGCGCGATGATTGCCGCTGGAGACGCCGATGTGGTCGTGGCCGGCGGGGTCGAATCGATGACCCGTGCCCCCTGGGTGAGTGAGAAGCCCTCGCGCGCCTGGTCGAAGCCGGGTCGGACCTGGGACACCTCGATCGGCTGGCGGTTCACGAACCCCGCCTTCGGTGAGGACACGACCCTGTCCATGCCGCAGACTGCCGAACGAGTCGCCGAGAAGTGGAAGCTGACGCGCGAAGCGCTCGACGAGTTCGCTTATCAGTCGCATCAGAAGGCCCTGGCCGCGCAGAAGGCCGGCAGCTTCGACCCGGAGATCCTGCCCATCGGCGATGTCACCGCCGATGAGGGCCCACGCGATTCGACGCTGGAGAAGCTCGGCAAGCTGCGCCCCATCCATGGACCCGGAGGACTCATCACCGCCGGAAACTCCTCATCGCTCAACGACGGTGCCGCCGTCGTCGTGCTCGTGTCCGAGGACTATGCGAACAAGCACGGGCTCAGCCCGCGCGCCCGGGTCGTCGCCGGTGCCAATGCCGGTGTGTCCCCGGAGATCATGGGCATCGGACCTGTCCCCGCGACCCGCAAGGTGCTCGAACGCACCGGCTGGGGCGTCGGCGAACTCGAGGCCGTCGAACTCAATGAGGCCTTCGCCTCCCAGTCGCTGGCGTGCATGGGCGACCTCGGACTCGACCCGGAGACCGTCAACGGCTTCGGCGGAGCCATCGCGCTCGGCCACCCGCTGGGCTGCTCGGGCACCCGCAT
Source organism: Brevibacterium siliguriense (assembly GCF_900105315.1). Lineage (NCBI taxonomy): Bacteria > Bacillati > Actinomycetota > Actinomycetes > Micrococcales > Brevibacteriaceae > Brevibacterium > Brevibacterium siliguriense. The sequence goes on along the minus strand of NZ_LT629766.1, from coordinate 456,684 downwards.
CACTCTGACCCTGCTCAACCGCCTGGAGCAGGCCGGGGCGAAGAAGGGACTGGCGACCATGTGCGTGGGCGTCGGCCAGGGTTCGGCGCTGCTGCTGGAGCGCGTGTGAGCGCCGGCAGCACCGGCGTGAACGATTCCGCCTCCCCGCTGCACATCGAACGCCATTCCGACCGCACGATCATCCGGCTCAACCGGCCCGAGGTCCGCAACGCCATCGACCAGTCGATGGTCGATGCCCTCCACGCCGTGTGCGCCGAACTCGAGACCGAACCGAAGGTCGCGATCCTCACCGGCAGCTCCGGAGTCTTCGCTGCGGGTGCCGATATCTCGCAGCTGCGCAATCGTCGCCGCGATGATGCCCTGGCCGGGATCAACTCGAAGATCTTCTCCCGCATCCAGGAGCTGCCGATGCCCGTCATCGCGCTCGTCGAGGGATATGCCCTGGGCGGCGGTGCCGAGCTCGCCTTCGCCGCGGATTTCCGTATCGGCACACCGTCGACGAAGATCGGCAACCCGGAGACCGGTCTGGGCATCCTCGCCGCCGCCGGAGCCGCGTGGCGCCTGCGCGAACTCGTCGGCGAACCCCGTGCCAAGGAGATCCTCCTGGCCGGGCGCACCCTGCAGGCCGATGAAGCCAAGGCCATCGGTCTACTCAACGACGTCGTCGATCCCGAGGACCTCGAACTAGCCGGTCAGGCGCTGGCCGACCGGATTGCGAGCTTCGCACCCCTGGCCGTGCGGCTGAGCAAATCGGCGTTCCACGCGCCGCGTGAAGCGCATCCGCTCATCGACAATGTGGCCCAGGCCGTGCTGTTCGAAACCGAGGAGAAGTTCTCCCGTATGGACGCGTTCCTGTCCAAACGCGAGGCCAAGAAGGCGAAGAAGGCAGCCGAGCAGGAAGCGGCCGAGCGCGCACGCGCCGAAGCTGTGACCACCGAAGCGATCAACCAGCAGCGCGATTCGCACACCCGAGAAGAAGGCAACAACGCATGAGCGACACCACTGACACCCCGGCCGAGGCGGCCCCCACCACCGCCCGCGTCCCCGACGTCGTCGGCGTCTATGGCGGCGGACGGATGGGCGCCGGAATCGCGCATGCCTTCGCCACCGCCGGTGCCCGCGTCATCGTCATCGAGAACACCGACGACACAGTGGCCGCAGCCCGGGAACGCATCGACGCCTCGACGAGTAAGTCGCAGTCCAAAGGCATCGAGGTGCCCGGAACGGTCGTCGTCGACCGCGACCCGACCCTGCTCGACGAGGCTCTCCTCGTCGTCGAAGCCGTGCCCGAGATCGTCGAACTCAAGCAGGAAGTGCTTGCGAACATCGCGAAGCACGCTCCGGCTGCGAGCATCGGCACGAACACCTCGGCGCTGTCGATCGACGAACTCGCCGCAGCCCTGCCGCGGCCGCAGGCGCTCATCGGCCTGCACTTCTTCAACCCGGTGCCCGTGTCCGAACTCGTCGAGGTCGTCGTCGGCACCCACACCGATCCGAAGCTCGTCGACGTCGCCAGGGGATGGGTGACGGGACTGGGGAAGACGGCGATCACGGTGAAGGATTCGCCCGGATTCGCGTCCTCCCGCCTCGGCGTGGCTCTCGCCTTGGAGGCGATGCGGATGGTCGAGGACGGCGTCGCCTCAGCCTCGGACATCGACCGTGCCATGACCCTGGGCTACCGGCATCCGGCGGGGCCGTTGAAGACGACGGACATCGTCGGTCTCGACGTGCGTCTCGGCATCGCCGAACATCTCGCGGCCGAGATCGGTGAGCGTTTCACACCTCCGCAGATACTCAAGGACAAGGTCGCTGCCGGTGAACTCGGCCGCAAGACCGGGCAGGGTTTCTACACCTGGTGACCCCGCCGCTGCACGGACACGCAAAGGAGCATCCATGACCGAAATCCAGCTGAAGAACCGCGGCCCGATCGCCGAGATCATCCTCGACGGACCCGAGTCCCGCAACGCCCTCGACGCGGACAATCTCCGCGATATCGCCGCCGCCGTGGCCAAGGTCGCCGAGGCGGTGCCCAACGTGCGCGTGCTCCTCATCCGCGGGGAGGGCAAGGTCTTCTGCTCCGGTCGCGATATCGCGAACGTCGACGTCGAGACCGATGACGCGCATGCGTTCCTCGCCGAGATCTTCGCCCCCGTGTTCCAGGCGATCCGGGCGCTGCCGATCCCGGTGATCGCGCAGGTCCAAGGTGCGGCCCTCGGGCTCGGGTACGGAGTGGCAGCGGCCGCGGACATGATCTTCGCCGCCGATGATGCGAAGTTCGGGTCCCCGTTCGCCGCGATCGGTGCGATGCTCGATTCCGGCGCCCACCACGTGTTCCTCGACCGGGTCGGCTACCACCGGACGATGGACCTCATCGTCACCGGAGATTTCCTCACCGGCGCCGAGGCAGCCGCCACCGGGATCGCCTCCCGTGCGGTCCCAGCCGCGGAACTGTCCGAATTCGTCGAATCGAAGCTGGAGAAGATCGTCGGCGGACCGGCCGAGGCCTTCGCGATGGAGAAGGGCTTCGTGCAGAAGCTCGCCGACGAACGGCCGAACCTCGCCGAGGTGCTCGCCCAAGAGGCAGCCTTGCAAGAATCGGCCCGTCAGACCCCGGACTATGCCGAAGGGTTCCAGGCGTTCCAGGAGCGCCGCAAACCGAATTTCGGCTGAGTCGCCGGTTCACTGCGTGCGATGGTGGTCTTCGTCGCCGGGGATACCCGTCGTCGCGTTCTTCGAGTTCTCCGCATCGCGCGTACGCTTCCAGCGGCGCATCGTGATGATCGTCAGAGCGATGACCAGGGTCCAGGAGATGCTTACGGCGATGCCGTTGATGACATTCGGTTCTCCGATGAAGGCACCGACGGCCACGAGTGAGAGCTGGCCCGGCAGGGACGAGATGACTGTGGCGCTGAGAAATGTGCGGTTGTCGATTCCCAGTGCCCCGCTGCCGTAGTTGACCGGCCAGTAAGGGAACCCGGGCATGAGGCGCAGGGCGCACACCGCGTAGAAGCCGCCGCCGGTGAGCTTGGATTCGATCGTCTCGGCGTGGGATCCGAGCAGCCTCAGGACTGTGTCCCGGCCGAGCGCCCGAGCGATCCAGTATCCGATCCAGCAGCCCCCGACGACTCCGACCATCGACAGGAGGGTGCCGAACGGCAGTCCGAAGATGAGGCCTCCGGCCGTGGCCATGATCGTCACGGGGATCGGGGTGGCGGCGACGCCCATATAGATGAGGACGAAGACGGCGAAGCCCCAGAAGCCGGCGGCCGCGATATCGTCCTGCAACACGTCGACCGAGGGCAGGCGGACGTTGAAGACCGCCCACAATCCGGCCAGCACGGCGAGGGCGAGGGCGATATTGCGCAGGATCGTCGACCAGTCGAGGCGCTCCCGGCCCTGCCGGGGGCGGGGCGACCACTCCGCGGGCGAGGAGTCTTCGTATCCGGGCATGGCCCGATCTTACGTCTCGGCCGGGGTGGTTGGGCAATCTCCGGCTCAGGCTGCGGGGCCTTCGGCCAGAGTCACCTCGGCGGTGTGGGTCTGACCGGCGGAGTCCGTCCAACTCAGCGACACGGTGTCACCGGGCTTGTGTTCGGCGATGGCGGAGGAGAGAGCCGTGCCGTCGGTGATCTGAGTGGAACCGATCTGCGTGATCGCGTCGCCGGCACTCAGTCCCGCCTCGGCGGCGGGGGTGTCCTCATAGACCCCGGCGACGACCGCACCTGCGGTCTGCGACGCTGAGCCCGACTGGCTGGCTTGGCCCGGCTGGCCTGACTGGCCATTCGAGCCGCCGTCTCCCGGCTGGATCGACTGGCTGCCCTGACCTGACTGGTCCGATTGCGAATCCTGCTGGACGCCGATGCCGAGGAACGCCGGATAGCCGAGTGTGTTCGTGCTCGTCTGCTGTCCGTCGATGATCGATTCGGCGGTCGTCAGCGCGGACTCGATGGGGATGGCGTAGCCGGTGACGACGGGGGCACCGGAGGAGGCGGCCGTGTTCATGCCCACGACTTCGCCTTCGTCATCGAGCAGGGCCCCACCCGAATCGCCGGAGACGATATCGGCTTGGACCTTGATCATATTGTTCAGCGTCTCCGAGTCCTCAGAGCCCTGAGCGGCGGTGGTGACCGAAGCGCCGAGGTCGGTGACCGTGCCGTCGGCGGCCTGCAGCTGTCCCTGTCCCTCGGAATTGCCGACGGCGGTGACGTCGTCACCGACCGTGACCGAGTCGTCATCGACCGTGGCCGGCTGCAGGTCCGAGGCGTCCTTGAGCTGGAGCACGGCGACGTCCTCCGTCGAATCGGAGCCGACGACAGATGCCTCGTACGTCTTGCCGGTGGTGGCTACGGTGACGGAGATCTTCGTCGAATCGGCGATGACGTGGTTGTTCGTCAGCACCAGACCGTCATTGCTCAGAACGATGCCGGTGCCGGCCGCCTCGGCGTTCTCATAGCCGAGCTCGGTGTCGATGAGGACGACTCCTGTGGATTCCTCAGCGCTGGCCGGGGACGCCTCCTGCTGGCTGGAGCCGTTGGAGCCCTGACCGGTGTTCGGCGACTGCGAGTTCCCGCCGGGCGAGGTGCCGTTGCCCGGAGCGATGCCGGTGGATCCGCCGCTGCCCTGACCGTCATTGCCCTGTCCGAGACCCGATGACTGACCGCCGCTCTGTCCGGGATCAGTGGCCTGCCCGGTGAAGGGGATGGCGGACTGGGCTGCTGCGACCGTGGAGGCGTGGGACGCCGAGGCGGCCGGGAGTCCCGCGGCCGTGCCGACGGTCAACGCCAATGCTGCGGCGGCAGTGACCGCCGTTGCCAGACGACGCCGGGGGTTGGTGCTCATGGTCTGTGCCCTTCTCTGCTGTTTGGGAGTGCGTGATGACTCCTATTCAGCACCTGGACGCTGTGGCCAGGCTGTGGCGCAGCTGGAGCGAGGCTTCGACTTCGTCGGTCGAAAGCTGAGACGGTCGGTAGGGTCGCCTCGGCGAGAGGGTCAGCCGGTGAAGATCGCGACGGCCTTGACCACGGTCAGGGACAGGCCCCAGAGGAGGCCGCCGACCACGACGACGGTGAGGACGGATCCGATGGCCTTGTAGGCGCCGCCGACGGGAGACTGCGGTGAACCGGAGTCGGGGACGTGGGCGATATGGGTGGAATCATTCATGATCTGACCCTTCCTTCAGTTCTCTTCGAGGACGGCGGCCTGCTTGGCGGCGACGTCCTCTTCGCGTTCGAAGTACTTCTCGCTGACCGGGCGGACGAGCGCATTGGCGATGAAGCCGATGACCAGCGCGCCGACCATGATGAACATTCCGGGGGTGTAGAGCTCGGGGCCTTCCTTCCCGGCGGCCTCACCGGCTTCGACGACGGAGTTGACGATGAGCGGACCCGCCACACCGGCCGCCGACCAGGCGGTGAGCAGCGCACCGTGGATGGCGCCGACCTGATAGACGCCGAAGAGGTCCTTGAGGTAGGCGGGAACGGTGGAGAATCCGCCGCCGTAGAAAGAGATGATGATGAGGGTGGCCAGCACGAAGAGGATGATCGACCCGCCGCCGAAGAGCGCGACGAGAAGGTAGAGGATCGCGCCGACGCCGAGGTACATCATGTAGTTGTTCTTCCGCCCCAGGTAGTCCGACGTCGTCGACCAGATGAAGCGTCCGCCCATGTTGCCGATGGACAGCAGGCCGACGAAGCCGGCTGCCGCGGCGGCGGTGATGCCGAAGTAGGACTGGATCATCGGGGCGGCGTTCTCGAGGATGCCGATGCCCGCGGTGACGTTGAGGAACAGGACGACCCACAGCAGCCAGAACTGCGGTGTGCGGATGGCTCTGCGCACCGAGACGTTGCCCTTCGTCTGCATCGGCTTGGCCTCGACTTTCGAGGGGTCGAAGCCCTTCGGGGTCCACTCCGGGTGGGGGACGCGGATGACGAAAGCGCCGGCGGCGATGACCACGGCGTAGACGATGCCGAGGGTGACGAAGGTCGGGGTCAGACCGGCGACGAGGTTTTCGGGTTCGGCTCCTCCGCCGTAGAGGGCCATGAGCTGGTTCGACATCGGGCTGGCGATGAGTGCGCCGCCGCCGAAGCCCATGATGGCCAGGCCCGTGGCCAGTCCCGGACGGTCCGGGAACCATTTCATCAGGGTCGAGACCGGGGAGATGTAGCCGATGCCCAGACCGATGCCGCCGACGACTCCGTATCCGAGGTAGACCAGCCACAGCTGACCGGTCATGATGCCCAGCGACGCGATGAAGAAGCCGACGACCCAGCAGGTTCCGGCGGCGACCATCGAGGCGCGGGGGCCGTTCTTCTCCACCCAGGGGCCGAAGACTGCCGAGGAGATGCCGAGCATGAGGATCGCGATCGAGAAGATCCAGCCGATCGAGACCTCGCCGGTGTCGAAGTGGGTCATGAATGGGATCTTGAAGACGCTGAATGCGTAGACCTGGCCGATGCACAGGTGGATGGCCAGAGCGGCCGGTGGGATCAGCCACCGGTTGAAGTTCTTCGGCGCGACGATTGCCGGGCGCGTGAGAATGGAAGCCACGGGAAGTCCTTTTCTGCAGTGGAACTCGTGTCACCGTCGACACCGGTCAGCGGACGGAGCGTGAGACCGGCGGTCAATCGACCGGCCGGATAGTCCACCTCAGGGTAAGTTCCACACAAGAAAAATGCGAGGAATGTTCAGCATTTTCTTGTGAAAAGGCGGCAGTTTCTTGCCAAATGGGACGAAGTCCGTGGCTGCGGGGCCTCAGAGGTGGATCGTGACGTCGGCCTGCTTACGCAGCTTCTTCGCGAACTTCTGAGTCGCCTCCTGAGACTTCTGGCTCTTCACCTGCTCCTTGAGCTGGGGGCGCATGTCCTCGATCGGGGGCATCTCCTGCTGACCCTGACCGCCCTGCTGAGCCATCTGCTCCTGCTGGCTCTTCGCCTGTTCGTAGGCCTGTCCGATCTCTTCGCCGCTGACCTTGAACTCACCGTATTCGTCCTCGACGAGACCTTCGATCTTCAGCTGGTTCTTCAGCTCTGAGCGGACCTTCTTCTCATCCATGCCCTGGTCCTTCATGGCTTTGAGGAAGTCTTTCTCGCTCATCTGCCCCGATTTCGCAGATTCCTTGAGCCCCTTGTCGATGTCCTTGTCCGAGACATCGATCTTGCGCTTATCGGCTTCCTGGACGAGCACTTCGGTGCTCACGAGGTTCTCGGCGGTCTGCTTCTTCAGGCCCTTCTCATCGACCGGCTGGCCGGACTGCTGAGCCTGCATCTGCATCTGCTGGTACTGGGTTTCGAAGAGGGGAACGAAGTCGTCCTTCGTGATCTTCTTGCCGTTGACCTCGGCGACGACATTCGGAATGTCCTTCGTATTCGGTTTGCCCTGCTGGCTCTGTTTGTCCTGGGCGGAGTCGGTGCCGGGGGACTGTTCGGCCGCGGCCGAGGACTCCTTCGGCTTCGCTTCGTCATCCTGACTTCCGCAGGCGGCCAGTGCCACCACGGAGACGGACATGGCCAGGCCCAGCAGCCACCGGTTCGTTCGCACATTCACTCCTGCTCATCGGTTTCAGCCTGCCAGGCTAACAGGGCCGACTCCCCGAAGAATGTGTGGAGTATGTGCGTCACTTGGCAAGGGGGATTGCGGTAGGCGGCCCCGGAGAGGATCGGTGTGCCAACTGTTCGTCTCGGATTCGTCGAACGGGCACTGACGGTCGGCCGCCTCGGCGGGTACACTGCAGCTACCGGAATCGCACGGAGCACCGTCCGTGCCATCCGCAGCGAAGGGAGTTGGCCATGGAATCGACGTTTCGCGGGGTGTTCCTCACCTGCACCGACGCCGAGGCGACCGCCGCCTTCTATCGCGAGATCGCGGACCTGCCGCTGACGACCGAGGGCGATGAGGAGTACACGTATTTCGTCGTCGAGGCCGGGGGAGTGCAGTTGGCGCTGCACTCGGCGGAGGCGTTCGCCGACTATGCGTTCCCACCTGTGGCCGAGTCGAATCTCACCCACCTGTACTTCCGGATCCCGGATCAGGCGAGGTTCCTCGAACGGATCAAGAACACGGGCGCTCCGCTCGTGGCCGTCGATGACGTCGTTGTCACGGTCGAGGACCCCGACGGTCGGAAGGTCATGTTCGGCACTGCGTGAGGATTGCCGTCAGACCGGCCCTGAGGTCAGCGAGGAACTCGTGCGGTGCTTCGAGGGACGGGAAGTGTCCGCCTTTCGGGGCCGCCTGCCAGCGGACGATGCGCCGGTAGCGCTGCTGTGACAATGCGCGCGGATACCTTTCGATATCGAAGGGGTACATCGTGATAGCCGTGGGAACGTCGACGCGCAGATCGGGGTCGAGGGAGTCGTGGCTTTCGAAGTAGATGCGCGCCGAGGATGCACCGGTGCGCATCAGCCAGTACAGAGAGACGTTGTCGAGCAGTCGGGCCCGTGAGATCGTCTCGAAGGGGCTGTCGCGGGTGTCAGTCCATTCGGCGAACTTGTCGAGGATCCACGCCAGTTATCCGACCGGCGAGTCGACGAGGCCGTATCCGATGGTCTGTGGACGGGTGGCCTGCTGATGGGCATACGCGGCCCGATTGGCCCAGAAGTCTGCAGCGTCTTCGGCCCATGCACGCTCGCCTGCTGTCAGATCGTCGAGCGATGCGCCGGGGACGCCGGGGGCGTAGGTGGTGTGGATTCCGATGAGATGGTCGGGGAAGCGTCCGCCGAGGATCGTGGTGATCACCCCTCCCCAGTCACCGCCGAAGGCTGCGAAGCGGTCGTAACCGAACCTGCTCATGAGCGTCACCCAGGTTTCGGCGATCTTCTCCGTCGACCAGCCGGTGCCGCTCGGCTTGTCGCTGAAGCCGAAACCCGGCAGTGAGGGAACGACGCAGTGGAACGCCGGTGCCTCGGGATCGGTCGGTTCGGCCAGTTCGTCGATGACATCGACATATTCGGCGATGCTGCCGGGCCACCCATGGGTGAGGACCAACGGGGTTGCCTTGGGTCGCGAGGACCGGCGGTGGAGGAAGTGGATTCCGAGTCCGTCGATGACGGTGCGGAACTGGCCGATCTCGTTGAGCCGAGTCTCGAAGTTTCGCCACGAATAGTCGGTTCGCCAGAAGTCCACGAGGTCGGTAAGCGGGACACCTTGGGACCACCGGCCAGGTCCCGGTGCCGGTATCCGGCTCGCGACGGTCTCTGCTTCGGGCAGGCGGGCAGTGGCGAGTCTGCGGTTGAGGTCATCGATTTCGGACTGCGGGAGGTGGAGGTCGAAGGGTACGACGGCACTTGTGCTCATGGGTTCGGTGGGCCTTTCGATAGTGCGACGGACGACGGATCGGTATTGAGCGCTCGGTCAGCAGGCGGTGTGGATCCGTAGGCCGTACTCTCCGGGGCGCAGGTGGGGTGCGAGTTCCCAGTCGGTGGTGTACTCGCCGGTGAACTGTGGCCGGTAGGGGATCGTCGGGGCAGTGAAGAGCGCGCTGAGTCGGTCGGTGAGGCGGGAGCGGATCGGTGTGAAGTCGTCAATATGGTCGGCGCTGGGAATGGCGAACGGTTCGAGGACGCTCATGCCGGTGTAGGCGAAGGTCCCGTGCAGGAGGCCGAAGAGGAGTTCGGTGAGCTCGCCGGACTTCCCGCGGGGGCCGATGGCGTGCGGACGATCTCCTAGTGTGGTGATGACGAATGCGCGTTTGCCGGTGAAAGGACCTTGCTCGAAGCGGAGCCGTCGTCCGGTGGTCTCGTCAGTGCCGAATGCGAATCCACTGACGAAGACTCGGTCGAACCAGCCTTTGAGGATCGCCGGCATCCCGTACCACCACAGTGGGAACTGGACGACGAGCGCATCTGCCCGTCTGAGCTTCTCCTGCTCACGGACGATCGCGCTAGGTTGAGTGCCGGCGAGGTGTGCAGTGCGGGTGTCGGCACTGATGCGGAACCGATCAGATGAGTGGGTGCCGACATCGCGTGGGCGCAGCACCGGGTCCCATTCCATGCCATAGAGATCGGATTCGAAGACGGTATGGCCGAGTGTGCGCAGATGGTCGATTCCGATCGTGCGCAAGCTTCCGTTGAGGGAACGTGGTTCGGGGTGGGCGCTCAGCCAGAGGACAGTCGAAAGGGTGTCATCGTATTGCATGTCTCCATCGTGAACGCTTAGAGTACGAACGTCTAGTACGGACATTTCTGTCCCTATGGAGGTGCATATGCGGTTGCCGGTCCGGCGCGCGATGGAGGTGTGCCCGGTCGAGGTGGCGGTCTCGGCGGTTGGTGGCACCTGGAAGCTCACTGTCATCAAGCATCTGCTCGAGGGAACTCGCCGGTTCAACGAACTCGGGCGACTGGTGCCTTTGGCGAACACGAAGACTCTCACCAGGCAGTTGCGCGAGCTCGAGGAGGACGGTCTGGTTCTGCGTACCGTCCATCCGGAAGTGCCGCCGCGCGTCGAGTACTCACTGACCGATCTGGGACGCAGCCTTCAGCCGATCGTCGAGGCGATGAACGAGTGGGGCAAGGACTTCGAGGCCAGGCACGCGGACTGACGACAGGGGCCAGCGCCGACCGCGGGCCCTGGCGCTCGTCCTGCCGGATGGAGCTTCAGGCGCTCGGCTCGTAGGCCGAGTAGGTGATGCCGCTCGGGAATGACTTCGCATCGATGAGCTTGAGGCGCGGTGGTCTGGCCGAGTGCGCTCCGTCGTGGAAGTAACCGCGTCCGCGGCCCTGCCACACCGGATAGGTGAACATCCGATACTCATCGACGAGTCCCTCCGCGATGAGTTCGTGGGCCAGGGTGATGCTGCCGGTGACGATGACATCGCGACCCGGTTCCTCGCGCAGGTCAGCGACCGCACGCATCGGATCGGAGCTGATGATCTGCGTGTTCTGCCACCCCGGTTCGGTCAGTGTCGAAGACACGACGCGTTTGTCGACTCGATTCAGGTGGTCCGCGACTCCGGTGGTGTCATCGGTGGCGTTCGGCCAATAGCTGCGGAAGTCCTCGAAGGTCTGCCGACCGAGCAGCAGCACGTCCTCGTTCGCCGACTGCCGCATGAGTTCGGCCGAGAGCTCCTCGTCCTGGGCCTGCGGATCGAACCAGTCGTCGAGCATCTCGACACGACCGTCGAGGGTGATGTTCTGAGTGATGATGATGCGCACTTTAGGTCTCCTCGTTGAGTCCCTGTCCCGCCCATTCTACTCCGCAGCGCCGAGCCGTTCCGACTTTGCCGAACCGAACTCCTCGGAGGATCCGATGACCTGCGTGCGGTGATGGGCGCTGCGGATGAAGAGAACGATGAGGCCCCCGGCCACAGCTGCGGCTGCGGCGATGCTGAAACAGATGGTGAATGTCGTTTCATCCGGCACGGGCACCGTGCCGGATTGCACGGTCCGGCTGGTGAGGACGATCGCCATCACTGCTCCCGCCGTGGTGGTGCCCATCGAGCGCATGAGCGAGTTCACCCCGACTCCGGCTCCGGCCTCGGAGGCGGGCGAGTTCTCGAGGATCAGCGTGGGCATGGCCGCATAGCCGATCCCGACGCCCGCCGAGGCGATGCAGCTGGCAACCATGAGGTGCCAGGGGGCTGCGGCGAAGAAGACCGCGAAGACATAGCCGGCAGCGATGACGAAGGCGCCTAGCGTCAGAGTCGCGCGCCCGCCGAGCGCGGTGAGCAGGCGGCTCGAGATCGGAGTGAACACGAGCATCATGAGACCGCCCGGGGCCATCCAGAGCCCGGCCTGGAGAATGGTCTGGCCGAGTCCGTACCCGGTCTCAGCGGGCAGTTGAAGCAGTTGGGGGATCACGATTGCCTGTGCCATCATGCCGAAGCCGATGAGCAGGGCCGCGGCATTGGTCAGCAGGATGGGGCGTCTGACAGCGGTGCGCAAGTCGACGAGCGGCTGTGGGTGCCGCGCCTCGTAGAAGCCCCAGCCGAGGAGGATGAGGCAGCCGCCGATGAGTGTGAGCAGAGTCGAGGGAGCGCTCCAGCCCCAGTCGTTGCCTTTCGAGACTCCGGTGAGGATGCCGACGATGCCGAACGTCAGTCCGGCGGCTCCCAGGGCGTCGAAGCGGCCTCGAGCGATCGGGGCGCGGTGGGGCAGTGCGAAGAGCGAGAGGGCCGCCATGATGAGCGCGAGCACTGTTGTGAGCCAGAACAGCATGTGCCAGTCGTAGTCCTGTGCGATCCACGCGGCCAGCGGCAGACCTAGCCCGCCCCCGACGCCGAGTGTGGCACTGATGCCGGCCACAGCGGAATTGCGCATCCGCGGCGGAACGATCTCACGGACGAAGCTGATGGCGACGGGAATGTAGCCCATCGAGATGCCTTGGAGCACACGGCCGATGAGAATCGGGCCGACCGAGGAGAACAGGGCGCAGATGAGGGAACCGACCGCGAGGATGAGAGAGGACGCCACGAGGATCGGCTTGCGGCCGTGGATGTCTGCGAGTCGGCCGGCGACCGGCATGGCGACACCGCCGGCCAGCAGTGTGGCTGTGACGACCCAGGAGGCATTGGACGGCGAAGTGTCGAGCATTCGCGGCAAATCGGGCTGTATCGGAATAACCAGCGACTGCATGAGCGAAGCGCACAAACTCGAGAACCCAAGCACCAAGACTGCCAGGATCGGAGCCGCGGCAGCCCTCGGCTCGGTCTCCGGTGTGGTTTCGGCATGGGCGTGCTTGGGAGTCTGAGGATGTGCCTGAGTCTGGTCGTCCAACCGGTGCTCACTTTCCGAGGAGAAGTAATGTGTAATCTACATATTAGACTTGTATGTAGAATACATAGCTATGAGCGATAGTACAAACCCGCAGATTCGAACGAGGCGGAGGAGCGGCAGCGACGAGGCCCTCGGCGAATTCTCCGACCTGCCCCCGGCGCGGAGGATGGGAGCGCTTGTCACGAGGCTCGAGCGAATTCGTCGAATGCAGACGAACCAGATGGATCTCGGTACAGCCGACCTGCGGATCCTCTGGTTGTTCGCCGATGGGCGGTCCCGCACGCTCAAGGAGATCTCCGCGGACCTCAATCTCGAGCAGTCCACCGTGAATCGTCAGATCAACGCCGCCATCAACGAGGGACTCCTGCAGCGTTCGCGGGAGGCCGGGAGCGCGGCGCGGCGAATCTCGCCGACCGTGCACGGCGTCACCGCCTTCGAGCGTGATATCGAGAAGTCACGTGCCGCGCTGCAGGTTGGACTCGATGCCCTCGGTGACGACGCCGAGAACTTCCTGGGCAGCTTCAATCGCTTTCTGGACGTATACGAAGGCGCCGTGCGTTCTAGCGGCGATACAGTGTGAGGGGTGAGATCGATCCGCCTGGCCCGGACCCGTTACTGAGGAGAGTTCATGTCCGTCCCCGACTTCCGCGCAGAAGCGCACAGCCACCTCGGCGATCTCATTTCCCTGCGACGGAAGCTGCATGCGAACCCGGAACTGGGATTCGACCTTCCCTTCACGCAGCGCACGGTGCTCGATGAGCTCACCGGCCTGGGACTCGAGATCACCACGGGGGAGTCGCTCACCTCGGTGGTGGCAGTCCTCAAGGGAGGCAGACCCGGGCCCGCGGTGCTGCTGCGCGGGGACATGGACGCGCTGCCCGTCGCCGAGGACACCGGCCTGGACTTCGCTTCGACGAACGGGAACATGCACGCGTGCGGACACGACCTGCATACGGCCGGACTCGTCGGCGCCGCCCGCCTGCTCGCCGCTCACCGGGAAGATCTGCCCGGCTCGATCATCTTCATGTTCCAGCCCGCCGAGGAGGTCGAGGGCGGAGCCGAGCCGATGATCGCCGAAGGCGTGCTCGAGGCGGCCGGTGTCCCGGTCATCGCGGCCTACGGCATCCACGTCGAAGCCGATGTGAGGGGCCGGTTCACGGCGAAGGGCGGGCCGCTCATGGCCGGATTCGCCGACCTGAACCTGATCATCCATGGCGCCGGCGGACACAGCAGCCAACCGCAGGCGACCCGCGACCCCGTGCCCGCTCTCGCCGAGGTGGTGCTGGCCCTGAACACGATGACTAGCCGGTCCTTCGACATCTTCGACCCCGTCGTCGTTTCGGTCACCCAGCTCGAAGCCGCGCAGGCCAGCAACGTCATCCCGGACTCGGCGAAGCTCACCGCCTCCATCCGCTTCCTGTCCGCCGAGTCTTTGGCGCTGCTGCAGGAGCGGGTGACCGAGATCGCCGAGAACATCGCCCGGGCTCACCGGTGCACCGCCGAGGTGGACTTCCAGGTGGGATTCCCCGTGACCGTGAACAACCCCGCCGAGTCGGCGGTCGCACTCGAGCGCTTGGGGTCGGTATTCGGAGCCGAACGGGTCGTCGAGATGGAGCATCCGCGGATGGGGTCCGAGGACTTCTCCTACGTTCTGCAGAAGGTCCCTGGCACGTTCGTCTTCCTCGGGGCGACGCCGGAGGGCATCGATCCGGGCGCGGAGACGAACCACTCGCCGCGCGTGCAGTTCGACGACGGACTGCTCGGCGATCAGGCCGCGGCGCTCGCCCACCTGGCGTTCGCGCGGCTGGAGGACGAAGAGAAGAGCTGACACGAAAACAGTGGTCGCAATCGGATGCTCAGGAGGTCCTGAGTGTATCCGATTGCGACCACTTCTCACCGTTTCACCCGGCTTTCGGCCATGAGAAGCTCGGACTCAGTGTGAGGTCTGAGAGCCTCAGGCGGAGATGAGGCCGTGCGGGTCGAGGACGAACTTCTTCGCCACGCCCGAGTCGAAGTCCGCATAGCCCTGCGGGGCATCCTCGAGGCGGATGGGAGTTGCATTGACGTTCTTCGCGATCGAGACCTTGTCGTGCAGGATCGCCTGCATCAGCCCCCGGTTGTACTTCATCACGGGGCACTGGCCGGTCACGAACACATGCGACTTCGCGAAGCCGAGGCCGAAGCGCATCGACAGCGAACCTTCCTTCGCCGCCTCGTCGGCGGCACCCGGATCGCCGGTGACATAGAGGCCGGGGATGCCGAGGCTGCCGCCTGCCCGGGTGATGTCCATGAGCGAGTTGAGCACCGTCGCCGGCGCCTCGTGGCTGGCGTCCTTGCCGTGTCCGCGGGCCTCGAAGCCGACGGCGTCGATTCCGCAGTCGACCTCCGGCTCGCCGAGGATCTGCTCGATCTGGTCCTTCGGGTCGCCCTTGGACACGTCGACCGTCTCGCACCCGAATCCGCGGGCCTGAGCCAGTCGATCCTCATTGAGATCGCCGACGATGACGCAGGCCGCACCGAGCAGAAGCGCCGAGGTGGCTGCGGCGATTCCGACCGGACCCGCGCCGGCGACGTAGACCGTCGAGCCCACACCGACGCCGGCGCTGACGGCACCGTGGAAGCCGGTGGGGAAGATGTCGGAGAGCATTGTGAGGTCGAGGATCTTCTCCATCGCCTGATCCTTGTCCGGGAATTTCAGGACATTCCAGTCGGCATAGGGCACGAGCACGTACTCGGCCTGACCGCCGACCCAGCCGCCCATGTCGACATAGCCGTACGCCGACCCCGGACGGTCGGGATTGACGTTGAGGCAGATGCCGGTCTTGCCTTCCTTGCAGTTGCGGCAGCGGCCGCACGAGATGTTGAACGGCACCGAGACGAGGTCGCCTACACGCACGAACTCGACGTCCCGGCCGACCTCGACGACCTCACCGGTGATCTCGTGGCCGAGCACGAGACCCTCCGGGGCAGTCGTGCGGCCCCGGACCATGTGTTGGTCGGAGCCGCAGATGTTCGTCGCCACCGTCTTGAGGATGACGCCGTGATCGACCTTGCGGCCGACGTTCGCCGGGTTGACCCCAGGCCCGTCCTTGAGGACGAATTCCGGGTACTCGGTGTCGATGACCTCGACCTTCCCGGGGCCTGCATAGCTGATTGCCTTATTGCTCATCGTTGAGCCTCCATGGGTGCGAAAGCGTGGGAGTTCGACATGTCAGCGCGATGGACGGCAGCCCATCGTCATCGTTGACATATCAGTCTGACATCAGACTTAGATGCAGTCTCGCCGCCGTTGGAGAACTCTGTCAACCCCCGTTCGAGGAAAGCTTCCGGGGTGGGAGAGCGGAGGCGCTTCTTCGCGAGGCACGAGGGCTGTCGACGTGCGGCGGTGCGTCAGGAGTCTTCGCGCAGGCGAGTCGAGAGGATGTACTGGGAGGTTGTGCGCAGATGCTGCAGCGAATCGCGGATGAGAGGCGACCGGCGGCTGCCTGTCCGCATGGCGGCGATGATCTTCCGGCTCAGTCGGCCGGATCCGGTCAGCCGAACACGGCTGACGTTGTCTTCGCCGGCGAGGCTCGCGAGTCTCGGCAGCAGGCTGACCCCGATGCCTGCCCCGACGAGGGCTGCCGAGGTCTCCCACTCGGCCGACTCGTGTGCCACCGATGGGGTCACCCCCGCCGCCGTGAAAGCAGCGATGAAAAGCGAGTGATAGGGCGATCCCGGGCCTGCCGTGATCCACTCCTCTCCCGCGAGTTCGCTCAGCGTCACCGACTCCCGACCTGCAACGGGGTGATCGGAGGGCACCATGACGTCGAGCGGGTCGTCGAGGAGGTCGACGCTTTCGAAGCGCGTATCCTCTTCGACCTGCACATGGCCCTGCATGGACACGATGACGGCCAGATCGATGCGCTCGGCGACGAGCAGTTCGAAGCAGCGGGTCGGGCTGGCCTCGACCACGTGGACGCGGACCTCCGGTCGACCGGTGCGCAGCTTCGCGGCCAGGGGTGCCAGGAGGTTCGACGAGGCGGTCGAGAATCCTCCGATGCCGAAGCGAGTCGGAGCTTGGTCTCCGGCACTCAGGGCGCCGGCCCGGATGTCCTCCCACACCGCTGCCAATGCATCCGACCGGCGCACCAGGTAGCGGCCGGTCGACGTCAGTCGCAGGCCCCGTCCGTCCTTGGCCAGCAGCGTCATGCCCAGGGAACGCTGCAGGTCCCGAAGCTGCCCGGACACCGCCGATGGGGAGTACCCGGTGAGCTCTGCGGTGGCGGCGATGGTGCCGCATTCGGCGAAGGTGCGCAGGGTGGTCAAGCGCGGATCGATCATGACCACGATTATGCATTGATTCCGCATGATACGAAACAGAATCTCGCGCTTTTCCTGCAGTGTGAAGCTCGCTAGTGTGTCATCCGTGATCGAGCTCACCGAGCTCGAGGACAGTGGTCGAAACGGCGTACGCGGCGCTGCGAAACCACGATCGGCAGACATCAAGGGAGATGAGAATTGACCGCTACCAACCTGGCGCCGACGAAGAAGGGCTTCCCCGCGGGATTCACCGAGGAGAAGCTCGACGAGACCCGCATCCGGCTCGACACCCGTCGGGCAGGCTTCTCGCTCGAAGCGCCGTTCTACACGGACCCCAACCTCTTCAACCTCGACATGCAGGCCATCTTCGGTCGGCATTGGGTCTTCGCCTGCAGCGTCGCCGAGATCCCGGAGCCGGGCGACTATGTCACTGTCGACTACGGTCCGTACTCCCTCATCGTCCTGCACAATGACGACGGCGGCGTCAACGTCCTCCACAACGTCTGCCGCCACCGCGGGGCACGAGTCCTCACCGATCCGCAGGGAACGACGGGCAACCTCGTCTGCGGCTACCACTCGTGGACCTATTCGCCCGAAGGCGACCTCATCCACGCCTCGGCGCCGGGAGAGATGACTTTCGACAAGTCCTGCTATGCGCTCAAGCGCGCACACGGGAAGATCGCCGCCGGGCTCGTGTTCATCTGCCTGGCCGAAGAGCCGCCGACGGACTTCCACGAGACCGCGAAGATCTTCGAACCCTATATCGCCCCGCACGAGCTGGAGAAGACGAAGGTCGCTTTTCAGCAGAACATCGTCGAAGAGGGCAACTGGAAGCTCGTGATGGAGAACAACCGCGAGTGCTATCACTGCGACGGCCACCCCGAGCTCGCGTGCTCGCTGTTCCCGACGTGGGGACTGACCGACGAGACGATCCCGCCGCACCTCGAAGACGTCTGGGGTCGCAATCAGCAGGCCCAGGCCTCCCTCGAGTACCGCTGCCGCCGCTACGGCCTGCCCTATGAGGTCGTCGAAGAGCTCGACACTCGCGTCGGCGGCATCCGCATCTCCCGCGAATCGCTCGACGGTGCCGGGGAGTCCTTCTCTGCCGATGGACGCCGACTGTCGAAGAAGCTGCTCGGGGATCTGCCGGACTTCCGCCTCGGGCGCTGTTCGATGCACCTGCAGCCGAACTCGTGGTTCCACCTCCTCGGCGATCACGTCATCACCTTCGCGGCGTTCCCGATCAGTGCCTCGAAGACACTCGTGCGCACCACCTGGCTCGTCGCCGACGACGCCGTCGAAGGCGTCGACTACGACCTCGAGGCGCTCACCCACACCTGGAAGCAGACGAACCTCCAGGACAAGGCCTTCGTCGAACTCTGCCAGCAGGGAGCGGCGAGCCCGTTCTACGAGCAGGGCCCGTATATGAAGAGCGAGTACCAGGTCGAGGCCTTCATCAACTGGTACGTGCAGCGGATGCGGGAGCACGTCGGATGAGATCCTCCGCTGTGCCCGCGCTGCCGCTGGCTCAGCGGGTGCGCGGACTGGAGATGCCCTGGAACCGTGTGCTGTCTTCCGCTTCGGGGCCGGCCGGAGCCGCCACCGCCCTGGGGCCATGGCACCCGCAGGAGTTCGCCGCCGAATGCGTGGAGACCATCCCCGAGGCGGGAGGGATGATGGTCTTCGTCTTCCGTCGCATGGACGGCGCGCCCCTGGCGTTCCGGTCGGGACAGTACATCAACATCGACTTCCCCATCGACGGACCGAACGCCGAGCCTGTGTCCCGCAGCTATTCGATCTCGTCGGCTCCCACCGAGCCGTGGACGTTCTCGATCACGATCAAGCGCGACCCGAAAGGCAGGGTCTCGCCCTGGGCGCACGACAACATCCGCCCCGGCGCCATCCTGGATATGCTCGGTCCGGTCGGTGCGTTCCACCTCGCCGACTATGATCGGCGGGCACGGTTCCTGCTGCTCGCGGCCGGGTCCGGGATCACCCCGCTGATGTCGATGGTCCGCACCGTCCACTCGCTGCCCGGCCAGGCCGATGTCGTCCTCCTCTACCACGGGGCGGCGCCCGATTCCTTCGCCTTCTCCGAGGAGCTCGATTTCCTCGCGAACGTGGATTTCCGGATCAAGGTCATCTACTGCCTCGGGGATCGGGACTGCGGCGAGGAATGGGAAGGGCGGACGGGTCGGCTGTCGACGTCGCTGCTCGAGGAGCTCGTCCCCGACGCCAACGGTCGGCAGGTCTTCGCCTGCGGCCCGGAGGGGTATCTCAACTCGGCGACCGAGATGCTGCGCGAGGTCGGCGTCGACGACACGTCGGTGTTCATGGAGTTCTTCTCCGGCGACCGAGAGATCCGTGCCGAATACGCCGAGGAAGTCGCCATCGCCGGCGAGATCGCCGAGGAGATCGCGGCGACGACCGAGGAGTACTTCGAGTCCCAGCCGGCCGCGTTGGACATGTACGAACCCGAGTACGACGCCGACGGTCCGGTCGAGGCCGTCGGGGCGCCGACCGAAGCCGTCGACGCCCAGGCGACCGTGCCCGTCGAGGACGAGATCGAGATCGAGGTCGTCGGCGTCACCGACGAGAACGTCGCCGAGGAGGGACCCGAGTCCGCGACCGACGCCGGGACCGCAGTCCCGGCCGGAAACGGGGCGGCCGCCTCGGCGGTGGAGTCGGTCGAAGATGACGAAATCGCCGTCGTCGACCCGGCCGCACTGCCTACTGTGGGGCAAGGAGAGCACACGATGTCGTTCGTGCGCACCGGCCTCAACGTCTGCGTCGGGGAGGACGAAACGGTCCTCCAGGCCGCGCGGAAGGCGGGGGTGAAGATCCCCGCGAACTGTCAGGAGGGCATGTGCGGATCCTGCAAGGTCGTCAAACTCGACGGCGATGTCGAGATGAACCATCAGGGCGGCATCCGCGCCAGGGAGATCGACGCTGGCAAATTCCTGCCGTGCTGCTCGACGGCGAGGACCGACCTCGTCATCGATGCCTGAGCTGAGCGCCGGACCGGCCCTGGTCCGCACCTCGCCGCGAAATCAGTCCCCACAATCGTCACCATCAAGGAGTACTCAGTGCCGAAGACATCACCACGAGTCGTCATCATCGGAGCCGGCATCGTCGGCGCCAACCTCGCCGACGAACTCACGCAGCTGGGCTGGACCAATACCATCGTCGTCGAACAGGGCCCGCTGAACATCCCCGGCGGCTCGACCTCACACGCCCCGGGACTCGTCTTCTCATCGAATGCCTCGAAGTCGATGACCGAGTTCGCGCAGTACACGATCGACAAGCTCACCTCGCTCAAGGACGCCGACGGGCGCAGATCGTTCCTGCCCGTCGGCGGACTCGAGATCGCCACCACCGAGGATCGGCTGCAGGATCTGCACCGCCGAGCCGGATGGAATCGGTCCTACGGGGTCGAAGCCGACGTCATCGACGCCGATGAATGCGCGAAGCTCTTCCCCATGCTCAACCGGGACATGGTCTTCGGCGGATTGCTCACCCCAGGCGACGGACTCGCACTGGCCGCTAAGGGCACGCAGCTCGTCATCGAACGTGCCCGTGCCGCGGGAGTCGAATTCCGGGATCGGACCACCGTCACCGACATCGAGACCACCGGCGGGCGGGTCAGTGCCGTCATCGCTGGTGAGGACCGTATCCCTGCCGATATCGTCGTCTCCTGCGCTGGGTTCTGGGGGCCGAAGATCGGCGAGATGGTCGGCACCCCGATCCCGCTGCTGCCGCTGGGCCACCAGTTCGCCTGGACCTCCGAGGTGCCCTCGCTCATCGGCAAGAACGAGCTGCCCGCCGGTGCACAGGCGCCGATCCTGCGCTACCAGGACAAGGACCTGTACTACCGCGAATGGGGCGAGCGGATCGGCATCGGCTCCTATGCCCACCGCCCGATGCCCGTCGACCTCGACACCCTGCCGACCTATTCGCCCGACGAGATCACGAACGAACGGATGCCCTCGAGCCTCGACTTCACTCCGGACGATTTCGCACCCGAGTGGGAGGCGACGAAGACGCTGCTGCCCGAACTCGCACAGACGCAGATCCAGCGCGGATTCAACGGCATCTTCTCGTTCACCCCTGACGGCGGTTCGCTGGTCGGACAGTCACGTCAGGTCGACGGATTCTTCGTCGCCGAGGCGGTGTGGGTGACCCACGGCGCCGGCATCGCGAAGGCCGTGGCCGAGCTCATCGCCGAAGGACGGTCGAAGACCGACCTGTCCGGCATCGATCTCAACCGCTTCGAGGATGTGCAGACGACCGTCGACTACGTCAGCGAGACCTCGCAGCAGAACTTCGTCGAGATCTACGACATCATCCACCCGCTGCAGCCCCGGGTCTCACCGCGGGACCTGCGGTCGAGCCCGTTCCGGAGGCAGCAGGAGGAGCTCGGCGCGTTCTTCCTCGAGACCGCCGGCTGGGAGCGTCCGCACTGGTTTGACGCGAACGCTGCTCTGCTCGAGGAAATGCCCGCGGAATGGGCGGCACCGGAAAGGGACGCCTGGGCGGATCAGTTCCATTCGCCCATCGCCGCGGCCGAGGCGTGGAAGACGCGCACCTCGGTGGCGATGTTCGACATGACCCAGCTCAAACGCTTCGAGGTCGCCGGCCCCGGGGCCGGTCAACTCCTGCACGGAATGACCACGTCGTCGATGCTGCGCAAACCCGGAGCGGTCAGCTACACGCTGCTGCTCGATGAGGCCGGCGGCATCACGAGCGACATCACGGTCGCGATCCTCGACGAAGAGACCTACCAGGTGGGGGCGAACTCGAACATCGATCTCGCCGCCATCTCACGGGCGGCGAAGCATCAGTCGGCCGCCGACCCGTCGAAGTGGGTGACCGTGCGGGAGACGACGCCGGGAACCTGCTGCATCGGTCTGTGGGGTCCACGGGCCAGGGACGTCATCGCCAAGGTCACCGATGAGGACTTCAGCGATGCCGGACTCAAGTACTTCCGCACAAAGCCGGCGGTGCTCGGCGGTGTGCCGGTGACGGCGATGCGCCTGTCCTATGTCGGCGAACTCGGCTGGGAGATCTACACCTCAGCGGATCTCGGTTCGCGCCTGTGGGACGTGCTGTGGGAGGCCGGTGAGGAATTCGGCGTCATCGCCGGAGGCCGTGAAGCATTCAACTCGATGCGCCTGGAAAAGGGGTTCCGGTCATTCGGCACCGATATGACCAGCGAGCATGAACCGGTACAGGCCGGACTCGGATTCGCCGTGAAGGCCTCGAAGACCGACGACTTCATCGGCAAGGCCGCCCTGGCCGAGCGGGCGGCTGCGGCGACGACCAAGCTGACTTGCCTGACCCTCGACGTGCCCTCGGACGTCGTGCTCGGCAAGGAGCCGGTGTACGTGGTCGGTGCGGGACGGTCGAGTGTCGCGGACGGCTACGTCACCTCGGCGGCGTACGGCTACACGATCGGGAAGTCGATCGCCTATGCCTGGCTGCCGAACACCTTGGGGGTCGGCGACGCCGTGGAGATCGAATACCTCGGGCGCCGGCTGCCGGCCACGGTCACCGCCGAGCCGCTCTTCGACCCGGAGATGACTCGCCTCAAGGGGTGATGCCGGGTGCGGACGCAGCGGCACTCGGCCCTGACACCGATGTTCCATATGGTGGATTTTCTTTGACCAGTTGATGGGACCGGGAAAGTATGAGGGGACAGTGCTCGTTCCGCAGAGCCCGGTACCCGAAGGAGTGTCCATGTCCTCACCTGCGATCATCGGCTGGTCCCACGGAAAGTTCGGTCGGTCCGAATCACCCCTGCCTCAGATGATGGCCGACATCGCCCGCGATGCCATCGCCGAGGCGGGACTGGAACCGGCCGACATCGACGTCATCCACGTCGGCGTGTTCAACAACGGACTCTCCCATCAGGGCTTCGAAGCCGCACTGCCTGGCACCGTGTTCCCCGAACTCGCCCGCACTCCCGCCCATCGGCACGAGAACGCCTGCGCCACAGGGTCCGCTGCGATCTTCGCCGCCCACGACTCCATCTCCGCCGGCCGCCACCGCACCGCACTCGTCATCGGCGCCGAACGCATGACCCAGGCGTCCGGACACGACGTCAACGAAGTGCTGCTCAGCGCCAGCTTCCGGGAAGAGGAAGAGCACTTCAAATCCTTCGCCGGCGTCTTCGGCGAAATCGCCCGCCAGTACTTCGACCGCTACGGCGACCACTCCGAAGCACTGGCGAAGATCGCCGCGAAGAACCACGCGAACGGATCGCAGAACCCGCTTGCCCATATGCAGAAGGACCTCGGCTTCGACTTCTGCAACACCGTGAGCGAGAAGAACCCCTATGTCGCCGAACCCCTGCGACGCACCGACTGCTCGATGGTCTCCGACGGAGCCGCGGCGCTCGTCCTGGCCGCCGAGGATGTCGCCGCCTCCGCACCCCAGGCCGTGACCTGGAGAGGCATGGGCAACGCCAACGACGTGCTGCCGCTGTCCCAGCGAGACCCGCTCGAGATGGCCGGAGCACGTGCCGCAATGGAACAGGCGCTCAAGGCCGCCGGCATCGGCATCGACGAACTCGACTTCCTCGAAACCCACGACTGCTTCACGATCGCCGAACTCCTCGAATACGAAGCGTTCGGACTCGCCGCCCCCGGCCAGGGCCACACTCTGCTGAACGACGGCGCCACCGAGGTCGGCGGTCGGCTGCCGGTCAATCCCTCCGGCGGGCTCAAGGCCAAGGGCCACCCCATCGGCGCGACAGGAGTGTCCATGCATGCGCTGGCCGCCGCACAGCTGACGGGCCGCTCGCCCGGCATCCAGATCGAGAACCCGGAACTCGCCGGAGTCTTCAACATGGGCGGTGCCGCCGTCTCGAACTTCGCCTCCGTCCTCGAGCGCGCCCGCTGATGCGCCCCATCTCCCAGACCTCCCCGGCGAAGGACTTCACTCCCACACCTCGGCGCGGGGTCAACGTCTCCCACTTCCTCACCCAGACCGCCCGGCGCATCCCTGACCGCCTCGCCGTCGTCGACGACGACCACGGGCAGCGCTGGACCTGGGCCGAACTCGACTCCCGCGCCGAAGCGCTCGCCGCCGCACTCCAAGCCGGTGGCGTCAACCGTCGCGACACCGTCCTCCTCGTCTCGGCCAACCACGCCGAGGTGATCCAGTCCTTCTGGGGAATTCTGCGCTCCGGCGGTGTCATCGCCCCGCCGAACTCCGCCCTGTCGACCGAGGAGCTTCTCGGCATCAGCACCGAGGTGGCCCCCGCTGCCGTCATCGCCGACCGCGCCCATGCGGACTTCGTCACAGCCCTTCAGGCCCAGGGCTTCACCGGCCCCGTCTTCTGGATCGGTGAGCTCCCTGCCGGCCACACCTCGCCGAGCGGACCCCGCAGCGCCCAAACCATCCCCGGCACAGGGTCGTCCGGCCGCGCAGGGGTGGTCTCGGCGGAGGTGTGCGTCGACTCGGCGGTCGACGAGGACGACCCCTGCTGGTACTTCTTCACCTCCGGGTCGACCGGCCGCCCCAAGGCCGCGACGTTCACGCACCGCCACCTCGGCGCGGTGCTCATGAACCACCGCTGCGACCTCTTCCCCGACGAGGATGAGACCGGGGCGTCCCTCGTGCTCGCGCCGCTGTCGCACGGGGCGGGCATCCACATGCTCGGGCAGGTCTTCGGCGGCACCCCATCGGTCATCCACCCCGGCGGCAAGCCCAGCGTGGAGTCCCTGTGGCCGGCGATCGACGCTTATGGGATCACGAACGCCTTCACCGTCCCGACCATCCTCAATCGCATCGCCGCCGGCTACCCGGCGGGCCGCGGGCCTGAGGACCACACCCTGGAGCGCGTCATCTACGCAGGTGCTCCGATGCTCGCGACCGACCAGGCCAGGGCACTCGAGCGGCTCGGACCCTGCCTCGTCCAGTACTTCGGACTCGCCGAGGTGACCGGAGCGATCACGATCCTCCGCCCCGAGGATCACGGAGTCATCCCCGTCGACGATGCGGGCATCGGCACCTGCGGCCGTGCCCGCACCGGCGTCGAGATCGTCATCGTCGACGAGACCGGCAAGCAGCTGCCAGCCGGTGTCCAAGGCGAAGTCTGCGTGGCCGGACCGACCGTGTGCGCCGGCTACCTCGGCCGGCCCGATGCCAACTCCGAGTCCTTCGCCGGTGGTGTCTTCCACACCGGGGATGTCGGCTACCTCGACGACCGCGGGTACCTGTTCCTCACCGGCCGGAAATCCGATATGTACATCTCCGGAGGTTCGAACGTCTACCCCCGCGAGATCGAGGAACTCCTGCTCACCGACACCGAGGTGGCCCAGGCCGTCGTCGTGGGCGTGCCTGACCCGCAGTGGGGCGAGATCGGCGTGGCCGTCATCGAACCCGCAGAGGGCTCTGCCGCTGACCTGGCCGAGCGGCTGACCGAGCTGTGCAGATCAGGATTGGCGAAATACAAGGTGCCCAAGGAGATCCACGTCGTCGACACCATGCCGGTCACCGCCTACGGCAAACTCGCTCGCAGGGAACTCAAGGCCGAATACTCCCAAGGACGGGGCAGCGCACGATGAACACGACAGGGACGGCAGCCGTGTCAGAGCCGATGGGTAGGTTGGTCGGCACGACGATCATGGCCATCGGCTGCGGCACTCCGGACGGGGAGGTGAACAACGGCTTCGCTGCGGCGACCGCGTTCCTTCGCGAGGGTGCGAAGGTCTGCATCGTCGACCGTGACCCGAACGCCCTCGACCAGGCGAAGAAGACCCTCGCCGAGGCGGCGGCCCAAACCGGCCAGACCACTCTGACCGGCGCGAACGACGCGGTCACGACTGGGGCGGGCCACATCGGCGGGGTTGCTCTCGACGCTCAGCTGACCACGGTCGTCGCCGACGTCGGGGACGACGACTCGCTGGCTGCGGCCTTCGCTCACTGCGCCGACCGCCTCGGTGGGCCGACCGTGCTCCACTACAATGTCGGCATCGTCGTCAACGGGGGAGTCGACGAGCTCGAGACCGACGGCTTCCGGCGTGCCCTCGACGTCAACCTCACCGGGGCGTTCTCCGCGATCAAACAAGCCCTGCCGCACATGCGCGCAGCCGGTCATGGGTCGATCATCACGGTGTCCTCGGTCGGCGGGATGCGCTACATGGGCTATGACTACCCGGCGTACGCGGCCTCGAAGGCCGGACTCATCGAACTGACGAAAGTCGTCGGCGCGCAGTACGCCTCCGAGGGCATCCGTGCGAACTCGATTGCTCCGGGACTCATCGAGACCCCGCTGATCCACCGCTCGATCAGCGGCCACTATGACTCGGTCGAGGACATGCTCGCGGCCCGTCACGCCCAGTCGCCGACGGGGAAGATGGGCCGCCCCGAGGATGTTGCGGACCTCGCGGTGTTCCTCGCCTCGGGCGAATCGGCCTACATCAACTCCACGCTCATCCCCGTCGACGGGGGACTGACCCATTACGCGGGGATGCCGAAACAGTGAACGATCCGGTGGGACCAAAAGGGGCGGGACGCCTCGGCGGACGACCGGCCCCAGCGAACTCAACGACAGTGAGATAACGGAAACAAAGGAGGCAATGGTGCCGAGAACACGGACGACGAGAACCATGCTCGTCTGGTCCGCCGTACTGATGGTGTGCGCCCTGCTGCTGGCAGGGTGCGGAACGAACTTCGGCACCACCGACGACGGAAAGCAGCGCTACCGGTGGAAGATGACGGTGACGACGGGCTCGACGAGCACGTGGTACCTCGCGGCGGAGAAGTTCGCCAAGGACCTCGAGACCGAGACCGACGGCCGGATCACGATGAAGGTCTTCGCCAACGAACGCCTGTCGGCCGGTGAAGCCACGGCCGGGGTCGAGCAGCTCATGGACGGGGCGAAGGACTTCTCCTACAACTCGCCGATCATCTACGCCGGCGTCGACCCGCGCTTCGGCGCCGTCACCGCACCCTTCGTCTTCGACTCCGTCGAGGACGGGCAGAAGGCGCTCGCCGGCAAAGGCGGGGACGTCTACGGTGACTACCTCGCCGAACGCGGAGTGCATCTGCTCGGCTTCGGCGAATCCGGGATGCGGCAGCTGACGAATACGCACCGGCCCATCCACACGCCCGACGACATGAAGGGGATGAAGTTCCGCATCCCCGGCTTCGGCATGTACACCGACCTCTACCGGCAGATCGGTGCGAATCCGACGACGATGCCCTTCGGCGAGGTCTTCACCGCCCTGCAGCAGGGAGCCATCGACGGTCAGGAGAACCCGATCGACGTCATCTACTCGGCGAACCTGCAGGAGGTCCAGCCGTATCTGACGCTGTGGAACTACTCCTACGATCCGCTCATCCTCGGCGTCAACAAGGACCTCTTCGATTCCCTGACGCCCGAGGACCAGAAGCTCGTGAGCCGTCTGGCGGGCGAAGCCAACGAGTTCCAGATCAAGAAGAACCGCGACGGCGAGCAGAAGCTCATCGCCGAACTCGAGGACTCGGGCATGGAGGTCAACGAACTCAGCGATGAGGAGAAGGACGCCTTCCGCGCCAAGCTGGGTCCGATCTACAGCGAATACCGCAAGGTCTGGGGACCGGACATGTCCCAAGCGTTCATCCCGAAAGGACTGTGAGATGAGAGTCATCAGATTCTTCGAGGACTGGGTGGTCATCGCCTCATTCATGGTGATCGTCCTCGTCACCTTCGTCAACGTCCTCTCCCGCTACATCTTCAAGGCCTCGCTGGCCTTCTCCGAGGAGATCACCATCAACCTCCTCGTCGTGCTCACGATGATGGGAGCGGTCGTCGGGATCCGACTCGGCGCGCATCTCGGGTTCAGCTACATCGTCGACAATGCGAAGGGCAGTGTCCGCCGGGCTCTGCTCATCACGGGCACCACCCTCATCGTCGTCTTCCTCGCCGTCCTCCTCATCTGGGGTGGGGAGATGACGATCGCACAGGGCCTGCGCGGCCGGGCGACGCCGTCGCTGGGCATCCCGCAGTGGCTGTTCACCCTGTCCATCCCCTTGGCCGGTCTGCTCGGAATCATCCGCAGCCTCCAGGCCCTGCGGACGGCACTGCATGAGGACACCTCCGCCGAGGCGGTCGTCGAGAGGCTCGCCAGCGAGGCCGCCCCGACCATCGACTCGTCCGAATTCTCGACCGATGTCGAAGGAGGCCGGAAATGATCGCGCTCCTGCTATTCGGCAGCTTCTTCCTGTTCCTCGGCCTCGGAATCCCCGTCGCCTTCGCCCTCGGGCTCTCCGCCGTCGTCACCCTTGTCACCACCGACGGTGTGCAGGTCCTCGACGTCGTGCCCTCGGTGATGTTCCCATCGATGAGTTCGGGCACGCTGTTGGCGATCCCGTTCTTCATCCTCGCCGGCATCGTCATGCAGTACACGGGCATCTCGCAGCGGCTCGTCGACCTCGCGTTCCTCATCTTCGGGCGCTTGCGCCACGGTCTGGCCGCAGTGACGATCATCTCCGCGTTCTTCTTCTCCGCGATCTCCGGATCCGGACCGGCCACCGTGGCCGCGATCGGTGCGATCCTCATCCCCGCGCTCGTGCGCAACGGGTACCAGAAGAAGCACGCGGTCTCCCTCGTCGCGGCGTCCGGTTCGATGGGCATCGTCGTTCCACCGTCGATCGCGTTCATCATCTTCGCCGTCGTCGCCGCCGAGTTCGGCAAGATCTCGATCTCCCGGCTGTTCATCGCCGGCATCGTGCCCGGCATCATCATGGCGCTCGCATTCTTCATCGCCGCCCTGTTCGTACCCAGGGTGCGTGAGCTCGCCGGTCTGCCGGTGAAGGCCAAGACCGGCGCCGAGGCGGGGCCCGGGTCCGCGTCGACCGGGGCGTCTGCGACCGGTTCGGGTGACGATGCGCCAGCGGGCAGGACTCAGCTGCTGACGACGAACGGGAAAGCTGCCTCGGCGAAGTCCGGATCCTCCGGAACAGGCGTCGGAACCGCGGATCCGACGGTCACGGTCAATCCCGCAGGCGGGTTCGGCGAGATCCTGACCGCGCTGGTCAAGGCCATCCCCGGCCTGCTCATACCGGTGATCATCCTCGGCGGGATCTACGGCGGAATCTTCACCCCCACCGAGGCAGGAGCCGTCGCATCCGTGTACGCGCTTATCGTCGGAGTATTCGTCTACCGGGAGCTGACCTGGAAGGACATGCCGAAGGTGTTCCTCGAGTCCGGAGTCTCGACCGCGGTCATCATGTTCATCGTCGGCGTCGCCAGCCTCTTCTCGTATGTCATCACCGTCGAGGGTGTGGCAGACCGGATCTCGACGGCAGTACTGGGCGTGACGGACAACAAATACATCATCCTCGCGGCGATCACGATCATCCTGCTCATCGTCGGCGCTTTCGTCGACGCGATCAGCGCGTTCT
Source organism: Brevibacterium siliguriense (assembly GCF_900105315.1). Classification (NCBI taxonomy): domain Bacteria; kingdom Bacillati; phylum Actinomycetota; class Actinomycetes; order Micrococcales; family Brevibacteriaceae; genus Brevibacterium; species Brevibacterium siliguriense. Next base: position 427,285 of record NZ_LT629766.1, on the reverse strand, counting down.
ACCTGTTCATCCCGATCCTCGTGCCGATCCTCATCGGCGTGGGCGTGGACATGACGACGATCGGCGTGTTCATGACCGTCAACCTCGCGATCGGACTGTTCACCCCGCCGGTCGGCCTCAACCTCTACGTGGGTGCGGGCATCGGGAAGATCAGACTCGAGGAGGTCGTGCGCGGAGTCGTGCCGTTCCTCATCTGCGCGATCATCGCCCTGCTGCTCATCACCTACATCCCGGCGATCTCGAACTGGCTGCCCGATCTGCTCGGGGTCGGTTAACTCACGCCTCTCTCAACTCTGTCGAAGGAGAATCATGGAACCGTATCTGCTCACGAACAAGACGGCGCTGGTCACCGGTGCTGCCCAGGGCATCGGCCTGGCCATCGCCACTGCGCTGGCCAGGCGGGGTGCCTCAGTCGGCATCGTCGACCTCAAGGGTGCCGAGGAGGCGGCCGCCGGGCTGGCCTCGGAGTACCCGGATCAGCGGTTCGCCGCGTTCTCACTCGATGTCCGCGACGCCGACGAGGTGACTGCCGCGGTCGGATCGTTCGTCTCGACGTTCGGGGGACTCGACATCCTCGTCAACAATGCGGGCACGGCCGCGCGCATCGGCATCGATGAGATCACCGCAGAGCAGTGGCAGCGGGACATCGAGACCAACCTCGGTGGGACGTTCAACTTCATCAAGGCCGCCGTCCACCCGCACATGATCGATGCCGGACGTGGGTCGATCATCAACATCTCGTCGATCTCGGGCATCAACGGCGGAGCGGTCTCCGACGGGGAGGCCGGGGCACGGTCAGGGCCGGCCTATGCGGCGAGCAAGGGCGGGATCATCGCGCTGACGAAGTGGGTGGCCAAGGAATACGGACGGCAGGGCATCCGCTGCAATTCGGTGGCACCCGGCCCGGTCGAATCTGCGCTCACCGCCGGTCAGGACTACGACACCTCGGGGCAGGCGCTCGACCGCATGGGGCAGCCCGACGAGATCGCCGAGGCGGTCGCCTATCTCGCCACCGACGGTGCCGCGTTCACGACGGGACAGATCCTGCGCGTCGACGGCGGGGCCGTGATGTCGTGAGCGTTTGAGTGTTGTGAGCTCGATCAGACGATCCCCGCATGATCTTCAGGATAGTGCGGGGATCGTTGTCTCTGCTGGCTTATATGGTCAGGGCTGTCGTCTGGTCAGGCGGCGCGGCGGACGAAGAGCTCGAAGGTCACTGCGACCGGGTTGGCACTATTTATGAGGACACCAGAATGGACCTCTCCGGCGACGTCGACGACTTCGCCGGAAAGGGTGCACTGCGGTGCTGTGGTCTGTGCTCCGGTCACGGTGCCGCTCAGATGCGTGAACTCGACGGCCGGCCACGGGGCGGTGCGGCCCGTGAACACGGCACCGGTCGTGCTGCCGAGACTCGCGACCACCTCGGCGGAATCGAAGCCGGCATTGCGGCAGACGGCGAGGACCGCCTCGTCGAGGATCTCACCGGGACGGATCCGGGAGACGACGGAGTCAGGGAAGGCTGGGTTCGAAGGCGCGACGGTCTGCGCCGGCCACGTCGTCGCAGACGTCCGGGCCTCGACACCGGCCGACTTGGACCCGACCGGGTGCGGAGCGAAGGCGGAGAACCCGGTCTCTGGATCGACCTCGCTGACAAGCCGGGCATCGGCGAGGATATACAGGCGAATCCTCAGACCCTCGGGACCGGCGAGCGTGCCCGGCAGCAGATGTCCGCCCCTGATCGTGCCGTCAGCACAGGTCCATGAGGCATGGATGTGGCAGAACGGTGTTCCTTCGCGGAAGCCGATCGTCGCCGAGGCGTGGCGAAGTCTCGTGGGGGTGTCGAGGCTGAACGCCTCGGTGAACGACATCGGGTGTTCGGCATCGGGGCCGTAGGCGGGATGGACATAGTCGATGCGGCCGAACTGCCCGGAGACGAACTCGGCCATGATGCCGTTGGTGCCGTCGGTGCCAAGCGCAGCTTCGAACGCGGCGAACACGTCGGCGCCTTCGGCAAGGTCGATGAGGTGCTCGGTGCAGCGAGTCGGCACGGAGACGATGCGCGGAACCAGGCGTGGTCCGGCGTGAACGACCGCTTCTCCCGGGTCTTTGAGGGGAAAAGTCGGTCCGGGCAGATCTGTCGTCTCGGCTCCATTGCTCATGCCTCGATTATCGGCGGCGAGGAGCGTCGGCGCTCGCCAGGACCCATGATGTGGAACATGAGGCTGGAGGAAGTGCGCAGACGCTGGAACTCTCAGAGACTGTTCCTCAGAGCCTCCACCATGAGGTCGAGGCCGTGGGATTCGCGACGCGGGTCGGCTTCGAGGACCTGAATGTAGCGCGATTCGATATCCGGATCGATGATCGGAATCGCTTTGCATCCGACTGCATTGAGGTTCGTCGGAATGGTTCGACCGGCCATCATCGCGATCATGGAAGTGCCCACAAGGGAGCGCAGCATGAGAACCGGACAGGTGGCCTCGAGTGAGGGGGAGAAGACCTGCCCCTGTGCCCTCACCGCCTGCTCGATGCGCATTCGAGCGGTGTTTCCTGCAGGGAGTGTGCCGACAGGGAAGTCGGTCATGTCGCTGATGAAGAGACTGGTGCGCTCAGCCAGCGGATGGTGTCCATCGAGAATCGCGAAATTCGTCGCTTCTGCCTCAGCTACCTTGCGGACCCCAGGCAGTGTGCCGAATTCGTGGTTGGAGACGGAGAAATTCACGCACAGATCGGCCCGCCGGTTCCGCAGCACCTGCAGAGCTTCGACCGAGCCTCGGTCGATGATGCTGACCTGAACTCTGTCAGTCATCCGCATCAGGCGGTTGATGGCATCGGCCACCACGGTCTGGCCCAATCCGGTGCTCGTCACGATCGAGACGGTTTCGACAGCGCCCGAATACTCCCCGAACGAATCGGCGAGCAATTCCGACTCTGCAACAGTTCTGCGCGCGAAGTCCGCCACTGCCAAGCATTGAGCCGTCGGGAGGACGCCAGAACTCGATCTCTCGAAGAGCGTCGTGCCGTAGTGCTCCTCCAGGCTTCTGATCTGGCGACTTGCCGTGGAATGTGAGATGAAGATGGAGCGTGCGGCAAGATGGATCGACCCGTATTCGACAACGGCAAGCAGGGTCTTGAGACTGCGGAGATCGGTCATCGTGGTCGTCCTTCGGCCGGGTGCGACTCCAGAGTACGTCGGTGGTGCAGGAAATGCACCACCTCGGTGCGGGAATCGCACCCGAAAGTGGACTGATCCGGGTGTTGCTGAGTCGTCTGCTGGGCGATGCTGACAGACATGAACGCAGAGAACACTGTCCGCGAGGGTGCGGAAGATTCCCCCGAAACCCGAACCGACCTTGCCCGGCGTGCGGGCGAATTCGTCCGCAGCGCAGACTTCATCGATCGGCTCTCCCGCAGAGTCGCCCGGCGCACCGAAAGCCAAGCTCCCGGAGGCGGGCCGGCGGCGCTGGCCTACCTCAGCGAAGAGCTGGTTCCGGAACTTGACGAGCTCGGCTTCGCTTCGACCATCCACGACAATCCGGAATCGGACGAGCATCCGCTGCTCATCGCCAAGCGCGTCGAGGGCGAGAAGCTGCCGACGGTGCTGCTCTACGGCCACGCTGATGTGCAGTTCGCTCACGACTCGCAGTGGGCCGATGGGCTCGACCCCTGGATACTCACCCGTGACGGGGATCGACTGTACGGTCGCGGCACCGCCGACAACAAGGGCCAACACAGCGTGAACACGGCGGCACTGCGAACCGTCCTCGATGGACTCCACGCGGAAAGCGGAGTCGCCGAGGCGACGCTGGGCTACAACGTCACGATTCTCGTCGAGACCGCTGAGGAGGCAGGGTCTAAGGGCCTGCGCTCCTTCGCAGCAGCACATGCCGAAGAGCTCTCGGCCGATCTCTTCCTCGCCTCCGACGGTCCACGGATCGCCGCCGAGGTGCCGACGCTGTTCCTCGGCTCCCGCGGAGCATTGAATTTCCGCCTCGTCGCCCACGAACGCGACGGCGACCATCACTCGGGCAACTGGGGCGGTCGTCTGCGGAACCCGGCCACGGTCATCGCCGCTGCGATCAGTTCTCTGGTCGACGGCAACGGCGTCATCCAGATCCCTGCTCTGCGTCCCGACGCTCCTCCCGCCTCGGTGCTCGATGCGGTGGCGAAGCTGCCCGAGATCGTAGAGGAGGGAGCACCGGAGACCGATCCGGACTGGGGCGAGCCCGGCCTGAGCCCGGCAGAGAGGGTCTTCGCATTCAACGTCCTCGAGGTTCTCGCCCTCGACGCGGGCGATCCGGCTCAGGTCGTCAACGCGATCCCGGGCGCCGCCTCGGCGAGCATGCAGCTGCGATACGTCGTCGGCACCGATGTGAGTGACTTCGAGAACCGGGTCCGGACCTTCCTTGAAGAAAACGGGATCCATGGGGTCGCGGTCGAGTTCGAACACTGCATGCCGGCCACACGCTTGGACCCGGGAGCACGAGTCGTCACGGCGGCGGTGGAATCGATCCGTGAGACGACCGGACTCGAGGTCGCCGTTGAGCCGAACCTCGGAGGCACGATCCCGAACGATGTCTTCGCCGAAGTGCTCGGGTTGCCGACGGTATGGGTGCCGCATTCCTACCCGGGCTGCAACCAGCACGCGCCCGATGAACATGCCCTGGTATCGATCCTCGAGCAGGGTGCGGAGATCATGACGGGAATGTTCTGGGATATGCATATGCGTCCGGACGACTGGTTCAGCTCCAAGTGACTCCGTCAGATTCCAGAACCCCCTTTTTGTCGACTATCAAGCCATTCCAGCACCACACTGCAGGCAAAGGAGCCCAGTCATGACAGAACAGCTGTCAGCGCAGAATACCGCTGAGAACAAACCGGTGAAATCGTGGAAGGTCATCACCGCGGCCTCGATCGGCAACGCCCTCGAGTGGTATGACATCTCGGTCTATGCGTACTTCTCCGTCTACATCTCCGTGGCGTTCTTCCCCTCCGAGAGCCATGCGGTCTCAGTGATGCTGGCCCTGGGCACTTTCGCGCTTTCGTTCTTCATCCGCCCGGTCGGAGCAATCGTGCTCGGCAGCTTTGCTGACCGGAAGGGACGCAAACCGGCGCTGACGCTGACGATCTGGCTGATGTTCGCTGGCACACTGATGATCGTGCTCATGCCACCGGCACATGTCATCGGACTGGCTGCGCCGCTGCTCATTCTGCTCGCCCGGCTCATCCAGGGGTTTGCCGCCGGAGGAGAATTCGGCTCGGCGACGTCTCTCATGGTCGAACACCTGCCCGATCGCCGAGGGTTCGCTGCAAGCTGGCAGTTCACCTCGCAAGCGATGTCGACGATTTTGGCTTCTGTCATCGGTGTGGCCGTGACGACGATGCTGACTCAGGACCAGCTTGAGATCTGGGGCTTCCGCCTGCCATTCATCGTCGGACTCCTCGTCGGCCCGGTGGGACTCTACATTCGACGGCATGTTCCCGAATCTCCTGAGTTCGCCGCTGCCCAGGCAGAGAAGCCCAAGGAAGCAGCGGCCATCGGAGGTGTGCTGCGGCATCACAAACTGGCGGTGCTGCTGGCGATCGGCGCGATCGCCGTCTCGACCTGCCTGAACTACTTCATCACGTATGTCCCGACCTACGCTGTCGACAACCTCGGTATGAACAGCTCCGCGGGATTCTGGGCGACCTTGGTGTCCGGACTCGTGCTGCTCGTCTGCACACCAGTCGCCGGCTACTTCTGCGACAAGGTCGGACGGCTGACCTTCATGATTCCAGCAGCGCTCGCGGTCATGGTGCTCACCTGGGTCCTCTTCACCTGGGTCGTCGCGGCTAGTGCGCTGACGGTGCTCATCGTCGTGGTCATCATCTTCTCGATCCTGAAGGCCACCTATTACGGACCGTTAGCCAGCGTCATGGGCGACATCTTCCCGACCGAGGTGCGCGGGACTGGATTGTCCCTGGGCTACAACGTCGGCGTTGCCATCTTCGGAGGACTGACCCCGCTGGTGGCGGCCTGGCTCATCGGCATCACCGGTGACGCGAAGGCCCCGGCCTACTGGGTGCTGCTCGCCGGAGCGCTGAGCGTGGCGGCAATCCTCACTGTGTGGAAGAAGCTCGGCGTGCGCTGACGCTGAACGAGAAGAGCGCAGCCGTAAAAGCGGGGCCGTGGCCGATTGCGGCTGCGGCCCTGACTGGGCGGATTCGGAACTCAGACGTTCGACGAAACGGCGGCGGCCGCCTCGGCGCGGGTTCGTCTCTTCTTCTCACCGAGGTGGCCGATCACGGCTGCGGCGGAGATCATGACGGCGACGAGGGCGATGCCGATCCACTGATTGAGCATGAGCGTGGCGGCACCCGCCAGCGCGCCGATGAGGATGAGGACGACGGCGAGGGCACGGCGGATCCAGCGGACGTTGTCTCCGCCGGCCAGGCTCGAATCGGCGGCGAGGCCGACGATCGTCGAGGTCACCACCACGGTTGTGACGTCGGCGATCTTCATCTTCCGTGCAGCCGCAGCCTGCGCGCCCATGAGCGCGGACAGGGCTGAGGTGAAGATCGTTCCGGCGAGGCCGATCTCGGGATCGGGCACGAGTGCCACGTAGAGGGACAGTGCAGCACAGCCGACGGCGACGCCGGAGAAGATCACGGTCGTGCGGTGGTGCCAGTTCTCGCCGATGTCGCCGAGGATGCGACCGGACAGTGCAGCGCCGAGCATGAAGAACACGAGGGCGAGGGCGGGGCGAAGGACGGGGACGCCGTCGGCGCCGGCGAGGCCCATGCCGAGGATGACGACGTTGCCGGTCATATTGCCGGTGAAGACCTTGTCGAAGCCGAGGTAGCCGATGGCGTCGACCATGCCGGTCGAGAAGGTCAGCAGCAGGAGCATGGCCAGGTCGAGGCGACGGTTCATGGTGTCCATCCCATCATTCGGAAAGTTCTCAGAATTTGTATACAAAACTTTAGGCAACGGTTAGATTGTATGCAAATATTCCTCATCGACCTGTTGCCCTCATGGGAGTGCGTGTGAAATTACGGATGGTTGCAGCGCTTGCCGGTGCTGTTCTGCTGGCCGGATGCGTTCCGGTTCAACCCTTGGAAGATCCGCCCGACCGCAGCGACGTGAAGTCGGTCGGCGCAGAGTCGGGAGACTTCAGGGAAGGCGGTGACCTCGTCATGGCCCTCTCGTCCGAACCCGATCGCCTCGACCCGACGACCTCCTCGTCGCTCTACACTCGCTACGTCATGCAGACGATGTGCCAGAAGCTCTACGACATCGACGAGAACGGTGAGATCACCCCGATGCTCGCGACCGAACTCCCGGCGGTCTCCAAGGACGGCAAGACGGTGAGGATTCCGTTGAAGGGTGGGGTGAAGTTCGCCGATGGAACCGACTTCGACGCCGAGGCGGTGAAGACGACCATCGAACGTGGACTCAATCTCGAAGAGTCATCTCGAGCGGCCGAGCTCGGGCCCATCGACGACGTCACCGCGCTCGACGACCACACTCTCGAAGTCACCTTCGAGAAACCCTTCGCTCCTTTCACCGCAGCGCTCGCCGATCGCGCCGGAATGATCATGTCGCCGAAAGCCCTGGAGGACGAGGGCGATGACTTCGGCGACAACCCCGTCTGCGTCGGGCCGTTCAAATTCGAGAAGCGCATCGCCCAGACTTCGATCAAGGTGGTCAAAGACCCCAACTACTACGACGCAGACAAGATCCACCTCGACTCGATCACCTACCAGATCATGACGGACGCCAATATTCGCGCCGCGAATATCCGTTCCGGCGACGTCCACGTCGCCGACACGATCTCCCCGCAGGACGTCGACGCCCTCGACGAGGAGACCGGAATCGGCCTCCTGCAGTCAACTTCACTCGGCTACCAAGGACTGACGGTCAACATGGGCTTCGGCGACAACCCCGAGAACTTCAAGACGCCGTTGGGGCAGGACCCTAAGGTACGTCGAGCATTGTCGATGGCCATTGATCGCAAGGCCCTGGTCAACACCGTCTTCAACGGATGGTTCTCGCCGGCCTGTTCCGGTATTGCCCCCGACAGCCCCTTCGCAACGGATGCGAGCAACGACTGCGTCGACTACGACCCCGAAGGTGCGAAGAAACTCCTCGAGGAGGCCGGGGTCGAGTTGCCGCTGAAGGTGAACATGAAGGTCTCGAACACCCAGGACACCCTTCGTTTCGCCCAGGCGGTGCAGGCGGCCACCAAGGAAGCCGGCTTCGACATCAAGGTGCAGCCGATGGAGTACACCGCCCTCCTCGATGCTCAGGATCGCGGTGACTACGAACTGCTTCAACTCGGGTGGTCGGGCCGCGTCGACCCGCACGGCAACCTCTACACCTTCCACTACCCGGGGGCTGCCAACAACGTCACAGGGGTCGACGATGACGAGCTCAGTGACCTGCTCACACGAGCCAGCGAAGTCACCGACGAAGGCGAACGCGCCGAACTCTACGGCCGGGCCTCCAAGCGGATCGCGGAGATCAACTCGATCATCTACCTCTACCGGCAGAAGAACCTCACTGCCTACACCGAGAACGTCGCAGGCATCGACGTCTACTCCGATGGGGTCGTGCATCTCTCGGAAGCCGGCTTCCTCAAGAACGGAGGTCAGCGATGACCCGGTTCGTGCTCACCAAGATCCTTCACGCGATCATCACCTTCGTTCTCTCGGGAATCGTCATCTTCTTCGGCGTACGTCTCCTTCCCGGCGATCCCGCTCTGGCTATGGCCGGCGAAGAGGCAACCCCCGAACGACTCGATGCGATCCGTGCGGACTTGGGCCTCGACCAGCCGCTCTTGGTCCAGTTCCTCAAGTTTCTCGGATCGATCGTCACCGGCGACCTCGGCGATTCCACTCGCACAGGGCTCCCGGTCACCTCGATGATCGCGACCACGCTGCCGGTGACTCTGTGGCTGGCCCTCTACGCCATCGTCGTCGCCGTGGTCGTCGGCATCGCATTGGGCATGCTCGCCGAACGCTACCGCGGGAAGTGGCCGGAGATCGGCAGCAACTTCATCGCCCTTCTCGGGCTCTCGGTGCCGAACTTCTGGCTCGGGCTTCTAGCGATCCTCACCCTGGCGGTGAGCCTCGGCTGGTTCCCTGCGTCGGGCTATGTCGATGTTCTCTCCGATCCGATTCGTGGCATCTACTACCTCACCCTGCCGGCGGTGATCCTCGGTACCAGCCTGGCCGCGGTGATCACCCGGCAGACGAGAGCCTCGATGATCGAGACCATGGGGACTGACTACGTGCGGATGGCCCGAGCCAAAGGGCTCTCGCGCCCGCGGGTGCTCTTCCGCTACGGACTGCGCAATTCGCTCATCGTCCTCGTCACCATCGTCGGCCTGCAGCTGGGCGGGCTGATCTCCGGCGCAGTCGTCACCGAGCGGATCTTCGCTCTGCCGGGCATCGGCAAACTCACCCTCGACGCGGTCTTCTCCCGTGACTATCCGGTCATCCAGGCCGTCGTCCTCGTCATCACTGCCTCCTACATTCTCATCAATCTGGCCGTCGACATCCTCTACTCGGTCATCAACCCCCAGATCCGCGTCAACGAGGATGCCAAATGAGCACGTCCACCGTCACCAACACGGACAAGAAAATCCAAGGCCTCGACCCGGAATTCCACGCCTCGAGCAATCGAGCATTGTGGCTGGTGAGGTCGATCCTGTCGACCCCGATGGGGGTCATCGGCTCGGTCATGGTCTTCATCGTCCTCGTCATCGGAATCTTTGCGCCACTGATCGCCCCCTACGGATTCGCGCAGACGAACTTCGAGGTCCCGTTTCAGATTCCAGGCACGATCGGCTACGTCTTCGGCACCGATGACCTCGGTCGTGACATCCTCTCGCGGCTCGCCTTCGGTGTCCGCGCCTCTCTTCAGGTGGGACTGCTGGCCGTAGCTCTCGCCGTCGTAGTCGGGGCCCCCTTGGGTCTGCTGGCGGGGTACTTCCGAGGACTCGATGCTGTCATCTCGCGACTGACCGATGTCACTCTGGCGTTCCCATTCCTCATCATCGCCGTCGGGCTGGCCGCTGTCTCAGGACCAAGCCTCTCCAATGCTGCGATCGCTTTGGGCATCTCACAGGTTCCCACGATGATCCGAGTCGTCAGAGGCGAGACGATGCGGCTGAAATCCGCGGACTTCGTCAAAGCCGCGATCGCGACCGATGCCTCGAAGGCTCGTATCCTGGGCATGCACATCCTGCCCAACGCCGCTTCGGCGGTCATCGTCCAGGCCACGGTGATTCTGCCGACCGCCGTGATCGGAGAATCGATGCTCTCCTTCCTGGGGCTCGGCATCCAGCCGCCCTCTCCGAGTCTCGGAATCATGCTCTCCGACGCTCAGCAGTACATCTTCCGCGCGCCTTCGACTGCGCTGTTCCCCGGTCTGGCCATCCTGTTCATCTGTCTGGCCTTCAACCTCTTCGGCGACGCTCTGCGTGACGCCCTCGATCCGAACTCCAAGAAAGGACACTGACGTGTCATACACCCCACCCGACGACTTCACCACCCGACCCACGCTCGAAGGGCACTTCGGGATGGCGGCCTCAACGCACTGGCTGGCGACCGCAGTTTCGCAGGCGGTTCTCGAGCGCGGCGGCAACGCCTTCGACGCGGCGGTCGCCGGTGCGTTCCTCCTCCACGTCGTCGAACCCCACCTCAATGGACCGGGTGGAGACATGACAGGCATCTTCGCGACTGCTGAGGACCCGGCACACCCGCAGGTGATGATGGGGCAGGGCCCGGCGCCCGCGGCAGCGACGATCGAGCACTACCGCGGAGAAGGACTCGACATGGTGCCCGGTTCGGGTGCGCTTGCCGCCGCCGTTCCCGGCGCGGTCGACTCTTGGCTCAACCTGCTCGAACATCACGGCACCTGGGAACTCGCCGACGTGCTCGACTTCACGATCGACTATGCCGAAAATGGCCACCCGGTGCTCGGCCGCGTGGTCGGGGCGATCGAGCGCGTCCGCGAGCTGTTCACCGATCACTGGCCGACTTCGGCGGAACAGTGGATGCCCGGGGGAGAGATTCCTCAGGCCGGAGACCTCGTGTTCAATCGTCCCTACGCTAAGGTGCTGCGCCGACTCATCGCCGCCGGAGACGGTGCCGAGACCCGTGCGGCCCGCATCCAGGCCGCGAGGCAGGTGTGGAAGTCCGGATTCGTCGCCGAGGCAATCGCCTGCTTCGTCACCACCCCGCATAGGCACGCCACCGGGAGTGACCACGCCGGAGTCATCACTGCTGACGATATCGCGGGCTTCAATGCTCACTTCGACGACCCGGTGACCATCGACTTCCGCGGATACCAGATCGCGAAGATCGGTGCTTGGGGTCAGGGTCCGGCGCTGCTGCAGACCCTGAAGATCCTCGAGGGATTCGACGACGAGCGGCTTGATCCCTCGAGCGAACTCGGCGCACATACGATCCTCGAGGCACTCAAACTCGCTATGGCGGATCGCGACACCTATTACGGTGACGGAGACGTCGACCTCGACTGGCTGCTCAGCGACGACTATGCCGCGAGTCGCCGTGCGCTCATCACCGACAACGCCTCGCACGACTTCCGACCAGGCGCCGGGCGTGACGGTACCGAGCCCGCGTTCCGACCGCCGCTGGTGCCCGAAGGAGCGGACAAGGAAGAGCTCATCAAGGCCGGGATCGGCGAGCCGACAGTTCAGAAGAACGGCACAAACAACGGCGACACCTGCCACATCGACGTCGTCGATCGATGGGGCAACATCATCTCGGCAACACCGTCGGGAGGGTGGCTGCAGTCCTCGCCTACGGTGCCGGAACTCGGGTTCTGCCTCGGCACCCGGCTGCAGATGATGTGGCTCGATGAGACCTCACCGTCTGCGCTGACCCCCGGCAAACGACCGCGGACTACTCTCACGCCGACGCTGATCTCGAAGGACGGCGAACCCGTCATCGCGCTCGGGTCGCCCGGCGGTGACCAGCAGGAGCAGTGGCAGCTGTTGCTCATCCTCCGCCTCCTCGTCGGCGGCTACACCGCTCAGCAGGCCATCGATGCTCCGGCGCTGCATACGACAGCACTGGCTGGATCGTTCTGGCCACGCACTTGGGTGCCCGGTGGAGCAGTGGTCGAGGACCGCCTCGGCGAGGATGTCATCGACGGACTCATCGCCCGGGGACATACGGTGACCCGAGCCGGATCCTGGGACCTCGGCCGACTCTCCTGCGTCACCCGGGATCCCGGCACTGGTCGACTGACGGCAGGAGCGAATCCTCGCGGTGCCCAAGGGTACGCGGCAGGAAGGTGAGAACGATGAGCGAGGAATTCGTGCTCGAGGTCTCCGGCCTCGAAGTCTCCTACGGGGCTCCTGTCCTCCACGATGTGAACTTCACGCTTGCCCCGGGGGAGAGGCTGGCCCTCGTCGGACAGTCCGGCTCGGGGAAGTCGACGACCATCGGCGCGATCCTCGGTCTGCTGCCGGGTTCCGGCAGAGTCAGCGCGGGATCGGTGCGCTATCGCGGAGAAGAACTCGTCGATGCCGATCGTGCTCGCCTGCAGACCCTGCGCGGCAGGTCGATCGCGCTGGTGCCGCAAGATCCGATGGCCAGCCTCAATCCGAGCATGCGTGTGGGCGATCAGATCGCCGACGCACTGCGCACCTATGGAATGTCGGATAGCCGTGAAGTGAACCGAACCGTGGTGCAGCTGATGACCGAGGCCGGCATCCCCGAGGCAGAGACGCGGCGGCGGTCCTATCCGCACGAGTTCTCCGGCGGGATGCGGCAACGCGTGCTCATCGCCATCGCTCTCTCCGGCGATCCCGACCTCATCATCGCCGACGAGCCGACGTCTGCCCTGGACGTCACGGTCCAGAAGCAGATCCTCGACCATCTCCAAGACCTCGTGACCGAACGCGGCACGTCTCTGCTGTTCGTCACCCACGACCTCGGGGTGGCGGGGGAGCGAACCGACACCGTCCTCGTGATGAATGATGGACGCGTCGTCGAACGCGGTGAGCCCGAGCTCGTGCTCGGAGATCCCCAGGACGAATACACACAGGCACTGGTCAAGGCTGCGCCGAGCATCGTCGTCGACCGCAATCGAGGTCAAGAGTCCGACCACGCGGGCGAGTTCGACGCTGCGACCGTCTCGGCGAATGTGCTCGAGATCGAAGATCTTCACAAGGTGTACCGACTGCGGGGGCGGGTCCATGAGGTGCACGCCCTCAAGGGAGTCAGCCTCACCGCCGAGCGGGGGAGGACGACCGCAATCATCGGTGAATCGGGTTCGGGCAAGTCGACGATCGCGAAGATCGTCCTCGGGTTGGAGAAGGCGACCAGCGGCACAGTCCTCGCAGGTGGACGCGACGTCGACGCGACCTCGAGGTCGGAACGCAGCATCCTGAGGCGCTTCAGCCAGCCCGTCTTCCAGGACCCTTTCTCGTCGCTCAATCCGATGTGGAGCATCGAAAGGATCGTCCGTGAACCGCTCGACGTCTTCAGAATCGGCACCCGCGCGGAACGGACGAAGAAGGTCGCCGAGGTGCTCGACCACGTGGCGATTCCCAGGTCGATGAGCGATCGCCGCCCTGCTGATTTATCCGGTGGACAGCGACAGAGGATCGCGATCGCTCGTGCGCTCATCAGTGAACCCGAGCTCCTCATCTGCGACGAAGCCGTCTCAGCTCTCGATGTTCTCGTCCAGGAACAGATCCTCGACCTGCTGCGGAACCTGCAGTCAGATCTGGGCGTGAGCTGCCTGTTCATCACCCACGATCTTGCAGTCGTGGCGAACTTGGCCGACGATGTTGTAGTGATGAAGAGTGGAGAGATCGTCGAGACCGGCGCAACCAGGGACGTCATCGGCCACCCGACAGCCGACTACACCCAGAAGCTCTTGGCGGCTGTGCCAGGTTCCGGTCTCCTCAATGTCTGACTTTTCCCAGCCTTCAGACACTTCGAGCAGCGGGGACGTCGGCGCGCGGATCCGTGCCGACATCATCGCCGGTGTCCACGCTCCCGGGGCGAAGCTGCGGGAAGTCGCTCTGGCTCAGCAGTACGACGTCTCCAGGATTCCGATCCGTGAGGCTTTGCGATCCCTCGAGGCCGAAGGGCTCGTCGAGTCGCGGAAGTACAGCGGCTCGATCGTCGCACCCTCACCCGTCGAGGATGCCGAGGACCTCTTTGAGATCCGCATCGTGCTCGAGTCGGCGACCGCGAAGCGTGCGGCCAAACGTGCGGCTGAGCTCAACGCCAGCGACACACCTGACCTCAAGTGGCGGGAGCTGCGCAAGGACATCAGCGACATTCTCGATGCCGGGGACGTCGTCATCGACCAGGAACGCTTCGAAGACCTCGCGGTGCTCAACATGCGGTTCCACTTCGCCGTTGCCGAACTCAGCCGCAGCCTGTCATTCATCAGCTTGCTGAGGCAGATCTCTGGGAAGATCGAGTGGCTGTATTCGCTCAACGTCACTCGTCGCGGACCCCAGGCCTGGCCCGAGCACCGCGAGATCATCGCGGCCATCGATGCCGGCCAGGAGGCGAAGGCAGCCGAAGTGATGGCCCGGCATGTCCGCCGCAGCCGAGACTCCTACTTCGCCATGATGTCCGACACCGACCGTCCCAGAACTACCTGACGGCGGCCCAGCAACCTGGCGCAAGGTTGCTGGGCCGCCGTCAGGTAGCAATTAGGGGTGGTTCAACAGGCGGTCGAGCTTGTTGTAGCCCTCGACGATTCCGTGCTCCATGCCCGAGGCGACCATGCCGTCGCGGGACTCGAGCGAATCGAAGACCGAGGTCGAGGCCAGTCTGGTCCGCCCGTCACCGAGATCGGTGAGCGTGAGGATATCGAGGTTGACCGCGTCCGGGAATCCCTCGAAGGTGAACGTCTGGACGATGCGCTCGTTCTCCCTCACCTCGTGGAACGAACCGAAGAAGGCGTACTCGCCGCGATCGTCGGTCGCGACATAGCTCCAGTTCCCGCCTGTCGTCGCATTCCATTCGCGGATCGTGTTCGTGATCGATTCCGGACCGCACCACTTGACGAACAGTTCGGGGTCGATATGGGCACGGAACACCTTGTCCGGTGCGGCGGTGAAATCGCGGGTGATCGACACGGTCTGCACGCCCTCGGGGACGTCGAGCCTGAGGGTCGAATAATCGGCGGTGGTGTCTGTTGTGTTGGTCATGTCATGCTCCTTTGCGTGATCTTCTGTCGGTTGATGTGTTTTCGGATCCCGTCGCCGAGGCGGCGCCCAAGTCCGAATCGTTCGCGTCCTCGTCGGCGTTCATCGCTTCGAGGACTACGTCGAGGCGTTGGTAGCGTTCCTCTGCCTGCTGTCTGTATCTCTCGATCCATTTCGTCATCAGATCGAACACATTGTCTTCGAGGTGGACTGGTCTGCGCTGGGCATCACGGGTGCGGGAGACCAGTCCGGAGTCCTCGAGCACCTTGAGATGTTTCGATACGGCCTGCAGGCTGACGTCGTAGGGCTCGGCGAGTTCGTTCACCGTTGAGTCCGCGACGCTGAGGCGGGCAACCATATCCCGACGGGTCGGGTCCGCCAGGGCGGCGAAGACCTTGGACAGCTGATCGGTCACTGCAGCCTCCTGCGTTTCGAATCACATATTCAACCAATTGGTTGACAACACGATACCGCGATCGGGATCCTTATTCAACCTATTTGTTGAATAAGGATCCGGTTGTCTCACTTCACCGCTTTCACCTGCGGGGATGAGTGCAAGTGCCGGGCCGCCTCGGCGAGATTCGACGGATTTCGCACCGAAGAATTCCAGTGCCTAACGATGATTGCGGAGCTGTCTGTCGTATGGTCTCAGTAGCGGCGGACCAGGAAGCGCGTCGAACGGATGCGAGTTCGGGCTTCGTCGACAGTTCAGTAAGACGAGGATGTCTGGAGAAGAACATGCCCACACTGCGACAGCAGCTGTTCAGGATCAAACCAGTTCCGCGGCAGAAGGAAGATGTCGAGACCGAGCTCAAGCGCACGATCGGTCTCTTCTCGCTGACGATGGTCGGCGTCGGTTCGACGATCGGCACCGGCATCTTCTTCATCCTCTCCGAATCCGTTCCGGTGGCAGGTCCCGCCGTGATCTGGTCATTCGTCATCGCCGGTGCCGTCGCGGGACTGGCGGTCATCTGCTACGCCGAACTCGCCGGCTCCGTCCCCGTGTCCGGTTCCTCCTACTCCTACGCGTACGCGACTCTCGGTGAACTGCCGGCGATGGGAGTGGCCGCCTGTCTCCTCCTCGAATACGGTGTCGCCGGTGCGGCCGTCGCGGTCGGCTGGTCGCAGTACGTCAACCAGCTGCTGTTCAACCTCTTCGGATTCGAGATCCCGCACGCCCTGGCCTATGCACCGGAAGAAGGCGGAATCGTCAACCTGCCGGCCATCCTGCTGCTGGCGATGTGCTGCTTCCTGCTGGTGCGCGGCACCGGCGAATCCATCGTCGTCAACGCGATCATGGTCTGCCTCAAGGTCGGCGTGCTCATCTTCTTCATCTGCGTCGGCGTCACCGGCTGGAACACCGACAACTTCTCCGACTTCGCACCCTTCGGCATCTCCGGAGTCGTCGCCGGATCGGGTCTGATCTTCTTCAGCTACGTCGGCATGGACGCCGTCGCCACGGCCGGCGATGAGACGAAGAACCCGAAGAAGACGATGCCCCGAGCCCTCATCGCCGCCCTCATCATCGTCACCTCCGTCTACGTCCTCGTCGCCGTCGCCGCACTGTCGGCCCAGCCGTGGGAGAAGTTCGAAGGGCAGACCGCCGGCCTGTCTGCCATCCTCGAGAACATCGTCGGCTCACAGTGGCCCGGCACGGTCGTGGCCGCCGGCGCGGTGATCTCGATCTTCTCGGTCACCCTGGTCTCCATCTACGGCCAGTCCCGGATCCTGTTCACGATGGCCGGCGACGGAATGATGCCCAAGCTCTTCCGCGAGGTCAATCCCCGCACGCTCACCCCGGTCAAGGGCACTATCGTCGTCTCCGCGGTCATCGCGGTCCTCGCCGGGTTCATCCCGCTGAACTTCCTTGCGGAGATGACCTCGATCGGCACCCTTGTGGCCTTCGTCGTCGTCTCCCTGGCCGTGATCATCCTGCGCGTGCGCGAACCGAACCTCGAACGCGGCTTCAAGGTTCCGTTCTATCCCGTCCTCCCGGTGCTCTCGATCATCGGCTGCTTCTGGATCATCTCGAGCCTGCAGATCATCACGATCGTAGTCTTCGTCATCTGGGCCGCTTTCATCCTGGGCTTGTACTTCATCTTCGGCCGCAAGTCCTCCGTCCTCGGCCGGCAACTCGCCGAGGCGGGGCACACCAATCCCGAATCTGCCGGAACGGACTCCACAGGAGGAGCCAAATGAGCATCGTCGTCGGTCTTGCCCCAGGTCAGGACAATCGAGCCGCCGTCGAGCTGGGTATCGTCCTCGCCCGCACCTATCGGCGCCGAATCGTCGCAACGGCCGTCGACTCCGCTGCGTTCCCACTGGCCCCGGTGCACTTCGAGAGTCAATACGAGAAGAAGCTCCGCACCGTCGCCGAGGCGGCCCTCGACGAAGCGCGTGCGCTCATTCCCAGCGATATCGAGTCCGAATGCGTCCTCCACTCCGCGCGGTCGTCACGGCGCGGTCTGCTCGAGGTGTGTGAGAAGACCGATGCCTATCGCCTTGTCGTCGGACCGTCGTCGGAAGGGAAGCCCGGCAGGATCGCACTCGGGTCGGTGTCGAACGGCCTGCTGCACAGCGCACGGCTGCCGGTGGCTCTGGCCCCGGCCGGGTTCGAAGCGCCCGAAGGGGCGCGCCTGAAACGGATCACGGCTGCGTATTCGGGTTCGTCCACCTCGGCGGATCTCATCCTTGGTGCTGCTATGGTTTCGGCGGAGTCGGATGTGCCGTTCCGCATCGCGTCATTCGCCCCGCGTTCGCGAGTGGTCGCGTCTGCGAACGTCCCCTTCGACATGGAGTCGAGCGTCGTCGACGAGTGGACGAAGGTTGTCCGGCGCGACACGGACAGAATCCTGTGCTCGATCAAGCAGCTGCACATCAAGCCTGGTGAGACGGACGTCGTCGTGGGAACGGGAGCCGATTGGGCCGCTGCCCTCGGTGCGGTCGAGTGGGAGCACCCGGAAGTGATGATGCTCGGGTCCTCCGGGTTGGGTGCGCTCAAACGTGTGTCCTTGGGCAGCCATGCGATGAGGATCCTACAGAACTCTCCGGTGCCGGTTGTCGTCGTGCCCCGCCGTGCGAAGGCCGATTACATCCGCCAGCAGGAGGTGTGACGGCAGGGCTCGCCTGAGGAGGTGACGCTTCGGCTGTCCAATACTTGAACAGTTCCAAATTGGCGCCGTCGGTCTCGCTAGCCTGGCGACAGGTCACAACGACGTGGCCTGGAGCTAGTAGAGAGGAACCGCATGGAACTGCTGCGATTGGGACCGATCGGACACGAGATTCCGGCAGTCCGTCACGATGGAGTCTGCTTCGACCTCCGCCCGCTGACCGATGACATCGCCCCGAGCTTCTTTGCCGCCGATGGCGTCGAACGCGTCCGAAATGCGCTTGCCGCCGGGGAGCTCAAGCCGCTCGACGGTGCCGATGAGATGCGCATCGGTGCGCCGCTGACCAGGCCTTCGTCCATTGTGTGCGTAGGTATGAACTATGCCGCGCACGCCCGCGAGGCCGGGGCCGAGCCTCCCGAGCGGCCAGTCGTCTTCTTCAAGATGCCCTCGACCATCGCCGGTCCCAATGACCCGATCGAACTGCCGCCGTATGCGACGAAGGCCGATTGGGAGGTCGAGCTCGGAGTCGTCATCGGATCACGGACGTTCCGGGTAGCCTCGGCGGAGGAGGGACTCAACAACGTGGCCGGGTACGTGCTCGGCAACGATCTGTCCGAGCGTCGCCTGCAGATCGACGAGTCCGGTGGCCAGTGGTCGAAAGGGAAGAATCTGCCCGGGTTCACCCCGCTCGGCCCATGGATCCGCCCCGCCGCCGAGGTGGATCCCCGTGACCTGCGACTGCGCAGTTGGGTCAACAGAGAAGCTCGACAGGATTCGTCGACGAGTGACCTCATCTTCTCCGTCGGTGAGATCATCTTCCAGCTCAGCCAGGCGATGGCCTTCGAGCCGGGAGACGTCATCCTCACCGGTACGCCTCAGGGCGTAGCGTTGTCGGGCAAGTTCCCCTATCTGACCGACGGTGATGTCGTCGAGATCGAGCTCGAGGGCCTCGGCCGGCATCGGCAGGTCGTGACAGTCACGGAGTGAACGCACGAAGCGGCGCACCGATGAATGGTGCGCCGCTCGTGCGTGTGGATCGGCGTCTCAGATCCGACGCCGGATCAGTTGGCCGCTGAGATCAGCGGTTCTCGTCGAAACCGCCCTGGCTCTGCTCTCCGCCGCCGAAGCCGCCTTCATTCTGGCCGCCCTGGGCCTGCTGGTCCTGGCCTCCGAAGCCGCCCTGGCCGCCGGGCTGACCGCCCTGTTCGCTGTCGCCGCCGAAGCTGCCGGACTGCTGGCCCTGCTCCTGCTGGCCGCGGTCGCCGCCACCGAAGCCACCCTGTTCCTGCTGGCCACCGAAGCCACCCTGTTCCTGCTGGCCGCCGAAGCCGCCCTGGTCGCGGTCGTCGCCACCGCCGAAGCCGCCGTCGGACTGCTGTCCGCCGCCCTGCTGACCCTGCTGGCCGCCCTGGTCGCCGAAGCCACCTTGCTGGCCCTCGGGACCGCCCTGCTGCTGATTGCCGAAGTCGTTCTGACCGTTGTCGTTGTTGCCTGCGAAATCATTCGATCCCATGTTCAACTCCTTGTTCGGTGACGATCCGCCGCTGTCTGCGACTTGCTTGTCAGTCTTGGCCACTCGACGACCGCCTGACAACAGGTGGCAAGGAATATTGCTCAGAATTCGCTCAAGTCTCAGGTGCTGTTCAAATTGCGAACTATCTTCACACGATTCTCCACAGCTGGGGCAGTACACAGGGCCTCTCACGAACGGTAAGCTCATCGCTTCGTCTCTGCCCGGCAGTCGAAGCTCCACGCTGAGTCGACCCCACTGCGTCGAGCCAGACGGCAGCCGTCGCGTCACCGGCTCACCGATGGTGGGCAGGGCCCTGGCGCGGAAATCCCTGCCGCAGACGGCGACACCTGGCACCATGGGAGAACCGAACCACGCACAACTAGGAGCATCGTCATGAGCACGCACCGACTTCCCCTTTCCGGTGTGCGAGTCCTCGAACTCGGAAACTACATCGCCGCACCCACCGCCGGGCGGATGCTCGCGGACTTCGGCGCCGAGGTGATCAAGGTCGAGCGCCCCGGCACCGGCGATGAGCTGCGCAATTGGCGGCTCAAGGCCGGCGACACCTCAATGCTCTACCGCACGATCAACCGCAATAAGAAGTCCGTCGTCCTCGACCTGCGCAGCGACGAGGGGCGCGAAGCTGTGCTCGAGCTCGTCCGCCGCAGCGACATCCTGCTCGAGAACTTCCGCCCCGGCACTCTCGAGAAATGGGGGCTCGGACCCGATGCGCTCGAAGAGGCCAATCCGGACCTCGTGTTCGTGCGCATCTCAGCGTTCGGCCAGACCGGTCCGATGTCGTCCCGGCCCGGCTTCGCCGCCGTGGCCGAGGGATACTCGGGCTTTCGCGAACTCGTCGGCGATCCCGACCGCCCGCCCGTGCGCGTGGGCATCTCGATCGGCGATTCGATCGCCGGCATGCAGGCGGCGTTCGGCGCCGTGATGATGCTCTTCGACCGACAGCGGCAGAAGATCGCCGGAGCCGCCGAGGCGGTCGTCGGATCCGCCCACAGCTTCGAGGGCAAGGGCCCGCTGTCGGAGCGGACCGTCGACGTCGCGCTCAACGAGGCGATGTTCTCCGTGATGGAATCCCTCGTCCCCGACTACTCCGCGTTCGGGGAGATCCGTACCCGCACCGGCGGACGGATGGAAGGCATCGCGCCCTCGAACGGCTACCTCTGTGACGGCGGGAAATCCGTGGTCATCGCCGGCAACGGGGACGGAATCTTCCCGCGGCTGATGACGGCGATCGACCGTCCCGACCTCGCCGAGGACGCCGAACTGCAGTCGAACGCCGGTCGTTGGCAGCGGCGGGACGAACTCGACGAGGCGATCGGCGCATGGTGCGCGCAGCGTTCGGTGGAGGACGTCGTCGAGGCCCTGGAAGACGTCGGAGTTCCGGCCGGTCCCATCTACACGGCCGAGGACCTCGTCGCCGATGAGCAGCTCGCCGCCCGCGGGATGATCCAGAACCTCGACGTCTCCACCGGCGAAGAAGTCCTCGAGGACGTCGCCTTCCCGGGAATCACGCCGGTCATCGGCGGCGAATCGATTCCCATCGACCACCTCGGACCCGATCTGGGAGAGCACACCGACGAAGTGCTGTCGTGGCTGGGGCTGAGCGGCCAGGAGGACTGAGCGCCGCAGCCTCTTCCGGTGGGGACCGCCCAGGTCTATTCTTAAGCCATGGGCGAGCTGAGGTACTCGATCAACGTCACCGTCGACGGCTGCTGCGACCATCGCGTCGGAATCATCAGCGACGACTTCCACCGTCACCATGCGGACAATCTCGCACGAGCCGACGGGCTGATCTTCGGCCGCATCACCTACCAGATGATGGAAGACGCCTGGCGCAGACCCGAGGGTGACACGACGCCGGAGTCGGAACTCGACCCGTTCGTCGCGGCCATCGACCCGGCCCGCAAATTTGTCGTCTCGAACACCTTGGACAGCGTCGACTGGAACTCCGAACTCATCCGCGGCGACCTCGCCACCGCTGTCCGCGAACTCAAGGAGCAGTCCGTGACCGGGCTCGCGACAGGGGGAGTGACGCTGCCGCTGGCGCTCGCCGAACTCGGTCTCATCGACGAGTTCGAGTTCGTCGTCCACCCCTGCATCGCCGGCCACGGCCCCTACCTCTTCGCCGGACTGAGCGACGTCGTCGACCTCGAACTGGTCGACCGCAGTGAACTCGAGGCAGGTCACGCCATCCAGACCTACCGGCCGAAGAATCGCTCTTCCCGATAGACGGGACTGAGCACAGGCAATTCCCCCGGACCTCTCATATGCCGAACAAAGCCTGTTCCCTGGACTGAGCGCGTTATATAACGAGAGTGGAGTCGCGCATGGTCGCGCGGCGACGAATCGTTTCCCGCTCAGCGGGAGCATACATGAAGGAGTCCCATGGTCCGGCCCACAACCGTTGACATCCTCGACACCACATTGCGCGACGGTCTGCAGATCGAAAAGGCCATCGTGCCCACCGATGTCAAGGTCACCCTGGCCGAGAAGCTCATAGGCTCGGGGCTCAAACACATCGAGGTCGGCTCCTTCGTCAACCCGAAGAAGGTCCCGCAGATGGCCGACACCGACGAGCTGGTGCGCCTCCTCGCCCCACACGAAGCCGACGGGGTCGAGTTCTACACCCTCGTCTTCAACCTCAAGGGCGCCCAGCGCGCCGTCGACTCCGGCGCCAAGAACATCAAACTCGTGCTCTCGGCCTCCGAAGGGCACTCGCAGGCAAACTCCGACACCTCCATCGCCGAGGCGTCCGACCGCCTCATGGATGCCGCCGTCTTCGCACGCGACCACGGGCTGCGCTTCGACATCACGACCGCCGTGAGCTTCATCTGCCCCTTCGACGGGATCACCGAGGCGGGCCGCCTCGTCGAGGTCCTCCGTCCCTTCGTCGACGCCGGAGCTCATGGAATCGGGGTGGCCGACACCATCGGCAACGCAAACCCGTCCCTGGTCCGCCGCAACACCTCGGCGGTTCTCGAGGCCTTCCCGGACAAACCGGTCAACCTCCACCTCCACGACACCTACAACTTCGGCATGGCCAACGTCATCGCCGCCCTCGACCTGGGGATCGCGAACTTCGACGCAGCCATGGGCGGGCTCGGCGGCTGCCCATTCGCCCCGGGAGCTGCCGGCAATATCGGCACCGACGACCTCGTTCACCTCCTCCACCGCGAAGGCGTGGCCACCGGCGTCGATGTCGAGGCCCTCACCGAGGTGCGCGACCCCCTCATCGCCGCGGTCGGACACGACCTGACATCGAGCCTGTCCGACATCCCCGCCACCCCCGCGGTCTTCGACGATCGGTTCGCGACCGCCTCGGCGAGGGACTGATATGACCACCGAAACCGCCCGCACCGCGCCCGCGGACCCGACTCCGCCCCGACCGTCCGCGGAACCTCTCCCGCTCGAAGGCATCCGGGTCATCGAGTTCTCGCACATGGTCATGGGCCCGAGCTGCGGGATGATCCTCGCCGACCTGGGTGCCGAGGTGATCAAGGTCGAACCGCGCGGTGCCGGCGACAAGACCCGCTATCTGCCCGGGTCGGGATCCGGGCTGTTCCCTGCGTTCAATCGCAATAAGCACAGCGTCCAACTCGATATCGCCGAGACGGCCGACCGTGACCGCGTCCTCCACCTCATCGACTCCGCCGATGTCCTGCTGGAGAACTTCCGCGTCGGGAAGATGGAATCGATCGGATTCGGATACGAGGAGCTGTCCGCCCGCAATCCCGGCCTCATCTACTGCTCCCTCAAGGGATTCCTCTCCGGCCCCTACGGGAACCGGGCCGCCCTCGATGAGGTCGTGCAGATGCTCGGCGGACTGGCGTATATGACCGGTCCGCCCGGTCAGCCGCTGCGCGCCGGCGCCAGCGTCAACGACATCATGGGCGGAATGTTCGGCGTCATCGGCATCCAGTCCGCACTGCGGGTGCGCGAGACCACCGGCCGCGGAAAACTCATCAACTCCGCACTGTTCGAGAACAACGCGTTCCTCGTCGGCACGCATATGGCGCAGTCCCAGATCAGCGGCGAACCACCCCGCCCGATGCCGACCAGGCAAGCCACCTGGGCCGTCTACGACATCTTCCGCGATGCCGATGACAACCAGGTCTTCGTCGCCGCCGTCTCCGACGGGCAGTGGCGCGACCTCTGCGACGAATTCGGGCTGACGGGGCTGGCCGCCGATCCGGACATGCTGACAAACCAGGGGCGAGTCGACCGGCGCGACCGTATCCACTCAGAGCTCCAAGGGGCCCTGTCCCAGCTGAGCCTGGCCGAGATCGAGGAGAAGTGCACCCGCCGGGGACTGCCCGTCGCTCCGGTCAACACGCCGGCAGACCTCACCACCGATCCGCACCTCGTCGCCTCCGGAGCGCTCGCCCACACCGGACTGCCGAGCGGTGCAAGCGTCGATGTGCCGCTGCTGCCGCTGACCTTCGACGGGTCCCGGCTCGGACTGCGCAGCGATGTGCCGGAACCGGGTCGCCACAACAGCCATTACCGCGACGGCCCGGCAGTGCCGACGGGCCCGCCGGTCGAGGGACCACAGCCCGACGAGGACCGCTGGGACTGACGACTCGCTCAGCGGCACACCGGCTCCGGGCGGAGGAGTTCCTTACCGCCCGGCACCGAACCGGCAGGCGCCGGGCCACAGGCACCCGGCACCACCAGAACCAGATCACCAAGCACACCGCCATATATCGAGAACCGAACACACAAGGAGACAGCTCATGCGATCAACGACGATCACACGCACACGGACGGCCGCCTCGGCGAGGAACAGGACGACGAGCACTCGCAAGCGAGCGACGACGATCGCAGCCGTGCTCGCTTCGGTCGCCCTCGTCGCCACCGCCTGCGGAAACAAGGCACAGCCCCCGGGCGAGGGCGGGGACTATCCGAAGGGACCGGTGTCGGTCACGGCTCCGGCCGAACCGGGATCCGGCTGGGACACCACGGCACGCGCCCTCGTCGAGGCGCTGCAGAAGGAAGACATCGTCTCCACGCCGCTGCCCGTGCAGAACAAGCCCGGCGGCACCGGCTGCTCCTGGCTGACGTCGATGATGCGGCAGGAGAAGGGCAAGGACGACCAGATCGCCATCACCTCCCTGGCCAGCCAGACGATGAAGGCTCGCGATCTCTGCGAATACGGCCCCGAGGACGCCACCCTCATCGCCACACTCTACGTCGAGGACTTCATGGTCGTGACCCCGAAAGACGGGGACTTCAAGGATCTCGACGCCCTGGTCAAGGCGCTCAAGGACGACCCACAGAAGGTCACCGTCGCGGCGGCTGGAGACGACACCCTGCCCTTCGCCCTGTTCGCGAAGGAAGCCGGCGTCGACCCGGCCGACATCAACTTCGTCAACTACGACGGCGGTGGAGAGCAGACGACCGCCATGCTCAACGGGGACGCGAAGGTCGCCATCGCCGGCATGAGCGAGTTCCGTTCCGTCATCGAAGCCGGTGACATCGAACCGCTCGTCACCTTCGCCCAGGAACCGCTGGCGGCACCCTTCGATAAGGTGCCCACCGCGAAGGACTCCGGCTACGACGTGACCCTGGGCAACTGGCGCGGAGTCTACGGACCTGCCGAGATGCCGCAGGAAGCCGTGGACTTCTGGGCCAAATCGCTCGAAGACGTGAGCAAGTCCGACGCCTGGAAGGAGACGCTGAAGAACAACCAGTGGGCCACCGAGTTCCACACCGGCGAGGACGCTCAGGCCTACGTCGACGACGCGGCCAAGACGGTTGCCGAAGGCGTCAAGGAGACCGATCTGGGCAACAGCAAATGACCGCTCACCGCACCGACCTCATCACCGGCGGCGCCATCGCCGTCATCGGCGCGGTGTACTACATCGCGACGTTCTCCATTCAGGAGACCGCGAACATCGTCACTCCACGCACCTTCCCCGCCATCGTCGGGATCGGACTCATCGTGCTCGGCCTCTTCCTCGCCGGGCAGGCTGTCGTCCGGCACCGGAAGGACAGCCTCGCCGAGGCGGGGCCCGGGTCTTCCGGATCCGCACCCGCACCCGCACACGCGGTCGGGGACGGGGAGGGTGCGGCCGCCTCGGCGGGGGAATCCTCCCTTGAATCTGCCGACCGTTCCTCCGGGCAGGAAGGGGTCGGCGGGATCGTCCTCGAAGCCCCGCCGGAGCCGCAGGTGCGCAAGGTCGTATTCCAGTTCGCGCTCTTCTTCGTCTATCTCGCGATCCTCATCCCGGTCGGGTTCCTCCTTTCGACGGCGGCCTTCCTGATGGGGCTGACCAGCATCTATGCGCGTGAGAAGTGGATCCGCAACCTCATCTTCTCCGTTCTCTTCTCGGTCGTGGTCTACGCGGCGTTCGTCTACGGACTCGCCGTGTACCTGCCCGTCGGGATCCTGGGTTAGAGGGGGGCGGACATGGACACTCTCATGGATCTGGGTGGCGGCTTCGCGTCGGCGCTGGAGCCGGTCAGCCTCGCCTTCGCCCTCCTCGGCGTGCTGCTGGGCACCGTCGTCGGCGTGCTGCCCGGCATCGGACCGATCTCTGCTATAGCGATCCTCATCCCGGTCTCCTTCGGCATGGAGCCGGTCCACGGCCTCATTCTGCTGTGCGGAATCTACTACGGGTCGATGTACGGCGGTTCGATCACCGCCACGCTCATCAAAACCCCTGGTGAAGTGGCCAGCGCGGTGACCGCAATCGAGGGATATGAGATGGCTCGCCGAGGTCGGGGCAAGGCTGCCCTGGCGACCGCGGCGATCGGATCGTTCCTCGCCGGCACGCTGGCGATCATCGGACTGACGTTCCTCTCACCCTTGCTTGTCAAGCTGGCGAACGTCTTCGGTGCCACCGAATACTTCCTGCTCATGGCCACGGCCCTGCTGCTCGCGTCGACGATGTCGGCGGGCTCGCGGGCCAAGGCGCTCATCTCGATCTTCATCGGCCTGGCCGTCGGCCTCATCGGGCTCGACTTCCAGACCGGACTGCCCCGGCAGACGTTCGGCGTCGACCTGCTCTCCGACGGGATCGACTTCACGATCTTCGCGATGGCGCTCTTCGCCATCCCCGAGGCGATCCGCAATCTCGCGCTCGGACGTGGGGCGAAGGATGAGATCCAGAGCTTCGGCGACGACAAATGGATGACGAAGCAGGACTGGCAGCGGTCGGCGGGGCCGTGGGCTCGCGGTTCGGTGGTCGGCTTCTTCATCGGCATCCTGCCTGGCGTCGGACCCTCGCTGGCCTCGTTCATGTCCTACATCATGGAGAAGCGGCTCTCGAAGCGGAAGGACGAATTCGGTCACGGCGCCATCGAAGGCGTGGCCGGTCCCGAAGCGGCGAACAACGCCGGTGTCGGCGGTGCGATGATTCCGCTGTTCAGCCTCGGCATTCCGGGTTCGGCGACGACGGCGCTGCTGCTCTTCGTGTTCACGATGTACGGCCTGCAGCCCGGACCGCTGATCTTCCGGGACGAGACCGGACTGATCTGGACGATCATCGCCAGCATGTACATCGGCAACATCGCGCTCATCATCCTCAACCTGCCGCTGGTCGGGGTGTTCGTGAAGCTGCTGAAGATGCCGAAGGAGCTCCTCTTCTCGTCTATCCTCGTGCTCGTGGTCATCGGCGCCTACGCCATCGAATTCAGCCTGTTCGGGCTGATGATGCTCGGCATCTTCGGCGTCATCGGCTACCTCATGGAGAAGGGCGGCATCCCCTTGGCCCCGGCGATTCTGGCGCTCGTGCTCGTGCCGCTGCTCGAAGACAACTTCCGGCGCATGCTGCAGATCTCCGGCGGTTCGTTCGCGCCGTTGGTCACCAGGCCGGTGTCTTTGTCGATCATCATCCTCATGGTGCTCGGCATCGTGGGGCCGATCGTCTTCCGGTGGTGGGTCTCCCGGCGGAAGCTGCTCGCTGATGTGACGGTGTCGTGAAGGGTGGGTATGAAGAGTTCTGAACAGGCGCTGCCGGAGATCGGCGTCATCGACCGCAGCGCTGCCATCCTCGCGGTCCTCCAAGATGCGCCGATGACGGCTGCGGAAGTGTGCCGCCGCCTCGGCTATTCGAAGTCGACGACCTATCGGCTGCTGACCGACCTGCGGGCGCATAGGTTCATCGTCCGTGATTCCTCGGGGCTGCTGCGGTTGGGACCCTTCCCGGGACGGCGCAATATCGCCACGACGAACTCGGTGCTCGAGCACCTGCGGGCGATGACCGGGGAATCCGTGCAGCTGTGGGTCCGCGTCGGTGAGGATCGGGTGTGCGTGCGCAATGTCGAGGCCGATCATGAGCTGCGCGTCTCGCGCGGAGTCGGGGCGGTGCTCCCGCTCGTCGATGGCGGTTCTGCGGCTCTGGCGCTGTGCGGGCCGGGGAATCCGGCGGAGTTCTACGCGACGAAGCAGGCACGGGTGGCCGGGACCGCCTCGGCGAGTGTGGCTTTCACCGTCGGTGCGATCGTGTTCGCCCTCTGCGTGTCCTACCCGCTGACCCGGGAGCCGGGCAATGTCGCCGGTGCCTATCGCAGCCTGCTCAGCCGGGCTGCCGTCGATCTGCGGGCGCTGCTCGACGGCAGCGAGGAGCTCGAAGTGCTGCGCGACATCGC
The DNA here is from genome assembly GCF_900105315.1 of Brevibacterium siliguriense. Lineage (NCBI taxonomy): Bacteria > Bacillati > Actinomycetota > Actinomycetes > Micrococcales > Brevibacteriaceae > Brevibacterium > Brevibacterium siliguriense. The sequence continues at coordinate 398,864 of NZ_LT629766.1, read as the reverse complement.
CCGTCTGGCGCTGGGCGCGCGGAAGCAGGCGGGGGAGTAGGGCCGTCTGCATTGGCCCGGGAAGGAACGGGGCCGTCTGCACTGGCCGGCGGTGGAGTGAGCCTGGCGACGAGACCGGCGGGCCGACCAGACGCGGTTGAACGAGTCGTGGAATGAGCGGAGCTGGCTGCCGGAGCGGGTGCCCACTGATGCGCTGACGCCTGTGGGTGAAGTATGCGTCGCCGGTGCGGGCATGGGTATCAGCGGCAGAGGAATGTCGGTTTCGACTCGGGATTTCTACATTTCTCGCCCGGGAAATTCCGCAGGGCCTGCCTGGCCGTCCGATTCTGACGGGTATGGGCAGGGAGGCGCCACTCGTGCGTCGACGAGTTGTGGACGGACCCGGACTCGTGCGTCGGCACTCTGTGGACACGTCAGCTGCATCCACAGGGTGGGAGCCCGTGCCTTGCAGTCGGGAGCGTATCCGACTCTCCTGCTGGTCATGGACCTTCTCATCGAGCATCGAAGCTACCCGTCGCTCTTCAGAACCAGAGAGGCTGAGGAACGGGGGATCAGCCAGTACCATCTGCGATACGACCCGCGTTTCGGCGCCGTGACGGCGGGCATCCACCGGGACGAGGTGAGATGCGTCGAGCACCCGACTCCGAGCTGGGCCGACGAGAAATGGATGGAGGAGAGCCTCCGGCTCAGGGCGATGAGCTTAGTCGTTCCCGGGATCGTCGCTGGAGGTGCCACGGCAGCCCGGCTGTTCGGTTTGCCTCTGCCGCATAGACTCATCGATGATCACCTGCACCTGGTCACTTTCGACCCGGGCAGGAAGGTGTCGCGCAAAGAGACGACTGTGCGCCGCCATGCTCTTGAGGAAGCCGGGTACTGGCTTGAGCTGCCGATGCATTCGCCGGTCGGGGTCTTTCTCGACCTCAGCGTCGAGCTGGCACATGACGAGCTCGTTGCCCTCGGTGATGCGATCGTCGGCGGGTGGCATGGGCCACCACTGTGCAGTCTCGAGTTCCTGAGGACGAAGATCACGCAGCGGAAGTACCTGCGACAGCGCTCGCAGGTCGAATCAGCACTGACGCTGATCAGGGAAGACGTTGATTCGCCGCAGGAGACGAACCTCCGGCTGTGGGCGCTGAGCCGTGGGCTGCCGGAACCTGTGGTCCACCCACGGGTCTACTGCCGTCTGCTCAACCGCACGGTCGAGCCGGACTTGGGCTATCCCCACGCGAAGTTGGCGCTCGAGTACGAAGGTGAACACCACCTGATGTCCAAAACACAATGGGCCAGCGACATAGCCAGGGACGAGGCTCTGCGGCACGAAGGCTGGGAGGTGCTGAGGGTGACGAGCCAGATGAGCCGGGCTGACCTCGAGCGGAAGATTCGGTACCACCTCGAACGGAAAGCAGGCAGCGGCGGTGGGTAGCAGGTGGTTGGTCGAAGCAGAATAGGTCCGATTCCGCGGGAGGAGAATGCAGATCTTCGAGCCATAAGACCACAATCTGTTCCCGGTGATTCGGGGGAACCCTGTCTGCGACCCCGGGTATTGCTGCGATGACGCCAGATGAACGGCAGCGCTGTCGCAAGTGCCGACCGGTTCTAAGGTGGGTATCTGAGCCCACAGACCCGGTGTACACCCGAGGAGAGGACCCCCAATGTCCACACGCATCGCCGTCGTCGTCGGCAACCCGAGCCCCAATTCGCGAACCCGCCAGGTGGCCGAAGACCTCGCCGCCAAGATCGCCGAGGTGACCGGATCCGAGATCGACGAAACCATCGAACTCGCCGAGGTGACCGACGAGATCTTCGAATGGAAGTCCGACAGACTTGACAAGCTCACCGAACGTCTGGCCACCGCCGACTTCGCGGTCATCGCCACTCCGACCTACAAGGCCAGCTACACCGGACTGCTCAAAGCCTTCCTCGACCGGTACGACGCTGGCGGTCTGCACGGACTGACCGCGATCCCGGTCTTCACGATCGGGTCCCCGGCGCACACGCTTGCTGTGGAGACGACCCTGCGTCCGCTGCTCGTCGAACTCGGCGCCAGCGTGCCGACGAAGGGTCTCGCGTTCCCGACCGCAAAATTCGAGGACCGCGCAAACGTGCTCGACGAATGGGTCGACAGCCAGAAGGAGTACCTGCCGCAGAGCGGCTGAGGACACTCTTCAGCTCGGTGAAACTGCAGCGGCTTAGTGCAGGGGCCAAGCTGCTGCAGGTTCACCAAGCTGGTGATGAGTGCGGCACCCGAAACGTGGCGCGGGCCCGCTGCACGCATCAGCGGACCCACACGGCCCGAGGGTGGTCCGCTTCGTTGAGCGGCGCCCTCCCGCGGAGGGGAGGCCCTCCCTCGAAGGACGGCCGCCTCGGCGAGGTTCAGTCGATCTGCATCTCGCCCATCGCGTCCCAATCGTCGCCGTCGATCTGACGGGAGATGATCTTCGGCGTCGCTGCCAGTGCGGAGTGCATCGGCCCGCCCTCGGCAATCGCGGCTTGGAAATGGTCAGACTTCACATGCGCTTCGGCGGCGTCGTCGTCGAAGGCCTCGACGAGGACATACTCGTTCGGGTCATCGAGGCTGCGCGACCAGTCGAACCATTTGTTGCCCGGTTCGGCGCGGGTCGCCTCGGTGAATTCGCGGGTCAGATCGGGCCACTGTTCGGCCATGTCGGGTTTGACGGGGAACTTCACGACGATGAAGATCATGTCTTCTTCCTTCTCTCTGTGGTTGTTCTCTCGGGTGGAGATGTGGGTGTGGCGGTGTCGGTTTCTGCTCTCAGCGACAACGTTACGAGAACTGCATTCCGCCGTCGACGAGCATGGTCTGTCCGGTGATGTAATCGGAGTCCTCGCTGGCGAGGAACGACACGAGGTTCGCGACGTCCTCGGGCACGGACACCCGGCCCATGAGGATGTCACCAGCATATTTCTTGATCGCCTCACCCTTGGCCAGCCCTTCCTCGGCGGCGAGCTTCTCATCGATGAGATCCCACATTGCGGTGCCGACGATGCCAGGGCCGTAGGCGTTGACGGTGATGCCGTGCTTGGCCCACTCCATTGCCGCACCCTGGGTGAGCCCGCGCACCGCCCATTTCGTCGCCGAATAGGGAGAGAGCAGAGCGAAAGGACGGAATGCGACGATCGACGCGGCCCCGATGATCTTGCCGCCGTTGCCCTGCTCGATCATCTGCTTCGCCGCAGCCTGATACGACAGGAAGACACCGGTGAGGTTGACGTCGACGATCTTCTCGAAATCAGCCTTCGAATACTCGATGAGGGGTTCGACCTGCGCGATCCCGGCGTTCGCGACGAAGACGTCGAGTTTTCCTCCCGCATCGACGGCAACCTCGACGAGGCGGCTCAGCGATTCCTCATCCGTGACGTCCACCGCGGCTCCGGTGGCCTTCCCACCTGCGCTTTCGATCGCTTTGACGGTCTCCGCGACGCCATCCTGCATGGCCGGCAGATCGGCGACGATGACATGGTGACCATCGGCTCCGAGCCTCTGCGCGATGCCCTGACCGATTCCCCGTGCGGATCCCGTCACCACTGCGACGCTGTTGTTCGTGCCCATTTCTCCTCCTTGAGTTCTCAACTGTGAGCGAGCACGATCATTCTCAGCAGAGTCTGCCGCCGGAAGACACGGTCCTTCTCATGTGGCGATAAAGCTGGGGGTCAGACGTGGCCGGCTGTGGGGCGGGTGATCTCCGTCGGGAGTGCTGTCTCCATCGAGAGCCCGGGGCTCAAGCGTGCTCAGCAACGGGGACGGTGACCGAACCGCCGCGCAGGTAGCTCGACGCCAGGCCCGCATGCTCACGCAGGGTCGACTCGACCTGCTTCGCCCGCCCCGCCATCTTCGACGTGGGGGTGCTCATCGCCATTGCCCCGACCTGCATTCCCGTGCCGTTGCGCACCGGCACGGCCGCGCAGGTCTGACGGGGCAGGAACTCCTCGTGCTCCCATGCGATTCCACGGGTGGCCACCTCGGCGAGGTGGGGGTCGAGGGCCTCCCGGCTGATCATCGTCTGCGGGGTCAGCACCTGCATTCCGCGCGCCTCGAGGTAGTCGGTGCGCTGCGGTTCGGGCATTCCGGCCAGGAGGATCTTGCCGAAAGCGGTGGCGTGCGCCGCCTCGTGGAAACCGAAGCGCAGAGGCCGCAGCCGCGGGTGCTTCTCACAGTCGGAGCAGTAGGTGAGGATGATGTCCGAGCCGCGGTAGATCGCGAAATAGGCGGCGGTGCCCAGCGACCGGTGGAGCTGATCGGTGATCTGCCGGATCGGATGCGGAGCGACGAGGCGCTGCTGGAACGACAGCCCGAGCTCGAAGCATTTGGGGCCGAGCTCGAAGCGTTTGGAGTCCTTGAGATAGACGAGATACCCGGAATCGGCGAGCTCGTTGAGGAGCCGATAGACGGTGGGCAGCGGGATCTCGAGGCGGGTGGCCACGGTCTTCGCGGCGGCACAGCCCGAAGCGGCGACGGCCTCCAGGACGGAGAAGGTTCGTTGGATCACGGCACTGTTGGACACACGGTCTCCTGACTGTGCGATCGCCTCGGCGATCGACTTTTTCATGTGATGAGAATGAGGATAGTCCCTGGTGTCGCGGGTCACATAGGTTGCTCATGTCAGGACAGTGGCGGGCGTGCGTCGATGCCGCCTGCCGAGTGGAGCAAAGGAGCATCCGATGGCATTCCCTGCAAAATACCCATCGCTGAATGCGATGGAGATGACGGACGAGGCGAAGCAGACCCTCATCCGAGTGCTGCGCGTGGCATTCCCGCACGCAGATTTCCCCGACGGACCGTATGTGCGCACCGCGGAGAAGATCCTCATCGCCGCCGATGAGGAGACGTGGTTCCGGGTGGCCCTCATCCAAGGGCTGCTATCGTTGGATCAGCTCTCCGACGGTGATTTCTGCGGACTCGATGATGACTCCGCGCTCAAGGTGCTGCGCCGGGTCGAGTCCACCGAGTTCTTCGGTTTCGTCCGCCGCACCGCCGTGCTCAACCTCTATGACGATGTCGAGGTGTGGGAGACGCTCAGCTACGAAGGACCCTCGTTCGACAAGGGCGGCTACATCAACCGCGGCTTCGACGATCTCGACTGGCTGCCAGAACCGCGGATCGTCTACCCCGAGGACGAGCCGCTGCCGGAGCTCGGCGACGGGGTTATGGGTGTCCGCAGCGGCAGCGCTGCCGGTGACGATTCGACCAATCAGCCGGCGCCGCAGAGCGTCGAGATGGGTGAGGTGAAGAAGTGATGACCGCTGAGAATATAGGACGCGGTGCCAGCGCCGAGGCTGGACGCAGCGTGACCGGATACAGCATCGACCCGGACGAGGAGGCCGTCGTCATCGTCGGCTCCGGCGCCGGCGGCGGAACCCTGGCCTACGAACTCACCGCGAAGGGCATCCCCGTCGTCGTCCTCGAAGCCGGGCCGTATCTGCACAACGAGGACTACGTCAACAACGAATGGGAAGCCTTCAACCAGATGGCCTGGCTCGATCCCAGGACGACGACCGGATCGTGGCGGATCGCCCGCGATTTCCCGAACCTGCCGGCCTGGATCGTCAAAGCAGTGGGCGGAACGACGACCCACTGGTCGGGTGCGACCCCGCGATTCAAGGCTCATGAGTTCAAGGCGCGCAGCGTCTACGGACGCATCGACGGCGCCAATCTCCTCGACTGGCCGATCACCCTCGAGGAAATGGCCCCGTACTACGACCGGGCCGAGAAGGCGATGGGCTCGACCCATGTCCACGGTCGCCCACCGCTGCCGGCGAACAACAACTACAAGGTCTTCGCCGGCGGGGCGAAGGAAGTCGGCTACAAGTTCTACGCCACCGGTCCGTATGCCACGAACGCCGAAGAATACGACGGCCGCCCCGCCTCCATCCAGGACGGCTTCAACTTCCAAGGCGATAAGAACAAATCCAAATGGTCGACCCTGGTCAGAGAGCTGCCGCGGGCTGCGGACACCGGGCTGCTCGATCTGCGACCCGAGTCCCAGGCCGTGCAGATCACTCACGATGCCAATGGCCGGGCCGACGCCGTGCTCTACCTCGACAAAGAGGGCAACCTCCACCGGCAGGCCGCGAAGATCGTGTGCGTGGCCGGCAACTCGATCGAGACGCCGAGGCTGCTTCTGCTGTCCGGCACACCATCCTGCCCCGATGGGTTGGCGAACTCGTCCGGACACGTGGGCCGGAACTATATGCGCCATCTGACCGGCACCGTCTGGGGCCACTTCGACAAGCCCGTGCGGATGTACCGCGGGGAGACGATGGCCGGGGTCATCGCCGATGAGTCGATCCACGACCCCGACCGCGGGTTCTCCGGTGGCTATTACATGGAGACGATCTCACTGGGGCCGGCGTTCATGGCCTCCTTCGTCGAACCCGGCGGGTGGGGACCGGACTTCGCGGCACTGCTCGACCGGTATCTCAACACTGCGGGAATGTGGATCGTCGGTGAGGACATGCCGCAGGAGAGCAACCGGGTGACGCTGAATACGACGGTCAAGGACACGAATGGTCTGCCCGTGCCGAACGTCCACTACGACGATCACGCCAATGACCTGGCGATGCGCGACCACGCCTACGCCGCAGGTCAGAGAGTCTACGAGGCGGTCGGGGCGCAGACTTCACACCACACTCCGCCGTATCCGTCGACGCACAACCTCGGCACCGCGCGGATGAGCGAACGTCCCGAGGACGGTGTCGTCGACAAGTGGGGCCGGACCCATGACGTGAAGAACCTCTTCATCTCCGACGGCTCGGTGTTCACCACCGGCGCCGCAGCGAACCCGACCCTGACGATCGTGGCGCTGGCGATCAGGCAGGCCGAGTACATCGCCGAGGCGCTGCGGACCCAGGAGGTGTGAGGCTGGGGTTCGGCTGATCGTCTGGGTGGTTGCCACTCCTCGGCCGGTCTCGACTCGGTGAAACTGCAGCAGCTTGGTCTAGGGGCCGAGCTGCTGCAGTTTCACCGAGCTGGTGGAGCTCTCAAGTCGGGGAGAGCAAGCAAGTTCTGGCTATTCCTGGCGGGAGATAAACCGCCCCACCGCGCGGCTGTCTTGGCTGGTGGCCCCTTAGGATGAAAAGGAGACCGACTCAGGAGGAGACCGCTCGTGTCACGCACCGTCTACTACACCGCGACCACTCTCGACGGGTTCATCGCCGACCCGAACGACTCACTCGAATGGCTTCTGCGCCAGACCGAAGAACCCCCAGATGACGGGTTCATCGACGGAGTCGGAGCGATCGTCATGGGCGCGACGACGTACGAGTGGGTGCTGCGCAATCTCGACGGACCATGGCCCTACAAGGTGCCGACCTGGGTGATGACCCATCGCAAACTTGGGCTTCCAGCGACCGGTACCGGGAGCGGGGCTGATGCGAAGACGTCTGGAACCGAGGACGATGGAAACGCGGCGGACGCGGGAAAGGGAGGGGCCGCCTCGGCGCCGGATATCCGGTTCGCCAAGGGATCGGTCTCCGACCATTACTTCGAGATGTGCACGGCCACCGGCGACCGTGACCTGTGGGTGATGGGCGGCGGCGACCTCGCCGGACAGTTCGCCGACGAAGGGCTGCTCGACGAGATCATCACCTGGACCGCGCCGGTCGTCCTCGGCAGAGGCCGGCCACTGATGCCGCGCCGCCTCGACCTCGAACTCCTCGAGGTCGGAAGCAGCGATCCCTTCGTCATCGCCCGCCACCGCGTTATCGGCCCCCTCCTCGAGGACAGTCCGGCAGAGTGATTCCCCTCGCCGAGGCGGGGCGACGTTCCGTCCGGGAGGACAGGGCCGCCTCGGCGAAGGGATCGACGTTTCGTGCGCAGGGGAGGGGCGCCTCGGCGAGGTTCATCCGGATGTCGGGCACCTCTGGTGGCCGGGCGGGATTCCGTGATTCGATGCGTACATGACTGCTGCGCTTGAGAATCATCGGACCCGCCTGCGCGCGGGGGAGATCTACAACGGACTGTGGATGATGTCGACGAGCCCGGAGCTGGCGAAGATCGGGTCGGCGGCCGGGTTCGACTACGTCTGCCTCGATCTGCAGCACGGGCTGGTGCGGCCGACGGATGTGCTGCGGCTGACCGACGCGGTGCGCGCCAGTGGGGACGCGCTGGTGACGGCGCGGGTGGCGGCGAACCGCTTCACGGAGATCGGGGCGCTCGCCGACGCCGGGGTCGAGGCGATCATCGTCCCGCTCGTGTCCTCGGTCGACGAGGCGCAGGCCGCTGTGGCTGCGCTCGACTATCCTTCGCGGGGAGGGAATCGCTCGTGGGGACCGACCGCCGAGATCATGCACAATGCCGTGCAGGACACTCGGGACGAACGTCCGCTGCTGTTCGTCATGATCGAAAACGAGGAGGGCCTGGCCGCGGTCGAGGACATCTGCGCCGTGCCGGGAATCGACGGTGTCTACGTGGGTCCGGCCGATCTCGCGTTCGCCGTCGGTGCGCTGCCTGGTCAGCCGAATGAGGCCCACGCCGAGGCGCTCGTGCGAATCCGTTCGGCTGCCGATGCCGCCGGGGTGGTCCCGGGAATCCACTGCGGCGACGGCGAGGAGGCCAAGCTGCGCAAGGAGCAGGGCTTCCGCTTCATCACCTCATGCGGGGACTTGGGCGCGGCCGGCCGAGCCTTCCGCGAAGACCTGAGAGCCGCCCGTTCCTAATTACTACCTGACGGCGGCCCAGCAACCTGGCGCGAGGTATCTGGGCCGCCGTCACGTAGTAATTAGGGGGTGGTGATTGTGCGGAGGGCTTTTGTCGGGGCCCGGAACTCGTGCGGCAGATCCGTTAAAGGGACCGGACCGCCTAGGATGTCCTCCCACGGCAGTGCTGCACCGTCGGCAGCCAAGAAATCCACGGCCTCGGCCAAGTGGTGGGGTTCGAAATTGTGGACTCCGGTGATCGTGCGCCATCCGCGCACCATCTGCTCGGGATCGATCGACAGCTGCGGCCCGGGAGTCACGCTGCCGGCGAGCACCACGGTCCCGCCGATGCCCAGTGAGTCGATGCACGATCGCACCCCCGCCTCGGTACCCGAGAGCTCGAGTGCGACGTCGACATCATCGATCTCCGTGCCCGGCTCAACCGACCGGGTCGCCCCGGCCCGGTCGGCCAAGCCGCGACGGTCCGGGTGCGGATCGGCGGCGATGACCTCGGCGGCGCCACGGGCCAGAGCGGCCCCGACCGCGGTGAGCCCGAGCATCCCGATGCCGTTGACGAACACCCGACGACCGGAAAAGTCGCCAGCGGCCTCGACCATCGCCATCACCGTGGCCACGGCGCACCCGGCCGTCGCCGCCACCCCGTCGGGCAGCGAATCCGGCACCGGGACCATGGCCACGCCGGACGGCAGATGGATATGGCTGGCATAGGTGCCCGACAGCGCCCAATCCGACTCGGCCGATTCGTGGCCGACCTTGCGCACCGAGGTGCATTTCGCGCTCAGCCCGCGCCGACAGTTCCGGCATCTCCCGCACACCGAGGTGACCGAGAAGACCACACGAGACCCGACGGGCACATTCCCGCGCGTCTCCTCGACGATGCCGACGCCCTCGTGACCGAGCACCGAGGGACACGCCCCCGACCGACGCCCGCTGACGGTATGCCGGTCGGACCCGCACACCGTGGCCGCGGTCAGCCGAACCAGACTCTCACCGGGTGCCAGCCGCGGGCGGTCGAATGTGCGGAGCTCGAAAACCGAACCTCCGGTCCATACCTGGGCAAACGGCTGAGCGTTTGCACGGCCATGATCGGCCGCCTCGGTGCCGGGCAACGTCAATGGGGGCGCGGTCGTCGTCGAATCGGGGATCGTCGATGTCACTTCGCGACCACCGCGGTCTCCTGCTCTGCGAGGGCCGCTGGCAGGTCCGCGACGGAGTCGAGGACGAAGTGTGCGCCCTCCGCCGCGAAATCCTCCCGGCTGAGGTGTCCGGTGAGGACACCCACGGCCGTGACCTCGGCGCTCAGCGCCGACTCCACATCCGCCGAGGTATCTCCGACGCTGACAACGGCCGCGCGGTCGGTGACCCCGACCGTTTCCATGACCGTGTTGATCATGTCCGGGGCCGGACGTCCCGCGGGCACCTCGTCGCCGGTGACGGAGACGTCGAAGATTCGACCCTGCTCCCAGCCCATGGTGGAGAGGATGAGGTCGGCGATCTCACGGGAGAACCCGGTGGTCAGGCCCACCTTGATCCCTCGCTCCCGCAGAGTCGACAGGGCCTCCTCGATCCCGGGCAGAGGCCGCGGAGGATTCTGGGTGTAGGTCTCGCGCAGTTCGGCGCGGAACCACTGCCAGGCTCGCTCGTGGACTTCCTCGGTGACCTCGACCCCGCCGAGGCGGAGCAGATTCTCGATCGCCCAGTGCTTCTCCGTGCCCATCCACTTCTGGAAGACCTCATCGGAGTAGTCCGCGCCCTCCCGTTCGGTGGCCTCGCGCAGCACGCGGTAGACCTCGTCACGTTCGTCGATGGTGGTTCCGGCCATGTCGAAGACGGCGAGTTCAGTCATGTCGATTCTCTTTCTCTTGACGGTGTCGCCCAACTGAGTCGGTGGGCTCTGTGTCGCCCATGCAGACGATGGGCAGGTGCGAATGGTGACAGGCTGCTCAGCGCACGGCTCGGCGCAGCCACATGGACAGGGCTTCGACAGCAAGGACGACGGCGACCATGAGGATGAGCACCATCGTCACGACATCGAACTGGTTGACCCGCGAGGCATTGAGCAGCAGGAATCCGATGCCTCCGGCGCCGACGACGCCGAGCAGGGTGGCCGAGCGGATGTTCGTGTCGAGTAAGTACATGATGTGGGCGACGAACGCCGGTGCCGCCTGCCGAAGGGTGGCGGAGAAGAACACCTGCGCTTCACCGGATCCGGTGGCGCGCACCGCCTCTTGGACCTGGAGGTCCGTTTCCTCAATGGAGTCGGCAATGAGCTTCGAGAGCAGGCCGATGGCACCGATGGACAGGGCCAGGGTTCCGGCCACCTCGCCGAGTCCGGAGATGACGACGAAGATGATCGCGAGGATGAGTTCGGGGATTCCGCGGACGATGACGATGAGGACCCGGAACGTCTTGTGCACCGCTCGGTTCGCCACGACATTGCGGGCGGCGAGGATGCCGATGGGAACCGCGAGGATCGCCCCGATGAACGTCGCCGCCAGCGAGATCTGGATGGTGACGAGCAGCTGCTCGACGAGGTTGGCAAGCGTCCCGCCGGTCGACGGTGGGAAGAACAGGCTCACGGTCTGCGGCAGGTCGAGCAGACCCGCGGCCAGGGCCGACCATGACACGTCCACCCTCCACAGGGCGGCGACCGTGAGGACGATGAGCACCGCCGCCGAGGCGAAGCGACGGAACCGTGCCACGCTCCACGGTGGGGTGAGGCTGAGATCGCCGGCACCCGCGATCCGGTCCCGATTGAACATCCGGTCGACCCAGGTGCCGCCGGTGATCTTCGCCCCCGTCGAGGCCATGAGCGCGGCCCGGATGGATCCGGAGACGAGTTCGATGACGATGCACAGGATGAGCACGATGACCGCCAGCGCCATCCCGCGCTGGTAGTCCAGCGTGCGCAGGGAGTCCGCGATGGCCAGACCGATTCCGCCGACACCGACATAGCCGAGCAGCACCGAGGTGCGCAGGTTGATGTCGAAGCGGTGCAGAGCCGTGGCGATGAGCTGCGGCATGAGCGTCTGCGGGATCGCGGTGAGGATCTGCTGGGAGCGGCTGCCGCCGAGAGCCTCGATCGATTCGCGGGGTCCGTCGTCGAGCTCTTCGATGGCATCGGCGTAGAGCTTGCCGATCATCCCCACTGAATGGATGCCCATGGCGATGATGCCGGCAGTGGCGCCGAGGCCGAACATCCGCAGGAACACGATGGCGAGCACGAGATCGGGAATCGCTCTGGCCAGCACGATGAGCGTGCGCGCAGTCCACTGCGAACCGCGACCCCTCCGGGTGGGACGAGCGGCGAAGAGGGCGACGGGGATCGACAGCACGACGGAGAGCAGAGTCGCCAAGAACACGATCGCCAAGGTCTCGACGACAAGCGAGACGGTCTCACCGAACGCCGGGAAGTCGAGCGGGACGATGCGGGAGAAGAACCCCACGGCATTGTCGAATGACGAGGCGATCGTGGCGATATCGATGCCGAGAGACCACACCGACCAGGCCCCGGCGACGGTGAGGCCGATGAGCACGATGGCAGCCACGGTGGAGTTCCCCGACGGACGGGGCCGGGGCGGGTCCGCGACGGCGGGAGCCTGGCGGTCGACCAGGATACTCATCGGGTGGCTCCCACCCGGGCGGCCGCCTCGGCGGCGGTGTCCATTCCGGACACGCTCGAGTAGATCTGCGAGGCCTCCTCGGCGCTGAGCCCGGCGGTTTCACGGTCGAGGACGACTCGGCCGGTGCGCAGACCGATGATCCGGTCGGCGAAATCGATGGCCAGCTGCACCTGGTGCAGGGAGGCGATGACGGTGAGCTCGTCCTCGGCGGAGATCTGCCGCAGCAGGTCGATGACGTCGCGGGCCGATACCGGGTCGAGAGAGGCGACCGGCTCATCGGCGAGCAGCACCTTCGGGTGCTGCATGAGCGCGCGGGCGATCGCGACGCGCTGCTGCTGACCGCCGGAGAGGGTGTCGGCGCGCTGGTAGGCGCGGTCGGCCAGACCGACACGATCGAGCTTCTCCAGCGCTTCGCGACGGATGGCCTTCGGGTACATCATCAGGGTGATCCGCGGTCCGCGCAGCGATCCCAGCGCCCCGGCGCAGACGTTCTCGAGCACGGACATCGGCCCGACGAGGTTGAAGGACTGGAAGATGACGCCGATGTCGCGGCGTACGGCCTTCAATTCGGATCGGCGCAGCCGGTCCATGTCCTCACCGAGGACGCGCACCCGCCCCGAGGTGGGGGTGTGCAGTCCGTTGATGTGGCGCAAGAGGGTGGATTTGCCCGAGCCGGAGAGGCCGAGGAGGACGCTGATTCCGCCGGTGCGGAATCCGAGGTTGACGTTGTCGAGGCCGAGCACTCCGCCGCCGAAGTCCTTCGTGACATGGTCGAGTTGGACGGAATAGATGGAGTCGATCTCCCTTTGGAGTTCAGGCGTGGTCGGGGTGGGGTGTGAGTGTGTCATAGTCGTCATCTTTCTCAGCCGATGTTCTTGCAGGCATCGGCTTGGGTGGCGTCGCAGATGTCGCGGATCGAATCGAAGTCTGCGTCGGAGACTTCCTTGTAGCCGTAGGTGATCTCCTCGGGCAGGACGCAGTCGTCCTCGGAGTCGCAGATTCCGGCCTCGACCATGGACGGAACATTGGCCTTCTCGCGCAGGATCGTCGTGATCTTCGTGGCCGTATCGGCGTCGAGAGAGTCCTTGTTCACCGCGATCGGGTCCTCGGTGATCGGGTCGGATTCCCAGACCGGCTCGAGGCTGCCCGCCTCCACCTGGCCCGACTTCTCGAGGGTGGTGAGCATGGCGTCGTGGGCGAAGGCGACATCGCAGTCGCCGGAGTTCAGCGACAGCAGCGAGGCGTCGTGGCCGCCGGACATCACCGGTTCGAGGTCCTTGTCCATGTCGATGCCCTCGTCCTGGAGGCCCTTCATCGGCACGAGGTAGCCCGAAGTCGAGGCAGCATCGACGAAACAGACCTTCTTGCCCTTGAGGTCCTTCAAGTCCTTGACGTCGGAGCCCTTCTTCACATAGGCCAGCGAGGTGTAGGCGGGATCCTTGGACTTGTCGTTCGTCGGTGCCGCGGCCGGTTCGATGTTGATGCCGGAGTCCTTGGCGATGACATAGGCGAAGGGGCCGAACGAGGCGGCGTCGATCTGGCCGGCGCGCATGCCCTCGACGACGGCGGCATAGTCCGAGGCGTTCTGGAATTCGACCTTCTTCCCGGTCTCCTCCTCGAGCAGCTTCGTGACGTTCTCGAAGGAGGACTCGAGCGTCGAGGAGGACTCGGCGGGGACGGCGGCGAAGGTGATCGTGTCGTCACCGTTTCCTCCGGAGCTGCCGCAGGCGGCGAGCAGAGGAAGGGCGAGGAGGCCGGCGGTGAAGGTGCGGACCGCTGTGGAGCGGGAGAGGGAGGTCATGGCAGGGTTGCCTTTCGAAGAGCGGTGCGACGGAAGCGCAGTGATGTTCGTTCTCGTCCATCGTGCCGAGGCCATCGTCTAATGTCTATACAACTTGGGGTAGTTCACCGACTGGACATGACAACTTCACGGTCGGTTCGGAGTTACCCCGACGTATCGTGGCGGCGGTCACCGAATCCGTCGGAGGGGAAGTCGCCTCAGATGTCGGCGGTGCCGCCGGAGAGGATGAGGTCGGCGATGCCGAAGGACAGCGTCATGCCGATCCCCGAGGCGACGACGGCGACGCTCGTGCGCTCATCCGGGCGCTCGAGGACGAGGTTCGTCGTCGGGCTGTCGGCGTACATGCCCAGCCATCGCTGCCGCACGCGCGGGCTCTCGATTCCGAGCACCGAAGTGGCCCGATCGAGCAGAAGGTCGCCGATCCTCTCGTCGATGAACGGTTCGGGGCTGAGGTCGTAGGCGTGTGAATCGCCGATGAGCAGGCCCTGCGGAATGTCGGTGACCATGAGGTTCGCAATGCAGTCGCGCAACTCCGGTTCCCGTTCGTCGAGGTCGTGGCGCAGCGCCTCGGCGCCGGGCATCGCTGCGAATCCGTCGTAGCGGGCCAGGGAGGTGCCGGTGAGCATCGCGAAGCCGGTCGGGAAAGATCGCGGGGCCTCGATGAGCGACATTACGAGCGAGCAGACGCGGACCTCGTGGGTTTCGGCGATTTCGGGAAAGAGGCTGGTGAGCTGATATCCAGGGCAGACGACGACCTGTTCGGCCTGAAAGTCCCCGCGTGTCGTCGACACGGTGCCGTCTGCCACTGCGGTGACCTGCGTGTTCCAGGTGAACTCGACGCCCTGCTCGGCCAGCCATGCGGCGATTCGCGGGGCTGCCTGGCGGGGATCGACGCGCATATCCAGCGGCAGATGGGCGCCGCCGATTGCGGCGAGGTCGGGGTTCCCGACCGCCTCGGCGATCTGCGATGAGTCGAGCAGTCGTGCTTGATCGGGGCCGCGATGGGCGGCGAACTGTTCGAGGACGGCGAGCTCGGCTTCGGTCATCGCGGGGATGAACGTTCCGGTCTCGGCGGCCCAGAGCCCAGTGGCGGTTGCGGCGTCGCACCAGCCTTCGCGAGCAATCGCTGTGATCGGCTGCGCGGCATCCGATTGTCCGGTGAAGCAGGCGTGGCCGAAGTTCTGGATGGACGAGCCCACGGGGCGGTCGGAGCGATCGATGACATGGACGCTGCGGCCCTGTCGGTGGGCGAGGAATGCGGTGGCCAGGCCGAGGATGCCCGAGCCGGTGATGATGAGATCTGTTGTCGGCATTCCCTCATATTCGTGGGGATATGCCGTACTATGAAGATATGTATGTACAAGTTTGATGTCTGTTCACCTGAACGTGACATTGCGGCCCCGCGAAGTCATGCCGAGTTCACCGAGGCAGCACTCCGCGACCACGGGTCGCGGTCCTCTGAGTCACCGAATGAGCACCGCAGAAGGAGAAGTGAAGCCATGACTACCGGGCCGAGGCACCGCACCCGTCAGCAGCATGACGAGATCGCGCACTACCTGCGCACCGCGATCCGTGAAGGCTCGTTCCAGCCCGGCGATGAGCTGCCCTCCGAGGCGGAGCTGACGAGGAAGTTCGAGAGCTCGCGCGGACCGGTGCGGCAGGCGATGTCCGCCCTGCGTGGGGAGGGGCTGATCTCCTCGGGGCGGGGAGGCGGACGGTCGTTCTCGACAACGTCCTCACCCAGTCCTTCGATGACGTCATCTCGTTTTCCCAGTGGTGCCACGCCTCGGACATCATTCCCGGCCAAGTCACTCAGCGGGTGGCGCGGGAGCCGGCCGAGAAGTCGCTCGCGGCGAGTCTGCGGATCTCCGAGGGCGATCCGGTGGTGTCGGTGTTTCGGCTGCGGCTCATGGACGAGGCCCCGGCCATGGTCGAACGTCTGAACTATCCGCTCGAATTCGGTCGGCACGTGTTGGCCTTCGACACCGATTCGGGTTCGATCTACCAGGAGCTCATCGACCAGGGCGTCGACATCAACCGGGCATCCCGCACGATCGATGCGGTCGGGGCAAACGATGACGATGCCGCTCTTCTCGAGGTCCCGGTGGGCACCCCGCTGCTGCGAGTGCGTCGGCGAGCGTTCACGACCGGAGGCGATGTCATCGAATCCTCCGATGACCGGTACCTGCCGTGGAAGGCGAGCTTCACCATGAACTCCACCCGTGGAAACCCGAGCTCCATGTCCCTGATCTCCGGCGACTGAAAATGCCAGTTACTACCCGACGGCGGCTCTGCAACCTCGCGCGAGGTATCTGGGCCGCCGTGGGGTAGTCCACTCGTCAGTCTGTCTGGCCGTAGATTCTTCGGGAGAGCTCATCGGCAGCGGCGCTGATCGCGGCCACCAGTGCAGGCTGCTTCTCGTAGGGTAGATCGGTGCTGGCAACGGTGACGGCGACCGCGGCGGCAGGCCACCTCATATGGTCCCTGACCGGAACGGCCAGTGTGGTCAGGTCGGGAGTGACATCGCCGTCTTCAAAAGCGAACCCGCGCTGCCGCACTTCATTGAGCATGACCTTGAGCTCGGAATACGACGAGACCGTCGGCAAGCGGTCATTGCGGGTGACGAAGGTCGATCCTGCCGGATAGAGGGCCCGCACTTGTGCGGGAGGCATCGCCGACATGATGGCGCGCCCGCTCGCGGTCAGATGTGCCGGCAGGCGAACACCCACCTCGGTGACCAATGCCGGACGGAACTTGGCTCGCTCCTCGACGACATAGACGACGTCGCTGCCGTGCAGCACCGCAAGATGGGCGCTCTCTCCGATGGTGTCGACAAGGGATGCGAGGATCGGAGTTCCGAGCCGAGACAGTGGGGCCTGCCGCGCATATGAGGAGCTGAGTTCGAACGCGGAGATGCCCAAACCGTACTTGCGCTCTTCGGCCAGATGTACGGCGAAGCCGTTTTCGATCAGCACGGCAAGCAGGTGATAGACGGTTGACCGGGGCAGATCGAGTGCAGCGGCTATGGATGCAGCGGAGACCGGAACATGACGAGACGACAGCAAGGTGAGAATGCGCAGAGCGTTGTGAGCGGCGGGGACCTTGCTGCTGGGTGTGCGCGGAGAACGAGTCACAAACCCCTCCTGGTGCGATGGCGGCTCCGATGCCCTCACGGACGGAAAACCGCATCAGCGGTTCCGGCCGGTCAGCTCAGCGTAAGCGGAGAGCCGAGCGCATGTGGGCCACGGCTCGAGCGGTGAGACTGTCCCTCGGTGTCTGTGATACCAGACATCGGGATTCGAAATCATGATGTGCGACAGATCACAAGAGGCTAGCTTGGGCTTAAGTGCCATTACCGAAGGAGGCTGTCATGGGCGCGCAGGAAGAATGGGTTCGCAACGCCTGGTATGTCATCGCCTGGTCAGAGGAGATCAGCCAGAACAAACCGTTGGGGCGCGACATCCTCGGTAAGTCGGTGGTGATCTTCCGCTCTCCGGAGGGCCAGGTCGTCGTTATGGACAACCGCTGCGCCCACCGAGGATTTCCCCTGTCGGAAGGCCGTACGACCGAACGCGGAATCCAATGCGGATACCACGGCTTCGAGTATGACACCACGGGCGCCTGCGTGCACGTGCCCGGCCAGTGGCGAATCCCTCCGGGCGGAAGGCAGCGGACCTATCCGGTTGTGGAGTCCCATCGTTGGATCTGGGCGTGGTTCGGCGATCCGGACCTGGCCGAGACGACGCCCGTTCCCGACACCCACTGGATGGACGACCCCGACTGGGACCGGGTCACCCATACCCGGCTCATCGGCTGCAATGCCGGGTTGCTGCACGACAATCTGCTTGACCTCACACACGAGTCCTTCCTTCATACTTCGACGATCGGCGATGATGCCGTGTTCGAGAACGGAGTGACCATCGAAGTTGAGGACAACGTCGTCAGCGTCGACCGATTCATGCCCGGATGCTATCCTTCTCCACTGTTCGCAAAGGTCACCAACGCCGAGGTCGTCGATCGCTGGCACACGACCGAATTCCAACTGCCATCGGTCCACGTCATCCACGCCGGCGTGGTCGAACCGGGCGGGCGACGCGAAGACGGATATCGGTTCGAAGTCCTCAACGCCATCACTCCCGCAAAGCAGGGCCAAGCGTGGTACTTCTATGCGTTCTGCCGGAACTTCGAGGTCGGCAATGAGGAGATGAACGCGGTGCTGACGAAGAGCCAGGGAACCGTGTTGGACGAGGACGCCTGGGCACTCGAGCACCAGCAGGCCAGCCACGATTCTTCTGCGGCCGAGATCGACGACGTCCTCATCGCTCAGGACGCCGGTGTCGCCATGGCCCGCCGGGTGATGAACCATCTCCTCAGCGCTGAACGCGAGCCCGCGGCGCAGTTGGAACCTCTGCTGTCCCAACCGGAACAGGGACCGGACTCGGCTCAGTCTCGGGTGCGTGCGCTGTGATGGTCATCCTGCGCTCCGGCGCTATCGCGAAGGAAGTCGAACCGTCGGGCCGGGTGAAGATCGCGGCCGCCCCCGACAGCGGTCGAGCCAATGAACCTTGGCAATGGCGGCTGACCATCGGCGACAGCCCGTCGAGCGAATCGAACCTCAACGGACAGAACCTTACAATCAGCAATCCCGGCTCAGAGGGCGAGAAAATTCTCGAACTCATGTGCGAGAAGAACCTCGTCACCGGGGCCATGCGGTTGGAGACTCTCAGCTCGCAGCGCGATTTCGAACGCGCGGACGGCGACCTGATAGTCATCTATATGCATACCGGGGAACTCGCCTTCGACCAGCATCGGCTCGGACCCGGTGACGCAGCGATCATCTCGGGAAGCGAACACCGCACAGTGCGAGCAGAACCGGTTGCCGATCAGGTCGATTTCGTGCTTGTTCGCCTGGGCTCGGCAACGGAGACCGGGTTGGTGTGGATCCCATGACCAAGAGGGTCTACACGGCAGGAGTCTATGCCGAACGCGACATGATGCTCACGGTTCGTGACAGGGAAATCATCGCCGAGGGAGTTCTGAGGTTGGATTTCGTCCGTTCGGACGGGGGACCCATGCCTCCATGGGAACCGGGTGCCCATATCGAGATCGATGTGGCCGACATCGGAATCCGCCACTATTCCCTCATCGGCAACCCTCGCGACCGCAGCAGATGGCAGGTCGCGGTTCGCCTGACCGCCCCGCCCGTAGCCGGTGCCTCCCAGTTCCTGCATCGGAATTCACGGGTCGGAGACGAATTCCATGTCATCGCTCCGCGGAACAACTTCTCGTTCGCGATTCCGACAAAAGACCAGACACTGCACTTCTTCGCCGGTGGCATCGGGATCACACCGCTGCTGTCGATGATCGAAGCCGCGGATGAGGCGGACGCGGACTGGACGCTTACCTACCTCGGCAGAACTCTCCCGTCGATGCCTTTTCGGGACCGTCTCGGCGAATTCGGGGATCGGGTCCGGATGATCGCCAGTGCGGATCGGCCGAAAGGGCTCGTCGAGTCCGTTCTCGATACGGCATCCCCGGAGGGGCGAATCTATGTCTGTGGACCCGAAACTCTCATCGACGAAGTCGGGGAGCACAGCGCCCAGCGGGGGTTGACGTACCGCAGCGAGCTCTTCTCCCATTCCGGCGGAAACGGGTTGCGCGAGGACGACGGCCCCTTCGACCTCGTCTGCGCTTCCAGCGGCATCACAGTTGAAGTCGCCGGTTCTGAGACGAGCATCATGGCCTTGGAGCGCCATGGGATCAGACCCCGGACATCCTGCGAGATGGGTGTGTGCGGAACGTGTGAGACACGAGTGATCCGTGGGACTCCCGACCATCGAGATTCCCTCCTCAGCGAGGACGAGCGAGAGAGGGGCGAATCGATGTTGATCTGCGTCGGTCGTGCCCTGAGCGACGAATTGGTCGTCGATCTCTGAAACTCATCCTTCCCGTACCTGTTTCAGCACTGTGCCGAGACAGACAGACCCCGGCAATCGACACATCTCACCACAAAGGAGTCGTGACATGTCACTGCGAACCTGGCTCATCGGCGGTTTGATCCTCTACTTTGTCGTCCTGCTGCTCGTCGCGTTCGTCAACAACAGGAACAAAGACAGGCGAGCTTATTTCCTCAACTCGAACAAGACACCTTATTGGATCCTGGCCACCGCTTTCGTCGCGGCATGGTTCGGTGGGAATTCGGCACTCATCTCAGTTGATGAGTCCTTCTCCCAGGGATTCGGCGGGTGGTGGGTGCTCGGAGGGCCGACGGTCGTCGCCGTCATCGTGATGTACTTCTTCGCCCGCCCGATTCGCAGGCTGGGTCTGCTGACTCAGAACGGCATTGTCACAATGCGCTATAACCAGACTGCAGGCAACATCCTTTCGGCTCTGTTCATCCTCTTCTTCATCACATGGGCCGCCTCGCAGATGGTGGCAGTGGGAAACTTCCTTGCTCCGTTCATCGATACTTCTTACCTGATCGCTGTTGTCATTGCCGTCATAATTTCTCTTGTTTACTCGGCGCTGGGCGGATTCAAAGGCGTTGTGATGACCGAGATGATCCAGTTCTTCCTGCTTACGGCCGGACTTCTGGTGACGATGATCGTTGCACTGGGCAACTCCGGAGGGCTTGAGGCCATCACTCACTCTCCGGCGGCCGGTCGGTCCTCGAACTATTTCAACATCATCACTTCGTTCCCAGCCAACTTGGCGTACATCGTCGGCTTCTCTTTGGCATTCATCATTGACGGTTCGATCTGGCAGCGCCTGTCGGCGAGTCGGAATCCGAACGACGCTCGCAAAGCGACTGGGCTTGCTCTCATCATCTTCATCCCATTGTTTGCGTTCGTCTCAATCACAGGAGTGGCAGCGGCAGGGATGTTCGATACTCTGCCTGAAGACGGCATCGTCACGACAATCGTCATCAACCATCTGCCTGCTGGTCTGGGTGCAGTGGTCTTCGTCGGCGTAGCTGCAGCGATCATGTCGACGATGTGTACAGCTCTCCACGCGGCCGCGCTTTATATGTCTGAACTGTATGAGAAGTATGTTCAACCAGATCTGAGCAATAAGGGCAGTGTGCGTGTCGGCGTCATCACTACCATCATCGCGTGCGCATTAGGATTTGTGGTCGCAGTCAGAATGCAGGATGCGCTGGCAGTGTTGTCGATTGCCAGCAATATCCTTGCAGCAGGAGCATTCGTCCCTGTTATAGGCGGCTTTGTCTGGCGTCGCGCTACCTCGTCGGGGGCGATCGCCTGCATGATCGGCGGAGGTGGGTTTGTCCTGTACGACTACTTGGGACGCCTCGGCTTGCCGTTGCCCACGTTTTGGCAGGAAGAAAGCACCGCCATCATTGTGGGCGTCGTGGTCGGACTGGTGCTCTATGTCGGCATCTCCCTCATCTCTGCGCCGCAGTCTGACAAGTACGAGGCTTTCAGCAGGAGCGCAGGACTCAAAGGTGGATCATTTCCGCCGGAAGTGGCGGATCCAGTTGACGAATAAGGTGGACGCGGTCGCTCCCGGTGTCTGGCCTCATGTCCGCCGGATGCTGATCATCGATTGCGCATCCAGGCTGCGTTGGCGAGGAATTCGGCGACATCATCGATTGACGAATCGGCAAAAGAGGCACGCGGAGAGTGGTTCGTCTCTGTCGCATCGCCTTCCGGTTCGGCACCGATGAGAGCAAACGTTCCGGGCACTTCTGCAAGTACGTGAGAGAAGTCCTCGGAGCCCGACAGGGGGTCGTCCATCTTCTCTAACCGGTCCGCGCCGAAGACTGTTTCGACGATCTGTTCAGCATAGCGGGTTTCGGCCGGATTATTGATGGTTACCGGATAATCGGGCATGACCTCGATCTCAGCGCTCAAGTCGTAAGCCTCGGCCGTGGAACGGGCCAGCTGCTGCACGGCCTCGAGCAGACGCACCTTGACGTCGGGGGAGAAGCTGCGCAGCGAGATCCGCATCTCCGCCGAGTCCGGAATAATGACCGAGTCTGTGCCGGCCTGCAGTGAGCCGAGAGTGGCGACGACGGGCTCGAACGGTCCGAACTTCCTGGCAACCACCGTGTTGAGTCCCATACCGATCTCGCAGGCTACGGGCACAGGGTCGAGGGTGCGGTGCGGCACCGATCCGTGGCCGCCCAAGCCCTGTACGACGATGCGGACCTCGTCGCAACCAGCCATCACGGTGCCCGAACGCAGACCCCAGACGCGGGGCTCGAACATGCCGGAGAAGACATGGGTGCCGAAGGCTGCAGTGACCGGCTTGCCAGCCGCGTCAAGCAGGCCGTCTTCGAGCATCCACTTCGCACCCACAAAGGCCTCTTCGGCCGGTTGAAACATGAACATGACGTCGACGGTGAGTTCGCTGCGCCGGGTGTGCAGCAGATGGGCGGCTCCGATCAGTCCGGCCGTGTGCACATCGTGACCGCAGGCATGCATCCTTCCAGGCTCCTGGGAGATGTAGTCGATGTCGACCTTCTCCTCCACAGGCAGACCATCCATATCGGCCCGCAGCAGGATCACTGGTGTTTGCGGTCCGGAGTGTGGTGCGCGGAGGATGGCGATGATCGAAGACTGGCGCTCGCCGGTGCTGATCTCGAGCCCATCGAGGTCGGCAAGGGCCTTGAGCACCTGCGCCTGGGTGCGCGGCAGGTTCGTCCCGGTCTCAGGATGGCGGTGGAGGTCGTGGCGGATCGTGCGCACGAAGCTCTGAAGCTCCGGGGTGATGGTCAGTGGTGCGGTCATGTTGGTGTGTTCCTCTGCGTGTGCGGTTAAGGGATGGGGTCTGGTGGCTTCCGGGCTGTGTGAGTGGGGGCTAGCGCCCGCAGTGTCAGTGCGTGGGCTGGCCGGCGCTACAGCGTGCTCACCAGCACTGAGGCGACGACGACCGAGCCTGTTGTTACCGTCGTGAATCCGCCGATGAGCAGGGGCGGGAAGATGTGATTCAACAGTGCATCGCGTTCGGCTTCGTTGCGGGCGACGCCTTCGGCGACTTCCTGGCAGATGATGAAGTCTCCGGGGAAGCCGAACAGTGCGGTCAGCGCTACAGGAGTCGCCAGATTCCGGTCGAGTCCGAGTATCCTGGCCGTGACCAGACCGCCCAGAGCGATGCCGAGAGGGCCGAGGATCAAGATGACCAGAGTGGGCACAAGAGCGCTGATGAGGTTGGCCGGGGTGATGGAGCCTACGGCTACGATGACGACAAGGGTCACAGTCACCGTGGCGAAGCCGAAGCTGCCGGCCTGATCGAGCGATCGGCTGGGCAGAACCCGCAACCCCCGCAGGGCGAAGCCGAGGATGAGGCACCACAGTGTGTAGCTGACCCCGGTCTGCTCTCCGATCCACGTGGCTGCCAGTGTGCCGGCCAGCAGGAGCAGCAGGACGACGGCGGGGGAATAGAGCCGCATCGGCAACAGCGGCGCGGGTCCCTCGTCTTCCGCAGTGGCGGTTCTGCCTCCGTCTTCAACCGAATCGATATCACGCGCAGCCTCGCCCGTGCCGCCAGTGGCGGTCGCGGCATCGACGAGCTGCTGAGTTCGGGACGACTCTGCGCTTCGTCGAGCAACCCATGTCTTCGCGTAGCGACGCAGGAAGACGATGGCGAGCGGCAAACCGATGAGCTGCTGCAGTGCGAGGATGAGCGCCGGGATCGGCACCAGTGCACTCTGACCGATCTCAGTCAGCTTATTCGTCGAAATGAGTGTGGCAATGAACCCGCCGGCAACGGGACCCGCGCCCGCCACTGACGCGTGATAGCCGATGATCAGGGAGCCCACGCCCACGACGAGCACCACTGCCCCGATCATCCCGGCCAGAGCCACGAGCACGTATTTGTACTGGACCTTGACCGTGGACATCGGCATCATCGTTCCCAGGTGCATGATGAGGACTCCGGTCAGCAGGTTCCCTGCAGCGATGAGGATGTGCTCGTTGACTGCTTCCTGGCTGAGCAGGCCGGACCACACGGCGGCCAGGTACAACCCCATGCTGATGAGCAGAGACGGGATGCGAGCGCGAGTGAGATTGGCGATGATCTCCCCGATCGCCATGCACAGCAGGAGACCGAGGGCGAGGATGACTGGTGCGTACAAGACACGTCCTTGTGTGGATGTCGAAGCGGACGTCCCATCCTCCAGCGGTGTGATCTCGCTCAACAAATCAGATTCTCAACGGCTGGGAAAATGTATCTCGTTTCGCAGTCGTGAAGCTCACCTCGCTGCGCTCCACGACTCGTCAGCACCGGGGGTCTCTGTCCGATTTGTGGACGTACAGATGACTCCCGACCAGCCCGATCTATGCTCGGTCCGTGGCGGTCAAGTCCCGCCTCCGGAAGCAACGGTGCGAGGAGTTCGAGATGATCGAGGACGCGGGTTCGCGCCGGGATACCGCCCTGGTGCGCGGGCTGCGAGTCCTCAGCTGCGTGGCCGAGTCCGGGGAGACGAGCGCGAAGATGCTCGCCGATGAACTCGGGCTGCCACTGTCGACGACCTATCGTTACCTCAAGGTGTTGCGCGAGTTCTCCTTCGTTGAGGAGTTCGACGGACGATATCTGCCCAGTTCCCGGTTGAGCTCCTGGTCGGGTGGCAATGCTACCCGATCGCTTCTGCTTGATGTCGGCCACCGTTTTCTGCGTCGACTCAGTGCCTCCACCGGGCGGACCTCCGTCCTGGCTGTCCGGGAGGGCCGCAATGCCATGTGCCTCAGGCAGTTCGCACCCGACGAGGACGCCGATATCGCCTTCCGCACCTACGAACTCTTACCGCTCGATCGGGGTGCCGGGCAGCGAGTGCTCTTGGCACATGCGCCCGGGCAGGTCATCGCAGAGGTGGTCGCCGAGTCTGATCACTCCGAGGAGAAGTTGCTCAACTCGCTCCGGCTGATCCGAAGCAGCGGATTCGCCTACTCTCAATCTGAGTTGCGGGTCGGTGCGAATGCGCTGTCGTGCCCGGTGGCGGTGCGCGGTGAGGTTCTGTGCTCGCTGACTCTCGCGGGTCATTCCGACCGCTTCGGCAATGCCACGGCTACATCGCTCAGGCCAATACTGACCAAGGCCGCCGATGAGCTGCAGGCGGCGCTCAGCGAAGTGTGCTGAGCCAAGGACGCAGCGCGAGGCGTGCCCCGCCGGGTTGAGTTCCCACGAGGTGAGAATCGGATTCGCCCGATGTAGGCCGAGTTCCTACTCTGCTGGTAAGCCTATACGCCGTCTCGGCGACGATGCCTGGAGATGGGAAGCAATTCAGTTCGCCTACGAACGAGCAATGGAGGTCATCTATGGTGAGCACATCCGCAGATCCGACTGCGCAGAACGTCGGTTCGTGCAATATGGCTGAAGCTGCATTGGACTTGCCCATCCTCGACGAAGACCCATATTCGTTGGATAACCTCTCGAACCCTTATCCGTTCTTGAGTCGGTTGCGGGCAGAAGGTCCTGCCGCCTGGCTGAGCAGATACGGAGTGCCCGCATTCGGCCGTGATGCCGAGGTGCGTGAGATTCTGGAGGATTACCGCACCTTCATCTCCGGAGCCGGCGTGGGCAGCGTGAACATCCACCACAATCCGCCGCTGCGCAAGCCCGGGATCCTCGAAGTGGATCCACCGTTGCACACGCGAATGCGATCTGCTATGGACGGTGTCATCACGCCGCGACGGCTGCGGCCGCGGCGGAAGGACTTCTCCACCTACGCGAAGACCGTCATCGATGAGATCCTGTCGACTGACGACGGAGAATTTGACGCCGCGCGTCTGTCCGAACAGTACGTGCTGCGTGTGTTCGGCGACGCGGTCGGCATTCCCCGTGAGGGCCGAGCCGAGAATCTCCTTGTTCAGGGGGCGGCGAACTTCGCGACATTCGGGCCGCAGAATGAGATCGCCAAACGTTGGATCGACGAGTCTGCAGGTACCTACGACTGGGTGCTGGCGAACTGTGCTCGCGAAGTCCTCGATCCCTCGGGTATGGGCGCGCAGCTGTGGGAGTTCGCCGACTCGGGCGAGATCACTCCGGAAGAGGCGACGCTGCTGGTCAGGGCGCTTCTATCGGCGGGATTGGACACGACGATCTTTGCCATCACCAATACTCTCAACACCTTGGCCCGTCACCCGGAACAGTATGCGAGGATCCACGCCGATCCGCGGTCGGTGCGGTTCGCGATCGACGAGTCGTTCCGGCTCGAGAGTCCGTTCTACGCCTTCTACCGAACCACGTCGGAGGACACGGTGCTCTCCGGAATCGAACTCCCAGCCGAAACGAAGGTACTCGTGTTCCCCGGCAGCGCGAACAGAGACGAAAGCAAATGGGGAGATGACGCCGACGTCTACCGGTTCGACAGGGACTCGAGCGGGCACCTGACCTTCGGGATGGGCATCCACCAGTGCGTCGGCCAGCCGATCTCACGAATGGAGATGGACGCCTTTCTCTCGGCATTCGTCACTCGCATCGCACGACTCGAAGCGACGGGACCGACCCAACCGCTCGTCCATACGACGTTGCAGAGTTATGCGACTGTGCCGCTGAAGGCGCATGCGGCCTGAGACCCTATCGTCGTTCGAAGGGCCGATGTCCGAACAGCTGACGACGATGATCCACCACCACAACACTCACGCACGAACACTCGTGTGACGCGAACGAGAGGACTCGATGTGATCGATACCGCCGCAGCCTGCACCCGGGAAGAGTTTCCCGGTGAGGACCTCGTCCTCGGCCTCGAACCTGCCACGCTTGAGCAGCTCATCGATGTGGCGCGGTACCGCCGGCGCATTCGCTTGGCCCCGGACGTCGAAGGCCATTGCGCCAAGTCGCGTGCGTGGCTCGACGACGTCATCGCGCGCATGCGCGCGGGCGAGCCCGTCGAAGCGATCTATTCTGTCAACACCGGATTCGGTTCTCTGGCCGGACGCCGGGCCTTCCCCTCGGCCGACGACGCCGCCGAACTCTCTCGGCGTCTCATCCTCGCCGATGCTTCCGGTGTCGGCCGAATCGTCGATGAAGAAGTCGTGCGGGCGACTATGTTCATCCGCGTCGTCTCACTCACTCAGGGCTATTCCGCGATCCAGTGGGCGCTCGTGGAAGGCCTAGTCGCCATGCTCAATGCCGATGTGTGGCCAGCCGTTCCCGAATACGGATCGCTGGGCGCCTCCGGAGATCTCATTCCACTCGCCCATATCGCGCTCGTGCTCACCACTGCTCCGGACGGCAGTGACGAACCGGAGAACTCAGGGGAGGCGATCCTCGACGGCTGTGTCGTGTCCGGCCATGAAGCGATGGCGGCTGCCGGAATCACCCGGATCCCCGTAGGAGCCAAAGACGGGCTCGCCCTACTCAACGGGACTTCCTTCTCTCTCGCTCAGACCGCGCTTGCCGCTTGGGATGTGCAGGGCGCCCTCCACACCGCCGAGGTGACCGCCTGCCTGTCGATCGAAGCACTGCTGGGATTCGGCGACGCATTCATCGCCGAACTGCATGAAGCCCGTGGACAGAAAGGGCAGATCCAGGTTGCCGAACGGATGCGCGGGTACATGAGTGACTCGCAGCTGACGACTGGAGACCGAGACAACGACCCGCAGCGCCAACCGCCCCAAGACGCCTACTCTTTGCGATGCGTGCCTCAGGTGTTCGGGCCGATCGCCGACACCCTCGATTTCGCATTCGGGATCATTGAGCGGGAGATCAACGCGGCAACGGACAATCCGTTGGTCTTCCCCGACCTCGACCGCGACCTCAAAGCGGTCTCGGGTGGAAATTTCCATGCCGAGTACGTGGCCTTTGCGGCGGACTTCCTCTCGATCGCGGCCACAGAGATCGGGAATATCACCGAACGACGGATCTTCCGCCTCGACGATGGCACCCTCAATAGGGGCTTGCCGGACATGCTCGTCGACTCCGAACAGGTCGGCCTCGACTGTGGATTCATGCTCCCGCAGTATCTGGCCGCCGCGCTTGTCTCCGACTGCAAGACGCTCGCCCATCCCGATTCCGTCGACTCGATCCCCACTTCGGCGAATCAGGAGGATCACGTGTCGATGGCGAACAACGCCGGCCGGCACCTGCGACAGATCATTGCCAATGTGGAAGTCGTCGTCGGCGTCGAACTCCTCATGTCGGTGCAGGCACTCGAAGTGAGAGTGCAGGCCGGGCGACCCGATGGCACTGCGGTCTCGGAATCCGACCTGTCGACGTCAGCACAGAAAGTGTCGGCCATGCTGCGGTCGACGTCCGACGAACAGGGAAAGGCAATCGCCCACCTCACCCGCGACGTCGTCCTCTACCCACAGGTGCGCACAGCGGCATCACTGGTCAAACAGCGTGCGGTCCTCTCTGCCGCCCGCGGCTGACACACAAAGTGCCCGGTGACGGCTGCGAATCGCGGCCGTCACCGGGCACTGTTCTGTGCTGAGATCTGGTTTGCCGTCTCAGAGATCCAGGGCGATGCGTTTGCCGCAAGCGCGGGAGACGCAGATCATCATCGTCTCGTGCGCCGCGTGCTCCTCAGCCGAGAGCACCGAATCCCGATGATCGGCCCGTCCGTCGAGGATGACGGTTTCGCAGGTGCCGCACGTGCCCTTCTGACACGAACTCAGGGTGCGCACGCCCGCTTTCTTGAGGGCGTCGATGATCGAGCAGCCGGGCGGTACATCTATTTCGGAGCCGTCCCCGAGCTCGACGACGAAGTCGTCATCGGCTTCCATGGCCGTGGCCTCGGTTGCATGGGGTGCTGTCGGACTGTTGCAGGACTGACTCGCCGAGGTGGTGCCACCGAGGGGTAGAGCAGACCGCACCTGTGCGGCCACCTCGTTGTGATCATCGAAGTTCTCACTGATCACAGTAATGCTGGAGTGGTCGTCAAAGCCGATTTCAAGGGCGCGCATAAGAGATACCGGACCGCACGTGTACACCGTGGTGGGTTCGTCGTACGCCGATGCCCAATCTTCGACAGCGGACACCACATCGGGTCGTCCGGCCGCTTCTGTGATGTGGATCGTCACTCGGTCTGGTCCATACTCTTCGATAAGAGCATCGGCAAAAGCCATCGATTCCAGCCGACGACCGACATAGAGCAGATGCCAGTCTCGTCGTGCGTCGACGGCTGCGGCGATCATCGCGGTCAGCGGGGTGATGCCGATGCCCCCGGCGACGAAATATGCGGGGCCGCTCCCCTCGTAGCCGAAGGTGTCGCGAGGGCCGCGGACGAGCAGGGAAGTGCACGAGTCGAGATTCTCGTGCAGCCAGGCAGAACCGCCCCGGCCATGGTAATCCCGGAGCACTGCGACGCGCAGTGAATCTGCAGGTCCGGCCAGGAGTGAGTAGTGACGGATCGCCGGCCCGTCCGGAAGCGGAACTGCCACTTCGAGATGGGCCCCCGGAGCGGAACCGAGCTCAGCCGCCTCAGTGAGGGTGAGCTCGATTCCGATCACCTCAGGCGTGAGCTTGCGGACGGCACTGACGGGCACAGGGCGGAAGCCCTTGCGAATGAGCATGTCGAGGTCTGCACCGTCGAAGTCCCCGATCGCCGGGCTGCCGTGCATGGTCACCGTCATTGGTCCTCCAGAGTTCAGGGGCCTCATCGCTGCGTCGCTCGGGCCTCATGTACTTGTCCAGTCTGGGTGGACCGGGGAATGAAGTGCGATCCGCTTTCTCACCCGTTGGGAATCGCAGTTGTCGCCTTCGGCAACGCAGCAGAAGAGTTGTCGTCGACCGTCAGCGGGATGGGGCGAAGCGAAGGAGCAGCTCCATCGCCGTACACGGTGACAGAACCGTCTGCGAAAGGAAACAACGGTGTCTCCCTTTTGGCTCATCGGCGCGCTCGCCGCCTATTTTCTCATTCTCCTCGGTGTCTCTCTGTACAAACGGCGCACCGACACAGAAACTGACTACTTCCTAGGCGGGAACATGATGCCCGCGTGGATGCTGGCTATGGCATTCGTCGCCACCTGGTACGGCGGAAATTCAGCTCTCATCTCCGTCGACGAAGCGAACACCCAGGGCATGGGATCATGGTGGGTTCTCGGGGGGCCTACTGTCATCGCCGTCATCGCGCTCTTCGCCCTGGGGCCGATCATCCGTCGTGCAGGTCTGCTGTCACAAGACGGAATCATGTCCACTCGTTACAGCAAATCGGCCGGGACCGTGCTCTCCATCGTCACTGCGATCTATCTCATCGTGTGGGGCGCGAGCCAGATGGTCGCGCTCGGCCTGTTCTTCATGGTCTTCTTCGAGATCAGCTTTGCCTGGGGCGTGGCCGTGGCCATCGCGTTCTCGCTCACATACGCGATGATCGGCGGTTTCCGTGCCGTCGTCCTCACTGAGACCGCGCAGTTCGGCTTCTTCATGCTCGGGCTCATTGTCACTTTCGTAGGGGCTGTCATCGTCTCCGGCGGTCCGGACGCCATCATCCATACACTCGAGGCGAAACGCGATGCGGCGTTCCTCAACTTGTGGGAAGGTTTCGGCCCAAACCTCGGCTACGTCATCGCCTTCGGTCTGGCGTTCACCATCGACCCGGCCGCTTGGCAGCGTCTGCAGGCGACGAAGTCACCGCAAGAGGCAAGGAAGGTCACAGTGCACGCGATGATCTACTTCCTGCCGTTGTACTTCCTCGTCGTCTTCGCAGGCATCGCCTCGATTGCGGCTTTCGATGAACCGCCGGAGCAGGGGATCGTCGCCACCTTGGCTACCAGCCACTTCCTGCCGATTTTCGGCGTCATCGTGTTCATCGGCATCGCCGCGGCGATCATGTCGACGATCTGCACTACCCTCAACCTGTCGTCGCTCTACCTCACCGAGCTGACGACGAAGGCACTGCGCCGCGAGGTCGAGGAGAAGCAGAAGGTGTGGATCGCACGAGGGGCGACACTGTTGGCGGCGATCATCGGCTTCGTTGTTGCGGTGCAGTTGCCGAGCGCCCTGACGCTGCTCGCCCTTGCTTCCGAGATGCTGGCGGCTGGTGTCTTCTTCCCCCTTGTCTTGGGCTTCTTCTGGCGGCGTGCGAACTCCGCAGGTGCTATCGCCTCGATCGTCGGCGGCGGCGGATTCATTCTCTATGGATTCGTGATCGAGCTCGGCCTGCCGCTGCCGCACTTTTGGGGCGAGGGGTCAGTGACGCGAGTCCTCATCGGTCTGAGCATCAGCCTCCTGCTCTACGTCGGAGTCTCGCTGGCGACATCGCCGGAGTTCGCGAAAGCCGACGCTTTCTCTGCTCGGGGTCGTCTGGGACCGGGGTCGGTCGGTCCAGAGGCCGCGCGGTCTGAGGATGTGTGTGCTGTGAGCAATCCGGCTCGTTTCGATGGAACGGAGGACGAGTTCGAGACCTTCGGTTCATAATCGGTGAGTCGTATTTGAGCACCGAAGTCGGCAAGAAATCAAGCTAGCCCTCTCGCCCGTGGTCGAATCGGCGCGTACCGTTGACTCATGGCGCATCCAAAGATGTTCGATGACGACGATCCGGTGCTCGAGCGAGTCCGCGCGATCGCGCTCAGCCTGCCCGAAGCAGCCGAGAAGATCTCGCACGGCAGACCGGCCTTCTTCACGAAGAAGATCTTCGCCCACTACGGAGGCACCGAGAAGCTCGTTTCCGGGGAGATGGTGCAGCACCCGCAGGCACTGCTCGTCCTGCTCGACCCCATGGACGCCGAGGTGGTGCTCGAGCGATCGGATTCGTTCGTCCCCATGTACCTCGGACCCTCCGGGTGGGTCGGTCTCGAGATCGCCGACGTCGATGACGAGGAGGTGCGCGAACTGATCATCGATTCGTACCGCGGCACCGCCTCGGCGAGGTTGATCAAAACGCTCGGGATCGAGGAGTGACCCACCCTGGCCAGCACCGCCTCGGCGGTCATAGGCTGACACCATGACGACCTCTGCGAATACCCCGGCACAGAACTCACCGATCCCCACCCTCGACCTCAACGACGGGCGGGCGATCCCGCAGCTCGGGCTCGGCATCTACGCGATGAAGGGCGACGAGGGCGTTGCTGCCATCGCGGGTGCCGTCGACAATGTCGGCTACCGCCTGCTCGACACCGCGGTGAATTACGAGAACGAGCGTGAGGTCGGCCAGGCCATCGCCGAATGCTTCGTCGCTCGCGAGGACCTCTTCGTCACCTCGAAGATCCCCGGCCGTCACCACGGCTTCGACGAGGCGATCGCGAGCACTGAGGAGTCCCTGGCCCGGCTCGGCCTCGACTACCTCGACCTCCACCTCATCCACTGGCCCAATCCCAGCGTCGGCAAGTACGTCGAGACCTGGGAGGGCCTCATTGAACTGCGCGAACGCGGGCTCGTGAAGTCCATCGGCGTCTCGAACTTCACCGCCGAAATGCTCACCGAACTGACCGAGAAGACCGGTGTCACCCCGGCCGTCAACCAGGTCGAGCTCCACCCGTACTTCCCGCAGACCGAGCTCGTGGCTTTCCACAAGTCGATCGGCGTGCAGACCGAGAGCTGGTCCCCGCTCTACCGTGACCAGGGACTGTTCGACGAAGCCCCCATCACCGAGGCGGCCGCCGCCCACGATGTCACCCCCGCCCAGGTGGTCCTGCGCTGGCACATCGAGATCGGTTCCATCCCGATCCCGAAATCGGCGAACGTCGACCGGCAGCGCAGCAATGCCGATGTCTTCGACTTCGAACTCGACCCCGCCGAGGTGGCCGCGATCTCCGGACTCGAGCGCGGTCGGATGAAGGACCGGGATCCGCTCACCCACGAAGAGATGTGAGGTTTCGTCAGCGGCTCCGAGACTGTGTTGCCATAGTTGCGTAGCCTTTCATCAGTCGCAATGCGACATCACGGGACATCTGGGGATCCCGCGCCACAATGCGATATCCGAGGTAATCCTCCATTGACATCAGTGTCATTGCGATATCTCTGGCTTCCTGCTGCAGTGCGAATGCGCCTGTTCGAGCTCCGTCATTGAGGAGCGATTCGTAGAGGTCGACCTGTCGGTGATAGATCGCCTGCACATCTTTGCGGTTGTGCAGGTCGAATCCGGCGTCAAGGACGGCCATCCAGATCACCCGCCACTCCGCGTCGTCGGGTCCGGACGGGAGCCCGGCGGCCATCATGGCGTCGAGGCGATCGATGGGATCCGGGATTGTGTTCGTGAGAGTGAGTCTGTTCTCGAAAAAGCGAATGTCCGAGCGGCGGGCAAGTTCTGCAATGAGGCTTTCGATATCGGGGTAATAGTACCGAATTGCATTGGCGGTCTTACCGAGTTTGTCGGCGATCTGGGAGATCGTCAGCACGGCGAGGTCGGCCTCTCCGACAAGCGAAATAGCTGCCTGGAGGATGTCTTCGCGGCGTTGAGCCTGCGTGTTCGGTCGCGCCAATGATCTCTTCCGCTCTGTCCGGGTGCTTGAAGCAACATTACCGACTGTGCACGATTCATCGAATCGGGTCTTGTGCTTCCGTAGGCGATGGACCATTATTTTCACAAAAGGAAAAAAACTAGAGGAGAACTGTGAGAGCACGAGATCTCGGCATCGATGTCGGCAGCCATCGAACCGGCCCGCTCAACGCCATCACTGATGTTCCCGGCGTTCGGGTCGGCTACTCGACCATCGGCGGCAGCACAGAGGCTGACGCGTCTTCGGCGAATACCGGTGTGACGATGATCGTCCCGCACGATGACATTTGGACTGAGCCTGTCTTCGCCGGCACACACCGCCTCAACGGGAGCGGAGAGATGACTGGCCTCGAGTGGATACGCGAGGCGGGAGAACTGACTTCACCCATCGGGCTGACGAATACGCACAGCCTCGGCGTGGTTCGTGATGCTCTGGTTGCTGAACAGGTCGAGCGTCGCGGGCCCGGGCAGTACTGGTGCCTGCCGGTCGTCGCCGAAACTTATGACGGTCTGCTCAACGATATCAACGGCCATCATGTGACTCGACAGCATGTTTCCGAGGCTCTGCGTGTGGCATCGACGGATGCTCCGGCCGAGGGCAACGTCGGGGGAGGCACTGGGATGATCTGTCATGAGTTCAAGGGCGGATCGGGCACGTCCTCGCGGGTGATCGACACAGCTGCTGGGCGTTTCACGGTAGGCGTGTTCGTCCAGGCCAATCATGGACGACGCCAGAGGCTGAGCATCGAGGGCGTACCCGTAGGGACGAAAATTGACGCAGACGCTGTTCCGGTTCCCGAACTCCCGCGAGGGTACGAGCGAGGTTCGGGCTCGATCGTCGTGATCGTTGCGACCGACGCCCCGTTCCTGCCGCATCAGTGCGAGCGTATTGCGCAGAGGGCCGCCCTCGGAGTTGGGCGCATGGGCGGTACCGGTGAGCAATACAGCGGTGATCTCATGCTCGCCTTCTCCACCGGCAATCGCGGTATCCCGCCCTACCAATGGGACGAAGACCCGCAGGTCGAGCGGGCAACAGTAGATGTGTCGATGGTGGCCCCTCAACTCATGACCTCGTTCTTCGACCTGGTCGTTGAGTCAACCGAAGAAGCGATACTCAACTGCATGATTGCCGCCTCTACCTTGACCGGCCCGACCGGTGTTACCGCCCATGCCATCGATCATGAACTGCTTAAGGCTGCCATGAGCCTCGAGTGAGGTCGGGGCTGCTTTTCGGCGCACTGCTGAGAACCCCTTCAATTCTGAACGTCAAGGAGGACGTCATGAACACGACAAGGACTGTAACAGAGAAACCTGTTCGTCTGACAGGGCGACTGGGGACTATCGGAATCGTCTTCATGGTCGTAGCGGCGGCCGCGCCGTTGACGGTCATCGGTGGAAACATGCCCCTGGCTCTCGGAATGGGCAATGGCGCAGGCGCACCCGTCGGATTCCTCATCGCCGCGGCTATCCTGCTGCTCTTCTCCGTCGGCTTCGTCGCCATGACACCCCATGTGCGTGAAGCGGGTGCATTCTTCTCCTACGTGACTCTGGGCCTGGGTAGGCGAGCGGGCATGGGAATCGCCGCTGTCGCACTCGTCGCCTACACTGCGATCCAAGCAGGGATATACGGGTACATCGGCTGGGCCATCGACGACACCGTTCGGGCCTATGGTGGGCCGACCGTCCCGTGGCCTGTGTACTCTTTGTTCACTCTCGCCATCGTGGCGTTCCTCGGCTATCGCCACATCGATCTCAGCGCCAAGGTGCTGGGAGTGGCACTTGTGGCGGAGATCGGTATCGTCCTCGTGCTCGATGTTGCCATTCTCGTGAATCCGGGGCCGTCGGGCGTCACCATGGAGTCGTTCGATCCGGGTACGTTTGCCGACGGCGCGATCGGAGTGGCCGTGCTGTTCGCGCTGACCGGCTTCATCGGCTTTGAGTCGACCGCGGTGTTCCGCGATGAAGCGTATCGTCCTGAGAAGACTGTTCCCAGGGCCACTTACACGGCGGTTCTACTCATCGGCGGCTTCTATGCGTTCACCTGTTGGGCTTTCGTCGTCGCTGTCGGTCCCGATGCCATCGCCGATGTGGCCCAGCGGACTTTGGACGGAAACGCGAATATGCTGCTCGACACGACACGTGATCAACTGGGCGGGCTCGGGCGCGATGTCGTCAATGTCCTGCTGCTGACGAGTCTTTTCGCCTGCGTGCTGTCCTTTCACAATGTCATCGCCAGATACCAGTTCGTGTTGGCGGGAATGCGTGTACTCCCACGGCGATTGGCCACGGTGCATCCGACGCATCATTCGCCGTCATTCTCTTCGATCATGCAGACATGCACGGCGGGCGTCCTCGTGGCGGTATTCGCTGCGTTCGGCGTCGATCCGCTTGTGGGAGTCTTCGGGTCCATGGCGGGAGTGGCGACGGTTGGCATGATCATTCTCATGCTGGCGACTTCGATCGCAGTCCTCGCCTTCTTCTCACGAAATTCTGCGGCGCGGGCAGGCCGCAGGCTGCGGACGCTCATCATTCCTGTGATCGCTGCTGTGGGTTTGATAGGAGGGATGATTCTCGTGCTTTCGAACTTCACTCTGGTCACCAGCGGCAGTGTTGGTCTGAGTACTGGATTGGCGCTGATTCCCTTCGCAGCGTTCATCGGCGGCTGGTTTATCGGCAAGCGGCGAAGCGCTGAAGTCGAGCGGAAAGCCCCCGCCGAGGGCCATCTTCCGCCCGACAACCCGGTTGACGACGGGTGGCACGTCGTCTATCGGCGGACTCGTCCCTGAACGCTCTGTCGGTCAGGGGTCCGTCGCTGTGAGTTCGGGCTCCACTGGATGTTGGGAG
Source organism: Brevibacterium siliguriense (assembly GCF_900105315.1). NCBI lineage: Bacteria > Bacillati > Actinomycetota > Actinomycetes > Micrococcales > Brevibacteriaceae > Brevibacterium > Brevibacterium siliguriense. The sequence goes on along the minus strand of NZ_LT629766.1, from coordinate 362,581 downwards.
GATCTGTCGCCAAGAGGCGGATCTGCGCATGGAGATGGAACGAAACGGTCACCGTCACGAAGGCGATGATGATCTCTCAGGTCTAGTTCCACCTGTGTGAAAATAGACCCGTGAGGATGAGAGTCAGGCACCGGCGCGCTCTGCGCGGCACCCTGGCCGCAGTGTTCGCGACCTTTGTCGCTCTGACATCGCACATCCTCGGCGGGGGATCCTTTCCGACCGCGATGGGCATCATCGTGCCGCTGGCACTGTCGACCTTCGTCTGTGTTCTTCTCGCGGGGCGCCGACTGTCTCTTCCTCGACTGACCGTCTCCGTCGGAATCAGCCAGACGCTCTTCCACCTCCTGTTCTCCCTCTTCACGCCGCACTCCTCTGGCTCACCGACTGCCTCGGCGCAATCCGGTGGCGGGCTCGCCGCGCTTCTCGGCTCGCACTCTCAGCACTCAACCTCACATGGTGCCGACCACGCGTCGATGCACTCGATGCACGGCGGCGCGATGCCGATGACTCATGATTCTGCGGCCATGTCTGCCACGGACGGATCCATTGGCGCAGCCGCTGAGATGCATTCGCATTCGTCGCCGGCGATGCTGCTGGCTCACTGCCTTGCGGGAGTCGTGACGATCGCGATGATCTATTGGGCCGAGCGACTGCCGATCATGCTCGGCGAGTTCGCTCGCCTCATCATCCGAGCGGTCATTCCTCGCCTCGTCGTCCTCAGGGCACCGATCGAGAAACCTCGGTCGCTGTTCGGCTTCGAGCCCGAACTGCCCCGCAACCTCGGTGTGTGCCGATCCCCGGTGTTGCGGCGCGGGCCACCGCAGCCTGCTTTCTGACACTCATCACATCCGCGCATCGGCTCTCGTAAGCCGGTGCGATCACTGCTGACCGTATCTGGTCGTCGACCGCGACTGCTTGTAGTGTGCGACGACTGCCGACCGCAACTGCCCGTCGACCGCATCTGCTCGCCGAGGGCATCTGGCCGACCCGATCCGGCTCAGCACAACTGAGAGAAAGCATCAACATGACCACACCTTCGTCAACCGTGCCCGAAAACTCCGACCCCACCACTCAACCGCTCCAACTCAGACGTGGCAGACCGTGGCTCAGCCAGCTCCTGCGCCGCCTCCACTTCTACGCGGGGATCCTCGTCGGCCCGTTCATCCTCATCGCCGCGCTCACCGGGGCGGCCTACGCCATCAGCCCGACGCTCGAGAAGCTGGTCTATGCCGACCAAATCAGCGTCCCCGCCGCCGACGATCCGCTGCCACTGGCCGACCAGCTCGAGGCGGCGAACACCGCCATCGGACACAGTGATTCAAGGCTGTCCGCCGTGCGACCGGCACCCGAGCCGGGCGACACCACGCGCGTGATGTATTCCGACCCCAGCCTCGGCGAAAGCGAATCCCGAGCGATCTTCGTCGACCCTGCCACCGCCGAGGTGGTCGGTGACCTCACCGTCTACGGCACCTCGGGTGCCCTGCCGCTGCGGACCTGGATCGACCAGATGCACCGCAGCCTCCACCTCGGCGACGGCGGCCGGATCTACAGCGAACTCGCCGCCTCCTGGTTGGGAATCGTCGCCGCCGCGGGTCTCGTCCTCTGGATCCTCCGTGCTCGCCGGACGCGGAAGCCGACCGCGATGCTGCGACCGAGCCGGAAGGGGAAGGGGTTGAGACGCACCTTCTCCTGGCATGCCTCTGTCGGAGTGTGGGCGGTCAGCGGCATGCTCTTCCTCTCGGCCACCGGCATCACCTGGTCACAGCTCGGTGGGGAGAACGTGACGAAGCTGCGCGGGGCGCTGAGCTGGGAGACGCCTGCGGTCTCGACGGAACTCGGCGGAGCCTCGGCGACTGATGGGCACGCTCATCACCACGGTGACAGTTCCTCCGCCGAGGAGGCCGACAGCGCTGCCGATCACGCCGCGATCGATCCTGCCGACTTCGACATGATGCTGTCGATGGGACACGACGTCAATATCGATACTGGGCTCGTCGAGATCCTGCCTCCGGCCGATGCCGATTCGGCCTGGGTGGTGCAGGAGATCCAACACAGCGTCCCCACGAAGGTCGATGCTGTCGCCTTCGACCCCGAGAATATGGAGGTGACCGATCGGGTCGACTTCTCCGATTACGGTGTGGCGGCGAAACTCGCCCGCTGGGGCATCGACCTGCACATGGGCACACTGTTCGGCCTGGTCAATCAGATCGTGCTCTGCGTCCTCGCGCTCGGCATCGCGGCCATGGTCGTCTGGGGTTACGTCATGTGGTGGCAGCGGCGGCCGAAGCGGAATCCGGCGAAGAGGCTCGGATCCGCGCCGCCTCGCCGAGCTCTGGCTGATGCGCCGTGGTGGGGCGTCGGTGCGGTTGTCCTCGCCGCCGTCGCGATCGGGTTGTTCCTCCCACTGGTGGGCATCAGCCTGCTCGCGTTCCTCGTCGTCGACGTCGCTCTCGGGCTGAGGACGCGGCGACGCGAGCGACGGGCCATGGCGAGCTAAGGCGCGCAGCCTCCCGCCTACGTGCTGAAACATCGCTTCAGTTGCAAGTCGACATCACGTTAGGTGCGGGCTGTCATCACCTTTTGGGCAGGTCATCAGGTTGCGAACCGATGATCTGTCCAAAAAGTGATGCGGCCAGAAGCTCGGGCTGGCAGGCGCGGATTCGAGCGGCGCGGGCGGCCGACGTGATTGGCCGCCCGCCGCATCACTCGAACGACACGGAACCTTTCGCACGGGTGTCGACTCGCAGCTCGAAGACGTCCGGCCGGGAGTAGTGGCCGACCGGGTCGAAGTCGAGGTGCGAACGGGTTTTGGCACCGAGGTCGATGTCGGCGTAGAGGATCGTCTCCTCCTCGTAGACCGGTCCGGCCAGCACCTCGCCGGTAGGTGCGATGATGACGCTGCCGCCGCGGATGGCGGTCTCACCGTAGGGCAGTTCTTCGTCGAAGGGATGGTCGTCGGGGAATTCGCTCTTCGTGATGAACTGGCATGCCGAGAGCACGTAAGTGCGGCCCTCTAAGGCGATATGCGTCATCGTCGCCGTCCACGTCGGACGGTCATCGACGGTCGGCGCGCAGTAGAGTTCGACTCCCTTGGCATACATCGCCTGGCGCAGCAGCGGCATGTAGTTCTCCCAGCAGATGACACTGCCCACTCGGCCGAAAGGTGTGTCCATCGTGTCGAGGGTCGACCCGTCCCCGAAGCCCCAGATCACACGCTCGGTGCCGGTGGGCATGAGCTTCCGGTGTGCGCCGACGACCCCGAGTTCCGGGTCGACCATCACGGCTGTGCAATAGAGGGTGTTGCCGGAACGTTCGATGATGCCGATGACGACGAAGGCACCGACCTCGCGGGCTGCCTCGGCGAGCTTGCCCATCTCGGGGCCATCGACGGCGACCGCTCCGTCGAAGTACCGCTGGAACTGCGCGCGACCTTGCTCGGTGCGCATCCCGACGGGGGCACCGAAGGTGCTGCCCTTCGGATAGCCGCCGATGAATGCTTCGGGGAACACGACGAGCTCGGCCCCGTTGCCGGCGGCCTCCCTCAGCCTGGCGATCGCCTTGTCGACCGACGCTTCGGCATCGAATGGAACGGAACCTGCCTGGACGACTGCCACTGTGCGCATAATGCTCGACCTTCTTCGCTCGATAACTGCTTCTGCTCTTACTCTCGATCGCGAGGTGGGAAAGGTCAAACACTCGGGGCGCTCGGCCTGAGTGGACAAGCGCCCCGAGTGACTGGAGTCTTCAGCTCCAGAACGAAGCGGACCGAGCCCGCATGCTGTCGCGGAACTGTCCTGTTGACTTCTCGAGCAGTTCACCGGTGCCCCAGTCGAGGACGACGCCGTACTGGCGGATGACGTCGTGGACGGTGATCTCGCCGTCGCGGTAACGGCGGGCCACCTCGGCGGGGTCGGCGTCCAGCCAGGATGCACGTTCGGAGCGGATCCGTTCCCGTTCCTTGGCTGTCGCGGCCTCGTCGATCTCGTATTCATCGAGTTCGGCATCGATCTCACGGACGACCACGCCATAGTCCTTGGTCGCACGGTCGATGGAGACATAACCGTCGATGACGTCCTCGAGCACCTCGGCTGTGCTCCGCTCGAGCGGATCCCCGAAGCCTCCGCCTCCGGCGCTGGGGCGTTCGAACGTGTCACCAGGGCTGATGGCTACGTTCGAGAATGTGGCGCCCAAGTAGCGCGGGTTCTCCGACGACGGATTGAGCCAGACTCCGTGAGGGATCGAGGGCAATCCGCCATTGATGCCCCACGTCGTCGAACGGCCGCGGTCGCAGCAGTAGCTCATCACGGCACCTGTTGCATCGGTGAGGATGCCGCCCTTATTGACTCCGCAGCCTCCGCGGAATCTGCCGGGACCACCTGAGTCGATGTTGATCGAGTGCTGGGTGGTGACCACCGGGGTCAGCCGCTCCTGACCTTCGACCGGCTGGACTGCGAGTCCGGTGCCGAACACCGGTGACGTCGCCGACGATCCGTCCTTCGTCGACCGGCCGCCCCAGCCTCCGGCCATCCAGTCGTACCACATGAAGTACGGGCTCGATTCGGTCCTGGCATCATGTCCCCCGACGAGCAGATACTCGAGATTGAACGCGCACGCCATCGCGCGTTCGGGCATGATGTGGGACCACAATTCGAAGATCGCGTTCATGACCTTCTCGTACGGTCCCGAGCAGAACCCAGTCACCGCATGGGGCCAGCCCGCATTGACGACAGTTCCCTCTTCCCCGATTTCCGCGGTCACCGCCTGATAGAAGCCAGAGTTGAGCGGAACCTCGGGGAAGAACGTCTTCGTCCCTGCGTAGATCGCCGAGAACGTCGTCCCATAGCCGGAGTTGAGGAAGGTTGAGACCGCCTCGGCGGAGCCGGTCAGGTCGTAGTGGATGCCTGTTCCGTCGAGGGTGAGCTTCACCCGGATCGGAGCCAGACCCTCACCCTTGGCGGGGTCGCCGTCGAGGAAGTCGACGGTCTCCCACTCGCCCTTCGGCAGGTCGCCGAGGCCGGCGAGGACCGTGCGGCAGACATAGTCCTGCGTCTCCTGCATCGCGTCGAGGACCGTGTCCTTCGAATATTTGTCGACGAGGCGGAGCACTTCACGTTCGCATACAGCAGTGGCTTCGGCCTGGGCGTTGAGATCACCGAGCGCCTGGTCCGGAGCGCGAGTGTTCGATACGAGCAGCTGCGCGACATCGTGGAGGAACCGGCCCTTGTGCCACACTCGCAACGGGGTGATGCGCAGTCCCTCGCCGAAGTGCTCACTGGCCGAGACATCGAACGAGCCGGGTACGGATCCACCGATATCGGCCCAATGCCCCTTGTTCTGCGCGAAGCCGATGATCTCGTCTTCGGCGAAGATCGGACGGATGAAGCTGACATCGTTGAAGTGCGTGCCGCCGCGGTAGGGGTCGTTGATGAGGAAGACGTCGCCGGGGTTGATGTCGTCACCGAACTCCTCCATGACGGCCTTGCACTGGAAATGCAGGGTGCCGACGTGAACGGCGATGTCAGCACTGCCCTGCATGACGGTGTTTCCGTGGCGGTCACAGAGAGCTGACGAGAAGTCGCGGGAATAGATGACGAACGAATAGCAGGTCCGCAGGATCTGCTCGCTCATGAGGTCGACGCTGGTGGCGAAGGCGTTCTTCAGCACTTCGAAGGTCACCGGGTCGAGAGTGGACGTCGACTGTTCCGTCGTTGTGGTCATGGGTTTCTCCTCACAGGCCGTTCTGTGTCGTTTCCCCGGAGGCAGAAGCCAGCGCCGGCTCGCCTGCCTCGGAGTTCAGTGCGATGCGGATGTTGAACCATTCGTCGATCACAGCCGAGGAATTCGGCGGGATGACTGTCGTCGAGTCGATCTGGTTGAGAATCGCCGGTCCGATGAACGCCGCGCCCGACGGCAGGTTCTCGCGCTGGTAGACCGGCGTCGAATGCCACTGACCGTCGAAGTAGACATCGCGGATTTCGATCGGCTCTCCGGGCTCCTTGCTGCTGACCGGAGTCGGTTTGAAGGTCGGTTTCGGCGTTCTGCCGAGGGCTTTGAGATGCAGCTGATAGATCTCGACGGGGGTGTCGTCCTGCCGGAAGGCGTACTGTTTCTCGTGTTCCTCATGGAAGAGCTGGACGGCCTCGCGCAGAGCATTCGGTCCTGATCCCATCTTCACCTGCAAAGACCTCCACTGACCGTGATAGCGCATCGAGATTCCCCGTTCGAAGACCGCGTCTTCGTCAGGGACTTTCTCATGCCGCAGTCGATCTCGACCTTCGAGCTCGAGCTCACGGAAGTGCTGTTCGACGGATTCGGCATCAGCGGAGTCCGCTACGCCGGTGAACATCTGCGACAGGTCGTGCTGAATGTCGACGAGGAGGCATCCCAGCGCCGAGGTGACTCCCGGGCTGGGCGGGACGATGACTGAGGGGATGTTGAGTTCGCGAGCCACATCCGCTCCGTGCAGGGCGCCCGCTCCGCCGAAGGCGATGAGCGCGAAATCTCGCGGATCGAGGCCTCGGCGGATGGACACGAGACGGACCGCATCGGCCATGTTCGCATTGGCGACCTTGACGATGGATTCGGCTGCGGTGTCGACGTCGAGTCCGAGCGGGTCGGCGATCTTCTCCTTGATTGCCGCCTGAGAGCTGTCCCGGTCCAGAGTCATCTCGCCGTCAGCGAGATCGGTGCCCAGCCGGTTGAGCCAGAGGTTCGCATCTGTGTTCGTCGGTTCCTCTCCGCCTCGTCGGTAGCAGACGGGGCCTGGGTCGGCACCCGCTGACTGAGGGCCGTTTCGCAGTGAGCCGGCAATGTCGATATGTGCCAGCGATCCTCCGCCTGCTCCGATTGTGAGCACTTCGATGCTGGGGAAGACGATGGGGTGGCCGTATTCGACTTCCCACTCGTTCGTCTCCCGCAGCTCGCCGTCTGCGATGAGCGAGATGTCTGTCGAGGTGCCGCCCATGTCGAGGCCGACAGCATTGTCGTACCCGCACTGCTCGGCGACGTGCTGGGCGGCTATGGCGCCTGCGGCGATCCCCGAGGCCGCCAGCCTGACAGGGAATTTCTTGACCATTTCCGATGTCATCGAACCGCCGCCGGAGTGGAGCAGCAGCAGTTCTCCGGCATAGCCGTCATCGGTCAGACTGCTGTCGAGCTGCTCGACGTACCCGGACACCAGCGGTCCGAGCACGGCATTGGCAACCGTCGTGTTGAATCGGTTGTGCTCAAAGATCTCCGGCAGCACTTCCGCCGACGTCGAGATGCTGGCCCCGGGGAGCTCCTCGGTGAGGATCTCTCGCATCCGGATCTCGTTCGCGGAGTTCGCATAAGAGTTGACGAAGCAGACGGCGATGGTCGTCGCTCCGCGCTTCTTCAGCAGTCGCCCGAGCTTCCGGGCCTCATCTTCATCGAGTTCGGTGACGATATTGCCGGCGTAGTCGACGCGTTCAGTGACTTCGAATCGGTCACGGCGACGAATGTAGGGACCGGAGACGTCTGAGTACGCGTCCCACAGGTCGTCCTTCGTGCCATCACGGATCTCGATGACATCGCGGAATCCTTTGGTCGTCACCATCGCCGATTTGGGGAATCTACGAGTGATGAGCGCGTTGGTCGCCACGGTCGTTCCGTGCGAGAAGAGTTCAACCTGACTGAGGTCGATGTTCGCTCGCTTCACTCCGTTGAGAACGGCCTCCATCGGGTTGTCCGGAGTCGAAGGTACTTTCGTCACCCTCATCTTCTGGGTGGATTCGTCGAAAACGCAGATGTCGGTGAACGTTCCGCCGACGTCGACTGCGACGCGTAGATCTGCCACGGTCATCTCCTTTGATTGAGGTGTTCTCCATAGACTGGCCTTCCGCAATTGAGCAGGTCAATGGGGCAGATGAAGGAAGACGCGATGAGATTTGTGAATATCACAAAGGGGTGTCATTGTTGCTGACAGCAGGCCTGCTGTTGGGCCGGCATGTGCGACGGCAAGGAGAGACGCTGATGTTCTCGAACCGAAATTCGCTGACGCGTGAGCAGATCTTCGACGAGCTGATGAGCGGTCTGAACTCCTCCGATCCTCTCGAATCGACACTTCTGCGTGCTGCCAGACTCAGCAGAGGTGCCGGACTCGTCGTCAACGAGCTCGGAGAGGTCATCCGATCTGTCGGTACGGCCCCGACGCATCTCATTTCCCAATGGGTTCACGATGATGTTGTCACGGGTGCGGGCGAAGCGCTGTGGGGTGAACCGAAGTCAGCAATGATCGGACGCTGGCACGTTTATGCTCAGACTGTTCGCCTTCGCAGTCGCAATCACGAGGTCGTCATCGCAGTGCACGACGATGAATTCGTGGAGGGGGAGGGCGCCGTCGCCGGCGGATTGATCCTCGATGTCATATCCAAGCTCCTGCGCGCTTTCGAAGGTTTCGAGTCGTTCTCGATCAGCAATCGACGGGAGGAATCGGTCCGAGTTCTGCGAGATCTGGAGGCCGGAGTGTCACCGGGACGTGAACCGGCACTGTGGCGGGTCCTCGAAAGCTTCGGATTCGTCCCCTACGAGCCGATCCGGGCAGTACGTGTTCGTCTCGACAGTGGGGACTCCGAGCCGGCGCGACCGGCTCTGCCTCCTGGGAGCGGAATCGTCATCAGGGAATCCGGGTATGGAACATCGGCGATCGAACAGACCGCGGTGTGTTCGGGGGAATTCGATGTCGAAACCAGCCTGCATGCTCCGGGCCTCATCAGCGCCGGAGTGTCTGGCCTGTTCACTGCGCTGAGTCAGGTCCCCGAGATGCTGCAGACTGCGAACGTGGCGCTCGGCTCAGTGCGCGGGACGAAGTTCGCGTTCGTCGACCGAATGCGTCCGATCGAATGGGCCGCCGCCAGAATGAGTTCGCGTTTCGACCGTCGGCTCGTCGCCGCCTTTCTCAACCCGTTGACGACCAAGCCCGAAGCTTCTGCCACTCTGCGCATCTACGTGGAAAGCGGCGGCAGCATTGCTGAGTCTGCTGCTCGACTGCATGTGCACGAGAATACTGTGCGCTACCGGATCGGGCAGATTGAAAGGGTGCTGGGCGCGCGGCTCACCGATCCCCGGATCGCAGCGGAGATCGTGCTTGCCATGCATTGTCTCGAAAGCGCCGAACAGGCGTAGCTTGAATGCCTGCCCCAGTTCTTGGAGCACTCCACGGACTCGAGCGTTACGGCACCGGATTGGCTTCCGCACCTTCGGTGATGGTCAGGACGATGATGCTGTCCGCGTCCACCCCCAAGTGCCGGCGCCGGGTTTCCGCGTCCGCTCCGGTGAGTGTTTCCAGGACTCCCGCCAACGAGGCGGCTCCGCAGGGTCCTGCCGCCACCCCGAGATCGGCGAGCCGATGTGCGGCGTCGATCGAGGCAGAGTCGTTGACTGCCACCGCGGCGTCGAGTCCGTTGCGGACCACAGGCCAGGCCAGAGACGAGGGGGTTCCGCAGTTGAGGCCGGACATGATCGTTGTCCCGGTCTTCACCGTCACGGGGCGTCCTGCTGTGAGGCTCGGCCCCATGCATGCGGCCGCCTCCGTCTCGACGGACACGACCGCCGTGTCGACACTGCCAGCTCCCACACCCGAACCATCGCCGTCGGCACTCGCCCTCCGGTAGTGGGCCAGGGCCGCCTGCAGCAGCGAACCGACTCCGGTCGGCACGGTGATGAGGTTCGGGGCGTGATGGCCGGCCTCGCGCAGTTGAGCATCGATCTCACGGAAGAGCGTCGAGTAGCCGTCGACGATCCATCCGGGGACCTCTTCGTAGCCGTCCCACGCTGTGTCCTGAACGAGCACAGCATCGTGTTCGGCCGCATAGTCGGCGGCCGCGGCAACGGCCTGATCGTAATCGGCCTCGAGCTCGACGACTTCAGCACCTTCACCGCGGATCGCGGCGACGGCACTCGGATGAATGCCCCCGGCCGGCACGAAGATGCGAGCCGGATGTCCCGCGTCTCGGGCGAACCGGGCGACGGCGCGACCGTGGTTGCCATCGGTGGCAGTGACCACCTCGGTGTCGGTGTCCGCCCGCGCCGCCTCAAGGGCACGGTGAACTGCCCACGAGGCACCGAGTGCCTTGAACGCGGGCAGGCCCAGCCTGGTCGACTCGTCCTTGGCGAAGACCGCGGCGACCCCGAGTTCGCGGGCAAGTTCCGGCAGCGGGGTGAGTGCGGTGGGTTCGTAGCCGCTCAGTGTGCGGTGGAAGTTCAGGGCCGCATCGTCCTGTTCGGGACTCGACCAAGAACGATCACGGTTGTTGGCGGTCCAGGTGGCAGTTGTCGTGGTCATGATCAGTTCCCTTCGGGCAGGCGTGAGGTGACGAGAGCGGTGAAGAAGTCGATTCCGGGGCCGAGGATCGCGTCGTTGAAGTCGAAGTCGCGGCTGTGCAGCGGTGCCGTGCCGCCGTCGGTCGCACCGCCTTCGGTGATCTCGCCGGCGCCGAGGAATGCGAAGCAGGCGGGGACCGCGCGGGCGTAGGCGGCGAAGTCCTCACTGGCGGTGATCGGCCGGCAGGCGGCGTCGACCTTGTCGGCACCGAGGGCGGTCTCCGCCGCTGCGGCGGGGCCGAGGCGTGCCCGCCGCGGCCGGTGATGCGGATCTCGAAGTTGTCCTCGGCGGCCATGAGCGGTCCGGGGCGGGTGTGGATCTCGCCGGCCGGGAGTCCCGGAATGTTGTGCAGTCCGTAGACCTCGTCGGTGGGGAAGCGGTCGAAGAGTCCGTCGGCGATCATCGCCTCGGCGCCGGTACCCGGCTCTTCGGCCGGCTGGAAGATCAGGTGGACGGTTCCATCGAAGGCGATGTCCTTCGCCAGCGCCGAGGCGGCTCCGAGCACCATCGCCATGTGCCCGTCGTGCCCGCAGGCGTGCATGGCGCCGTGGTTCTTCGACGCGTAGGGAACACCGGTGCGTTCCTCGATGGACAGGCCGTCCATGTCCGCTCGCAAGGCAATCGTCCGCGAGTTCGTCCCACGGGTGAGGGAGGCAACGAGTCCGCTGCCGCCGATGCCGGTCGTGACCTCCCAGCCGAGATCGGTGCAGGTGCGGGCGACGAAATCGGCGGCCTCGGCGACCTCGAATTCGGTGCCCGGAATCTGGTGAAGATGCCTGCGCCACTCGGCGGCGAGGCCGTGGTGTTCTGCTGTCATGTCCTCAGCATCCTGGATCGATGCGAATTCGTTCAATGCGAACTGACAAAGCTGTCGATCGGGGCGGGGTGGGACGCAAATTCTTTGCGTGAGGCGACTGGTTCGCTGACACTTGAGGTGTGGACACCAGCCTCGACGAGATCGACCTCAGACTGCTCGACGCCCTGCAGGCCGATGCGCGGCTGCCCCAATCGGCTCTGGGTGCACGCGTCGGGCTGTCGACAGCCGCGGTCAATCGGCGTCTCAAACGACTGACGGAGGCCGGCATCATCCTCGGCAGCACCCTGAGTCTGGCACCTGAACTCCTCGGCCGCCCGGTGCGGGTCATCGCCCAACTGGCCGTCGAGAGCGAACAGCTGGACAAACTCGACGCGGTCCGCGCCTCGCTCGTCGAACGTCCGGAGGTCCAGCAGTGCTATTACGTGGCCGGCGAATGGGACTTCGTGCTCATCCTCCTGGTCCGGGACATGGCCGAGTACACGAAACTGACCAGACAGCTCTTCTTCGGCAACGACAACATCCGACGCTTCAGCACCCAGGTCGTCATGGACGCCGCGAAGGTCGGCCTGACAGTGCCACTGAGGTAAGCTCACAGACGTTTCGATGAGGAGAGACGACCATGGCAGACGAAGCAGCACCGGCGATCGCGGTGGCGAAGGACCGCTCACGCGTACTCGGCGGGACCTATCGGACCTTCTACTCCGAACCCCTCACCGTCGCCTCCGCCCGTGGCTGCACCATCACCGATGCCAACGGTGAAGACTACCTCGATGCGTACAACAACGTGCCCGTCCTCGGCCATTCGTCACCGGCGGTGCGCTCTGCCGTCTCCGCGGAACTCGGCCGCGCGAACTCGCACACGCGCTACCTCGACGCGAGGGTCATCGACTATGCGCGGCGCCTCATCGACCGTTTCCCCGCCCACTTCGAATCCGTCGTCTTCGCATGCAGCGGTTCGGAGGCCAATGACCTCGCCCTGCGGTTGGCCGCCCATGCAACCGGCCGCGACGGTGTCATCGTCACTCGTCATGCCTACCACGGGACCACCTCGGCGGTCGCCGCGATCTCCCCGAGTCTCGTCGGCACCGAGGTCGGAGAGCATGTCGAACCGATCGACCTGCCCGCCTGGGACGCCGCGGACTTCGACGACCTGCTCGCCGAGGCGATCGCCGGTGCCGCCCGGCGACTCGAGGTGCGCGGGCATCCCCTCGGAGCTTTCATCCTCGACTCGACCGTGACCAGCGACGGGATCCTCGAGCCCCGATCGCTCGCAGCCACGGCAGGGGCCGTGCGTTCCCACGGGGGACTGTGGATCGCCGATGAGGTGCAGTCCGGGTTCGGTCGCACGGGCGCCGATTGGGGCTTCCAACGTCTCGACCTCATCCCTGACCTCGTCACCTTGGGCAAGCCGATGGGCAATGGTCTGCCGATTTCAGCAGTGCTCGGACCCCGGGAGATCTTCGACGACTTCGGTGCCGAACAGCGCTACTTCAACACCTTCGCGGGCACTGCCGTTCCCGTCGCTGCCGCCGAGGTTGTACTGACCGCCCTCGAATCCGGTGACCTGGTCGCACGGGCACAGGAAGGCGGTCGACTGCTCGAGAATCTGCTCATCGACGCGATCGAGTCCTCCGCCACACCCGCGCTCGTGCGACGCAACGGCCTCATGGTCGGCATCGACTTCGAGACCGGCGGCATCACCACCGAATCAGCGGTCGAGCGGGCGAAGGAGATGGTCGAGAGACTGTATGCCGAGCGGATCCTCGTGAGCACGACCGGACGGGCGGGCACGGTGCTCAAGATCCGGCCTCCGCTGGTCATCACCGACGATGAGCTGCGCGAACTCGCCTCCGGGTTCGCACGCGTACTCGCCCGAGGCGAAGCAGAAGCCGCGCATGCAGGCGAATGAGCCCGTGCCCTCGACCGCAGACATGCTGCCGTCCGATCTCAGGGAGGTCATGTCCGAGCTCAGCGACCTCTATGGGGTGCGGGTGGAGCGACCGACGCTGTTCAAGGGCGAGTTCGACGTCAACGTTCGGTTCGTCGATCCCACTCACGGGATGCTGCTGGCGAAGGTGAGTGCGGACAGCCTCGGCGAGGAGATGCTTCGCTGGCAGGAGACGGTGCTCGAGGCTGCGGCGGCCAGCCCGGAGGTGACGTTCCGGACCCCGACGATTCTGCCGGCACTCGACGGGCGTTGGCATGTGCGGATCGGCACCTGCCTCGTGCGGGTGGTCACGTGGATCTCCGGACGGCTGTGGAACGAGAATCCGAGCGTCGGCGGTGCTGGGGCCGAGCTGCTGCATTCGCTCGGTCAAGCCTCAGCGCGGTTGACTCTGGCGCTGGACACAGTCGAGATGCCGCCGGACGTCCCCGACCACGATTGGATGATCGAGCGTGGCCCTCTCGTCGTCGGACGCGCACTCGACCGACTTGAGCGAGGAAGCGGAGAGCGGGACGAGGCAGAGCTGGAAAGACGCGTGTCTGTCGTCCGGCGCATCACAGCTCATTTCGCCGAGCACGTGCTTCCGCGACTCGGTGCCCTTCCGCGGGCGGTCATCCACCACGATCTGCATGACGCGAACGTCGTCCTCGACGAGACCGGGACGGCTGTGGCCGGAGTCATCGACTTCAATGATGCCGTGCGCGCCCCGCGGATCTCCGACCTCGCGATCTCAGGAGCATACGCGATGCTGCGCCGCAGCGATCCCGAGGCCGCGTTCCGTGCCGTCGTCGACGGGTATCTCAGCGTGCTCGAACCCGAGCCGGCCGAACTCGAGGTCGTCGGCGAGATGGCACTGATGCGGCTGTGCATGAACTGGGCGCAATGGCGGGCACGCGCCGTCGATGCCGCCGACAGTGAGTACGCTCTCCAGCGATCCGCGCACACCTGGCCGCTCATCGCCCACCTCGCCGAGGCGGGGACTCCTCACTGAGGCAGGAGCACTTCGCCAGGACTGTGGCCACCTTGTCGAAACCGGAGGCTGTCTGCAAACGCCCCGGATTCTTCAGCCGTCGAGCGAATCCTGCACTGTCGCGGTTCTTGCCCGGACGTCGTCGATCTCGGTTCCCGACACCACGCAAGCCAGGCCCCGATGACGGCGGGTTGTGAAGATCATGACGGCAGAGACGGCGACGAGGAGGAAGAGGAGCAGCCCGGAGAGCGGGAACGCCCATTGGGACAGCAGCATGTATCCGCCGATGCCGAAGAGGAACCGCAGGGTCCGACCGACCGCCACGGGGCGGCGGACTTGCACAGCCGCGATGAGGACGAGGCGCTCGCCGATTGTCACACCCCTGCTGAGCACCGAGAACAGCTGAGCGGCGAAGGGCAGGATGAAGCCGATGAGCGCGACGATCGGGCCCGGCTCAGTGAGCGTGCCGTCATCGAGGACTGCGGCGGTGACTCCGAAGACGAGGGAGACGGTCCAGCTGAACAGCACCCAGATGAGCAGATCACAGAGGATGCCGGTGAGTCGACGGGCCACCGTGATCGGGCGTGGCGCGTCGACCTCCTGCAGGCCCTCCCGCCTGCGCAGGAGGAGCAGGCTTGCGAGAGAGCCGAGGACCGCGCCGAGGGTATTCATCATGAGATCGTCGACGTCGAAGACCCGGTAGGCGCAGGAGTAGAGCCCCCAGATCCCGGTGATCTGTGTGAACTCGATGAGCGCCGAGGCGGCCAGCCCTGTCATCGTCGCCACGACGATGCCTCGTCCGGCGAGCTGCCTGACGAACCAACCGAGTGGAACGAAGAGGACGACGTTGAGTGCCACCTGCAGGACCGCCGGGTTGGTCATCAGAGCTCGGACACTGCCGGTGTCGAAGCTGAGGATGTCGGCGATGAACTGGAAGGGTCGCAGCTGTACTGCCGCACAGGTGATTTCATCGGCCGGAGGGACCGGCAGCAGCGTGTATGTCCACAATGCCATCGCGTAGATGGCGGCGGCGAGCCAGACGAGCGTGTGTCCGAACGTGAGCCCGCCTCGGCGGCGATAGCTGATCGCGACGAACGGTACAAAGGCGAGGACCGCGATGCCGCAGCCGACGAGGACGGCCACGAAAGCGGGAATGACGAAGGAACTCATTCCCTCAACTCTACGTGTTCGTCCCGGTCAACGGTGCCCGCTGTCGGCGCCGGAAGGCCCACCATGTGATTCCGCTTCTACCTCTCCGTCTCTGTGGTCCGGCCCTCCGCGTACGCTGAGGTCATGCCGCACTTTCTGCTGACCCGCACCCCGCAGCCGCCACGCCCCGACAACGATCGGGACGCGCAACGCTCTGTCGGCAAGGCCACCCCTGGTGTCGGCGACCCAGTCCGCGGGCGCAAGCCACTCATCGCCCTCTTCGCCGTCCTCCTCGTCGCCTGGGTCGGCATCTCAGGTATCGGGGGCCCGTATTTCGGCAAGATCTCCGAAGTGGCCACGAACGACCGCTCGTCCTTCCTTCCCGAATCCGCGGAGTCCACCCGTGCCCAGGACCAGATCGAGAAGTTCAGCGACCTGGACTACGTACCTGCCATCGTCGTGCTCGAGAACCGTGATGGAGTCACCGACGACGATCGGGCCCGACTCGATGAGCTGACGAAGACGTTCGAAGACGACGACCTGCTCGCTGCCGATCCCTCACCGGCCATCCCGTCCGATGACGACGAGGCTCTCCAACTCGTCCTCCCCGTCTCACAGGCGACCACCTCCGACGACGTCGAATCCATCCGAGCCGCAGTCGGGAAGGTCTTCCCGACCGCGACTGCCTCCGATATGACCTCGGACCAGGCCGCCGAAACCCCGGCCACCGTGGCAGACGTCCACGTCACCGGTCCGGCGGGATTCTCCGCCGACCTCTCCGAAGCCTTCGCCGGCATCGACGGCATCCTCCTGCTCGTCGCGCTCATCGCCGTCTTCGTCATCCTCATCATCGTCTACCGGTCCCCGCTGCTGCCCGTCATCGTCCTCTTCACTTCGGTCGCCGCTCTCGCCGCCTCGATCTTCATCGTCTGGCACCTCGCCGACGCCGGTATCCTCCTGGTCAACGGGCAGGTCCAAGGAATTCTGTTCATCCTCGTCGTCGGCGCCACCACGGACTACTCCCTCCTCGTCGTCTCCCGGTTCCGCGACGCGCTGTTTCATGAACCCGACCGAGTCAGAGCCGGATTGAGCGCCCTCAAGGGGGTCCTCGAGCCGATCGCGGCCTCCGGCGGAACCGTCATCGCCGGGCTCCTCGTCCTCCTGCTCACCGACCTCGCGTCGACCAGGGCGCTCGGGCCGGTCGCGGCGATCGGCATCGTCGTGGCGATGTTTGCAGCCCTGACCTTCCTGCCTGCCGCGCTGATGATCATCGGTCGCGCCGTGTTCTGGCCCTTCCTTCCGCACGTCCAGGCCGAGACGGTCAAGCGCAAGCGCGGGGTCTGGGCCCGAATCGCCGAGGCGGTCGCGGGGCATCCGCGCCGCATCTGGGTCACGCTCGTCATCCTCCTCGCGATCCCGCTGCTCGCCCTCCCGCAGTTCAAGGCCGAGGGAGTCCCGCAGTCCGACTTCGTCCTCGGCGACTCCGAAGCTCGCGACGGCCAGGACATCCTGGCCGAGCATTTCCCCGGCGGCTCCGGATCCCCGGCACAGATCGTCGTGGCGAAAGACCAGCTCAGCGATGCCGCGCAGGCGGTCGGCCGCCTCGGCGAGGTCGAATCGATGACCGTCGTCGCGAACGATTCCCCGAGCGGGACGCTGTCCATCGGCAAGGACGGAGAGCTCGAACAACCGCGCGGAATGCCGAGCGGGGCCGGACCGGGCGGGTCCGGGCAGCCGGGGGAGTCGCAGCCGGCCCCCACCGAAGTCGACGGCAACGTCCTGTTGGAAGCGACGCTGAAGTCGGTCGCGGATTCGGACGAAGCCGAAACCGCGGTGACCGAGATCCGCGACCGGGTGCACGACATCGACCCGGATGCCCTCGTCGGCGGGGAATCCGCGGTCGACCTCGACACGAACACCACCGCCGAGGCGGACCGGGCCTTGGCCATCCCGCTCATCCTCGTCGTGGTCACGATCGTGCTCATCCTGCTGCTGCGGTCCCTGCTGGCACCGCTGCTGCTCGTGGCGCTGACCGTCCTGTCTTTCGGCACCGCACTGGGAGTCTCCGCGCTCGTGTTCAACCACGTCATCGGGTTCTCCGGAGCCGACCCCTCGGTGCCGCTCTACGCGTTCGTCTTCCTCGTCGCGCTCGGCATCGACTACAACATCTTCCTCATGTCGCGGGTGCGAGAGGAATCGATGCATCTGGGGACCCGGGCGGGCGTGCTCAAGGGACTCGTCTCCACGGGCGGGGTGATCACCTCGGCGGGCATCGTGCTGGCGGCAACCTTTGCCGCGCTCGCCGTCATCCCGGTGATGTTCCTCTTCCAGCTCGCCTTCATCGTCACCTTCGGCGTCCTCCTCGACGCGATCCTCGTCCGATCGCTCGTGGTGCCCGCGCTCGTCCACGACCTCAGTCGCAGCGTGTGGTGGCCGTGGCGAAAGCGGATTCCGCGGGACTGAGAAGCGGATGTCCCCGGACTGAGCGGTGGGTTCCGCAGGGCCGGAAAACGGATGCCCTGGGTCTGAGCCGAGAGGCGGGAGACAATACGATACCCCCGGCCGGTGATGAAGGGTCGTGGGGAGACCGTTTTCATCCGTGATCGCCGGGGGTTCGTGGGGGATACTCCGGTACTTCGACGAGGGGATCGTCGACGTGGCCTTATAACTCAGGGCCAGGTACAACATTGAACTACGATTTTGTTGACGGCGCAACAAAAGTGCCGGCCGACACATCGGACGGCAGTTCGTGAGGGAGAGACAGGCAGATGGATAAGACGACTCCCGTCAGCAGCATGATCAAGCAGAACGGTCCGATCAAGATCGCGGCCTGGCGCCTGATGATGGAGAAGTATCAGGATTTCATGACGCGGTTCGAGCACGAGTTCCGAACTCGTCACGGCCTGAGTGCCAACGAATTCGACGTGCTCATCAACGCGTCGACCTCGGCGCAGGTCAGGCAACGCGACCTGTTGCGCAGTCTGGTGATCAGCCGCAGTGCGCTCAGCCGTCTGCTCGGCAAACTCGAGGGGCGCGGGCTCGTGACCCAAGAGCCCGACCCGGAGGATCATCGCGGCGTCCTCGTCGCCCTCACCGAGGCGGGGATGAAGCTCTGCGACGAAGCGGCGGACACGAACGCCGAGATCATCTTCTCTGGCTTCGCCGGAGTCACCGATACAGAGGCGGAGGAGATCTTCGAACTCATCTCCAAGGTCAGTCCAACTGTGTGAATCCGATGAAGTCCTGTTCGGCCTTCCTCGTACCGGCAGGGAGATCCTCCCCGTGAGATAGGAAGGCGGCTACGATGTAGCCATGAGCAACGTCGAGACTCGCCCCGAACAAGTCGTCTGCACTGCCGGCGGCCTCCCCGGCCCCAACTGTGACCAGCAGGGACGTTCCCCTGTCGAGATCATCACTTCCCGCGAAGTGCCGCTGGGCGGACCTCGTGCGATGACCGTGCGCCGGACCCTGCCGCAGCGCCAGCGCTCGCTGATCGGACCCTGGTGTTTCGTCGACCACTACGGCCCGGCCGATGTCTCCGTCACCGGCGGGATGGACGTCGCACCCCACCCGCACACCGGCCTGCAGACCGTGAGCTGGCTGTTCGACGGTGCCATCCAGCACATCGACTCCGGCGGCAATGCGGGCCTCGTCCTGCCCGGCGAGGTCAACCTCATGACCGCAGGAGCCGGCATCTGCCACTCGGAGGTCTCG
Organism: Brevibacterium siliguriense; assembly: GCF_900105315.1. Classification (NCBI taxonomy): domain Bacteria; kingdom Bacillati; phylum Actinomycetota; class Actinomycetes; order Micrococcales; family Brevibacteriaceae; genus Brevibacterium; species Brevibacterium siliguriense. Next base: position 343,644 of record NZ_LT629766.1, on the reverse strand, counting down.
ACCGAGGAGACGACGACGCTGCACGGTGTCCAGCTGTGGCTGGCCCTGCCCGATGCCACGCGCCACCAGCCCGAACGCGAATTCGAGCACTTCGAACCCGAGCCGGTGTCGCTAGACGGCGGGGAGATGCTCGTCTTCCTCGGCCGCCTCGGCGAAGGATCGTCACCGGTGCGCACGCACACCCCGCTGGTCGGCGCCGAGATCCGTCTCGATCCGGGAGCAGTCATCGACCTGCCCGTCGATCCGCGGTTCGAGCACGGCCTCCTCGTCGATTCGGGCGATATCGCCCTGGAGAACGTCGAACTGCCGGTGGCGTCGATCGGCTATACGGGGATCGGCGTCGAGGAGCTGCGCATCGCCAACCGCGGCGACGAACCCGGCCGACTCATCCTCATCGGCGGCGAACCATTCCCGGAAGACATCGTCATGTGGTGGAATTTCGTCGGGCGTACCCACGAGGAGATCGCCCAGTTCCGCGAGGAATGGCAGGCCGAAGGTGATCGTTTCGGCGCCGTCGACGGCTACGTCGGCAAGGGCGGGCCCGGTAAGAATGCCGATGGCATGGGCCGGCTGCCCGCGCCTCGGCTGCCCGACGTCACGATCAAAGCACGGAAGAATCCACCTCCGCAGGTCCAAGGCGGACCCGCGGAATAAGTTCGCGTCGATTTCTGTCCTAGTCAGCGGCGACCGAATTCGCCGCGATACACAGCCGGAACAGATGAACTGACACCGAGCCGCCACAGCAGAAGGAGAGCCCACCATGTCGAAGACATTCGAAGACAAGACCGGGGCCGAAGTCACGGTCTCACTGAACGAATCAACTCAGGCCTATGAGATTTCCGTGGCCGATGGGACCGTGGCCGGGCACGCGTATTTCCTGCCCGGGCCGGAGCCCGAGGCCGAACGCATCTTCTATCACACGGTCGTCGACGAGCAGTTCGGCGGTCGTGGACTGTCGAAGTTCCTCGTCGCCGAGGCGCTCGAGGATTCGCGCGAGCGCGGGATCACGGTCGTGCCAGTCTGTCCGCTCTTCGTCAAGAAGCTGCAGGAGACCGGCGATGACTATGCCGCGCAGGGCGGTAAGTTCCGCAATGCCACCGGCGCCGACTTCGACATCGTCAAGCGACAGGCGTGAGTGAGGGAATGAACAACGCCAGCAGACCATTCATCGACAAGATCCACCCGGAGAACTACAAGGCGCTGGCCCAGGCGGCCGCGGCCTCGCGGAAAGCCTCACGCGCCGCGGGCCTCGATGACGGGCTTATCGAACTCGTCAACACGCGTGTTTCGCAGATCAACGGCTGCCGCACCTGCCTGAGCATCCATGCCCCGGCGGCCAGGAAGGCCGGGGTCTCCCAGCTCAAGCTCGATGTGCTGCCGAGCTGGCACGAGGCTGAGATCTTCACCGATCAGGAGTTCGCTGCGCTGACCCTGGCCGAGTCGTTGACCGTGCTGGACAAAACGGAGGATCGGGATGCGATCGCCGCCGAGGTGGCGCAGTTCCTGACGACCGAGCAGATCTCTGCGATCGAATGGTCGACGATCCTCATCAACGCGTTCAACCGCATTTCGATCGCCAGCGACCACCCGGTGTTCGGAGCCAAGCAGGACTGAGTTCGCGCGGGCTTCGGAGCGAAGCGAGGTTGACTCCTCGCGGGAGCAGTGAGATGTGCTGTGCCGCCTCGGCGGTGTCAGTTGATGATCTCTTTGTCATCGTCCTCGCGGATGGCCGCGAGGCGTTCGCGCCACATCTGCAGGTCCTGCTCGCTCAGGCGCTTCCAGTCGGTGACCTCGCGTACGATGCGCAGGGGTTCGGTACTGCGAAAGGAGCGAGTGGGGTTGCCGGGGAACTTCTTGTCCGTGACGTTCGGGTCGTCGACGTAGTCGCCGAGGGGTTCGACCTCGTAGATGTGCGGCTGTCCGCCGTTGAGGGCGGCCACCTCGGCGGCCAACCCTGCACCGTCGGGCAGGGCCGTGAAATAGATGTGGTTCATTGTCTCTTGGGGTCGGTAGTTCGAGGCGAAGCCGGCGGTCAGCAGGTCGCCGGGTGCGAGTTCGGCACGGGTGCCATGGAAGAAGGGTCCCTCATCGAGTGCTGCAGCCATGGCGTCGAATATACGCCCGAAGATTGCGAATCGTCCTCAGAACTGGCGACTAGAATGGACCTTGAGCGGGCAGTGAAGAGCGCTGCGACACGGATTGAAGCAGGGTTGCTTCCCGGGTGCTGAGACTTCAGTCCCGCGATTCGATAACTTCGGCGATACTCTCCTGAGCGAACGATGCCCCGAGACAACGGTTCCGGCGGCATCGTCGACGTACCCACGTGAAGGAGCCTCACCCGCCTATGTCCGCCGAAACGACATCGCAGACGAAGAACGCCGCCTCGGCGCCGACATCACTGACCGGACGGCTCCGCCTCATCGGTCCGGGGATCGTTCTGGCCCTCGCGAGCGTCGGTGCCTCGGACATGATCACGACGATGAACTCCGGCGCGGAATACGGTCTCGCACTCATCTGGGTGTTCACGGTCGGCATCATCCTCAAATTCGTCCTCTCCGAGGCGGTTTCCAGGCTGCAGATGAGTGGTGACCGGTCTTTGATCTCCCACCTCACCCGGTTCGGCGGACGGACGTTCCCGGTGCTGTTCCTCATCGCAGAGCTGCTCGTCGGCCTGTTCTTCGGTGCCGGTGTCGTCGCGGTGACGACGACGATCCTGCAGTCGATCTTCCCCGTCCTCCCATTCTGGCCGACCGCGATCGTCGTGCTCGTCTCCGCCGCGGTGCTTGTCGGCATCGGCCGCTACGGGATCGTCGAAAAGGCCATGATGGGTTTCGGAATCATCATGTTCTTCGGCATCCTCGCCCTGGCGATCTCCGTGTTCCAGGGCCAGGACGCGCAGGAGGTCGCCGCGGCGACGATCATGCCGACTTTCCCGAACACCTCGATCATCACGGTGATGTCGCTCATCGGCGGGGTCGGGGGAGCGACTGGCATCCTCGCCTACTCGTTCTGGATCCGTGAGAAAGCATGGCGGACCCCAGACTGGAAGCCGGTCGTCCGGCTCGACCTGTTCATCAGCTATGGACTCGTCTTCGTCTTCGCCGTGGCGATGAGCGCCGTGGGTGCCTTCATCCTCTACGGGCAGGGCTTCACGATCTCGGACAACGATGCGCTTTTCGCCATCGCCGATGATCTCGTCGGGCGGATCGGTGAGACCGGGCGACTCGTCTTCCTCATCAGCTTCCTGGCCGTGGTGTACACGAGCGTGCTCGGCGGGTTCTCCGGTATCGCCTACGTCACCGCGGATTGTCTGCGCGTGCTGCGCAGGTACCCGCATCAGGACGAGCCTGCCAATGAGATGTCGGCGAAGTCAATCGAGTTCCGCGGAGTCCTCATCTACCTCTCGGTCGCGACGGTGGTCATCATGAGCCTCGGAAAACCCGTCACTCTTGTGCTCGTCTACGCGGCGATCAGTGCGTTCATCCTGCCGGTGCTCGCCCTGGCGCTGCTCGTCATCCTCAACCGCTCATCGGTTCCGACTCAGCTGCGCAATACGAAGTGGTCGAACGTGCTGCTGACCGTGTGCTTGGCGCTGTTCGGGTTCCTTGCGGCGCTGCAGGTCAAGGAGTCGGTGATGGGGTTAGTGGGGTGAGACCTTTGAAGTATCGGGCCACCGGCCAGCGTTCGAAGCCGGCTGCATCATAAGCCGAACGTGCCGGAGCATGCCCCCGATCATCGCCGGTCTCGACCATGACCATGTTCATGTCGGCACGACGAATGCGTTCGAACGAATGCTCAAGGAGTGCGTTGCCGATGCTTTGTCGCTGGTGTCGAGGGTCAACGGCGAGGACGTAGACCTCGCCCATACGATCCTCCGGATGTAAACGAGTGCAGACCCACCCCACCGGTGACCCGGCGAGCAGCGCAACGTCGATCTGTTGCGGTTCGTCGTCAAGCGTCTTGGCGAGATCATCGTACTGACCTTCCCGCCAATCTCGCGGGTAGAACGATTCGTAGACGAAGTCTGGGACGTCGGTCTCGAGCAGGGGAAAGATCGGCTCCTACGCACGAATCGACAGACCCAACAGTGCATCACGGTGTGACGGCTGGTACGCGTCAATCTGCGGTGCAGCATCCATGAACACAGTGTCGCAGACGGGAGGCGATCATGTGCCGGCACATTAGTGAGCGCTAGCGCTTAGTGATCCAAACGGCGCGTTCGCTGCTCAAGCTGAACACGTCTTCGCTGATCAGCGCGTATTCTCCCTTTTCGCCGGTATCGTCAAAGCACAGATTCCCGTCGGCGCTACCGCCGGGAGCAATATCTCCATAATGAAGCGGATCCTCTCCAGAGAGGGTCGTGTCTTTCATATCTCCAGATGGATACTGAAGCTTCCAGTCGTAAGCGTTGTAGGAAACTTCTGAGTCTCCGTCATTCTTGATGGTGACTTTCGAACAAAGCTGGGCGCCGAAAGTATCATTGACGGCCCGTAGCTCTTCAGCAGTGACCTTGACTCCACGTGTGCTGATCTCTTCGCCTGGTTTGCCGACAATGTCGTCCTCTGTTTGTCCCGGAAATTGGTCCGTCGTCGGTTCCATTTCCTGAACGTCTTCAGCCGGCTGGGCTGCTGGTTGCGCTGCTGACTGTGTGTCACTTTGATCAGAACCCAGTGATCCGATGAACGCACCAGTTGCAATGCTAGACGTCAGGGCGAGGAGGATCGCCAGAATTGAAGCGACGAGGCCGAAGATTGAAGCTACTTTGTTCGTTGCGACTCGCCTGGACGCCCGAACGACCCCGAGGATTCCAAAGATTCCACCAACGATCCCCAGCGGTATTGCGGTGAAAAGCGATACGAATGGGATGAACGCGAGTACGAGTGCAATTATCCCCAATACGAGTGCCGTCGTGCCGAATCCGTTCTTCGGCTGCGGGCGCATTTGGGCATACTGAACAGGCTGATAGTAGGTCAAGGGCAGGGTTCCTTCGAGTCCAAAATGTTGCAGGGGATATATGACTCGATATTAGGCGTAGTTGTACTTAGGATTTGACCAATAATGAGCACGGTTCCGTAACGTTTAGCCAGGTCACGGAGTGCGCACGGTGGACTCGCCTGCTCCGGAGGTGTTCTGTGCAGTTGGAGTTCGACGGGGCATCGCTGCGATGACGGTCGGCAGCTTTAAGCCGTGCCCATTCCCTGGCTAAAGTGAGGGTTCGTGCCGCACTATCTCCCGACCGGAACTGATCCATTTCGGATTGTCGACGATGTTGCGACCTCCCTCGACGAGAGCGCGGATCTCATCGAGTCGCCTCATATCCGCAGGCTCGAGTCGCAGGTCGAGCGCGCTGAGGTTCTCCATGCTGCGTTCGGGCTTGCGTGAGCCCGGAATCTGAACCGCGTTGACCCCCATTTCGGTCGCACGGTGGAGGAGCCAACCCAACGCCACCTGAGCGTTGGTCGCTCCGTGACGGTCGGCCACCTCGGCGACGATGGAGACGATCCGCTGGTTGGCATCCCACGCATGACCCATGCGCGCGGTCCCGCCACGGACATCGCCTGCCACCTGGTCCTTCGTCAGAGTGCCGGTGAGGAATCCGCGGCCCAGCAGGCTGTACGGGACGAACCCGACGCCGAGCTCGGCGCAGGCGGGCACGACATGGTCTTCGACGTCGCGCGACCACAGGCTCCATTCGGATTGGACCGCGGTGATCGGGTGGATCGCATGGGCGCGGCGCAGCTCGTCCGCGGTGACCTCGGACAGCCCGATGTGCGCGACCTTGCCGGTCGTGACCAGCTCGGCCATCGCCCCGACTGTGTCCTCGATGGGAACATCGGGATCCGGCCGATGGAGGTAGTAGAGATCGATCGAATCCACGCCGAGGCAGCGCAGCGAAGCGTCGCACGCTTCGTGTGCATATTCGGGCCGTCCGTCGGTGCGTTTCGTCGATCCGTCGGAGAGTGTGCGTAACCCAGTGATGCCGAATTTCGTGGCGAGCTGGACGTCATCGCGGCGTTTGGCGAGGAACGGAGCGAGCATCTCCTCGTTCGTTCCGGCGGGCCCGGTGGTGCCTTTGCGAGGTTCACCGTAGACGTCAGCGGTGTCGAGGAGAGTCATGGCACCCAACCTACGACTGTGAGTTCGCTCGTCGTCAAGAGGTGGCGGCGAACTCACTGTTCATCGATCTGGGACCGATCTCTATTGAATGTCACTGCGCGTCGTTGAGACACTTGGACTCATGTCCGGGTCAGAGCAGTCTCTCCGCGCCGTAGTCTTCCTCGGGTTGAGCGTCGACGGGCGAATAGCGCGGCCCGACGGGGACTTGGAGTGGCTGACCCGCCGAGGCGCAGCTGCCGGAGACGCGGGGTTCACTCCGTTCCTCGAGTCGGTTGATTCCTTGGTGATGGGGCGGAGGACCTTTGAAGCCATCGCAGCCTACGAAGACTGGCCGTACCTCGACCGCCCGATCCACGTGATCAGCACGACCCTCTCACCGGATGTCGACTCTCGAATCACCGTGCACCGCAACCCCGAATCCGCCATCGACGCATTGCAGAGAGATGGCCGTCGGAGGGTCTATGCCGATGGCGGGGAGACCATTCGTTGGTTCTTAGCTGCGAAACTTGTCGACGAGATCACGCTCTCCTACGTACCCGTGCTCATCGGCGATGGGCCATCACTGTTCGGTCCGCTCGGCGGCGATGTCGACCTGGAACACGTCCGGACTGAGGTCCTCGACGGCGGAATGGTGCAGACCACCTACCGTGTCGTGGATGGGCCGACGCCTCGCGCATCCGAATAGGCCGTCTGCGGCGAGCGACGACTCAATGTCACTTGTGACGGAGACCTCCGGAAACAGAAAACCGCGGGCCAGGCCGACTGCACTCACTGTGCCCCGACCCGGCCCGCGGTCCCAATCGAATCGCGCGGCTCGCTCTGACTTACACGCTCACCCCACGAACGCCGTGGCGAAGAATGGTACGAACGTGACCAGCGCAAGCGCCGTCAGCAGCACCAGAGCACTGGGCAATGCGGCCTTCGCCACTCCGACGACGCTCATGCCCGACATTCCAGAGGCGACGAACAGGTTGAGCCCAAGCGGCGGTGTGATCATGCCGATCTCGAGGTTCATCACCACGATGATGCCGAAGTGGATCGGGTCGATGCCCAGCTCCATCGCGATCGGCAGCAGGATCGGGGCGAGGATGAGGATCGCCGAGGATGTCTCCATCACGCAGCCGACGAACAGCAGCAGGATGTTGACGAGGATGAGGAACTGCCACGGCTGCAGGTCCCATTCGGTGATCGTCGTCGAGATCTGTCCGGGAATCCGCTCGCTGGCGAGCACGAAGGTGAAGAGGATGCCGTTGGCGATGATGAACATGACCATGGCCGAGGTCTTCACCGACGCTAACGTGACTTCCCACAGCTGCGAGAACTTGATCTCGCGGTAGATGAGCAGCGACACGACCAGCGAATAGGCCACGGCCACGGCTGCCGCCTCGGTGGGGGTGAACCATCCGGAGTAGATTCCGCCGAGAACGAGGAACGGCAGGGCCAGGGCGAGGATCGCATCCCGGAATGCCTTGAGTTTGTCCTTGTTCGACATCCGGAAGCCGACCCCGGCGTGACCGTAGCCCTTCTTCCATGCGACGAAGACAGCCATCCCCAACAGCATCACACCGGCGAGGATGCCCGGCAGGACGCCTGCGAGGAACAGGTCGCCGATGTTCTGCTCGGTGGCGATGCCGAAGACGATGAGCGGAATCGACGGTGGGATGAGGATGCCCAACGACCCCGAGGTGGCCACGAGTCCCGTGGAGAATTCCTTCGGGTACCCGTTCTTCACCATCGCCGGAATCATCAACGCACCGACCGCGACGACCGTGGCCGGCGAGGATCCCGAGACTGCGGCGAAGAACATGCACGCGAGCACCGTGGTGATCGCCATACCGCCGCGCAGGTGCCCGACCATGGCCGCACCGAAGTCGGTCAGCCGCCTCGAGATCCCACCGCGGGACATGATGTTCGCCGCGAGGATGAAGAACGGGATCGCCATGAGCGGGAACGAATTCAGGGCGTTGAACAGCCGTTCCGAGACCTGTGTCATCGGAATGAGCGTGAAGTAATAGAAGTAGACGAGGCTGGTCAGGCCCAAGGCGACCGCGATCGGCGCCGAGGTGACGAGCAGTGCGATGAGGACGACGACGAGGACGATGGTGGCTTCGAACATCAGCGAGCGCCTCCCTTCTCATCGGGTCCGTCATCGACGATCGCGATGTCGTCGACATCGATGCCGACGGCGGCGGCCTCCTCGGCGAGGATATCCTTGTCGAGCTCCGTCGCAGGAGTGCGCAGAGCCCGGACCGTCATTTCCACCGCGCGGATGAAGAACAACGTCATCCCCACGGCCAGCGAGAGCTCGACGACCCACAGCGGCAGCTTGAGCGCCGGGGTGATCGTCGTCCGCGAGAACGGTTCGGTGATGAGCGCCCACGACAGGTAGGCGATGAAGCCGGCGTAGACCAGAGTGGCCAGCCCGCCGAGGACGACGAAGAACTTCTTCGCCCTGCCCTTGAGCAGCGCCGGCATGATGTCGACGGCCACGTGCTCGTTGTGGCGCAGGGTGACGACGGCGCCGAAGAACGTCGAGAAGATGATGAGGTAGATGACGGCTTCTTCGGACCAGAAGAGGACGTCACCGGTGATATTGCGCAGGAGCACGGCGAAGACCGCCAAGGCGGTGGCCGCGATGAGGCAACCTCCCGCGAGGAGGTTCTCGACCCGGCTGAGGTACGTGTCGATGGTCTTCATCATCAGCCCCTCTCCGCGTTGCGTTCGAGCAGTTCGTCGACGACCTCGGGACCGATGATGTCGCGGTACTTCTCGTATTCGGACGGCACGACCATGTCCTTGAAGGCTTGGCGCTCTTCCTTGCTCGGGATGACGATCTCCGTGCCGCCGGATTCCTCGATGGTCCTCTTCGACTCTTCGTTGACCTTCTGAGCTTCCTTGCGGTTGAACTCGCTGGCCTCATCGGCGGCCTCGTCGACTGCGGTCTGCAGGTCGTCCGGCAGCTCGTCGTACCAACGCTTGTTCACCGTGAGGATGTAGCCGATGTAGCCGTGATCGAGTTCGGTCACGTACTTCTGGACGGTGTGCATGTTCTGCGACTGGATATTCGAGTAGGTGTTCTCACCACCGTCGATGAGCCCCTGCTGCAAGCCGCTGTAGACCTCGGCGAATGCGAGCGGAGTCGGAATGCCACCCCAGGTCTCGAACTGGGTACGCAGCACGTCCGAGGGTTGGATGCGGTACTTCTTGCCCTTCATGTCCTCGGGCTTCAGCGTCTTGTTGTTCGAGTGGATCTGCTTCATCCCCGAGTCCCACAGACCGAGGACCTTGAGCCCATTGGCTTCCAGATCGGGATTGGCGTAGATCGCCTTGCCGATCTCCGTATCAGGACTGGCGACTTCGGGAATCTCGTCCGGATCGTCGAAGATGAACGGCAGGTCGAGAACCTGCAGGCTCGGCGCGATCGTCGTGAACTTCGCACTCGCCGGGGCCAGGACCTGGACGGCATTGGACTGGATGGCCTGCATCTCGTCCTTATCGCCGTAGAGTTCCGAGTTCGGGAACACCTCGACTTCGATGCGGCCGTCGGACTTCTTCTCGACCTGTTCGGCGAAGAAGTCGGCGGCCAGTCCCTTCGGTGTGCCCACCGAGGTGACATGGGCGAAGCGCAGTTCGAATTTCTGTTGATCTTCGCTGCGGGCGGGATTGCATCCGCTCAGCAGCAGGAGGCTTATCGAGAGGCCCGCGATCAGCGGCTTCCATCTCGGTCGTCTCATTGACGTCATCGTCAGCTCCAGTCAGGTTGGCCAGGGGCGATGCCGATCGGGAGTGTGCGGCTGAGCTCACCGATGACGACGGCTGGTCATTGCCGGGTGGAGAGCTCGTGCCGAGTCATGTTTTCGATCGACCGTTCACGAGCCTAGAGGACTTTTCGACAATTTCCAATATGATCTCACGAATAATGCATTATTTGTCGGGGAGTGGCTTCCCGGGTGTGGATCCCGGAGGGGTGGCGCCTACGGGCCGTGCTGAGGCAGTCAGTCCGTGTCGAAGTCGAAGGGGTCGGAGACTGCGTGGCCCGTCGTTGATTCGGCCAGGCGGAGAAAGCCGTTCGTGATGTGATCGCCGAGGCGGCGCGCCGCCCGATCCGGATCGACGTCACGCACGGCATCGACGATCGACTGGTGTTCGGCGTGCACCTGGTCGAGTCGCTCGGGGCTGTCGAGGGTGAGGTCCCACGGGAACGCTCGCCAGCGTGCAGCGATGTCGTCGCGCAGCGCGGGCATTCCGCAGCGGTCGTAGAAGAAGAAGTGGAACTCCTCGTTGCGGGTGTTACGTCCCAGCGAATCACCGTCGGCGCTGGCCTCGTCAAGCGCCTCGAGCAGGCGCTCGGCCTGGCGCAGCTCGTGCCGAGAGATCCGCGTCGTGGCGCGAGCGATGGCGAAGGTCTCGGTGAGCTTGCGGGTGACGAAGAGGGATTTGAGGCGGTCGACGTCGACGCCGGCGACACGGACGCCCCGGTGTGCTTCGGAGGTGACGAGACCCTCGGCTTCGAGGATCCGCAGGGCCTCCCTGACCGGGGTGATGGAAGCGTTGAACCAGTCGGCGACCTGGTCCTGTCGCAGTCGTTCGCCGCGATCGAGCTCGCGGGAGAGGATCTTGCGACGCAGGCCGAGGACGATGACGTCCCGCTTCGTCGATGCCGACTCCTGATCCACCCGATGCCTTTCGTTCGTGCGCCCACCACCAGCAGGCGACTTTTCATGTCTCGGTGGTCTCAGTCTACAGGCCGAAGGGCTGTTCGAGATCAGATAATGCATTATCTGATGAGATATGTATGATGTGGGTGTCAATGTTTCACACTCGTCGTGGAGGGCTGATGGCCACTGCTGCACCGACGTCCGTACCGAGCCCTGTGGGGCAGGACGACGCGACCGACCGGAACCTGCCGCTGACCGGCATCACTGTCATCAGCTGCGAACAGGCAGTTGCCGCACCCTTCGCCTCACGCCAGCTGGCGGATCTCGGAGCCCGGGTCATCAAGATCGAACGTCCCGGCGTCGGTGACTTCGCCCGCGGTTACGACACGACCGTCAACGGGCTCTCTAGCCACTTCGTGTGGATCAACCGGAACAAGGAGAGCCTGGCTCTCGATCTCAAGAACTCCGACGGGCTTAAGATCCTCCATGGACTCATCGCCTCGGCCGATGTCTTCATCCAGAACTTCGCGCCTGGCGCCGCAGAGAGGCTCGGTCTCGGTACCGACGCCCTCCGTTCGATCAACCCTCGACTCATCCACGCGTCGATCTCCGGATACGGAACGGACGGGCCGTACAAAGATGCGAAGGCCTACGATGCACTTGTGCAGGCCGAGGCAGGACTGGTCTCCGTGACCGGAACAGAGGAGTTCCCCGCAAAGACGGGAATCTCGACGGCAGATATCGCCGCGGGAATGTACACGTACTCCGGCATCCTCACCGCTCTGTACAACCGCGAGCGCACTGGCGAGGGCGCCACCTTGTCGACGAGCCTCTTCGATTCCCTCGTCGAATGGATGGGCTACCCCCTCTACTTCACCCGTTACGGCGGCACCCGCCCCACGCGTGCCGGCACTTCCCATGCCGCCATCGCCCCCTACGGTGCTTTTACCTGCGGCGATGGCACTCAGATCATGCTTGCGATCCAGAACGAACGCGAATGGGAACGCTTCGCCACTCAGGTTCTCGACCGCCCTGATATGGTCACCGATGACCGCTTCGACCGCGCCGCTCACCGCTATGCCCACCGGCACGAACTCCAGGAGATCATCGAGGGAGCCTTCTCCGCGCTCACCGGCGAATCCTGCGACGCCCTGCTCGAACAGGCAGCAGTCGCCCATTCGAAGCAGCGCGATATGAGCGAGATCGCCGACCACCCGCAGCTGACCGAGCGCCACCGCTGGCACGAGGTCGAGACCCCCGCCGGTCCGATCTCCATGCTCGCGCCCCCGGTCGAGATGTCCGGGGTGGGTCCGCGGATGGATCCGATCCCCGCGGTGGGGCAGAATTCGGAGTCCATCCTCGGCGAACTGGGAATGGACGCCGAGGCGATCGGCGAACTGCGCGTCAACGGGGTGATCTGACAGCGATGGACGACGAATCCGCACGCACGACTGACGGCAGCGCCGCCTCGGCGAGGACCGATACCGACGGCTTCGCCTACTCGCCCCTGCTGCCCACCGATGGCGAAGGCCCGCGGATGCGCAGGCTCGACATCGGGGGAGTGGAGACGACCACCACCGAGGTGGCCGGGACGTCGCGCACGTTCCTCACGGTGGCACCGGAGACCCTGACCGACCTTGCCGAGGTGGCCTTCAAAGAGATCTCGCACTATCTGCGCACGGACCACTTGGCCAGCCTGCGAGCGATCATCGACGATCCGGAAGCCAGCGACAACGACGTCTTCGTCGCCCTCGACCTGCTGCAGAACGCCGCGGTCTCGGCCGGGGAGATCCTGCCGATGTGTCAGGACACGGGCACGGCGATCGTCTCGGCCAAGCGCGGCCCGAACGTGCTCACCGACGGCGACGACGCCAGGCACCTGTCCCGCGGAATCGGCCGTGCCTACGAGGAGCTCAACCTCCGGTACTCGCAGCTGGCACCGACGAGCCTGTTCGAGGAGACGAACACCGGCACGAACCTGCCCGCCCAGATCGAAGTGGCGCTGAGCCCCGCCGACGACTATGAGCTCCTGTTCATGGCCAAAGGCGGAGGCAGTGCGAACAAGTCCTTCCTCTACCAGGAGACGAAGGCCGTGCTCAACGAGTCGGCCATGCTTGACTTCCTCGCGGAGAAGATCTCCACTCTGGGCACCGCGGCCTGCCCTCCTTATCATCTGGCTGTCGTCATCGGCGGACCGTCGGCCGAGTTCACGCTCAAAACCGCGAAGCTCGCCAGCGCCCATTATCTCGATGACCTGCCGGAGACCGGAGACGCCGAGTTGGGACACGGATTCCGGGACCGGGAGTTCGAGAAGACCGTCTTCGAACTCACGCAGAACCTCGGCTTCGGCGCCCAGTTCGGCGGCAAGTACTTCTGCCACGATGTTCGCGTCGTCCGGCTGCCCCGCCACAACGGGTCCCTGCCGATCGCGATCGCCGTGAGCTGTTCGGCCGACCGGCAGATCATCGCCCGCATCAACTCCGGCGGCGTGTTCATCGAAGAGCTCGAACACGACCCGGCGAGGTTCCTGCCCGCGATGGGCCGTGTCGAGGAGATCGAATCCGGCAATGTCACCGCCATCGACCTCGACCGACCGATGCCGGACCTGCAGGCGCAGCTGTCCGAACTGTCCGTCGGCGACCGAGTGTCGCTGACGGGAACGGTCATCGTCGCCCGGGACATCGTCCACGCGGAGCTGCGCGACCGCCTCGATGCCGGTGGGGAGCTTCCCGACTATTTCAAGGACCATCCGATCTACTATGCGGGGCCAGCGAAGACGCCCGAGGGGATGTCTTCGGGGTCGTTCGGTCCGACCACCTCGTCGCGGATGGACACCTATGTGCGGCAGTTCCAGGAGGCCGGCGGGCCGATGATCATGCTCGGCAAGGGCAACCGGTCCGCGCAGGTGAAGAGCTCCTGCGCCGAATTCGGCGGCTTCTACCTCGGGTCGATCGGCGGACCGGCCGCCCGTTTGGCGCAGGATTGCATCACCTCGGTCGAGGTCCTCGATATGGAGGAGCTCGGGATGGAAGCGGTGTGGAAGATCCACGTTGAAGACTTCCCAGCATTCATCATCACCGACGACAAGGGCAATGACTTCTTCGACAGCACCGGTCCGCCGACGCTCGGCCTCGGCCGCACCCGCACGGTCCGCGACGGCACCCGATTGGACTGAGCTATGACAACGACGAACGAACAGAGGATTTCGACATGGCAGTGAGCAATGAAGAGCAGATGATGATCGACCTGGTCGCCGAATTCATCGACGAGCAGGTCAAGCCATCGGTCAACAAGGTCGAGCACGCCAACGAATACCCCGAGGCGTGGATCCAGACGATGAAAGACATGGGCATCTACGGGCTCGCCATCGACGAGCCGTGGGGGATGGGCAAGGTCTCGACCGAGGCGTATGCGCTCATCACTCAGGAGCTCGCGCGCGGGTGGATGTCCCTGGCCGGAGCGATGGGCGGGCACACTGTCGTCGCGAAGCTCCTCCAGGAATACGGCACCGATGAGCAGAAGGATCAGTACCTGCCGCGGATGGCCACGGGTGAGCTGCGGGCGACGATGGCTCTGACCGAACCCGGCGGCGGATCCGACCTGCAGGCGATGCGCACCATCGCGGCTAAGGACGGCGACGATTACGTCATCAATGGCTCGAAGACGTGGATCACGAACGCCCGGAAGTCCGACCTCATCGCGCTGCTGTGCAAGACCGACCCCGAGGCGGAACCGCGACATAAGGGCATCTCGATCATCCTCGTGGAGAAGGGGGAGGGATTCACGGTCTCCCAGGATCTGTCGAAGCTCGGGTACAAGGGAGTCGAGACGTGCGAGCTGTCCTTCGACGGTCTGAGGCAGCCGCAGTCGCAGCTGCTCGGCGGGTCCGAGGGTGTCGGGTTCAAGCAGATGATGAAGGGACTCGAGATCGGCCGCATCCAGGTCGCGTCCCGGTCGCTCGGTGTTGCGCAGGCGGCGCTCGATGATGCGGTGAAGTACTCGCAGGAGCGCGAGTCGATGGGCAAGCCGATCTGGAAGCACCAGTCGGTGGGCAACAAGCTCGCCACGATGGCGACGAAGCTCGAGGCCGCCCGGCAACTCGTCCTCCACGCCGCACGCACCTATGATTCGGGTGCGCGTGTGGACATGGAGGCCGGAATGGCGAAGCTCTATGCCTCGGAGATGGCCGCCGAGGTGGCCCTCGACGCCATCCGCGTCCATGGCGGTTACGGATACTCCACCGAATACGACGTCGAACGCTACTACCGGGACGCCCCGCTGATGATCGTCGGCGAAGGCACGAACGAGATCCAGATGAACGTCATCGCCAAACAGCTCATCGGCCGGAACAAGGCCTGAGTGGTCGAGGGCGACACTCACATGTGCCGTACCAGGACGATTCGTCTCTAGCCATCTGACCACGCACTCCACCCGAGGGAAGAACATGACCCACAAACCCCGTCCGCGTCCGGACACTCCGCACCTGATGACCGAGGAGCGCCTCGAGATTCAGGCGCTCGCCCGCGAGTTCGTCCGCGATGTCGTCCTGCCGATCGCCAACGAGCTCGACCCCGTCGAGGGGCAGTTCCCGGATTCGATGGTCAAGCAGATGGCGGAGATGGGCTTCTTCGGCATCCTCATCCCCGAAGAGTACGGGGGCCTGGGGCTCGGTGTGTTCGAGTACTGCCTCGTGGCCGAGGAGCTCTCACGTGCGTGGATGTCGGTGGCCGGACTGTTGGCTCGCGGAAACGGGATGGGCGGCGGGTTCTCTCCCGAACAGGAAGCCCGCCTGCTGCCGAAGGTCGCTGCCGGTGAGTACCTCGGCGCCTTCGCCCTGTCCGAGGCCGAGGCCGGGTCCGATGTCGCGAATCTGCGGTGCAAGGCCGAACGCAATGCCGATGGTGATTGGGTCATCAACGGCACGAAGATGTGGTGCACGTATGCCGACCAGGCCGACTACATCGTTCTCTTCGCCCGCACCTCGGTGGAGGAGAAGCGACATCGGGGGATCTCGGTGTTCCTCGTCGAGAAGGAACGCGGCACCTTCCCCGAGGGGATCTCCGGGGCGCCGGCGAAGAAGATCGGGTATCACGGGTGGAAGACGTGGGAGCTGTCGTTCGACAACTTCGTCCTGCCAGCCGATTCCCTTCTCGGTGAGGAAGGCCGCGGTTTCTACCAGGCGGTGTCCGGTCTCGAAGTGGGCCGCGCCCATACGGCGGCTAGGTCGATCGGTCTGGCGCAGGCGGCTCTTGAGGACTCAATCAAATATTTGAAGGAACGCGAGCAGTTCGGCCATCCGTTGGCGGATTTCCAGCATCTGCGTTTCAAGGTCGCGGACATGGCCGCTCAGATCGAGGCATGCCGGCAGCTGATGTACCACGTGTGCACGGAGATCGACTCGGGTCGTCGCTGTGACAAGGAGGCGGCGATGGTGAAGTACTTGGCCGGGGAGATGAGCGAGAAGGTCACCTCCGAGGCTCTGCAGATCCATGGTGGTGCCGGGTACACGAAAGACTTCGCCGTCGAACGCCACTGGAGAGATGCTCGCCTGACGAAGATCTTCGAGGGCTCGTCTGAGATCCAGATGCGCATCATCTCCGACGAACTCCTCGGCCGCTGAATTTCTACCCGACGGCGGGCCAGCAACCTGGCGCCAGGTATCTACGCCGCCGTCACGTAGCAATTGGGGCATACTTCACGAACTACCGATAGGAAGATGACTGCGATGAGTGAGACGAATCTCCAGGACTGGGTCGGCCGCAGCGCCACCGCGACCGAGACCGCCGACGGGCAGCAGGCCGCACGCCTGGCGACCTTACTCGGTCACGACGGTGACCCGGCTGCACCGCTTTTCCCATTGGGGCATTGGCTGCACTTCCCCGAAGATGATGTGCCGATGAGCGAGCTCGGAGCTGACGGGCATGCGGCGCTTGGTGGGTTCATGCCGCCGGTGCCCCTGCCGCGGAGGATGTGGGCGGGCAGCAAGCTTGAGTTCCATGCCCCGATCCGACCTGGTCAAGCGATCGTGCGGACGACGACGATCGAGTCGATCACGGAGAAGACGGGGAGCACCGGACCGTTGTGCTTCGTCGTGCTCCGCCACGAGATTACCGCGGACGGGACTCCGGCGACGACGGATCGGCACACGATCGTCTACCGGGAAGCGACCTCGGCGCCGGAAGGGTCGGCAGCACGGCCGCCGAGGGCGGACTCGGATGCCCCGGACGGGTGGGACTGGTCGCGCTCAGTCAGGCCGAATGAGGTCATGCTGTTCCGCTACTCGGCGCTGACGTTCAACTCCCACCGCATCCATTACGACCACCCGTACGTCACCGGGGTCGAAGGCTACCCCGGCCTCGTCACGCACGGACCGTTGACCGCGACCCTGCTGTTGGACGCGTTCATGTCCACCCACCCAGAGGTGGCTGTGACCGAGTATCGATTTACCGCGAAGTCCCCGTTGTTCGCGAACGAACAGATCCACCTCGTCGGGCGCGAGAGCGAGGATAGAGTACACGAGTTGCAGGCAGTCGCCCCAGGTGGGAAGACCGCGATCGCCGCCACAGTGACGACGAAGAACTGAGGAGAACCATCATGACCGACACCCGCCCCGCACCGCTGACCGGCCTCAAAGTTGTTGAGATCTCCGCGTTCGTTGCAGCCCCACTGGGGTCGATGACCTTGGCTCAGCTCGGCGCCGACGTCATCCGCATTGACCCGATCGGTGGGAATATCGATGCGAATCGGTGGCCGATCAGCGATGACGGGACGAGCATCTACTGGGCGTCCCTGAACAAGGGGAAGCGCTCGGTCACGCTCGACCTCAAGTCCGAGGAAGGGCAGAAGATCGCTACCCAGCTGATTGCCGAGGCGGGGACGCTCATTACGAATCTGCCGGCGCGGGGGTGGTTGAGTTATGAGAATCTCAAGCAGCATCGCGAGGACCTTTTAATGCTCCGCCTGGGCGGGTGGCACGACGGTTCCCCGGCAGTCGATTACACGGTCAACGCGGCCAGCGGATTCCCGATCATCACCGGTGACGACGAGCGCCCGGTCAACAATGCGGTGCCGGCATGGGACGTGGCCGCGGGGCTCTATATTTCCAACGGGATCATGGCTGCCGAGCTGGATCGTCGTTCCTCGGGCAAGGGCCAGGAGATCACCTTGGCGCTCTCGGACGTCATGCTCGCCACCGTCGGCAACCTCGGTTATATTGCCGAGGTGCAGTCGACGGGATCGACGCGTGGAGCCCTGGGCAATGGGCTTTACGGTGCCTACGGGCAGTCGTTCGAATGCGCGGACGGCCGTCAGGTGATGGTCGTCGTCATTTCGAACAAGCACTGGCGGGGCCTGGGCAAAGCGACAGGTCTGTCCGAGAAGCTCGAGATGATCGGACCACTGCTCGACGTCGACCTGAACACCGAGGACGGCCGGTTCGAGGCTCGAGAGGCCATTGATGCGGTGGTGCGTCCCTGGTTCGCCAAGCACAGTTCCGAGGATGCGACGAGGTTGCTCGCAGAGGCAGGGGTACTCGTCGGCGGGTTCCAGACGTTCGAGGAACTCGTAAACTCAGACCCGCGGTGTTCGACGGAGAACCCGATGCTCACCGAGATTGACCAGCCAGGCGTCGGCCGTGTACTCGCCCCGCGTGTGCCGTTGCAGTTCGGCGGAACGCCGGTGCTAGATGCTGTGCCCGCGCCGCAGCTGGGAAAGGACACGGACCAGGTGCTGCGGGAGACCGTACGGAAGGGCTAGGTGGTCGAAGTCCACTCTCCGTCCAAGCGTTCGAAACCTCTGAAGGGTCCAGCTCCTAGGCGGGGATTACCTAGATTGCCTTAAACCAATTTGAGAGCCGTCTTGAGCAATTTGCCTCCAACTCACTGAGATCGAGCAGATGATCGGCGAAATGGGCTAGTAAACGTTCTTCGGTATAACTGTGGTTATTATGGCTTTATGGAGAGACTGACGTATCCATTCTTGGCATATTGTCCCAAGGATGGTCGCCTTTGGTGGGATCGCGAGTTTGGTGATGGCCCAAGAGGCGCAGATGGGAGTGCCCCGCGAATGGCATCGTGGCTGCGGTGGAATGTTGGCTTGAACGAACGATTTACGACCAAGGCCATGCGCGAAGCTCTGGGTGTGTCTGATGAACATTTTCAGAGACGGCAGCGCGAGCTCCGTGAGGACTTCAACTGGAAATACCTCTCTTCCAAGGAAGACCCTGCCCTCGGAGATGAATGCGTGCTACTTGCATACGGCTGGTGGCCTGGAGAAGGCAAAAGGCCCAAGCAACAGAGAGTGTCAACTAAAGTCCGCCGACAAGTGTTTGAGCGAGATGGCGGACGGTGCGTGATCTGTGGATTAGGTTCCAACGAGAAATACGAGGACGGCGGCACTGTCGTACTCACTGCTGGTCATATTCGTGCGAACTTACACGGTGGGTCCAACGAGCTAAGCAACCTTCAAACCGAATGTCGCCGCTGCAACGAAAGCGCGCGCGCCGATACCGGAGGTGTCGCAGACCCGATTGCAGTACTTGAACGGGTGAAGAGCCTGCCGAAGGCCGAACGGCTAGAAATGCTTGATTGGTTAAGTTCTGGGCAGAGGTCTCGTACGCGGCTGGATATTGCATATGACTCGGTGCGACTAGGTGGACCTATAGTTCGTGAGGTGGTCCTCGACTACCTCGAGGAAGTTGCGCGATACTGATTGGTGGACAGGGTTAGGTCGGCTAAATGGAAACTCCTGTACGAGACCGAAGACTGCTCAAGATCGCTGCTTATCTCCGTACGCCAATTGACTGAGACGAGACTCTTGCCGAAAGTTGCTGAGCTTGCTGGGCGCGGCTGACTCTCGGGCCGCCGATCGCTCGGTGGCGCTTACCCGCGTCGGGGTGCGCAATGCTATGTCATGGTGTCGAGATAGCATGGTTTCAAACGGTCGGTTTCTGAAAAGTACAGGAGAAAAGATGGGCATGCTGAGTTCAATTGAGCTTTGCGCCGGAGCTGGTGGACAGGCACTTGGGCTTGAGCGATCGGGCTTCCATCATGTCGCGGCCATTGAAAATGACCCGTGGGCTTGCGCAACTCTCCGTGCGAATCGTGACAACGATCTGGTACCAGTCGAGACAAGATGGGATGTGCGTGAACAAGACGTACTTAAAGTAGATGGAACGGAGTTTTCCGGGGTCGACCTGGTGGCCGGTGGCGTACCGTGCCCTCCATTTTCAATAGCAGGCAAGCAGCTGGGTGAAGGCGACGAAAGGGACTTGTTTCCGAAGGCGCTCGATATCGTCGCGGATGCAAAGCCACAAGCAGTAATGCTTGAAAATGTACGAGGGCTCTCTCAGCCCCGTTTTGAAACATACAGGCGCCGCGTCATTTCCCGGCTAGAAGACGAGCTTGGATATAAGGTGCACTGGGACCTCGTTAAGTCATCTGACTACGGGGTCCCCCAGCTTAGGCCGCGTTTTATCTTGGTGGCATTGCGTCCAGAAGTCGATGCTTTTTTCGATTGGCCCGTTGGCGACTCTGCGGCTCCAAGTGTTGGAGAAGCCCTTCGGGACTTGATGGCAGATCGCGGGTGGCCGGGAGCGGAAATCTGGGCTCAACAAGCTAATTCCATTGCTCCGACGCTGGTGGGCGGATCGAAGAAGCACGGAGGGCCTGACGTAGGTCCAAGTCGAGCAAGGCTCGCGTGGAAGGCTCTCGGTGTAAAGGGTTCGTCGATAGCAGAAGAATCGCCAGGACCTGAATTTCCATTAGATGAGATGCCCAGATTGACTGTGAAGATGGGGGGTGTTCTGCAAGGATTCCCGCCCGAGTGGCGATTCCAAGGAGGAAAAACTGCGGCATGGCGCCAAGTTGGTAATGCATTTCCGCCGCCGGTGGCTGAAGCCTTTGGCAGGGCAATTGCTGAAGCAATTCTTCAGCATCGTGCCGGGGCTAAAGGTTATGGAGAGCCAGCATGATCCTAAACCTTGGGAAGCTTTGGCGCAGCGACCAGAGCGGGTTCATTGAAGTCTGCTATTCGCCACCATGAACCGGAAATCTCGACGCCATTATTGGGGGCGCACGGCACAACCCGAAGGCTCACAAGTTCTCCGGGCCCCGGAACAACGGCTCCTAGATCACTGGCGATATTCTGCTGTACCGTGTAGTCACCGCTTAGAATGAGGTAGCCGTCCGGACGGAGCGCTCCACGAGCGCCCCCGTTGTCACGGACTCTCTTCATGTAGTCATTTTGCTGTGCCACAGTGGCGATAATATTGCGTGAGATCCGTATGTTTGTGACTCTGCATAGTAGTTCGTTGACACGCGCTTGCCCGCTTGGTCTGCTCATAATTTCGTCCGCGACAGCAGGAGGCAGACGCAGGAGAGCATTAGGTTGCATTGCCGCATCTTTATGCAGCCAAACTATTCGGGATCGACCTAGGGCATTAAGCTCCGTTTTTCGGTCTTGGTTCTTGCTGTTGCGCCGATTCTCTTTTGTGACGCGTATCAATCCTACGCTCCAAGTCGATAGCTCGTCGTTGGCCTTCGTGACTAAAGCAAGCTTGTCGAAGATCTCAGTAGGGAGCATCCAGGCCGCGGTGTGCGAAAATTTGCAGTCGACTTCGTGGCCCGCAATTTTAAAGTCCAGGATTTCCCCGTCGTCGATATTAAATTCTCGCTGAATGTTTATCTCGATGAGTGTGCCGAAGTGAGTTTTTTCGGTCTTGTGCAATTGATCGACTCGGTACCGACCGGTCCTTTGCCCGTCATACAGTTGGTCGTAGGTCCGTCGGAATACTTTGGCCAAGCGTGTACCGTCTGGATCCCACCTGCGAAGTTCTCCATATACTTCGGCCAGGGGAGGGTCGTCGTGATCTAGGGCGGAGATGTCAAAAAGGGGCACGCTTTGAGCATACGGCAATGAAAGCGAACCTGACCCCTTGTGTTGCTCAGGTTGGATGCGAATTCAGAGAAACGCGACTCCAGCAGCTAGCACGACTCGCGAGCTGGGGGAGCACGAGCTTGGCCGTCCAATCAATCGACTCCAGTGAACACATTACGATCGCAGATCAACTCCACTATGTGTGTTGAGTTATTGTAGGTTCAACTCTGGTTTACCTGTTTGAGGTTCTATGAAACTCGTAACCATGACAGCGGCGGACGTATGGCATTACGAGGTATTCAGTCCGTCGTCGGCATCGCTTTTACCTGGAGAGTCATTGACACGTTTTCGTTGGACCGAGGAAGAAATGATCTTGGCGGCAGATCTTGCAGATGAGAGGGGTTGGAAGGGCCCTAATTCTGCGACTCCTGAGGTTATAGAACTTTCGCGGTTACTCAGGCGAGCGAGCTTTCACCCTCTATCTGAAAGAACAGAGAGCTTCAGATCTCCGAGTAGCGTCAGTCTCAAAGTGAACAATTTAATTGGCTCGCACCCCAATGCTCCGGCGAACCCGCTACGAACCTCACGGAGTGAGACTGTAGTTGTTCGCGCCTTCATCGAGGATCGTGGACTGATGAAGGAGCGGGCTTCAGAAATACGTCGCTCAATCGCGGAATCTAGAAGCTAGCTGGAGTCTAGGGCCTGGAAATCTGGAGCGACCTTAATGGCGGGAGAGATCTGAGTCGTGGCATCCTTCGGAATCTTAATGATCTTCGAATCTAATGGCCTCCCACGCAAAGGTCGCGATCCAGTGAGACGAAACGTACTCGTCTGAGACGGCGGCTTCGAGACCAGGTGCCATCAGCGAATCGACTCGAGTAAGCATGCCCTTGGCCTGAGCCATGAGCCCATCTTGGCCTCTCTTTTCCGCAATCGCCTTTTCCGCAATCGCCTCCAACTTCGGGGCCAATCGCATTACCGATGCAGCGACCGAGAGTCCCAATCCGTAGAGGTGGCTCTGCTGACCGTCGGTCGGGTCGAGGACTTTCACGGGAGTGAGCGCTGGTGACTCGGGGGACAGTTCCGAGAGGAACTCGGGCAGCCACGTCGCCAGTTCGTCCCCGGTGAGCACCTCGGCCATGAGATCAGCCTCGCACAATCCCGGGGAGAGGAAGTCGTGACCGCTGCGCTCCTGAACAAAGTTCCACGCGACATCCTCGGAGAAGAATCGACGCGCCGCGCAGGCAATGACGTCGACGACATCATGCCGGTCCGCAGCACGAGCGCCGATCAGAATCCGACGAAGCCCGAAAGCCGTGTTCGAGTGCACCCCATGCCGAACCGGCGCGGCCACCTTCGGCAGCCACGTCGACGCAAGATCGAAGACCGTATCCGCGAGCACTTGAGAGTTCGCGCCGAGCTTACGCAGCTCATCGACTTTGCTGGCATTGAGCACCCGATTGAGCTCGACCGCCCACGCCCAGCCATACGGCCGCTCCCACGAGGGATTCGCACGGAGGAAAGCCGCCTCGGCGAACATATTCTCTTCACTCAAATGCGAGGACAGAACTTCGACCGCACGTTCGCGCCAACCGGCACCCTGCGCCACTTCAGTCTCCAGCAGCGATGCCAGCAGGTAGTGCATGTGCACGCTCGAATGCCAGTCATAGGAATTCGCGAACGCCGGATGCGTCTCCACCGCAGGCACGATGTCGGCCAGACTCCGCGCCAGATGATGGGCCGCGTACGGATATTCACGGGTGATATTACTCAGGGCCACCTCGGCGAAGGGGTGGACGTAATTGTCAATCTGCGGCATAGATCCTCATCGGTTCGGGGTCTCCACATTACTCGCAATTGAGTCCCGCCAAGCCTGGGGAACTGGTCATCTGAAAATCAGACAGAGAGCATCCACAACGACTATTGGAACTGTCGAAGCGCGCTCATTAGGCTCGAACTGCCTCTTCAGCGCAGATGGTAAGCCGATGATTCGCCTTGCCGATCTGCACAGAATCCCATGCTCGACAGAGCACTCAACATGCCGAGGAAGTCATGTCCAATTCGCAGATCGCCGACTCAGCAGAACCGACAGATTCTGCCGCGATGAGCCCCGCATCCAGACCCGAGCGCAAGCAGCCGATCGGCCTATTCACGCTGTCCTCCATCGAGATGTGGGAACGCTTCAGCTTCTACGGCCTTCAGGTCATCCTCGCTTACTACATCTACTACACAGCGGGCGACGGAGGATTGGGGCTTTCGGAAGGTGAAGCCCTCGCCATCACCGGGGCCTACGGCGGTGCCGTCTACCTGGGACAGCCCATCGGCGCATGGTTCGCCGACCGTCTCGTCCCTGCACGGACCATGGTCATGGCCGGCGGAGTCATCATCATGGCCGGTCATATCACTTTGGCGACCGTACCGGGTCTGGCAGGGCTCATCATCGGACTCGCCCTGATCACAATCGGGACTGGGGCCCTGACTCCCAACGTGTATACGATGGTCGGCCGCCTCTACAAGGAACACTCGCCACGGCGAGACTCAGGCTACGCAATCTTCTACACCGGCATTCTCGTCGGGGCGCTCGTCGGCCCTCTGGCTACAGGTTTCCTGCAGACCGAGTTCGGCTTCCACTACGGATTCGGCGCCGCTGCCGTCGGCATGCTCGTCGGCCTCACCACTTACTTCCTCGGCCGCAATACCGTGCCGCAAGAAGCACGCGTGGCTCCCAACCCGATCGCTTCGTCTGGGAAGTGGAAGGCTGCCGGAGTTGGTATCTCACTCTTGGCTCTCGTCGCTGTCCTGGTGGGTACGGGGGCGCTGACCACCGGCAACCTCAACAACTACGTTCTGGCGACGATCTGCATCGTTAGCATCATGTATTTCCTCGTTATGCTGCGCTCGAAGAAAGTGACCCCCGAGGAACATAAGCGAGTCAAAGCCTTCATCCCACTCTTCATCACAGGAACCATATTCTGGACGATGATCCTTCAGCTCTTCACCACTTTCGCTGTCTACGCTGATACCCGAGTCACGCTGACGATCGGCAGCTACTCCATGCCAGCCGCCTATATCAGCACCTTCGAGGTCATCGCTGGGATCATCGCCGGTCCGCTCATTGCTGCCTACGGACAGAAGGTCGCAGGTCGTCCGAACCGCGCTGTGCCGAGCACCTGCTCGAAACTCGGCCTCGGCTTCCTCATGATGACGCTGACCTTCGCCCTCTTCGCCGTCTATCCGATGATTTTCGACGGCAGAATTCCGCTCATTCCTGTCATCATCGGCATGATCGTCATGGGCGTCACCGAGGTGATGTACGCCCCGATCGGATTATCGGCAGCATCTCAGCTCTCTCCTCAGGCGTTCAATGCCCAGATGATGGCATTGTGGGGACTGACGACTGCCGCAGGCGCCAGTCTCTCAGGATTCATGGGCCAACTCTACGGAGGCATGAGTGAAGTCCCGTTCTTCTCACTCATGGCCGTAATAAGCCTCGCTACTGGCCTCGTCCTCTACAGTGTGCGACGCCCGTTGCACGCGCTCGGGCTGAAGTGAATCGCTGTATGTCACGAGTACCACCCAGCGCACAGACTTACTTGACCTCACCAATCGAAAGCGAAGACGAAGGAGCGGCTGTGCCGAGTGCCGATCGCATCTACAGAGGCGGGACCATCCACACGGTTGATTCCTCAAATCCGACCACCGACGCCGTAGCGATTGCCGATGGGCAGATCATCGCCCTCGGCGCCGCGGACTGCGACAGCGTGGCTGGCTCCGACACCGAGGTGGTCGGTCTGTCGGGTCGGACGCTGATACCTGCCTTCCATGACGCGCATGTTCACCCGGTGCTCGGCGGCATCAACCTCGTCCACTGCAACCTCGATGATATCCACGGATATCGGGCTTACCTCGAACGCATCGCCGAGTACGTGCGCAACCATCCAGAGGACGAATGGGTCATCGGCGCCGGTTGGTACGGTGACGTCTTCGAAGGAGGATTTCCCCACCGGCACGACCTCGATTCCGTGATCTCAGACCGGCCGGCGGTCTTCGACAGCCACGATGCTCATGGCTGCTGGGTGAACACGCGGGCACTCGAAGCTGCCGGTATTGACCGTGAAACTCCGGATCCCGACGGCGGTCGGATCGTCAGGGATGAATCCGGGGAACCCACTGGTCTGCTCTTTGAGACCGCTGCAGAGCTCGTCAAGAACCTGTTGCCGGCGACCACCTCGAGCGACGTGGAGCAGGCGCTGGCCAGTGCCCAGGAGTACTTCCACTCTCTGGGGATCGTCGGATGGCAGGACGCAGGCGTCGGAGTGCTCACCGGATCGCCGGTCGACACTTACCCTCCCTATTTATCAATGGCAGAAGGAGGCGCGTTCAACAGCAAAGTCACCGTCGCGCTCTGGTGGGATCGGGACGTGCCCTACGCCGAGCAGATCGAGACGCTCAAGGAGCGTCGAGACGTGATCCGACGGGTCGAGAGCGACCGAGGCTTTGGCGGTGTACAGGTCACCGTCGTGAAGATCATGCTCGACGGAGTGTGTGAGAACCTCACTGGAGCCCTCAAGCGCTCCTATCGTGGCCATGATCATGAACACGGGCTGCTCATGTTCACGGCCGACGAGCTCAACGAGATCACTCGGGGAGTCGAGCGGCATGGCTTCGACATCCACATCCATGCTGTGGGCGATCAGGCTCTCAAGCTCGCGGTGGACGCGCTGACTCAGGAAGATGGTCCTGCCCCCGGTCGCCGCCATCAGATCGCGCATCTGGATATCGCGGATCCCGAGGATCTCGCCAGAATGGCGTCCAGCGAACTGATCGCCAATGTCCAGCCGCTTTGGGCCCGTCGAGATTCTGTCCTCGTTGAGACCAAACTCCCGCTTCTTCACGATGACCAGCAGGCCCACCACTTCACATTCGCAACGATGAGAGACGCCGGCGTCCGGCTTGCGTTCGGGAGTGACTGGCCGGTTTCGAGTCCCGATCCGATCTGGGGAATCCACGTCGCGGTGAACAGAACGGCTCCGCCGGCCGACCCGCATGGTCAGGACGAGGTCGCTCAGAACGAACCGCTGCTGCCGGGCGAGGAGATCACAGTCGAAGAAGCGCTTCGTGCTTATACCTTCGAAGCCGCTCGTGCCAACAGCTATGAGGACGTCTCCGGGAGTATTGAAGTCGGAAAATCCGCGGACTTCGTCATTCTTGACTCCGATCCCTTTGACGTTGAGCAACGTCAGCTGGGCGACATCAGAGTCGAGACAACGATCTCGGCAGGAGAAGTGGTGTATCAGCGCGGGTGGGCTCGTTCAGCGACCAAGTGAGTTCAGCACGGTCTCAGATCGGCGACGGTGACCGCCGACAGGACTCCATCAATCGGCGACGGAAGGTCAGCGCATCCTGATCGTATCCTGTCCGTCTCCGGCAACCTCGTGCACAGGGTGCCGTCGGAATCGATCGAGCAACCAGGTCTCCACCGAGCCGAGACGCCGCCCGCGGTGCCAGATCAGATCGACCGAAACCAACCAATCGGTGAATGGATAGGCATCGAGGCGGAGCTCGACGAGTTCGCCGGAAATGATCTCCGGAAGGACGAGCTGCCGAGGCAGTGTCGCCCATCCGAGGCCTGACCGAGCGAGTGCAGTGAGCGCCTCGTAGGAATCAGTGTGCCATGTCTGCGTCGACTGCAGGTACTCGCTCGTCGGCAGTGCACTCGAATGCGAGATGTATGCGAGGTGTCGATAACCGCGGAGCTCATCGAAGCTGGGAGAGGGGACTTTCGCAAGCGGATGATCTCGGTGCGCGACATGGGTCATCAGGAGCTTGCCCATCTGGTGGAAGCCGAGTGCATCGGGGTATTCAGGGAGCAGGAACGCGATCCCGAGCTCTGCCTCATCGGCGAGGACGAGACGGCTCGCATCGCCACGATCAGGATTTCTGATGATCAGATCGGTGTGCGGAAACCTTTCCGCGAACTCCTCGAGCACTGGCATGATCTGGTCGGGCGGGATACCCACTGCAAGGGTGATGCTCGCGGCCTGTTCATCGGCAAGCGCGTCTCCGTGTCTTTCGAACGTGATGGCGCGATCGTAGAGCGCGCGAGCTTCGAGCAGCAGCGCTTGGCCGTCTTCCGTGAGCGTAGGTACTCGCGTGCTTCGGTGGAACAGCTCGACGGCGAGTGAGATCTCGAGATAAGCGATAGCTGAACTGATCGTTGACTGAGTGCGGCCGAGGGCCCGCGCCGCTGCAGAGAAGGAACCGTGCTCGACAGTGAGCACGAAGGCTTCCACTTGTTCCAGACTGAGTCGCATGACGCCAATCTATCGAATGGATCGATGGAAACTCATTTCTTCTATCGGCGCCGGGACAATACTGTCGCACTTGTTCCCTCACTGAGCAATGAAAGCAGGTGCACCATGAAACTCGCGGTCAACGATGCTCGCGTCGCTGTGGTCGACCCGGTAGATGAGATCCTGCCTGTACGGTCGATGCTGACGCTGGGTCTCCAGCACGTTCTTGTCATTTACGCCGGCGTAGTGGCAGTTCCTCTGATCCTCGGCGGAGCCCTGGGGCTGGAACAACCGCAGATCGTCATCCTCATCAACTGCAACCTCATCATCGGCGGCCTGGCGACTCTGCTGCAGACTCTCGGAATCTGGAGGTTCGGTGCACGGCTGCCGCTGATTCAGGGAGCGTCGTTCATCGCCCTGGCACCCATGATGCAGATCGGCACCGAATACAGCATTCAGCATGTCTTCGGCTCAGTCATGTTCGCAGGCCTCCTGGCTATCGGTCTGGCGCCTCTGTTCTCCCGCCTGCTCCGCTTCTTCCCCCGGGTCGTCATCGGATGCCTTATCACCACGGTCGGAATCTCGCTCATGCCTGCAGCAGCCGGATGGCTCGGTGGCGGTGAAGGCAGCGACTCGTTCGGTGCTCCCAAGCATCTGCTCATCGGTTTGCTCACCGTGCTGGTCACCGTGGTCGTCTATGTGTGTTTCAAGGGCCTCATGAGCAGCCTGTCGGTCCTCATCGGCATGTCGGTCGGCACCGTTGCGGCTATGTTCATGGGACTGAGCGACTTCAGCGGAATCTCCGACGCCGCATGGGTTGGCATTGCCGTGCCGATGAGTTTCGGCATCCCCCAGTTCGACCTCGTGCCGATTCTCATCATGACCCTGGCGATGATCGTCATTATGGCAGAGACCACGGGAAACACCTTGGCGATCGGACGGATGGTCGACACACCAATTACCACCCGCCGCCTCGGAAACGCCTTCCGCGGTGAGGGCCTTGCCACGATGCTCAGTGCGATCTTCAACGGTTTTCCCCTCAACGCCTTCAGCCAGAACACCGGCCTCATCGCTATGACAAAGGTACGGAGCCGTTACGTCGTCGCAGTCGCGGGCATCATCATGGTGGTCATGGGGCTGATCCCGAAGGCCGGTGCGATCGTTGCCGCCATCCCTCCCGCTGTCCTCGGCGGAGGCGCAATCGTCATGTTCGGAATGACCACCGCCGCGGGAATCCAAGAACTGGCACGAGTGAAGTACGAAGGCACACACAATTCCCTCATCGTGGCGATCTCGCTGAGTGTTGGCGTGCTGCCGATGGCGATGCCTTCTCTATTGGACTCCGTGGAAGGCCCACTCTCGCTGATCCTGGAGAGCGGCATCTTCCTCTGCGCCATCGTCGCTGTGCTGCTCAATGCGCTCATCAACAGAACAACCCCCAATGAGAACAATGAAGAAATGGATAGAGATATGACACAGACACAGTCGGCAGCCACCGTCAGTGAAATGGACCTCGACCAGCTCCGAAACGTCATCGCACTGGCTGAAGACTCGAAGAATCGTGGCCGGCACCCCTTCGCCTCCACCGTCGTTGCAGCCGACGGGGAGGTGCTGGCATCCGCAGGAAACAACTCGATGCCGCCCGAAGGCGACCCGACTCAGCACGCTGAACTGCGAGCCGCAGCCGAGGCGGCACGACAGTGCACCCCCGAGCAGCTGGCTTCGGCAACTTTGTACACCAGTGCCGAACCTTGTGTGATGTGCACCGGCGCTGTGTATTGGACGGGCATCGGCCGGATCGTCTACGCGCTCTCGGAGCATCGTCTGCTCGAGCTGACCGGTGATGACCCTGAGAATCCGACCTTCGACCTGCCCTGTCGCGAGGTGCTCTCCCGCGGGCAGCGGGATATCGAAGTGCTGGGGCCGCTGCTGGAGGACGAAGCTGCAGCCGCTCACGCTGGATTCTGGTCCCGCAGAACAAACTGAGTTTCAAGCGCAAGGGGAGGCGGTACGGGCGGCCCTCCCCTTCCGGCCGCCCCAGCAACACAGTCGATCCCCGGATTGACAGGCAAACCCTGCCACCGCAACAGCGACTAGGCTGAATGGGTACAGCGAACCGGACAATGGAAACAGGTAGGTGATGACGCGAACTCCCGAAGTATTCGGCCCGACGGTCGATGATCACACTTGGTGCGTCCACTACGCCACCGAGCTCGACATCATCGCCATCCGCTTCGCCTGCTGCGACCGCTACTATCCCTGCCACTTGTGCCATTCGGAGACGGCGGTTCACCCCGCACAGCAGTGGCCGCGCGAGAAATTCGACCAGCCCGCCATTCTGTGTGGGAACTGCTGGACCGAGCTGACGATCACGGTCTACAAAGCAACCGACGAGTGCCCGGAATGCGCCGCACCCTTCAATCCACGCTGCGCGGCGCATTCGGATCTCTACTTCGCCGGTCAGTGAACACTTCGCTCAGTGAAGGAACTGCATCACCACGATCATCGCGGCCATCCCCCAACAGTCGAGAGAAACTAGTGGGCGCCTTCGGACGATGTCATGGAAAGCGCAGATCACCAAGAGCACGGCAAGGACGACAACGGCCACCGTGAGAAACGTGCTGATGAGCGACATATCCCCGGCATGATGTCCATGCCCGCCGGCATGCGCGGATGTGCTCATATGCGCCCCATGGTTGAGGACCTGCCACGCCATGACTGGGTAGGTGATGGCGGAGAGGACCGCAGCCGTCGGCCCTGGGTGAGATCCCTGAGAACTATGTCCGTCGAGTGCAATCAGCAACCGAATCCTACCCTCGTCCCTGGACGCCGGCGCGCCGTCCGGGCCACTCGCGACGAGAGCGGGGACCGCCTCGGCGAGGGAACCTTGGACGACGATCGGAGGAACACTGCCAAGCAGATCCCGGCGAGGAGCAGCGCCCCCGACCAAACGACTGCCGGGACGAGGGCGGTGTAGGCCAAATCGATCATGGCAAGAACCATCACGACCGCGGCGACGATGGCCGGTCGTCCTTTCGACGCAACGGCGCCGGTGAGGCACAAGGCCCCCGATGCGACCATGAGGAACGATGCCACGCTGCTCATCGTGGATTCCCCTCAGTCGCACTCGCAGGAGTGCCCGGTCTCGGTGCCGCAATGACCCGATTTCGGGCGCGGTACGTCGAGGGCGGGATTCCTGTCGAAGAAGCCATAGGGCTTCATTGTGAACCCGAGCTTTTCGACGGGCATGATCGGCCAGTCCTCGGGACGGGGGAAGTGCGTCATCGCAAACGACGCCCACACGACGATGTCGTCACCATCGACCGGTCGCTGCTGCTCGACCCACTGCGTAATGGTCCCGGCACCCGGGTTCTGATTCGGATACGTCCCTGAGGGGAACCGCTCATCCGCGTCGAAGTGGGTCAGCCACATGTGCTTCGACCCGAAGCCGGCGCGCTTCGAGATCGACGAGCCCTCGGCCGCCATCATCGTCGGCTCATCGGGCACCCGCAGTTCATAGCCGACGGGGAAACCGTGCCGGTTGGTCTTGTCCGGATTGACGATGTGCCAAACCCGCCCGGCCTCACCATCGGAAGTCCGTCCGCCCTCGGCAGTGAGCCGGGTGAGTTTGCGTGTGAACGCGTTGCCGTAGGGATTGTTCTCGCCGAATGGCACACGCACCGCTTCCTGCTCGTCGACGGCGTTGGCGATGCCGTCGACCTGCATATCGAGCCGAGCACAGAACATGTGCTGGTGGAACGGCATGCCCAGTCCCTCATCGCCGAGCGGGGACGACCAGCGCTGACGCTGAGCCTCGTCACCGTACGCGGCGGTGTAGACGATGCCGGTCGCCTTGCACTCGAGCTCGATTGTGCCGTCGAGGTAGAGGTACCAGTAGAAGCCGTAGTCGTAGTTGCCGACGGTGATGAAGAAGGAGATGACGAGGCGGCGGTTGCGGCGCACATCGACGGCGCCGGTGAACTCATCGGTGTGCTTGAACAGGATCCCTGCATCCTCCTCGTGGATGCAGATGGCGTTCGTGATCGTGTGCGCATGCCCCTGATCATCGGCGAGCACCGCATCGGAGTAGTGGATCTTGCCGAGGCAGTCGCACCCGAGTTCGAGTGAGTTCGCGCTCTTGCCCATCGAGTACTCGCCGGCGTCGAAGTAGTTCTGCCAGAAGCGCACTGGACTGGGGTCGCCATAGGGGACGACCATTTCCGCCACCGAGGCGCGGTAGACGATGGGGCGGCGCTCGCCCTCGTCATCGAAGCTGATCTGATGCAGCACGAGGCCTTCGACCGGGTCGAAGCCGAGTCGCACCTGCCACTTCTCCCAATCGAGGACATCCCCGTTCAGGGTGAAGCTCGCGCCCTCGGGCTGGGTGATCTCGATCGGCTTCTGCGTCGTTCGCGGCTCGGGAAGCCAGGAATCGAGGTGGTAGTCGAAGCGTTCCTGGGGCACGGGGACGATATCGGTGTCGACGACCTCGACGACCTCACCGGTGTTGAGGTCGAGGTAGGCGACTAGCCCCTCGAGCGGATGCGCCCATGCATTGTCCTGCGGGTCCGACTGGATGAAGGACGAACCGCGGACGAGGCGGCGCCCGGCCTCTCCGGGAATGTCGAAGCATCCGGCTGAGAGCGCGCAGATGCGCACGGTCTCGATGTCGGTGATGCCGCGCGCTGCGACGGCGGCACGCCATGTGGCATCGTTGCGGATCATCTGCTCGGCCTCTTCGTACTCGGTCATGGTGATCGGAGCCTGACCCTCGGCCGCGACATCGAGCACGCGGGCGAAGAGGACCTTGCGCTCGGTCAGCGAGACGAGGAGCTCCGTCTGCTCTCCGGTGTCGCGATCGATGATGAGCGAGCGCACGCGGCGGTCGAGGTCGGTGGCACCTGCGATGACCTCGCGCTTATCCGGTTCGACGAGGCTGACGAGCGCGAACAGCGTCTGTTCGCTCACGTGGCCGGCATCGACGATGATGGCCCGGTTGAGCTCGATCTCCTCACCAGTCAGGCGGTCGAGGGGATGTGCAGTCGAAGTGCCGACGGCGGTCGTTGTCGGTGCAGTCATGAGTCTTCACATGCCTTTCTGTGTATCGAGTTTGCTGTCGAGAGCGGGGTCGAGGTCGTCGAGCAGATCCTGAGGATCGGCGGGTGTGGGGCGGAAGACGCGGACCCGGTGTCCGCGGACGTATCCGATGAGAGCCAGCGCGGCGAGGGCGCCGAGGGTGCCGAGAGTGAGCGCCGTGAACGGTCCCTGATCGACGCCCCATTCGTCGAGGAAGTTGTACTCCTGCCCGAAGAGCCGGTCGAGCGTGCCGGGGAAGATCGCAACCCAGGAGCCGAGCAGGATCCAGAGGAAGGCGATGCCGCCGAGGATGCTGAACCCGACATTTCCGACAGGCACCCGGAAGGGGCGTTCGATGTCGGGATGCTTCCACCGCAACTTGATGGCCGCGGGGATGATGAGCAAGTAGCTGAGCAGGAAGGTCGAGATGGAGATCGAGAGGACGACTCCGAACAGTGCGCCGGCATCACCGCTGAGCTGCATGGCCGCGATGAGGAACACCGTGGCGACGGTGCCCGAGAGCAGGTTGACGTTGACCGGTGTGCCCAGGGCGCGCGAGATCTTGCCGAAGAAGCCTCCGAAGAATGCTCCGTCGGCCGCAGTCAGTGCCTGCATTCGATCGCTCATGATCATCCAGGCCGCGCCTTGAGAGGCGAGGATGATGACGAACATCAGTGCTGCGAGCACGACCATGACCTCGGCAGCGGGCCCATAGACAGTGAATACCGTCTGCACCGCGTCGAGGAGCCCGCCGATGCCGGTGATCGTCTCGGTCGGCAACACGAGCAGCATGGCGAGTACGGGCAGGAGATAGCAGAGCGCGGAGATGAAACCGGAACGTGCGATCGCGGCGGGGATGTCCTTCTTCGGGTTCTTCATCTCGTCCGACGCGCTGTTCGAAGCCTCGAACCCGAGGTAAGAGAAGAGCAGGAGCGGCACAAGCCCGAGGAAACCGCCGAGGCTGGGGCTGAAATCCGAGAGGTGGAGAGGCTGAACCCCGTGCTGGGCGGCGTAGATGATCGTGGTGAAGAGGAAGAACGCGATGAAGATGACCTTGAGCACGCCGCCGAGCGTGGGCAGCCACTTCGCCTTCGCCAACGACAGAATTGCCGCGATCACCGTGATCCAGATGAAGACGATCTTGAAGATCCAGTCGCCGATCGACCCGGCCTCGAGCGGACTGATGAACTGGTTCCAGGTGCCGGTGGCGAGGAACGCCATCGAACCGCCGACCCATACCGGCTGGGTGACCCAGCTCAGTATCGAGGCGATCGCACCGAACGGCCGGCCGAAGGCCTGGCGGACCCAGATATAGGCTCCGCCCTCACCGACGAAGGTGCTGCCGGTCTCGGCGAAGACGAGCGCGTAGGGCACGAGGAAGAAGATCGCGAGGACGAGTGTCCAGGTGAAGGTCTCCGCGCCGAATCCCGCAGTCTCGGCGAGGACCTCAATGCTCAATACCGCCGACATGACGATGAGCACGATGTCGAATCGGCCGAGCGTCTTCTTCAGATGCTGCTTCTGTTCGTCCGCGTATGCGGTCGTGCGTTCGAGGGAAGACACCATCCACCTCCTTGTGAGTGGGCGTCCGATAGAGTTCTTTGAGTTACACCGTAAAGAATTGCACGGGCGGCCGTCGATTGACAGAGGTGCGGCTATACCGATCTGCGTTTGCCTGCATCACTTCAGGAGATAATGGGGTCATGGCACGACCGAAGAATCAGGCGGGACGCCGTGCACAGCTGGTGCAGGCGGCGAAGCAGGCGATCGCGCAGCGCGGGCTCAACGGGCTGCGCACCATCGACGTTGCCGCGCACTCAGAGCTGGGTGCCGGTTCGGTGGCGTACTACTATCCCGACCTCGGAAACCTCGTGCGTGAGGTGCACGAGGACGCAGTGTCACGGTTCTACTGGAATCGGCGCGAGCAGGGGATCGCAGGTGAGACTCCGGAGGCCAAGCTGGCCAGGATCATCCGCAGCGGCATCCCGCGCTCCCGCGACGACGTCGACTTCCAAGTGCTCAATGAGCTGCATACCCATGCGTACAGAGATAGTTTCCATGCCGGTCTCATGGCCGAGCTCTACCGGCTAGAGGTCTCGCTCTATGCCGCGGTCCTCAACGAGGGCGTCGATTCCGGAGCCTTCACGATGACACTGCCTGTGGGGACGGTGGCGAGCAACCTCGTGGCCCTCGAAGACGCCTACGGGCTTCACTTCATGGGCGGAACCCCGCTCGACGCCGAAGACATCTTTCGGCTCATCGCCGCCAACGCCGAGGTGCTGACCGGGTGCAGGCTGGTGGAGACGACAATGACGCGGTGAACCGGCACTACCCCGCGTTGGGGTAGCTGCCGGTTCACCGCGCCGAGAATGAGCTTCAGTGCCGGTGTGCCGTGCAGCAGCGAGGATGTTTCACCCCCACTGCAGCCAGGTCGTCTTGAAGTCCGAGTAGTTCTCCAGGGCGTGGACGGAC
The DNA here is from genome assembly GCF_900105315.1 of Brevibacterium siliguriense. Classification (NCBI taxonomy): domain Bacteria; kingdom Bacillati; phylum Actinomycetota; class Actinomycetes; order Micrococcales; family Brevibacteriaceae; genus Brevibacterium; species Brevibacterium siliguriense. Next base: position 308,153 of record NZ_LT629766.1, on the reverse strand, counting down.
AGGTCGCGACCGAAGCCGGACTGCTTGAACCCGCCGAAGGGTGTGGTGAAACCCAGTGCGTCGACGGTGTTGACCGAGACAGTGCCGGCCACCAGGAGAGCGGACACACGATGCGCCCGGGACATACTGCCCGTCCACAGCGCCGCGGCCAGGCCGTACGGCGTCTCGTTCGCCTTGGCGATCGCCTCCTCCTCGGTGTCGAAAGGGGTGACGAGGGCGACCGGTCCGAAGATCTCGTGGCTGTGCAGACGGTGATCGGCCGGCAGGTCGGTGACGATCGTCGGCTCGACGAAGGTGCGGCGACCGTTGATCGCCGGACGGTTGCCGCCCTGGACGATGGTGCCTTCCGCGCGGGCCTGTTCGATGCATTCCCAGACTTCGTCGGCGTGCTTCTCGGACACGAGGCAGCCGATCGCGCTCTCGGGATCGAGCGGATCTCCGGGCTGGAAGTCCTCCGCCGCGTCCTCGAGCAGATGGACGAACTCCTCGTACACGGGTCGTTCGACGAAGATCCGCGAGGTGGCTGAGCAGACCTCTCCCTGGTTGTAGAAGATGCCGAACGCCGCCTTCCGAGCCGCGGCAGCGAGGTCATCGGTGTCGGCGAAGATGACGTTCGCGCTCTTGCCTCCGGCCTCGAGTGCCAAACGCTTCATATTGGACTCCCCGGCGTAGACCTGAAGCTGCTTGGCGACCTCGGTGGACCCGGTGAAGCCGAGCATGTCCACATCCATGTGCCGGCCCAGTGCCGTACCGACGACAGACCCGCGACCGGGAACGACGTTGAGGATGCCCGCAGGCAGCCCCGCCTCGGCGGCGATCTCGGCCAGCAGCAGGACCGAATGCGAGGCCTCGACCGGCGGTTTGACGACCAGCGCATTGCCGGCCGCCAGCGCGGGCGCGATCTTCCACGTCGCGATCTCCAGCGGATAGTTCCACGGCACGATGACCCCGATGACGCCCAGCGGTTCGCGAGTGACGAGCGCTGTCGACCCGGCCGGAGTCACCGGGATCTCGTCGCTGAGCTTCTCGATCGCCTCTCCGTAGAAGCGGAACAGAGCTGCGGCCCCCGGAGCATCGATCGTCGAGGACTCACCGATCGGCTTGCCCATGTCGAGCGTGTCGAGGAGGGCGAATTCGTCCGACCGCGCTTCGATGAGCTCGGCCAGGCGCAGCAGCACCTCACGCCGATGCGTCGCCGAGGCGCGCGACCACTCGCCGGCATCGAACGCGGCGCGGGCGCTCGCCACCGCTGCATCGACATCGGATCCGTCACCGAGGTGGAGCTGCGAGATCACCTCACCGGTGGCCGGGTTCGTCTTCGCATAGGTCTGCCCCGAGCGTGCATCGACCCGGCGTCCGTCGATGACGGGGCGCCCGTCGATGGTCAGGGCCGCCGCTGCGGCCCGCCACTCGGCCAGGGTCGCCGGTCGGGTCGTGGTGTCGGTCAGAGTCGCGGTCATGGAAGGTCTCCTTCGAATGTGGGGCGGAAAGCGAGCGGGCGGTGACAGTGATCAGCGGTCGCTGGAGGATTCGACGGGCGAGGGGCTGGGGCCTTCGGCCTGCGCGGCCGCCTCGGCGACTGGGGTTGCCGATGATTCCTCGAGGTCGTCGGAGCGCAGCAGGTCGATGCCGCGGGTCTCGGGCAGGGAAGCGACGGTGACGATGCCGATGACGCCGACGACGGCGAGGAACCAGCCGGGGCTCAGCGTGCTGCCGGTGGAATCGATGAGCCAGGTGAGGATGTACGGCGCAGTGCCTGCGAAGAGTGCGGCTGTCAGGGCATAGGCGATGGACAGTCCCGTCTGCCTCGTCCGGGTCGGGAAGAGCTCGACGACGGTGGCGGCGTGCGTGCCGAGGATGATCGCGAGGATGAACGCCAGGCCGAAGGTCGAGACGAAAGACGCCCACGGGTAGTCGGCGCCCATGAGGAGGAACAACGGAACCGAGAGTACCGTGAGTGCGATCGCCGCGGTCATGAGCACAGGCTTGCGTCCGAACCTGTCCGAGGCGAGGCCAGCCAGCGGGACGATGACGAGTCCGAGCGCCGAGGCCAGGGTCGACAGCAGCGCTGCCCGTCCCGGTTCGATGCCCACGGCGGTCTCCTGATAGGTGAGCAGGTAGACGAGGACGACGTAGAACGTGACGTTCATGAACGTCTCCATCCCGCAGGTCTGGAGGAACTGTTTGGGATTGCGCCTGAACACCTCGCGCAGGGGCGCCTCGGCGACGGTCTCCATCTTCTGCAGGGCAGAGAACTCCGGGGTGTCCTCGATCTTCCGGCGGATGTAGAGGCCGATGAAGCCCAGGGGCACGGTGATGAGGAACGGGATCCTCCATCCCCAAGAGCCCACCTGGTCGGGCGTCAGCGCCTGGTTGAGGAGGAAGACGACGAAGGAGGCCAAGAGGAATCCGGCCAGGGAGCCTACCTCGAGCCAGCTGCAGCCGAAGCCTCGGCGCTTCGGCGGTGAGAACTCACCGAGGAAGGCCGCCGCGCTGCCGAATTCGCCGCCGGCGGCCAGGCCCTGGACGATGCGGGTGACGATGAGGAGGATCGGAGCGAGTACACCGATGGTTCCGTAGGTCGGGAGCACTCCGAGTGCGAGCGTCGACAGGGCCATGGCGAGGATGACCAGCGACAGGGTGTGCTTGCGTCCGAGTTTGTCGCCGAGGCGGCCGAAGATGACCGCGCCGATCGGCCGGACGAGGAAGGAGACGGCGAAGACCGCGAAGGTGGCGAGCAGTCCTGCTGTGCTGTCCTCCTCGGGGAAGAAGATCGCTGCGATCGTCGTGGCCATATAGGCATAGACGGCCCAGTCGAACCAGTGGACGAGGACGCCGATGGAGCCGGCGACCACGCTTTTGCGCAGACCTTTCTGATAGGCCAGCCCTTCGGCAGCTTGGGTGTCACCTGACATGTCCGAATCCTCCTTTGGAATCGTGGTTGCCAGCGCTGTGCTGGCGGTGTGGCCGTCGGTCAGCCGCGCTGGATGCTCACATCCGCGGCGGTCCAGGCCAACGCGGTGGCGCCGTCGATGAGTGTGCTCTCGGCCCTTTCGCCGACGCAGGATTCGGCGAACGCCGCCTGATGGTTGCTCGCCTCGCCGCCGACGCCGATGTAGGGGTGGATTGCGTCGACGATCTGGGAGACGTTGCCCATATCCGTCGACGCGCGGTTCATCGTCGCTGCGACGGGGTCGACGTCGAAGTTCCGGCCGAGTGCGAGAGCATTGGCCCGGTAGGCTTCGAGCGCGACCTCATCGGTGCGCATCTCCGAATAGCGGCGGCTTTCCGGGTTGATAGTCAGTTCGGCCCCGGTGGCCAGGGCCCCGGCCTCGAAGCAGTTGGTGACCTTCTGTTCGAGGGCGAGCAGCTCCTCCGTCGTCTCGGCACGCACGTACCAGCGGCCCTCGGTCTTCTCGGGAATCGCGTTGGGTGCCTCGCCGCCGTTCGTCATCACACCGTGCACTCTGGCTGTCTTCGGCAGCTGCTGGCGGAGCAGGCCGAGGGCCACCTGGGCGATGAGGAACGCGTCGTTGGCATTGATGCCGCGTTCCGGGTATGCGGCGGCATGGGCGGCTCGACCGGTGTATTCGACGTGCCAGTGGGTGACGGCGAAGGGCTCGGCCTCGGCGACGTCGACGGGAGCGGGGTGGGCCATGAGCGCGAAGTCGAGTTCGGTGAAGGCGCCGCGGTCGAGCAGTTCGATCTTGCCGCCTCCGCCTTCTTCGGCCGGTGTGCCGATGACCTCGACGGTGATGCCGAGTTCCCCAGCCGCCTCGGCGAGGCCGATCGCACCACCGACGCTCATCGCGGCGATGAGGTTGTGGCCGCAGGCGTGACCGAGGCCGGGCAGGGCGTCGTACTCGGCGAGGAAGCCGATGGTGAACTCGCCCGTCCCGAACGTGGCGCGAAACGCGGTTTCGAGTCCGAGGTAGGGGCGTTCGACGGTGAAGCCGTGCTCGGCCAGGACTCCGGCGACGGCGGCCGAGGAGCGGAACTCCTGCCAGCCGAGCTCCGGCTCGTCGTGGAGGGAGTTCGACAGTGCGATGAGCCGAGGGGCGATCTCGGCGATCCTGGCGGCGATTCGATCCTTGACTGCGGTTGCCGCGTTGGTCATCGATCGTCTCCAGGTACGCCGTAGGACGGTGAGGCCGCCGGGTTCAGGCCGCGGGTGATGTAGTCATCACGCTGAGGCATCCAGATCTCGAGGAGGCGGCCCAGCTGCCCAATGGGATCCTCATCGGCCCAGTCGACACGCAGATCGGTGACTCTCCAACCGGAGCCGTTGACCACGGACAAGCCCGCCGAGTGGACGGGACCGGCCTCCCCGCCGGCGGTCATGGCGGCCTCGAATGCTGCGAAGAGGCGCTCTTCGAGGCGTCCGGTGGCAGACAGTGCGGTCTCGACGAAGGCGTCGAGGACCTCGAGGTTTGCGAGCATATTGCCCCCGGCCACGGCATTGGTCTCGGTGCGGGCGCCGAAGATGCCGAGTGCCTGTGCGCCAGAATGTGCGGCGGTGCTGCCGGCGGAATCGATGACGAGCAGCTGCCGAAAGTCGATCGCGGTCGGATCGGCGGCGGCGACGACCGCGTCGAGTGCTGTCTGTGCATTCTTGCCGCTGCTCATCTCGGAGAGGATCGCCGGACCGAGGAGGGGGTCGGTGATGTTCTGGGAGTTCACCCCGCCGATGCCGTCGGCGAGATTGATGCAGCGAGCGGCGACAGCCGGTGAGGACGAGGAGATCGCGGAGCCGAACTCCCCGGTCTCGGGATCGTGGAGGAGAAGCGAGAAGGTCACTGGGCCACCTCGGTTCGTCCCGCCTCGGCGGTGTCGCTGATGACGGCGGTGGCGTCGATCTCGACGAGCCATTCGGGCCGTGCCAGGGCCTGGACGACGATGCCCGTCGAGACGGGGTAGACGCCCTTGAGCCACTTGCCCATGGTGCGGTAGACGTCTTCGCGGTAGCGGGGGTCGATGATGTAGACGGTGACCTTGACGATGTCGGCGAGGCTGCTGCCGGCCTCCTCGAGGAGCATAGCGATGTTCGCCATCGCCTTCTCCGCTTGCGCCGTGACATCGCCGATGCCCACTGACTCCCGAGTCTCGAGGTCCTGACCGATCTGTCCACGCAGGTAGACGACACCGCCGGCGACGACGGCCTGGCAGAGATCGTTGTCGAGATTCTGCTCCGGATAGGTGTCCTTGGTGTTGAACTTTCTCAGTCGTGTGTGCGTCGGCTCTGCCATGGCGGTGTCTCCTCGTCGAGTGAAGCGGTCGTTGTCTGCACCCATTCTCGAGATATTCCATTCATCTGTGAAATAGTTATAATTTAGTCAGAGCATCTACAAAACAGATTCTTCATCGCTGGGAGCCGCAATGGTGCAGAGATTCGCGATCACGCTGACTCAGCTGTCGTACTTCGCCGAATGTGCGAAGACGCTCAATATGACCGAGGCCAGCCAGGAGCTGCACATCGCCCAGTCGGCGGTGTCGACGGCGATCAACCAGCTGGAGAAGGCCCTCGGTGCTCCGCTGTTCGTGCGTCAGCACTCGAAGGGCCTCGTGCTGACTTCGGCCGGTGAGAGCCTGCTGCACGAGACCCGGGAGATCTTCGGTCGGATCACCGACGCCGTCGACTCGATCCAGGCCGGACAGCGTGAGGTGCGTGGAACCATCGTCATCGCCTGCTTCCAGACGATCGCACCGTTTCTGCTGCCGCAGCTTCTCCAGAGATTGGGCGAGCGCCACCCGGAGCTGACCGTGGAGGTCGTCGAAGGAGACCACGAAGAGAGCATCGACGCTCTGCGCAGCGGTCGAGCCGAACTCGCGCTCAACTACGACCTCACCGAATCCGACGGCATTCGCGCCGAGATCGTCGGCGAGGCACGGCCGCACGTCATCGTCGGCACCGATCACCGTCTCGCCCGTCGGAAGAAGGTCTCGCTGTCCGAGCTCGCCGAGGATGACTTCGTCGTCCTCGACCTGCCCGACAGCCGCGAGTACTTCCTCAACATGCTCCGCCTGGCCGGCATCACCCCGCATGTGCGCTATCGCAGCTCGAGCTACGAGACCGTGCGCTCAATGGTCGCCATGGGCCTCGGCTTCTCCATCCTCAATCAGCGGCCGCGTATCCGGCAGACCTACACGGGGGAGCGGACGACGATCCTCGAGATCTCCGATCCCGTCCCCACACTGCATGTGGCCGTGTCCACCCTGGCTCGGTCCGGGCAGACGGCGAAGGCCGCTGCCGTGGCCGACGTCGTTCGCGAGATCCTCGCCGAGGTGGCCCCTGAGTCAGGCTGAGAGCGTTTCCGTTAGATACCTCTAAGTGATCGGCAAATGGGTGCTGCATCTATTCATAAGATGCAGTGGACCGTGAAGAACTATTGGCATTGCCGCTTCCACCTGCGGTTTGCTGGAGGGCGTCCGGGCAACATCGAAGTTGTGCCCGCCAGCAACGAAGCAGAGGCCGCCGCAGTGCGGCACCGACGGAAGGGTGTCCATGTCGAACACAGCCGCAGAATCCACCGAGGTCGTCGTCATCGGCGGCGGTCAGGCGGGAATCGCGATGAGCGAGCATCTCAGCGAGAGGGGAGTGGCCCATGTCGTCCTCGAGAAGGATCGGGTCGCCGAAGCCTGGCGCTCCCGCCGATGGGACTCCCTCGTCGCCAACGGGCCCGCCTGGCACGATCGCTTCCCCACACAGGAATTCGAAGAGACCGATCCTGATGGATTCGCTACGAAGGCAGAGGTTGCCGACTACTTTCAGAAACTTGTCGATCGCAAAGACCTGCCGGTGCGCACCGGTGTGACAGTCACCTCGGTCGATGAGAACAGCGGCAGCCGCGGCTACCGGGTGACCACCGACTCCGGTGCCATCGACGCCGACTACGTGGTGTCGGCAACCGGTCCGTTCCAGACCCCGCGCATTCCCGGACTCATTCCGGAAGACGCAGGATTCACCCAGATGCATTCGAGCTCGTACAAGAACCCTGACCAGCTCGAAGACGGCGGAGTCCTCGTGGTCGGAGCAGGGTCCTCGGGTGTGCAGATCGCCGCAGAGATTCAGAACTCGGGCAGGCCGGTTCATCTTGCTGTTGGTCCCCATGATCGTCCTCCCAGGTCCTACCGTGGCCGCGATTTCTGCTGGTGGCTGGGCGTCCTCGGACTGTGGGACCTCGTTACTCCGCCTGCCGGAGCGGAACATGTCACTATTGCGGTCAGTGGTGCCGGAGGCGGACATACCGTCGATTTCCGGGATCTGGCTGCTTCGGGAATCACGCTCCTCGGGCGCGCCAATGGGTACTCAGGTGGAAAGCTCGTTCTGGGGACGGATCTGCAGAAGAACATCACCAATGGTGACGAGAACTATCTCTCGCTGCTCAACGCGGCCGATGAATACATCGAACGCAATGGCCTCGACCTGCCGCCTGAACCGGAGGCTCATGTGCTCGGAGCCGACCCGGAATGCGTCGCGAATCCGATCCTCGAACTCGATCTAGCCGAGGCGGGCATTCGCACGGTGATCTGGGCGACCGGATTCGGTGTCGACTATTCGTGGCTCAATGTCGATGGGGTGCTGGACGAGTCCGGTTACCCGGTTCATGCACGCGGAGTCTCGCCCGTCCCCGGAGTGTATTTCCTCGGTCTGCCGTGGCTGTCGCGGCGTGGATCGAGCTTCATCTGGGGAGTTTGGCACGATGCCAAGTATGTTGCTGATCAGATCGATATCCAGCGGATGTACCGTGACTATTCGCCTGCTCGCACAGGTCTAGCTGCTGCCGCTGTCTGAATGAGCGACTTCTGCAGGGGGACGGGCGGACAGCTGTGCCGGAATCGTCAGTCTGCTGCACACCAGTCGTCTGATTCTTCCGAGCGAGTCCTCCGCCTGTCCGCTGCCGCCGAGACCACCTTCGGTTGGCTCGAAAGATATGAGATTCTGATACCACTATGACTGAGTCGAACGCCTCCGCAGACCCCAATACCGCTTCTCTTCCCCTCACCTCGACGACGGCGACGGGTCCGATTCCCGCAAGCCAGAACCTTCCCACCCGCACCGAGACCGACTCGATCGGCAGCCTCGAGATTCCCGACACCGCGTACTGGGGCGTGCACACGGCTCGTGCGAATGAGAACTTCCCCATCGCTCGTCGTCCCATCTCCGTCTATCCCGACTTCGTTCGCGCCTTCGCCTGCGTCAAACAGGCCGCTGCTCGTGCCAATGCCGAGATCGGCGCGCTCGATGATCAGCGTGCGAATCTCATCGACGCGGCCTGTGAAGAGATCAAGTCCGGCAAACTCCACGACCAGTTCGCCGTCGGCGTCGTCCAAGGTGGGGCCGGCACCTCGACGAACATGAACGCCAACGAGGTCATCACGAACCGCGCCCTCGAAATCGCCGGCCGATCCAAGGGTGACTACGCGTTCATCCACCCCAACGACCACACGAACCACAGCCAGTCGACGAACGACACCTACCCGACAGCGATCAAGATCGCGTTGGCGTTCTCGCTGCAGAACCTCTTGTCTGAACTCACGCTCCTCGCCGATTCCTTCGCCGCGAAGGGCCGCGAGTTCTCGCGCATCATCAAGGTCGGCCGCACTCAGATGCAGGACGCGGTGCCGATGACGCTCGGCCAGGAATTCAACGCCTTCGCCACGACCCTGCGCGAGGACGTCCAGCGGCTCGAGGAAGCCGTCGCCCTCCTCGGCGAGGTGAACATGGGCGCGACCGCGATCGGCACCTCGATCAACGCGCCGGTCGGGTACAAGGAAGCGGTCATCAAACACCTGCGTCAGATCACGGGGCTCGACCTCGTCACCGCTGGCGACCTCGTCGAATCGACCTCGGACACCGGGGTCTTCATCACGTTCTCGGGTGCGCTCAAGCGCAGCGCACTGAAGATGTCGAAGATCGCCAACGATCTGCGTCTGCTGTCCTCGGGACCACAGGCCGGCCTCGGCGAGATCAACCTGCCCGCCCGCCAGGCAGGGTCGTCGATCATGCCCGGCAAGGTCAATCCCGTCATCCCCGAGGCGGTCTCCCAGGTCGCGTACTCCGTGGCCGGGGCCGACGTCACCGTGTCCATGGCCGTCGAAGCCGGACAGCTGCAGCTCAACGCCTTCGAACCGATCATCGCCCACTCGCTCTTCCAGTCGATCACGTGGCTCGAACGTGCTGCCCAGACCTTCCGCATCAACTGCGTCAACGGCATCACCGCCAACGAGGATCGGCTCAACGATATCGTCGATCGGTCCGTCACCGTCATCACCGCGCTCGCCCCGGTCATCGGATACGCCCCGGCAGCGAAGCTCGCGAAGGAGGCGCTGGCGACGAACGAGCCGATCGCCGACCTCGTCGTCGAACACGGCCTGCTCGAACGCGATCAGCTCGGCGAGATCCTCAAACCCGAACGTCTGACGGGAATGCCTGCTGACGATTCCGTGGACAACACTGCGGCCAGCGCCGAGGCGGTTCCCCGGGATGAAGTGACGACCGAGCTTCCGATCATCCCCGATCCAGAGGGGTGAGGCGCTCGCGCGGAACTGCACATGTCGTGTGCCTGCGCGCGTAACCTTGCAAGAGCACTGTGCACATGGAACCACTGATTCTCCGACCGATGACAGCTCCGAGAGGTGACGCACGATGTCGATTGATGCCTATATATTCTTTAGCGACGGACAATGCGCTGAAGCGTTCAACCGCTACCAGGAGATCTTCGGCGGCGAGCTGACGATCATGCTGATGAAAGACGTCCCCGAAGACCAGCGCATGCCCGGATCGACCGATGAGACCGTCATGCACGCCGCCCTGAAATTCGGGGATACCCTGCTGATGGGATCGGATGACACCACGGGCGATGGTGGTCCGCGGCAGGGGATCGCTCTGTCGTACACGGCCTCCGACCTGGAGACCGCCGGCACGGTGTTCGCCGGACTGTCCGACGGAGGCGAGACCCAGATGCCGCTGGGGCCGACGTTCTGGTCCGAAGGCTTCGGCATGTGCCTCGATAAGTACGGAGTGCCGTGGATCGTCGATACTGCCGCCTCGTCTGACGGCTAGCAGCGTCGAGGCAGAACCGACTACTCCCCGGTCCACTCCACAGGGGTCTTGGTGAGGAACCCCTCGACGGCGTTCGCGAAGTCCTGGCTGCCGTAGACCCGGGAGACGACATCGGCATCGTCGACGGGACCGCTATCGGCCAGTCGGCGGAGATTCTCCTTGATCGCCCACTGCGTCAGCGGAGCCCCGGTCACGACCCGATCGATGAGAGCCTCGGCTTCGGCATCAAGATCCTCGGCGACCGCGGTGAGGAATCCGCAGGCCAGCGCCTCCTGAGCGTCGACCTTGCGTGCGGTGATGAGCATCGACGCGGTCCGCGGTTCACCGAAAGCCCGGACCAGCCGGCGCAGTGTGTTCGCCGAGAGAGTGTTGCCCAAGGTCCGAGCGATGGGAACGGAGAACGCCGAGGCGGCCGACCCGATCCGCACATCCGCACAGCACGCGATCCCCAAACCTCCGCCCACGCAGTGGCCGTCGATGACGGCGATGACCGGTTTGTCGACCGCGGCCAGGGCCCCGAGCACCTCGTCGATGCGCTGCTCGTACGCGACTCCGTCCTCACCGGTGAAACCGCGGAACTGTGCGATGTCGGTGCCGGCGACGAAGGCCCGACCTCCTGCTCCGCGAAGGACGAGGGCACGCAGGTTCGGGTCCGCGTCGACCTGGGCGGCCGCCTCGGCGAGCTTCTGGTACATCTCGAACGTCATCGCATTGCGCGCCTCGGGGCGGTTGAAGGTCACGCGCAGACTGCGTCCGACCACCTCGGTGAGCACATGATCGCTCATGGCCGGGCCTCCTCGGTGACGTTGCCCGCGAACTCCGTGAGCACCCGGTCTGTGTCCGCGCCGAGTGACGGTCCGGCGGGACCGTGGGTCAGCGGCGAACGGGAGAAGCGCATCGGGTTGCCCAATTGCGTCACCTCGCCGAGGCGGGGGTGCTGGGACGTCCAGAAGAAGTTCCGCTGCCGCAGGTGGTTGTCGGTGAAGACCTGCTCATAGTCGTTGATCGGGGCGGCTGGGACACCGACGCGATTCATCTCTTCGACCACCTCGGCGATGGTGCGCTTCCGCAGCCGATCCTCGACGACGGCGATGAGAGCCTCGCGGTTCGCGAACCGCAGCTCGGGTTCGGCATACTTCGGGTGATGCTCGAGATCGGCGAGGTCGAAGGCCGAGCAGAACCGCGTCCACGTCGCCGGGGTGTTCGCGCCGATGGTGACGAATCCGTCGCCGACCTCGATCGCCTGATATGGTGCCTGCGCCTGATGAGCCGAACCGTTCGGCCGACTCACCGTTCCGGCGCCGAAGTACCCTCCGGCCTCCCACACCGCCAAGGACACGGCGGATTCGAAGAGCGAGACATCGAGGTACTGGCCCAGCCCGGACTCGCGCCGCTCATAGAGCGCCGAGACGATGCCGAGCGCGACGTAGAGGGCGGTGGAGAGATCGGAGATCGGCACCCCGACCTTCGCCGGCGGCTGATCGGGGAAACCGGTGATGCTCATCAGACCCGACCGGGCCTGCGCCATGATGTCGAGGCCGGCCAATGGGGCAAGCGGCCCGTCCTGACCCCACCCGGAGGCGGAGGCGTAGATGAGCCCGGGATGGTCCTCACGCAGCTGCTCGTATCCGAATCCCATCTTTGTCAGCGCCCCGGGACGCATGTTCTCCACGAGCACATCCGCCTCGGCGAGCAGACTGTGCAGGCTCGCCCTGCCTAGGTCCGATTTGAGGTCGAGGACGATCGACTCCTTATTGCGGTTGAGGCGGATGAACGGGCTCGATTCGCCGTCGACGAACGGCCCCGAAGAGCGCATCGGATCGCCGCTGGGCGGTTCGATCTTGATGACGCGGGCGCCCATATCGGCCAGCTGCATCGTCGCGTACGGCCCGGCGATGAACACGCCGAGCTCGAGCACGGTCACCCCCGACAGCGGTCCTGGTGCTGAGTCCTCACTCATTGCGTCCTCTCTGATCGGTCTGTTCGGCGGAGTCGGTTCGTCTCAGTCGTTTCGGGGCGCCCACCAGTTCACGCTTCGGCGGGTTCGGGCAGGCGGGAGGCGCGGGCCGAATGCCCCAGCTTCGAAGCTTCGCCGGTGAGCAGCTGCGGCAGTGTCATGCCGTTCACGTTCGCGAGGTCCGCCGCCTGTGTCCGGCAGGAGAACCCGTCGGCCAAGAAGATCGAATCCGCCGGGGCGTCGCGCAGAGCCGGCAGCAGAGCGTTCTCGGCCACCGCCACCGAAGTCTCGTAGTGGCCGGCCTCCATGCCGAAGTTCCCGGCCAGACCGCAGCAGCCCGCGAGCTCGCGAACCGTCGCTCCCGTGCGTTCGAGGAGCGCCCGGTCCGCGGCGAAGCCCATGACCGAATGCTGGTGGCAGTGGGGTTGGACGACGACGGTGCGACCGGTGAGATCGGGAACGTCGAGCTCCGCATCGATGAGGACCTCGGCCAGCGTCGAGGTGGTCGCCGCGATCCGCCTGGCCCGTTCGTCATCGGGGAAGAGACCGCCGAGGTCGCTGCGCAGCACCGCGGTGCAGCTCGGTTCGATTCCGACGATGGGAATGTTCTTCCGCGCGTAGGGATCGAGGATCGCCATCGTTGACTCGAGTTTCCGCTTCGCCGCGTCGAGCTGTCCGGTGGAGATGAGTGTGAGCCCGCAGCAGGTCTGCTGTTCCGGCAGCAGGATCTCGAAACCGGCCGACTCCAGCAGGTCGACGGCCGTTCTCGCCCCTGCGTCGGAGAGGTATTCGGTGAACGAATCTGCCCACAGCAGGACCTGCTTGTTCCCTGCGCTGGAGGTGCTGACGTACTCGTCGGCGACGAGGGCGTCGCGATCCGCCGTTGAGGCATTGCGCGCCTCGGCGGGGGAGATGCGGGACTTCGCCCAGCGGGAGAAGCGTCGGTCGTTGAACCGGACCATCTTCCGCCTGGGGTCCATCCCGCCGCCGGACAGGACGAGCTTGGCGAGGGGACGGAACCCCAGTGCTGCGTTCGCCACGGTACTGACTCCGGGAATCGCGGTGAGCAGGCGCCCCCAGGTGGGCAGCCAGCCCAGGGAATAGTGCGACAGCGGACGGAGCTTGCCGCGATAGGTGCGGTGGAGGATCTCGGACTTGTACTGGGCCATGTCGACCCCGGCCGGGCAGTCGGACGAACAGGCCTTGCAGCTCAGGCACAGGTCGAGGGAGTCAGCCACCTCGGCGCTGTCCCAGGTGTCGAACAGGCCTCCGTTGGTCACCTCTTGGAGGACCCGGGCGCGGCCGCGGGTGGAGTCCTTCTCATCCTTTGTCGCCAGGTACGACGGGCACATGAAGCCGCCGGACCCAGAGGTGTCGGCACGGCATTTGCCGACGCCCACGCAGCGGTGGACGGCGTTCGTGAATCTGCCCTTGTCATGAGCGAAGGCGAAGCCTCCGGCCGTGCCGATCGAGATCGACTGCGGCCTGCGCAGGTCGGCGGTGATCGGCAGAGGGTCGACGATGATGCCTGGATTGAGCAGGTTGTCCGGATCGAAGAGTCGTTTGACCTCGCCGAGGGCGCCGATCGCCTCGTCCGAATGCTGGATGCCGAGGAGTTCGGACCGCGCTCGCCCGTCGCCGTGCTCGCCGGAGGCGGAACCGCCGTACTTCGTGACGAGTCTCCCGGCCTCCATGACGAAATCATGGAAGACCTCGACGCCGTCGGGGCGATCAAAGGGGAAGTCCGTGCGCATGTGCACGCAGCCGTCCCCGAAATGACCGTAGGGCAGACCGCGCACACCGTAGGAGGCCATCAGCTCGTCCTGGTCGCGCAGGTAGTCGCCGAGCACCTCGGGCGGCACCGCGGCATCTTCCCATCCGGTCCAGGCGGGATCGCCGTCTTCGGTGCGTCCGGCCAGTCCGCCCGCATCGGCGCGGATGCCCCACAGGGTGCTCGCCTCTTTGCCGGCGGGCAGGATGCGGAAGTGATCGGTGCCGGCATCGGCGGCGATGACCTCGGCATTTGCGACCGCTTCGTCCGCGTTGGCGCCGGCGACCTCGATGAGCAGCCAGCCCTTGCCTGCCGGCAGTTCGGGCACGGCGTCCTTGCCCTTGTCATTGCGGACCATGTCCATGAGCCGCGAGTCGATGCCTTCGACGGCGAGCGGTCCGTGGGGCAGGACCCGGGGCACGGCATCGGCGGCCTCGAACATGTCCGGGTAGCCGAGGACGAGCACCGTCGGTGAGTTCGGAAGGTCGCCGAGACTGACAACCGCCTCGGTGATCGTCGTCAGGGTTCCTTCGCTGCCGACGAGGAACTTCGCGAGGCTCGGGCCGTTCTCCGGGAGCAGATGCTCCATCGCATAAGCCGAGGCCTGGCGGCTGAACCGGCCGAACTCAGTGCGGATGACTCCGAGGTGACGGCCTGCCACCTCGGCGAGTCCGGGAACGGGATCGAGCCCGGCGCCGGCGAGGAACGACCGACCGGTGCCGTCGATGGCGGTCATCTCGACGATGTTGTCGACGGTGCGACCGGCCGAAATCGCGTGCGGTCCGCAGGAGTTGTTGCCGATCATGCCCGCGATCGTCGCCCGGTTCTTCGTCGACGGATCGGGTCCGAAGGTCAGCCCGTGCGGTTTCCCGGCCTTCTGCAACTCGCTCATGAGCACGCCGGGTTCGACGCGGGCGGTCTTCGCCACCGGGTCGATGTCGAGGATTCGATTGAGGTGGCGAGAGAAGTCGATGACGATGCCGGTGCCGATCGAGTTGCCCGCCTGTGAGGTGCCGCCGCCGCGGGAGGTGATGGGCACCCGGTGTGACCTGGCCACGTCGAGGATCGTGACGACGTCGGCCGTGGTCGTCGGGAAGGCTACGACCTGCGGGACGACCCTGTAGTTGGAAGCGTCGACGGCATATTCGGCCAGGCGGCGGGCCGACGTGTCGACGGCGCCTGCGATGCTACGGGTGAGATCGGTGACGAGGTCGATCATGTCGGAGTTCGTGTCAGCGCTCATGGTGAGCTCAGCTCTCGCGGAGGATGTCGAGGGCGGCTCCGAGGCCGGCCGGGTCGATCTTCACTCCCGCCAACTGCAGTCCCATCTGGACGCCCGCGAGGGTTCCGGCGAGGGTGAGATCGTTGAGGTCGCCGAGGTGGCCGATCCGGAAGACCGTCCCCTGGAGTTTGGATAGGCCCGCCCCAGAGACATGTCGAAGCGGTCGAGGATGAGTTTTCTCAACTCGTCAGCGTCATGACCGTCCGGCATGACGACGGCGGTGAGCACGGGGGAGTGTTCGCTCTCGTTCGTGCACAGCACTTCCAGACCCCAGGTCTCGACTGCGGCACGGGTCGCTTCGCCGAAGCGGATATGTCGAGCGAAGACGTTCTCCAGGCCCTCTTCGTTCAGCAGTCGCAGGGATTCCTTGAGCCCGAAGAGGATGTTCGTGTTCGGGGTGTAGGGGGTCATCCCGTTTCTGCCTGCGGCGAGCATCTCCGTCCAGTTCCATACGGACTTCGGCAGGGACGAGGCCTCGTGCGCGGCCAGCGCCTTGTCGCTGATGGCATGGAAGGACAGTCCCGGTGGGAGCATGAGGCCCTTCTGCGAACCGGAGACGGTGACATCGACCCGCCATTCGTCGTGCCTGTAGTCGACGGAGCCGAGGGAGGAGATCGTGTCGACCATGAACAGAGCCGGGTGGTCTGCGGCATCGATGGCTGCGCGGATCTCGGGGATGCGGCTCGTGACCCCGGTCGAGGTCTCGTTGTGGACGACGCAGACGGCTTTGAACCGGCGAGCTGAGTCGGCTGCAAGAGCCTCGCCGATCTTCTGCGGATCGGCGCCGGTGCGCCAATCCCCGGCGATGACTGTGGGTTTGAGACCCCATTTCTCGGCCATCGTCTTCCACAGCGAGGAGAAATGACCGGTTTCATAACAGAGGATCTCATCGCCGGGGTTGAGTGTGTTGACCAGCGCAGCCTCCCACGCCCCGGTTCCCGTGGCTGGGTAGATGACGACCTGGTTCGAAGTGCCGAAGATGTCGGCCATGCCTGTGAGCACATGACTGAAGAGCTCTTTGAACGCGGGGCCGCGATGGTCGATGGTGGGCATCGAAATGGCCCGAAGAACAGTGTCGGGAACGTTGCTGGGGCCCGGAATCTGTAGGAAATGCCGTCCGCTGATAGTCATTGAAGAATCCTCTCTGATTCCACGATGCGGTACATTATTTTCATTTGACGCTACCACAATGAATTCGAGAGAAGAATGCCCTTTCCAGGATTCGGAACGGAAATCTGCGCAGGTCGTCTCGTTGGGCGAGTCGAGTATTTCGGCTCCGATTCAGTTGGTGGTACTCCATTTCTTCTGAGCTTCGGACCTGCGAATATGTGGATCGGTACGATGCGGTGTTTCTTTTCCGGAAGCGTCCCGGTAGACATAATCCTGATATTCGGGAAAGTGAAGTCGGGGTCTTGACGGTTTGGAATTCGTCGGGGCAGACTTTCATAAAGTAGCAAGAACATTTCCACATCGTGGAATGCTGGTTGCGGCAATGGGGTCGTTTCCGGCTGATTTTCACATCGCATAGGAGCGAATTGTGTCTTTGGAAATTGCTTCGATACTCGTCCTTGTGGCCCTGTTCGTCATCGCCACGTTTGTTTCGGTCCATATGGGTGCGCTTGCACTCATGGCGACCTTCCTGTTCGGGACCTTTGTTCTGGGCGAGGATGTCGACACTCTGCTGTCTGGCTTCCCGGCGGATCTGTTCCTCATCCTCGTCGGCGTCACCTACCTGTTCGCCTTGGCGAAGGACAACGGGACAGTCGACTGGATCGTCCATATACTCGTCAAAGCTGTCGGCGGCCGAATAGCGCTGATCCCGTGGGTGTTCTTCGTCGTCACGGCGCTTCTCTCCGGCTTCGGCTCGGTGGTGCCGGCGGCCATCGCGATCATTGCGCCGATGGGGATGGGCTTTTCCCGGCGGTACGGCATTCGGCCGTTGCTCATGGGGCTGATGGTCATCAACGGTGCAACGGCCGGTGGCTTCTCACCTCTGAGCATCTTCGGTACGATCACCAATCAGGTCGTCGAGCGCAATGACCTGCCGGGCAGCCCTCTGCTGCTCTTCCTTGCCTCCTTCGTCTTCAACGTCGTCCTCGGCTTCGTCTGCTTCTTCCTCTTCGGCGGGCGGGAGCTGCTGGGCAAGCGCGACCTCGGGCATGGCCTCGAGGGCAAAGACGGGGAACTGGTCAACGTCGGAATTTCCGGCGGGGGCGATGGCGCCGGTTCCGGCCACGGTGCCGGCGCCAGCGGCAGCTCGGGCACGTCCGGCTCGAACAGTGCTGGGGTGGGCGGTTCTGGCAGTGGATCGGGTGGCTCGCCCGCGCCTTATCACGATCCCGAACGGAGAGCGGCTCGACGATCGGTCCAGACGACGATGGTCAAAGACACCGACGAGGATGTCGAAGTCACGACCCTCGACCTCAACCGCATCGTCACTCTTATCGGGCTCATCGTTCTTGCAGTCATGGTTGTGCCCCCGCTCAATCAGGACGTCGGCTTCACCGCGATCAGCATCGCCGTGATCATCTCGTTCTTCTCGCCCCGCATCAGCAAAGGCGCGGTGAGCAAGATCGCGTGGCCGACCGTGCTGCTGATCTGCGGCATCGTCACCTATGTCGAGCTCATGGAGCGTCTGGGCACGATCGACTGGCTCGGCGGTCAGGTCGCCGGCATGGGAGCTCCGCTCGTCGCGGCACTGATCATCTGCTTCATCGGCGCAGTGGTCTCCGCGTTCGCGTCGACGACGGGTATCCTCGGCGCGCTCATTCCCCTGGCCGTGCCGTTCCTGCTCACGGGCAGCGTCGGCGAGATCGGGCTGATCATCGCTCTGGCGATCTCATCTTCGGTGGTCGATTCCTCACCGTTCTCCACCTCCGGTGCTCTGGTCGTGGCTAACTCGCCTGAAGAACAGCGGGACAGGGTGTTCAAGCAGCTCATGGTGTGGGGCTTCTCGATGGTCGTCATCGCACCGATCGTCACCTGGCTGATCTTCGTCGTTCCCGGTTGGGGGTGAGCGGCATCGGCGTCGGGCTCAGTCATTCGGGATGAACGGAAAGGTCCCATCGCCGAGGTCGGGCTCGGGTAGGACTTCATCCGGATCCTTGAGTCCGACAGCGAGTCCGTCGAGGCTCAGGCGCCGCATGCCCTCGAGGACCATCCGGCGACCGACGTCGGTGAAGCTGTCGACCCGAGAGAGGTCGATGATGACCTTCGGTGTTGTCGGGGTGGAGCGGTCGAGTCGGTCGAGGACCACCTCGGCGCCGGTGAAGTCGATGACTCCCTGCAGGGCAACGGTCGTCGTATCTCCACTGACCGCGATGCTGCGCGGCTCACGTGAACCGAGCGCCTCGGAGTCCATGAGGTGGAGTCCCATATCTGCGGACAGGCGACGGAAGACTCTCTGACCTCGGACGCTGTTGCCGTGGTCATCGAGGCGTGGGGAGAGCGTGCCGATGCCCACCTGCCCCGGAAGAGCGCCGAGAAGGCCGCCGGCCACTCCGCTCTTCGCCGGAATTCCGACATCGGTGAACCAGGAACCCGCGGCGTCGTACATGCCTGCAGAGGCCATGACCGACAGGGTCCGCCGGGCAATGGGGCGGGCGACGACCGTGGTGCCGGTGACGGGATGGATTCCGCCGTTGGCCAGTGTCGCAGTCATCATCGCGATGTCGCGCACCGTCACTGAGATCGAGCATTGCGCGGTGTATCCGGCGACGACTTCGTGCGGGTCGTCCTCGATGATGCCGTAATTGCGCAGCATGTGGGCGATGGCGAGGTTGCGGTCGGCGGCTTCGAGTTCTGATTCGACGATCCGCTCATCGATGCGCAACGGGCGGCCGGCGAGTTCGGAGAAGAATTCGCGGGCGCGCTCGACCCGAATCTGTCGGCTGGTGCCGGAGCCGACGAGGAGGTGGTGAGTCGTGATGGCGCCCGCATTGATCATCGGGTTCCTCGGTCGGTGGCTCCCGGTCTCCAGGGAAAGCTCGTTGAAGGCCTCGCCGGAAGGATCGACTCCGACGCGCGAGGTCACGAACGGTTCGCCTCGGTCGGCCAGCGCGGCGGCGTAGGCAAAGGGCTTCGACATCGACTGGATGGAGAACTCGACATCGCAGTCGCCCGAGCTGTACGTCCTGCCCGCCACTGTCGTCAGGGCGACGGCGAACAGATCCGGGTTCGCTGCCTTGAGCGCCGGGATGTAGTCGGCGACGCTTCCGGAGTCATCGTCGCGCAGAGCATCGAGGATCTCGTCGAGATAGTCGGGGATCGGGGTGCGCATGGAAGCCTTCCCTCTGTGCTCGGACTGCCGGGTCGTCTCGGTCAAAGACTAAACGCTCCGGCTGATGGAAACAGCATTATGCGCGTCCGGACGGTTCATATCATTCCCAGCAGGCTACAGTTTGAAATTACGCAACTATCGATGACGTGAGCTTGTGGAGGAACAATGGAGTTCGAAGATCGGCTGTCTGCCTTGGCCTCCAAGGTTAGTAACCAGCGAGAAGCGATTCAGACCGAAGAGGCAACGAAGAACGCGTTTATTATGCCCTTCATTTCAACGATCTTGGGTTACGACATCTTCAACCCTCTTGAGGTGGTGCCAGAGTTTTCGGCTGATGTGGGAGTGAAGAAGAGCGAGAAGGTCGACTACGCCATCATGCGCGATGGTGAAGTGCAGATCCTCATCGAGTGCAAGAAATCGACGGAGCCGTTGAAGATCGAGCACGCGTCCCAGCTCTTCCGGTATTTCTCCGTGACAAATGCTCGGATCGCAGTTCTCACAAACGGCGAGGTCTATAACTTCTATACCGACCTCGATGCGCCGAACAGAATGGACGACAGGCCCTTCTTGGTGCTCGACCTCAACGAGATCGACGAGACGATCGTTCCGGAACTCAAGAAGTTGACCAAAGAAGTGTTCGACCTCGATTCGGTAGTCAGCGCTGCAGAAGAACTGAAGTACGTCGGAGCCATCAAGAGAGAAATTGCCGGGCAGTTCAAGGAGCCGGATGAGGCGTTCGTGCGCCTCTTCACCAGCCGTGTCTACGACGGTCGATTTACGCAGGACGCCAAAGCGCAGTTCACTCAGCTCGTATCCAAAGCGGCGAAACAATTCCTCAACGAGAGAGTGAACGATCGCCTGAAGACAGCGTTGGGGCTTCCGAGGCGGCAGCCCCAGTGCATGTTTCGACCGACGAAGCTGTCACCAGCGCGGAAGTCGCCAAATCGGATCTGGACCGAGATACGGAAATTGAGACGACCCTAGAGGAACTTGAGGGGTACCAGATCGTGAAGGCAATCAGTTGCAGCGAGGTGAAGCCCGAGCGCGTTGCGCAGCGTGATGCCAAGTCCTACTTTGCTGTGCTCTTGGATGACAACAATCGGAAGCCGATTGCACGGCTCCATTTCAACGGTAAGAAGCAGAAGTATCTCGGCATCTTTGATGCCGACAAGAACGAGTCCCGGCATCCGATCGACGGTCTTGACGACATCTATCTGCACGCAGATGCGATCCGAGAAACGGTGAAGGGCTACATAGCATAGGAACAAGACCGCGGGAATATTTACTTTAGAGCTTCTAAAGTAAATATTCCCGTGGGATCTGTGAGGTCAGACGCCGTCGTTCCCCCTCAAGCAGGCCTGCGCCAGTTCAGGAACCGAGGGACCGCCACGCGTCATAGGAGCCGGCGAGCTCCGCGACCTGGTATCCGGCGCGGCGCAGGGCGCTTGCCGTGATGCTGCTCCGGGTGCCGCTCTGGCAGTAGGTGACGATCCGGCCTTCGCTGGGCAGGCGGTCGAGTTCCCACAGGGCTCGGCCGCCGCTGAGTTGGGTCGCACCGGGGATGTGGCCCCCAGCGTGCTCGTTCTTCGAGCGGACATCGACGAGGCGGATGTCGGTGGAATCTGCGAGGTTCGCCGGGTCGACCAGGTCGACCGGATGCAGTACCATGCCGGCAAGTGAGGTGACGTAGCCGGTGACCGTGTCGATTCCGACCCTGATGAGATGATCCCGATACTCCGCTGCCTGCTCTGCGTCATCGGCGAGGACGACGATCGGCGTCGACTCCGTGGCCGGGTCGAAGACCCAGGCTCCGAAGCTCGCAGCCTTGCCGGGGCCCGGGATGTGCAGAGCACCGGCAGGCGTTCCTGCGTGGACGTCTTCGATCGGCCGGGTGTCGATGAGGACGGTCGATCCGTCGTCGATCCGCTCCTGCAGACGGCCCGCGTCGAGTTCTTCAAGGTCACTGAGCTTGCCGAGGAGTGATGGCCCCTCTCGGTTCTCGGTCTTCATTCTGGCGAAGTAGGCGTGCGCGTCGGGCTGCCCGGAGAGCAGTTCGTCGACGAAGCCCTGCTCATCGCCGCGTTCGAGGTACGGAGACCACCAGGCGAAGGTGCGCTCGTATCCGACCGTCGACGTGGGTATGGCGCCCAAGGCCTTGCCGCAGGCGCTTCCCGCGCCGTGAGCCGGCAGGATCTGCACATAGTCGGGCAGCGTGAGCAGACGGTCGCGGAGACTGGCGAAGAGGTGTCGGGCACCGGCGAAGCGGGTGTCGGAGCCGCCGGCAGCCTCGTCGAGGAGGTCCGGGCGTCCGATGTCTCCGACGAAGACGAAGTCACCGGTGAGCATGAATCCCGGTGCATCGGCCTGTGCGCCGTCGGTGACGAGGAAGGACAGGTGCTCGGGCGTGTGGCCGGGGGTGTGCGAGGCGCGCAGGTTGATGTTGCCGAGGGTGATCTCGTCACCGTCGCGCAGCTGAATGGCATCGTCGAAGCCCGCCCCGTAGGTCCAGTCGGGGCCTCCCTCCGCGGAAACGTACATTGTCGCGCCCGTGGCCGCGGCGAGCTCGCGGGTGCCGGAGAGGTAATCGGCGTGGATGTGGGTCTCGGTGACCGCGGTGATCGTCAGTCCGTGGTGAGCTGCGAATTCGCGATAGACCGCGATATCTCTGCGGGGATCGACAACGATCGCCTCCTTGCTCGCCTGGCATGCGATGACGTAGCTGGCGTGGGCGAGGTCGGCGTCGAAGATGCGTTCGAGGAGCATGGGAGCCTTCTTTCCGTGATCGAGGGGTGTCTGGTCTGACGTGGGATCAGCGGCCGAAAATGCGGGCGAGGAAGCTGGGCTTGGCCGCTCGGGCCGCATCCTCTTCGGCTTGGGTGTGCTTGCCGTTGCACCACTGGCCGGCCGGGACTGTGCTCTTCACCGACTGGACGTGCTGTCCGCACCCTGCCCACGTGGTCTTTCCGCATACTCGGCACGTCGCTGCTCGACACATGGCAATCAATCTCCTTCTTCGACCATTGCTGGCCTGCTCGTTATTGGCTTCGTATACCCTCTGGGGTATGCATTCAATATACCCGTAGGGGTATAGTTGATGTCAACATCGAGTACGTGAAAGGACGACGATGAGCGAACGCGACACAGCTCTGACTGAGCCGACAGAGGCAGAAGCGGACCCGGGAGAGCGGATGCTCGCCGACCCTGACGCGCAGAAGAAGGTCCTCAATCGACTGCGCCGGGCACAGGGGCAGCTCGGCGCGGTGATCACCGCGGTCGAGGACGGAAGCCACTGCCGCGATGTGATCCATCAGCTCTCGGCGGTGTCGAAGGCGCTCGACCGGGCGGGATTCCTCATCATCTCGACGGCACTGCGGGAGTGCCTCGAGGATGACGAGGACGAAGTGCGCACCGAAGAGCTCGAGAAGCTGTTCCTCTCAATGGCCTGATAGGACCGACGGGGGAGCAGCTAGGCGTAGGAGGAGAGTGACATGTCGCAGGCACCTAACGGCCCGCGCCCCTACCCCTCGAGCAGCCCCTTGATGTCCGCGGCGGTCACGGTCTGGCTGAAAGCCTGACCGTCCGGACCGCGACCCTCGTAGGTGCCGGAGTCCGACATGAGGTCATCGAAGAGTTCGGCTTTGCGCTTCTGCAGGGCGAGCACCTTCTCCTCGATCGTACCTTCGGCGACGTAGCGGTAGACCATGACGTTCTTCGTCTGCCCGATCCGGTGTGCGCGGTCGATCGCCTGATTCTCCGAGGCAGGATTCCACCACGGATCCATGAGGAAGACATAATCCGCCTCGGTGAGGTTGAGGCCGAACCCGCCGGCCTTGAGGCTGATGAGGAACACCGGTGCCGCACCCGACCGGAACGCATCGACCACGGCCCCGCGGTTCCGCGTCGACCCGTCGAGGAGAACATAGGAAATCCCGCGAGCGTCGAGTTCCGCGGCGACATTGGTCAGGAACGAAGTGAACTGGCTGAACACGATCGACCGGTGGCCCTCGGCGATGACATCGTCGAGCCGTTCCAAGAGCGCAGCCAACTTCGACGACGGCACCTCAGTATGTTCGGCATCGACGATCGACGGATCGAGAGCGAGCATCCGCAGCAGCGTCAGCGACCGGAAGACGATGAACCGCTGCTTGTCGTACTCACTGTCGATGAAGCCGAGGATCTTCTTCCGCTCCTTCTGCAGAATCCGATCGTAGAGTCTCCGGTGCGCGGAATTGAGCTCGACCGAGATGACCTGTTCCTGCTTCTCCGGCAGGTCCGCGGCCACCAGATCTTTCGTCCGCCGCATCATGAACGGTCGGATCCGCTTCTGCAGACGCTGCATCCGTCCCGGGTTCTCACCCGATTCGATCGGTCGTAGGTACTCCTCTTCGAACCGATGCGGTGACGGAAACAGTCCCGGCGCCGTGATCGAGAACAGTGACCACACGTCCTTGAGCGAGTTCTCCAACGGGGTTCCGGTCAGCGCCAAACGGAACGGGGCACGCACTTCCTTCGCCGCCAAGTGCGTCTGAGCAGTGGAATTCTTCACGAACTGCGCCTCGTCGAGGATGAGCCCCGCCCACTCCATCCGTGAAATCGGCGTCTCCTCCAACCGGAGCATCGCATACGACATGACGATGACATCGGCACCGTGAGCCACCTCGGCGAGGTCGACCCCACGTGCCCGCGTCGATTCGGCCACGACACGAACGTCGAGGTCAGGTGTGAACGCGGTCGCCTCCTTGATCCAGTTCGGGACCACAGAGGTCGGCGCGACGACGAGGAAGGGGGTGCTTGCCTTCGCATGCTTGATGAGCGCAAGCGTCTGCAGGGTCTTGCCCAAGCCCATGTCGTCGGCGAGGATCCCCCCGAGACGGCACGAGTACAGCAGCGCCAGCCAGCGGAAACCCTGCACCTGATACGGGCGCAGCTTCGCGCCGTTCAAGTCGGGAACCTCGGTGGCGGGCAGGTGATCGAGGTCGGCCAGGGCCCGCACGGAATCGCGCCAGGTCGCGGCCGGTTCGGACTCATCGGCGAGGTCCTCGAAATCCGCCCACAGACCTGCGTGCATGCGGGAGATCTTCGGTGCTCCGGGCTCCCATTCGGGAATGAGGTCCGCCTCGGCGAGAAGGGCTTTGAGCTTGTCGAAGATCGGCTTGTTGAGCGACAGGAACGAATCGTCGGAGAGCTTGATCTTCGTCGTCCCGGCCGCCAATGCCTTGTACAGCTTGACGAAGGGGACCGGGTGGCCGTCGATGCTGATCTGGAAGCCGAGGTCGAACCAGTCGTTCTTCTCCGACTCGACCGAGGTGATCTTCACATTCGGCTCCCCGCCGAGCTCCCGGTACGGCTGCTTCTTACCGCGTGTGACGACCTTGACGTGCTCGATCTCCTCGAGCCCGGGCAGGACGTTGACGACGAAATCCGCGGTGTCCGCGTCGTCGAGTTCGACGTCACTGATGGCCGACAGGGCGGAGCCGGTTTCGTGGGTGTCGGCAAGGAGTTTGTCGACCTCGGTGACGACGGCATCTTCGAAGTCGAGTTCGCGTTGCTCCGCGTACTCCCTCGCCGAGGCGGCGCTGAGCCTCAATCGATCGATGACCGGGAAGGTGCGGCGCGGTCCGTGGTATTCCCAGTACCAGCGCAAGGAGAGTTTGTCCCCGGCGCCGAACGAGGCGAAGACGACGAGGCGGGGGCGACCGTACTGCGGGAAGGCGACGGTGGCGTCGCTGCTGATGACCTCGGCGCTGGAGCGCAGCTGCGGGTAGTACTCCTCGAAGAACTCTTCGGCCTCGGCAGCGGGGATCGTGATCGGCCCGGGGGACTGGAGCACGGACAGTGCGGATTCCTTCGTCGGGGTCTCCGCGGGGGCGAGGGTGACGGTGAAACCGCTGGTGATGTCGATGCCGAAGAAGCCGTGCGTCCAGATCGGCTTGATCAGCCCGGAGTCATATTCGCGTTCGTCGATCATTGCCCGGGTCTGCACCTGCAGGCGGTTCTGGCTGCGGCGGATGTCGATGGCGGCTTTCGCGTTGTGTCCGATGCGGACTGTCATGCCCTGATTGATGCCGACGAATTCGATGCCGAGGGCCTTCCCCTGTAGGAAGTGGTCCCACAGCAGGGGAGTGCGGAAATCGCCGAGGTGGTACGGCGCCCCGTCGGGGGTGAAATCCGTTTTCCCACGGGTGCGCAGCCCGGCGAGTTGAGCGAACCATTCCTGGTGGGCCGGGTCGATGTCGTGCTGGCGGGCCATGCGGTCGATGGTGCGCCACGACAGGGACTTCTTCACCCAGTTGCCGGACTCGCTGAGCATGAGCGGACGGATCGCGAGGCTCGGGTTCACTCCCGGGGTGACGTCGTCCTTGTCGAGGAGGACAGAGTGTTGGGCCTCGAACCATGTCCGGGGAATGACCTGAACGAGCTCGAATCCCAAGGCCACGGGCGTGTGCGAGTGCGGAGCCGCCTCGGCGAGCGGGGCGAAGGCCTCGCGCCAATCGGCGGGGATGGCGGAACCGGTGGTCGGGGAGGTCTCAGGCACCCTGTCATCATCTCATCGCGCGGTGACATGGGGTGTGGTGGGAGCTCTTGACAGTTGACGGTACCGCCGGTGCAAGCGGGCGCCCCGCATCCGGCTGACAGGATCGTGACGCCCGCAGACTCTCCTTACTTGTAGAGGACGGCGCCTGTGTATCTCGAGTTCGGGTTCCCATAATCGTCAGGTGTGCAATTTCCGGCTCTCAGTGTGTAACCGAGGTTTTCAATATGGTTGATGTAATGCTTAACCCCAATTGAGCATGTCTCTACATTGCGGAAATTGGCACTCCAGTATTTGCTCGGTCCAGCTTGTGCCGCGGTCGCGCCGAAGAGGCTCGCAGAGGCCAGTGTGGCCGCAGCCAGGCTCACTGCGCCTATTCGTTTCATGTTCATGGTTGTCTCCTCTGGTGAGTGTTGTCGACCGGCAGGCTTTCTCCCGGCGGACACCAGGTTATGAACAAGCTGGCTTGCTGAGTCTGTGCTGAAGTTGCGAACCTGACACGCGATTGACGAGGTGGGAACACGCGTATTCTGCTGAAGGTGGTTGTCGGGATTCATCGTTCGACCGGGCCGGACTTCTCGCCGGATGACCGTGTCAGTCAGCCGCTGGGTCACACCCGGAAACTGTCTTTGACATTCCCTACGTCAGGGGCGCGGAGTAGCATCTGCGGCAGGAATGAGAACAAAGAGGTTCACAGGCAGTTCGTCGACGCCTATACCCGTGCGCTCATCGATCGGGATGCATCGGCGATCGCCGATCACTACGCGGTTCCGGCGCTCATCGAGTTCCCGGGGCAGTGGATCCTCGTCACTGACGCCGCTCAGACGGAGAGCTTCTTCGCGAGTGCTTTCGAGCAGTACTCGGATGTCACAGAGGTCGATGCCGATGTCACGGTGACTGCGGCGACTGGACACAGCATCTGGGCCGATGTCACATGGAGATTCCGGGGAGGCGCACCCGACGAGCGGAACATGTATCAGCTGGTGAGCACCGAGGACGGCTGGAAGATCGCGGTGCTCACGCCGGTGGAGCTCGGGTGACAGGCGAAGCGAAGGGCACTGGATTTCCTGAGCTGCTCCACACTGTCATCGATTCGACTGACCTGAGGATGCTCGCGGAGTTCTATCGGCAGCTGCTCGGCTACGTCTATCGTCCGGGAGACGAGCCGACCGACGGCCGCGGCTCAGGGGCGAGTGCCGAGGCCGAGGTCCCCGACTGGCTGGTACTCACCGATGCGATCGGTAACCGAAAGCTCGCGTTTCAGCTGGTTGATCGCCTCGAACCGACAACGTGGCCGTCGACGGATATCCCCATGCAGATGCACCTCGACCTCACAGTGCCGAATCGGAGCGAACTCGATCGCCAGCGAAATCGCGCGGAAAGTCTCGGCGCTGCCGTGCTGTTCGACCGAGCCGACGACGAGGATGAACCGCTCTACGTCTTCGCCGATCCTTCCGGGCACCCGTTCTGCATCTTCGTGGCCTGAACTCGATGAGATGGGCTCAACGGCAGATCATTGATGCCTCACTATTGAGGGGCTCCAGTGTGGTCAGCGCTCAGGGACTGAACAGTTCGATCTCGTCGGGAGCGAAGTAGTCCTGCATCGACGCGCCGACGCTATGCTCCATCGGCCCCTAGGTGATCTGGACAGTGCCACCAATGCTGAATTCTTTCGTGGCTCAGTCTGAACACGGTCGAAAGCGACTCAGGAGGGACGTTGAAGGTGACTCACGAGGGATAGGTGAGGCCGACGCGTCCGGTGTTTTCCGGTCGCACTTCCTGTATCTTCGTCGCATGAGCGAGAACAGCGATGGTGGTGACGATCGTTGGCTGATCGTCCGGGGGCGTCGATGGCGACGAACCGATCCCGCATTGGCACCTCGCGTCGCCGAAGAACTCAAGAGCCGCCTCGGCGCTGCGAGGAATGCCGTCAAGCAAGCGAAGAAGCGGGGCGATGAGAATGACCTCGCGGAGGCGAGGAGGAAGGTGGACATCGCGAAGTACGGTCTCGGCGAACGCGGCGAATACTGGTGGGAGATGGCGGTCGAGGATCGCGAACGGCGTGCCGAGGAGGCCCTGAAGGAACTACGCTGAGTTCACTTGCCATCAGAATCTCCGTCAACCATCAGCCAGAGAAACATGGAAGAGCGAAGCATGAATCGAGAAGTCGCCCAGGCCATCACTGACGCCGTCGACAACGCATTCGATCGTCAGCTTGAGTTCACCGGTGATCTGATCCGCTGCCCGTCTGTCCGCGGCAGTGAGGCGGCAATCCAGGACCTCTTGGAACAGGAATTCGCCGACAGAGGACTGGAGATCGACCGCTGGCGCATCGACGAAGAGGATATCGAAGATCATGCGGGCTTCGGTCCGATGACCGTGCCCTATGACGAAGACTTCAACGTTGTGGGCAGTTATCGGCCGACTGTCGTGCGGGGGCGGTCGCTCATACTCCAGGGGCATGTGGATGTGGTGCCGACCGGGCCGCTGGAGAATTGGACCTCCCCGCCCTTCGAGCCTCGAGTCGAGGACGGGTGGCTCTACGGACGTGGTGCCGGGGACATGAAGGCCGGGCTCGCTGCCAATCTCTTCGCCTTCGACGCGATCACTGCTGCCGGCTTCGCCCCCGCGGCACCGCTCCAGCTCCAGTCCGTGGTGGAGGAGGAGAGCACCGGCAACGGAGCGCTGTCGGCCCTCTTGCGCGGGTACACCGGCGATGCCGTGCTCATCCCCGAACCAGAGGAGAACGCTCTGGTGCGAACCAACGTCGGAGTCATCTGGTTCACCGTTCGGGTCGAGGGAAAACCGAGTCATGTCCGCGAGATGAGTCAGGGATTCAATGCCTTCGACGCGACCAATGACGTGATCACCGACCTGCGCGCCCTCGAGGCGGAGTGGAATGCGCAGAAGGACCGGCACCCAGGTTTCGAGGGTGTCGAACATCCGATCAACTTCAATGTCGGAGAGATCTCGGGTGGAGACTGGCCCTCCAGTGTTCCGTCATGGTGTGAGATCTCCGTGCGCGCCGCCATCTACCCGGGGATCGACCCGGAACAGGCGTGGGAAGAGATCCAAGAGCACGTCCGGCATGGCAGCATCGCGCGTCTCGGTCAGGACGGTCGTCTGCCACAGTTGGAGAGGACCGGTTTCTTCGCTGCGGGATATCGGCTCGAGGAAGGCGGAGAAGCAGAGGCCGTGCTCGGCTCGGCCCACCACGATGTGTTCGGCCAGCCCCTGGAATCGTTCACCACGCCGGGCTATCTCGACGGTCGGGTGTACACGAATTACGGAGCGATGCCGACGCTGACCTACGGGCCCAGGTCCCTCGACATCCACGCCTTCGACGAGCGGGTCCACATCGAATCCATCCGCAAGATCACCAAGACCATCGCGCTCTTCATCGCTGAGTGGTGCGGGGTGGAACCACTGAGTTAGACGCGCCGAGGCGGCTTATCGACGTTCGGTGCCGCGCCCGGCAGGTTCGTCAGCCGATCTGATCGGCGAGATCCTCGAAGTCGTCGGCGACAACGTCCCACTCGCCTTCGGCCGCGAGATCAGTCGTCTGGCCAGGTCCGTGCTCGGAAGGGCGACGGACGAAGCACGTCCGCAGCCCGAGTGCCTGCACCGAGGCCAGGTCGCTGTTGTGTGCGGCGACCATGGCGAGCTGATGCGTTTCGAGGCCGAGGACCTCGGCGGTCCGCAGGTACGACTGCGGATCCGGTTTGTACGCTCCGGCCACCTCGGCGCCGAGGATCGCGTCCCAGGGAAGGCCGGCCCGTTTGGCGACGTCGAGGGCGAGCCGGACGTTCGCGTTCGACAACGGAGCGATGATGAACCGCTCCTTCAGCAGAGTCAGTCCCGCGATCGCATCCGGCCACGGATCGAGCCGGTGCCAGGCAAGATTGACCGCGTCGAGAACTTCGGCTGGGATCGATGAGGGATCGACACCGAGGCTGTCGAGCACAGTCTCGAGATTCTCCCGATGGAGCACATCGAGGCGGACGAACTCACGCTCACCGCTGCGCACCCGCTCCATCGACGGCTGGTACTCCGCGCGCCAGCGATCGGCGAAATCATGCGCGTCGAGATCGGGAACATGGTCACGCAGGCGCACGGCCACCTCGGCGGCAATACTTGTGCGCCAGTCGACGACGGTGCCGAACATGTCGAAGACGAGGGCCTCGACCGAATCGAATCCTGTGCTCATGGTTTCACGGTAGTCCGGGCATATCGGGCCGTCTACGTCAGTCCATCCGCATAGGCTGGTCGCAACCGGAATCGCAGCTGAGCGACATCGAAACGGGACCACACGGCATCGGCGGAATGACCTGACCGTGGGATGGAGCACGAGCGAATTGGCGCGGCTGACCGGCACCACGGTCAATACGATTCGGCACTATCACAAGCTTGGACTGCTCACCGAGCCTGACCGGATGAGCAACGGCTGCAAACAGTACGGGGCATCCCACCTGCTGCGACTCCATCAGATCCGGCGGATGCGCGAGCTCGGGGTCCCGTTGACCGATATCGGTTCGGTCGACGACGATCACGAACAGCAGCAGCTCGCCCTCAAACAGCTTGAGGTCGACCTCGGCGAGCAGATCGCCCCGAGCATGAAGCGGCAGCTCGAAGCGAAACCCTGGCTCCTCGCACTGACCGAGCGGATGACCGGGGACGTGAAGATGGGGCAGGCTGCGATCATCGGCTCGCTCAGAGAGCTCTACAACGACGCGCAGATCGACGTCATCCAGCGTGCCTTCATCTCCGTCTTCCCAAAACTCGACATCCCGGACGCCGACCGCGAGCGGTTCATCGCTTTCATCAAGCACATTGCCGCGAAGCCAGAGGGCTGAGGGAGAGGACTGAGGCGGAGAGTTGAAGACAGCGGCTGGGGAAGACGGCTGAGGATTCGCTGGGTCAGACGATGAGGGCTTGACCCTGTTCTGAGAACACAGTCTGTACTGAACGTATCAACCATCAGATCCGGTACATCCGGGCCGGGATCTGCCGATCACGTTCAGGAGACCACCGTGAACCCCATCATCGAATTCTTCCAAGGTCTCGCCGCTCAGGTTCCCGATCTGCTTCAGCCGTTCATCATCGCGGCTGCCGGGGCGATCCCATTCATCGAGGGTGAGATCTCCTCGACCATCGGAGTCTGGGCCGGGACGAACCCCGTACTAGCCGGAATCGCCGGGGCCGTCGGCAACTTCATCTGCGTGACAGTCATCGTGCTCCTCGGAGCCCGGGCCCGCCGCGCCGTCGTGAATCGTCAGAGTGAAAAGCGAGAGTTCGCGGCTGTCGGTGCGGACGGAGTTGCCGACGCCGCGAGGGCTGAGCCTGCGCAGTCGACCGCTGCAGCCGATCCGTCAGGGATCGATGCTCCCGTCGACCCATCGTCGATTGATTCTCCCGCCGCTGTCACCGCGGGTGACACGGTGACGGAGGATCACCTCGGCGAAGGCGGGAAGCCCGAGTCCAAGGGGCGGGTCAAGTTCAAGAAGTTCCTCACCCGCTTCGGCGTTCCCGGTGCGAGCCTGCTCGGGCCGCTGGCCATTCCCACCCAGATCACGTCGACGATCCTCGTCAGCGCCGGCGAAGAGATCGTCCGTGATCGGGTGCATCCGCTTCCGTTCCTCGGCGCGATCGTGCATCAGGGATCGTACAATGGCATGAATGTCTGAAACCGGGAGAACCCACACCTCGTCGCTGGCCGTGCTCGGTGCGCTGCTGTACATCACCGCGCGCAACCTCGATTCCACTGGCGCGCAGGGGATCCCCGCCAGCGCCGATCCGGCGAAGCTCAGCCCCAGCGACCGGGAGACCCTCGCCGAGGTGGAGTCCGCACTGACCGTCCAACTCGAGGGCTCAGGGACGTCCGTGACGTCCACCCTCGCCGAGGTGGCTGCAGCAGTTGCGTACGTCCGTGGCCGGGCGGAGGTCCCGAGCCTGACCGCCAGCAGGTACGACAAGCTGCGCAAGATAGTGCTCGAGAGCCTCGGTGTCACCTCGGCGCAGGGGGCGACGATCTGGCCTCCGACCAGTCAGACCGCGGTGCAGAGGTTCGGGTCCTGGAACGAAGCGCTCAAGGCGGCGGGTCTGGCGACGAACAAGATCGGCCGAGCCAAGGGCCAGCTGCGCTTCGACTCCGCAGCGTACGACAAGGCGATCGCCGAGTTCCTTGCCGACTGCGAGTCACGCGGGACCGCCGCCACCTATAAGGCCTACACGGAGTATGCGGCCGAGCATAAAGGCGAGGTGCCCTCGGCTGCGGCCGTCCGAAAGTTCTACGGAAGCTGGAATTCAGCGCTCGCCGCCGTGGGGTGAGGGATATCTTAGCGACCGCCCATTCACCGTCCGGCGGCGAACGCCTCCAACCGGTCGCACGCGGTGTTGATGGTCTCGTCCGAGACCGCGAATGTCAGGCGCAGATAGCCTTCACCGGCCGGGCCGAAGGCCGAACCGGGAATCGTCGCAAGGTTGTGCTTCTCGAGCAGCTGCGTCGCCAACTCCCACGAGGCCAAACCCCACTCGGACACGTTCACCCAGGCATAGAACGTCGCCGCCGGACGCAGCAGACTCAAGCCTTCGATGGCATTGATGCGCTCGACCATGAGCTCGCGCCGCCTGGCATACGAGGCGACCATCTCCTCGACAGCGGTCTGCGGCCCCTCGATCGCGGCGACGGCGGCTTCCTGGACGAATCCGGGCAGGCTCGAGGTCAGTCCCTCCTGCAGCAGTGCCATCGGGGCGATGAAATCTTCGGAGCCGATGACGAAACCGCACCGCCAGCCGGTCATGGCATAGGTCTTCGAGAAGCTGCCGATGGCCAGGAACCGATCGAACTCAGCTTCCGCCTCGGCGGTGGATGGTTTCACCTCGGCGATGGAGGTGAAGACGGAATCGTCGAAGACCATCTCGTCATAGACCTCATCGGAGATGACGGTGAACCCGTGCTCATCGGCTAGGGCTGCGATCTGCTCGATGTCGGCGCGGTCCATCACGGAACCCAGAGGGTTCGACGGACTGTTGATGATGATCGCCGCGGTTTTGTCTGTGATCGAGGAGCGGACATCCTCGGCGCGGAGCTTGAAATCATTGTCCTCGGTGACAGGAACGGACACGGCAATCCCGCCGAGGCGGTGCACCTGACCCATGTAATTGGGAAAGCTCGGGTCGGGGATGATGACCTCGTCGCCTGGGGTGACAGTGACGTCGAGGGCGAAGGTGAGCGCCTCCATCGCGCCGAAGGAGACCATGACGTTCCCGGGGACGATGCTGCGATTCCACCGAGTCGAGTACTTCCGGGCGATCGCCTGCCGCAGTTCGGGGATGCCTGCATTGGCGACGTAGCGGGTGTTGTCATTCTCGATCGCACGGATGCCGGCGGCCTTGATGTGCTTCGGAGTGGTGAAGTCCGGTTCGCCGACGGTGAGCTTCACAGCATCGGGGAAGTCGAGGGCGAGATTGAACATCTTGCGGATGTCTGAGGCCGGATAGGAAGCGGCCATGTGGGAGATGCGGCTGTGCGAACTCGTCATGGCCTCAGTCTGCCTCTTCCGCGAACCGGACGACAGGGGTGGGCCACAGCGTAAGACTGCGGTAGGGCAGACGCGACCGCCCGGGCATGCAGCGATAACGCGTGAAGCGTCGGTCGCTGAAGGGGCTAGGCCTGATATGCGGCCTACCTCTCAGGCGTGCGAGGATCCCAGAGCAGCGTAGAAGCCTCCACCTCATAGGCCTTCCCCTCGGGGAAGCTCACGAGTTCGAACTGCATGCCCCAGGGCGAGAGGAAATAGACCCAGCGTTGGCCCCGGCTGGCACCGCTGCTGGCTGTCGGCTCGCCGAGGATCCGCACGCCCTTGCTCCGAAGCCATTCGACAGCCTCGTCGAGATCGGAGACGTAGAAGGCGAGATGGTGGCCTCCGATATCCGAATTACGGGGCTGGACCTGGTTCTGATCGGGAGAGTCGTATGAGAAGACCTCGAAATTCGCTCCCGTGTGGCATCGGTAGAAGCGGATCTCCTGCATCACGGCGTCGGGATGCACATTGAGCCGATCGACTATGAGCGCGGGATCAGCAGGGAACGGACCGAGCGAATAGACGTGTGTGCATCCGAGGATGTCGGTGAAGAACGTGTGCGCCTGCTCCATGTCCGGGACGGTGAAACCGACATGATCGGTGCCGACGAGACCGGGGAGGCCCGCTTCAGTGCTCATTGGGTTGTCCTTTCGGTGGTCATTTCGTCGGTGTCACGCAGTCGTGAATACTTCGGGGTGATGCTCGAGTGCCAAGCGCGTGCGTCGAATGTGGACGGCCATGAGCTCCTCGGCCGAGCGCACATCGCGGTCGGAGATGGCTTTGACGAGCAGATCGTGCTCCATGTGGGTCTCCCTCAGTCCGGAATCCCAGACCAATTCCATAAATGCCCGACGGTAGTGCTGTGTCGAGTTCCAGAGCCTGTCGACCATCGAACGCAGGTTGTCGACCGACGGCCCCTCGAAAGCCGCGAGATGGAACTTCCGATCAAGATCGAGGAATTCCTCGACCGAGTCCGCCGCGTTCGCATCGGCGGCCAATTCGCTCAGGCGGGTCAGAGACTCCGGCGAATGCAGAGGCACTGCGAGTCCGAGGAGCAGGGGTTCGAGCCGTTCTCTGATGAGATAGCTCTCCTGCAGCTCCGCCAGGTTCATCGAAGCGACCCACGCTCCGGACGAGGCGACAATCGTCACGAGTCCGGCCGACTCGAGGATACGCAGAGACTCTCGGATGGGGATGCGGCTCACTCCGAACTCTTCGGCGATCTCTTCCTGGAAGATCCGTGTGCCGGGACCGAGGGCGCCGCTGAGAATCCGATCGCGGAGTGCATCGGCAATGCGCGCGCTCGAAGCCGAGGACGATGTGGCCATTGCTGGTTCCTCTGTGGGGTCGTAGGGGTTCGGGCAGTCAGTCAAGACTATCTAGTTCTCGTCGTTCCCTTGAGTGTATACATACAGGGCGAATATTGAAGAAAAAACAGCAAAATACAGTTTGAATGTATACGCAGGCTGGGTTAACGTGGTCCGAAACACAGTCCTCGCACCTCTGGAGCATCGATGCCCGTGAACCAAGAAATGTCTGCGCCGAGCGCGGTCGAAGTCGTATCCACCACCACTGCTGACTGGGACGCGGCGGATCCGGAACTTCTCGAATCGATGCTCGTCCACTCACACACGATCCGGATCTTCGAAGAGATCGTCCTCGGACTCGCCGGCAGCGGACTGGTGCACGGTCCGGCACATTCGAGCATCGGACAGGAAGGCGCAGCGGTCGGGTCCGTCCTCGCGCTCCGAGCAGCAGACGGCGTCAACGGCACCCACCGCGGCCACCACCAGTTCCTCGCGAAGGGGCTCTCATACCTGCGGCCGGAAGGACTGAAGGCCGTCGACGGGATCAAGGCCGATGAAATCACGGAGTTCATCCACCGCACCCTCGCCGAGATCCTCGGCCTCAGCGCAGGCTTCAGCGGAGGCCGTGGCGGATCCATGCACCTGCAGTGGACCGAAGCAGGTGCCCTCGGCACGAACGCGATCGTCGGGGGAGGAGTCCCCCTGGCCGCAGGCAATGCTTGGGCCCAGCGCCACGATGCGCTCGGTCGGGTCGGGACGACCGACGATGGGATCAGCCCCGATATGGGTGTGACGGTCACATACTTCGGCGACGGGGCCTCGAACATCGGATCCACGCTGGAGACCTTCAACCTCGCCGCCGCCTGGAAGCTGCCTCTGTGCTTCTTCCTCGAGAACAATCTCTACGCGGTCTCGACCTCTGTCGACGACGTCACCGGCGAGGGCAATCTCGCGCTGCGCGGCCCGGGATTCGGCATCCGGTCCTGGCAGGTCGACGGCATGGACCCGCTGGCCGTCTACCTCGCTCAGCAGGCCGCCGTGGATCATATGCGCGCCGGTCACGGGCCGACACTCATCGAAGCGCGCACCTACCGCTTCTTCCATCAGAACGGTCCGTTCCCCGGCTCCGCATTCGGCTACCGTTCCAAAGCCGAGGAGAAGGAATGGCGGGAGAAGGATCCCGTCGACAAGGTCGCCGGCGAAATGATCCGCCGAGGCCTTCTCACGGACAAAGACAACGAGGATCTCGCGGAGCGCATTCGCGAGGTCATCAATCGGGTCGTCGACAAACTCACCGAACCCGACCCGCAATCGACGAAGGGCGCCCAGCGGATCCGCCAGGCCGAATGGCCGGACACCACCGAGGTGGATGCCCACATCCGCTCATCGGCTGCGCTCGGCGAGCTGCCTCCAGGCACCCATGGGCCTGCCGTCGAAGACACGGTCGAGCGGCGCTTCGTCGACGCGATCGCCGACATCCTCGAGCACAGGATGAGCACGGATGAGTCCGTCGTCGTCATGGGCGAGGACATCCACCGGCTCAAAGGGGGCACCAACGGAGCGACGCGGGGGCTCGCAAATGCCTACCCGGACCGTGTCCTTGGCACGCCCATCAGTGAGAACGCCTTCACTGGTCTGGCCGGTGGGCTGTCGATGACCAGCCGTTACACCCCTGTCGTCGAGTTCATGTACTCCGACTTCATGTGGGTCGCCGCCGACCAGGTGTTCAACCAGATAGGCAAGGCTCGCCACATGTTCGGCGGTCAGTCCTCGATGCCGGTGGTGCTGCGGTCGAAAGTCGCCATGGGAGCCGGATACGGATCCCAGCACTCGATGGACCCGGCAGGCATCTTCGCCACGAACCCCGGGTGGAGAATCATCGCTCCGTCGAACGCCGAGGACTACATCGGTCTGATGAATACCGCACTCGACCTCGACGATCCGGTGCTCGTCCTCGAACATGTCGACCTCTATGCGCGCAAGGACGAGATCCCTTCCGGCACTCCCGACTACCGGCTGCCGTTGGGCAAGGCGGCTGTCCGCCGGACCGGCACCGACGTCACAGTGCTCAGCTACCTCAACATGGTCGCTCTGGCGCTCACTGAGGCAGAAGCGCGCACAGATCTCGACGCCGAGGTCATCGATCTGCGCTGGCTCGATCGAGCCAGCCTCGACTGGGAGACGGTCGGTGACTCCATCCGGCGAACGAACAGTGTCCTCATCGTCGAGCAGGGACCGATCGGCACCTCCTACGGATCCTGGCTGGCCGATGAGATCCAGCGACGATTCTTCGACCACCTCGACCAGCCGGTCCAGCGCGTGACCGGACGCGAGGCAAGCCCGTCCATCTCGAAGATTCTCGAGTCCGCAGCAAACGCCGGACCCGCTGAAGTCACCCACGGCTTCGACCTCATCGCCGACGGCCTGGGCCGGAACTGAGAGCAAGGAACACCACCATGGCACAGCTTGTCACCCTTCCCTCGATCGTCGCGGATGCCACCGACGCAGTCATCGAATCCTGGCTGGTCGAAGCGGGCGCAGAGATCAGTCACGGCCAGGCCCTGGCCGATATCGAGACCGAGAAGGCCACGGTCGAGCTCGAGGCGGAATCCGCCGGAACACTCGCCCGAATCCTCGTCGAAGCCGGCACCACCGTCGAGGTGGGGACCCCGATTGCGGTGCTCGCCGAGCCGGGCGACTCAGAAGCCGAGATCGACGGTCTACTCGCCGGTGCGAACGCAGAGACTGCGAGCAGTTCGACGGCAGGCTGCGGTTCATCAGCTGAGGTCGAGCAAGAGCGGACCGCGGCCGAAGGCCTCGAGCGCTCGAACGCCTCGAAGACCGAGACCGCAGTCGCTGCCGTCGACACTGTCCTCAACGCGTCCGTCGACACTGTCGCGACCTCTGATATGACACGAGTCTTCGCCTCCCCGTTGGCCCGACGTCGTGCCCGCGAACTCGGCGTCGCTGTCACCGGGCTGAAGGGCAGCGGTCCGGGCGGCCGGATCATCCGATCCGATGTCGAGACTGCAGCAGGGACTGCAGCCGAGGCCGCTGAGAGCGGCTCGGCAAGCGCCCCGACTCACGCACAGCCGTCAGTCGTTTCCGCCGGAGACACCGCGGATGCGGGCTATACCGATGTGCCGCTGACCGGGATGCGACGGGCGATCGCGCGTCGTCTCACAGAATCCAAGTCCACTGTTCCCCACTTCTATCTCACTGGGGATATTCGTATGGATGCCCTGCTCGAATTCCGGAAGCAGATCAATGTCTCTCTGGAACGGCAAGGGGTCAAGGCGACGATCAACGATCTTGTGCTCAAGGCGCTCGGCCACGCCCTGCACGAAGTGCCTGACGCGAATGCGATCTGGAACGAGAACTCGATCCGGAGATTCGACTCGGTCGACATCTCTATGGCGATCGCCACCGAGGGCGGCCTCCTGACCCCGGTCGTCCGCAATGTCTCGAACCTGTCGGTGGCCGCCCTGTGCCGGACGACCCAGGACCTCAAGTTCCGCGCGGGTGAGAAAGCCATACGGCAGCAAGAGCTCGAAGGCGGTTCCTTCAGCGTCTCCAACCTTGGGATGTTCGGCACTGGCGAGTTCTCAGCGATCCTCAACCCTCCGCAGGCAGGCATCCTCGCCGTGGGAGCCACCGAACAGCGAGCAGTGGTCAGCGACGGCGAACTCACCGTCGCGTCGATGATGACCGTGACCTTCTCTGCCGATCATCGGGTCATCGACGGTGCTGTCGCCGGCAGGCTCCTGACCTCTCTGCGGAATGCCCTCGAGGACCCGATGAGCCTGGTGCTCTGACTTCGTCGAGGGCAGAGGCCGCAGGCAATCACAGATCGAAGGAGATTGATGGAAATGAGTTTCACAGACAATGCACCCGTGCTCGCCGTGACCGGCGGCGCCTCGGGAATCGGTTGGGCCACCGTCGAAGCATGGTGTCGTGACGGCGGCGTTGCAGTCATCCTCGACTTCTCCCGGGAGAAGCTCGACGAGGCACTGGCGGGGGCGCCCTCGGACTGGTCCCTGCGGGGGATCATTGTCGATGTCACTGATCGAGCCGCTGTCGACGACGCATTCGCATCGATCGCGGAGACTGAACAGCGGCTCGACGCGCTCGTCAACTGCGCCGGCAACGCCAAACCCGTGCCGAGTGCCGAAATGAGCGACGCGGATTGGGAGGCGCTGCTCGAAGTGCACCTCACCGGCACGATGCGCGCCTGCCGTGCCGCCTATCCGCTGCTCAGGGACGGCGGAGGAGCGATCGTCAACATCTCCTCGGTGGCCGGAGTGGCAGGTATGCCGAAACGCGCCAGCTACAACACTGTCAAACACGGACTGATCGGACTGACGAAGAGCCTGGCAGTGGAATGGGCCGCGGACGGCATCCGAGTCAATGCGATCGGACCGGGATACACATGGACTCCGTTCAACGCCACACTCCAAGAGCAGGGCCTGCTCGACCCCGCGCCGATCACCAAGCGGATCCCGCTTGACCGGTGGGCGCAGCCGGAGGAGATCGCGGCCGGCATCACTTTCCTCGCCGGCCCGACAGCGTCCTTCATCACCGGCCACACCCTCATGGTCGACGGCGGTATGACCATCGCCGGCAGCTGGTACGAGTGACCGCAGCCTCCAGGCGGCCAACGAAACCGACTCCGGCCGCCCCTCCCCTGAACGAAAGGCAACAACCATGAACCCATTCGCCCCAAACCTCTTCTCCGGCCAACGCGTGCTCATCACCGGCGCCGGCGGCGGAATCGGTTCGAAGAGCGCCGAGTACTTCGCGGCCGCTGGAGCCGAACTCGTCCTCGTCGACCTCGCGCCCGAGTTGGTCGAGACTGTCGCCGCAAAGCTGCCTGAAGGCACCTCGGTCTCCCAGCTCGCCGGTGACCTCACCGACGCCGATACGCTCGAAGAGCTGCGCCGTCGCGTCGAATCTGCCGGCGGCATCGATCATCTCGTGCTCGCTGCCGGTATCTATACCGAGCACCCGGTGGCGGAGATGAGCGACGAAGACTGGGACCGGACGATGACGATCAACCTCGACAGCAGCTTCAAGCTGACCAGGGCTCTGCTCCCGCAGATGCGTGAGGGCGGCTCCATCGTCAACTTCGGGTCGATGGCCGGTTCCCGCGGCAGCCGCAACCATGCTCACTACGCCGCCACCAAAGGGGCGATCGTCTCCTTCGGTAGGAGTCTGACCTGGGAACTCGGAGAGCGGAACATCCGTGTCAACGCCGTCGCCCCCGGAATCATCGCGACCCGAATGACTGAAGGACTCGTCGCCTCCGGCGGTGACGCCCTGCTTGCGGCGACGCCGCTGCACCGTTTCGGACGACCGGAGGAAGTCGCCTCGGCGGTGGTGTTCCTCTGCTCCCCGGCGGCATCATTCATCAACGGCGACACACTCCACGTCAACGGCGGTCTGCATATGGCCGGCTGACCCTTTCGACCCTGCCACAGAGACACAGGATGACCTGGCTTCATCGCACCATGCGAGAAGTCGACCTGAAGTACACGAATCACATTCGAAGGAGAAGACATGAGTGATACGAACGTTCCATCATTGGCTGAGCTCTTCGGCCCCAACCCACCGACGAACTGGGGCAGGTGGGGCACCGGTCAACTCAGTCGTCATTCGGTGACTGTCTCTGCCGTCGCAGCGGAAACGTGACGTGGATCGTCTCGGACACCACGGAAACGATGCCGCTGCTGCGGCCCTCGAACTCCGCCTCGAGACCGGTTCCATCCCACCCGCTCTTCACGAAAGGTCAATCTTGTCCTCATCAACCACAGCAGCCGCAGCTCCTGACGCTGCGGCCCAGCGCCGGAACGCGCGCAATGCTGCGACCTCGGGCTTTGTCGGAACTGCGCTCGAATACTACGACTTCTACATCTTCGCCACTGCCGCCGCCTTGTATCTGCAGCCGCTCTTCTTCCCCAGCGAGGGAGGCCTTGGGCAGATCATGGCACTCGCTACCGTCGGAGTCTCCTACGTCGCCCGTCCCGCCGGCGCGATCATCTGGGGATGGCTCGGCGATGTGCTCGGTCGCAAGACCGCGCTGATGGCCTGCATCGTGCTCATGGGTGCCGCGACGTTCTTCATCGGACTGGTGCCCGCGTACTCGACCATCGGCATCTGGGCACCGATCCTCATCGTCCTCATGCGCCTTCTGCAGGGCCTTTCCGCGGGCGGAGAATCGCCCGGCTCGGCCTCGCTGTCGATGGAGACCGCGCCGGAGAATCGACGAGGCTTCTATACCAGCTGGACCATCGCGGGTGCGACTGCAGGGCTTGTTCTGTCCTCTGCTGTGTTCATTCCGCTGAACATGCTTTCGAGAGATTTCATGCTGAGCACCGGCTGGCGGATCCCGTTCCTGCTGAGCATCGTGGTCACCATCATCACCATCTATATGCGCGCACGTTTGCAGGAGCCTGAGGTCTTTGAGGAAGCGAAGGAGAACGACAAGACTGTCAAGGTTCCGCTGTTCCATTTGGTCAAGCACTACCCAATGCAGATGATCCGAGTCGCGGGGATGGCCCTGTTCCTTCTCATGGTCGGCCTCTTCAGCACCTTCTCCCTGGCATACGGCACGCAGGTCGCGGGAATCTCCAGCAGTGAGATGCTTGCACTGATCACGGTGTCGAACCTCGGCACCCTGGTCATGATCCCGTTCCTCGGTCATCTCTCGGACAAGGTTGGACGCAAACCCGTGTTCATTTCGGGCTGCATCGGAATGATCGTGCTCACCTTCGCCTACCTCGGTTCGCTGTCCCATGCTGCTCCTGGGCACACAGGAATCGTCTGGGTGTTGGGAATCCTGCTCATGTCCTTCGCCTATGCTGCGGCGAATGGGATCTATCCCGTTTATTTCCCCGAACAGTTCCCCGCGAACATCCGGTACAGCGGTATGGCGATCAGCCTCATGCTCGGCCTGGTACTCGGGGGCTTCTCTCCAGCCATCGCTCAGGCAATCAACGGCGATGACAACAACTGGGTCGGAGTCGCTCTCTTCGCCGGCGCCGGTATCGCCATCTCCGCGATCTGCGCAGCCTTCAGCCCTGAAACCGCGAAGACTCCGACAGCCGAACTCGGTCTGAAACGCGACTGACGTACGAGTCTTCAGCTTGGTGAACCTGCATCAGCTCGGTGCAGGTTCACCAAGCTGGTGGTGCAGGCAAGACCTTGCCCCATTACTCGTGCAGCCCGGCCAGACGGGACCCGAACTGTGCGAGCAGGCTCGTCTTCTTCGCCCCGATCGCCGTCTCCCACGAGTCGGCAATGCCGAAGATCTTGTACATCGACCGAATACCCAACCACCGAATCGGCTCGGGCTCCCATTGCCCGGAGAAGTGATCGTTCCATGGCAGCCCAGTCAGCGGGGTCGAGGCCCCAGAGGCCCGATCAAGCAACGTCTTCGCCGCCAGATGCGTAGCCGTCACTCCGTGCCCCGCATAGCCGCGGGCCACCCCGATGCGCTGGGAAGAGTCGAAGAAGACGCCCGCACACCAATCCCGAGTCACTCCGAGCGCACCGCGCCAGGCATGCGCAACCTCGAAATCGAGGTCCGGGAAGAGCGAGGACAGGCGCCCGGCCAACAGGTCGACCACCTCGGCGGGGACCTCACCGTCACCGGGCAGGCCCGACCGGAAAGCATAGGGCGCCCCACGGCCGCCGAGCGCGATCCGGCCATCGGCCGTGCGCTGGGCATAGATGAACGTGTGCGCCGTGTCGCCGAGGCATTCGCGCCCCTCCCAGCCGATCGACGCCCACGCCTCGTCCGGCAGCGGCTCGGTTGCGATCGTCGACGAGAACACCGGGATGACCTGCCGTCCCTGCAGGCCCGGCAGGTCGCCGCCGACCGTGTCCGAATACCCCTCGAGACACACGAAGATCGTGTCCGCGCGCACCGGCCCGCGGTCCGTGGCGACCGAATTCTTTCGGATATGTCTCGCCGAGGTGGCCTCACAGATGGTTACGCCCTGTTCCCTGAGCACGTGGCCGAGTCCCCGGGTGAGCAGTGCGGGATCGATGGCGGCGGTACCGGGGAAGTAGAGACTGCCGAGCGCTCCGTCGACGTTGATGCGAGCACGAGTCGCCTCGGCGTCGAGGGACTGCATATCTTCGGGCCCATATCCGAACTGCTCATTGCCGGACTCAAGATCGCGCAGCCGGGCCAGGCCGGCCTCCGTTTGGGCGATGTCGATATGGCCGCCGCGCACCTGATGTGCGTCGATTCCTTCGGCTTCGCACACGTCGAGAACCTCGTCGACGGAGTCGAAGAGCGCGGACTGGAAGGCGCTGACGCTGGCCACGCCGTCGAGACCTGCGGAGCCGACCGGTCCGGTGGGATCGTTCTTCCGGGCACGGTCGACCGCCTCGGCGAACTTGGTGCGGTTGCCCGGCAACAGGGTCGAGAGCCACCCTCCGTTGCGTCCCGAGGCGCCATAGCCGATGTGCCTGGCCTCGATGATGGTGATCTCCCAGTCGGGGTGGGCCTGCCTGGCGTAATAGGCCGACCACAGACCGGTCAGCCCGCCACCGACGATGACGAGATCCTGCTTCTCGCGCGGCAGCGGTGCGGGGTCGACGTCGTCGGCGGGGGAGGCCGCCAGCCAGTGCGAGGCTTCACCGTTGAAGTAGGACATGGATCAACTCCTGAAATCGACGCGTGCGAATCGTCAACGCGTACGGAATCAGTTCTATCTCACGTCAAGAGCGAAGTAAATGGTTGTCGCCGAACTTATTGCCTGCTGGAATCGCCGACGAGCGGTTCTGAATACGTGGGCTGTTCGCATGCCTGAATCTGGCTGGCTACACTGATCGCATGAGCGCAATGGAGCCGATCGACATCAGTGAGTTCCTTCTCAACCACGAGCCCATCGAGGCCTGGCAGGCAATCGATGCAGCCGCCTCGGCGAGGGAGTCGGAAGCGGCCGCTTCGGCGGGTGAACCGAGCGCGCCCGTGACATCGGGGTATGCCGAACTCGGCACGATCGCCGGAGCGGACTACGGGCTGTGGGAGATGAGCGCCGGCGCGATGCGCGACGTCGAAGGCGAGGAGGTCTTCCTGGTCGTCTCCGGGACCGGCCGCATCGAAGTCGACGAGCCCTCCCGGCCTGATGTCGTCCTGGCGCCGGGAATGCTGGTCCGCCTCGAGGACGGGATGAAGACCCGCTGGTTCATCGACGAGGCGCCCCTGCGGAAGCTCTTCATCGCCCCGCACGCGGATTGAGGCCGCCGTGTAGCAGTTGTCCTGCCACGCACCGGTCAGCATGCTCACGGCCTTCGAGCTTACAGTGGCGGTGGGCGAGAGACGCCCGAGCGACAATGCGATCGCGGACAGTCAGGGAGGCAGCATGAAACGGACAATCGTCGTCACCGGAGCAGCATCGGGAATCGGGGAGGCGACCGCCGCCATTCTCGAACGCCAAGGAGACACTGTTATCCGCGTCGACCTCGAAAAGGGAGACGTCACCGGCGACTTGGGCGACCGGGACTCCATCGTGCAGGTGGTGCAGAAGATAGCCGACATCAGCGGCGGCCGCATCGATGGACTCGTCGCCAATGCCGGCGTCTCCACACCCACCCCGCTGTCGCCGAAGATCAACTACATCGGCACGGTCCGGCTCATCGAAGCCTTGCGCCCGCTGCTCGTCGAATCCGGCGCACCGCGGGTCAGCGTGACCACCTCGGCGGCGACGCTGCAGGGCAACGACAAGAAGCTCGTCGACCTCCTGCTGGCCGGAGACGACGAGGCGGCCCTGGCCCGCGGGGCCGAACTGGCCGACCACGGGCCCGAGGCCGGATATGCGAACTACTCGAGTTCGAAGCGGGCGATCTCGCGGTGGATCCGCCGGGTCGCACCCACCGACGACTATGCCGGAGCGGGGATCGGCATCAACGGGGTCGGACCCGGGCAGGTGCGCACCGCGATGACGA
This sequence comes from Brevibacterium siliguriense, assembly GCF_900105315.1. Lineage (NCBI taxonomy): Bacteria > Bacillati > Actinomycetota > Actinomycetes > Micrococcales > Brevibacteriaceae > Brevibacterium > Brevibacterium siliguriense. Next base: position 263,422 of record NZ_LT629766.1, on the reverse strand, counting down.
AGGATCTCTTCGCCTCCGAGGAGGGGCGGAAACAGGCCGCGACGGCCATGCCGACGCCTTTCAACGGCCCCGCCGACGCCGAGGACATCGCCGCGGTGCATGCCTTCCTCGTCTCCGAGGCGAACTCGCGGATGACAGGACAGATCATCTTCGTCGACGGCGGGTTCGATGCCGTCAGTCGCGGCGATGACATCTGGGGTACTGTCTGAACGATTGCCGGAGCACCGGCCGAGACCGCGAAGCGGGTTCGGCTTGCCGCTTTCATCTGGTCAGGGTGGGCGCCGGAAGCACCTCCCAAAGGGCTGGTCTTCCGGCTGGTCCTCGCCGGGCTCGGGGTCGCGGGACTCGCCCTCGCCGCCGGATGAAACTCGGACACCGCTGACAATCCCTGGTCAGGTGCTCTATCGTGAGTGAACCGGTGTGCGACGTGCCCGGAGACGGTTTCGTCCCACGTTGCGCAGCATCCACGGACACCTCAGCATTGCCCTCGAAGAGATGGACCCCGAAGAAGGAGTCGATGATGAAGACTGCTCGACGCTTGGACAACCTCGGCACTGAGACCGCTTTCCGCGTGGCCCAGGCCGCCGCCGACTGGAAGGCCCGTGGCAACGAGGTCTTCCCATTCCACCTTGGCGATCTCAATTTCCCGCTCGCTCCCCACATCGTCGAGGCGATGGAGCAGGCGATCCGCGACGGCAAGACCGGGTACTGCCCCGGACCGGGGATCCCCGAATTGCGGGAGGTGCTCGCCGATGACATCGGCTCGCGGCGCGGAATGACGATCGACCCCGCCGAAGTGGTCGTGACCACCGGAGGCAAGCCCGTGATCACGAAATTCCTCCAAGCCGTGATGAACCCCGGCGAGGGAGTGCTCTACCCGAATCCGGGATTCCCGATCTACGAATCACAGATCGAGTACTTCGGCGGCACGGCCCTGCCCTACCGATACGTCCCGACCTCCGATGGCTTCGCGATCGACCTCGACCATCTGCGGGCGTCGATCGATGAGAACACCACGGCTATCATCTACAACGATCTGCAGAATCCGATCTCGGCGGAGTCCACTCCGGTCGAACGGGAGGCCATTGCCGCGATCGCGCAGGAGTTCGACCTGTGGGTGCTCTCCGATGAGGCGTATTTCGAGATGCGCTACAAGGGGAAGTCGCAGTCGATCGCAGCCCTGCCGGGGATGCGGGAGCGCACCGTCATCCTCTACACGTTCTCGAAGAAGTACGCGATGACCGGTTCGCGGCTCGGCTGTGCGATGGCTCCGAAGGAGGTCGCCGAGGCGATCTCGCTGATGAACACCAACGACGAATCGTGCACGAACCAGTATGTGCAGTGGGCGGGAATCGCCGCACTGCGCGGACCGCAGGGTCCGGTCGGGCAGATGCTCGAGGTGCTGCGTAAGCGACGCGATGCCACCTGTCGCCTCATCAACGAGATTCCCGGAATGTCCGTGGCGACCCCGGGCTCGACGTTCTACGTCTTTCCCGATGTCACCGAGGCGATGGAGTCGAAGGGAATAGCGACTCTGACGGACTTCTCCACCGAGGCGCTGCATGCTACGGGTGTCTCCTTCTGCACTCGCGAGCACTTCGGCTCACCGCAGTCCGGTGAGGATCGTTCCTACATCCGGCTGGCCTATTCGGGTATCGAGGAAGCCGCGATCACGAAGGGGCTGGGGCAGCTCAAGGAGTGGATCGAGGCCTGAACCGACTGCAGCGGGCCGTGCGGTGGGGCTCGGCGTGCCCGGCGAGGCGTCCACGTGGTGGGAGCGGTCATGCTCGGCCGTGCATTGCCGGCAACGGCGATAAGGTGCAGCCGAGAGCGCAAGCCACAAACGACGGCGGCGTGGCTAGTTCCAGCTGCTCCAGGCAGGCCGCCGAGTGCTCGGCAGCGCGTTGTCTCGACGCCAATCGTGGATCCAGTCAGGAAGTTCGGGTTCGTTCTCTGGCACCCCGAATGCGTCCACGAGGTCGTCCCTGGTGAGCGGACCGTTTTCGGAGATGAGTCGGGTGGCCACGAAGGCCCGGGCGAAGATCTCTCCGTCGACGACCATGCGCTGTTCGAAGAATACCGTGCGCTCATCGATCCCGCAGACCTTGGTCTCGAGGTTGTAGCGCTGCCGGAATTTCAATGACTTGCGGAAGCTGATGGTCTCGGCGCTGACGACGCCTGTCCATCCGCGGTCGCGCATCGCTTGCCATGCTCCGCTGCGCACCATCATGTCGAGTCGCCCCAAGTCCATGATCGAGAAGTACTTGCCGTTGTTGAGATGCATGAAGATGTCGATCTCGCCCAGGTGGACGCGCATGGGGAGGGAGTATGTGTCCCAGATTTCGCGCGCGGAACGCCGTCGGGACCTGAGCAGGTGCAGGATCATGCGGAAGAAGTGCATGAAATCGATGTTACTTCACAGTAGATTTGTGTAGAAGCGCATCCCTGACGGGGAAAGTCTTCACGGTTGAGAGTGCACGCTTCTGCGGCCGGGAGAACCGCCTCGGCTGAGCGTGAACACTTGTGGAACGCGGAGAACTGCCTCGGCTGGGAGTGAGCACATGCGCGAACGGCGTGAGCCGCCTGGGCGAGGGTCTCTGTCAGTCCTTCACTGGGTCGGGGGTGCGGCCGGGGAGGAACGGTGACTCCTCGGGCTCGGGGTGGCGTTTCCACTGGATGAGCATGATCGCCACACCGAGAGCGACCGCACCGATCGCGCCCCACACATTTGTCCGCAGGCCGAGGATGACGAAGCTCGGGTCGAGGCGGATCGATTCCCAGACGATGCGTCCGGCGCCGTACCACATGAGGTAGACGGCGAAGAGTCGTCCCCACTGGAAGAAGACGTGTCGGCCCAAGTAGAGCAGGACGAGTGCGCCGAGGCTGTTCCAGATCACTTCGTAGAGGAAAGTCGGGTGGAACAACGTGCCGGGCGGAGTGCCCAGCGGGATGGCCGGGTTGCCTGGATCGATCTCGAGGCCCCATGGCAGGGTGGTGGGCAGGCCGAACAGCTCTTGGTTGAACCAATTGCCGAAGCGCCCGCAGGCCTGAGCGAGAATGAGTCCCGGAGCCAGGGCGTCGAGCAGGGTGGTGAGTTTGAGGCCGAGTCTGCGGCACATGATCCACGCGCCCAAGGTTCCGCCGATGAGCGAACCGAAGATCGCGATTCCGCCCTCCCAGATCGCCCAGACCGAACCGGGTTCGAACGGATTCCAGGGGTTGCGGCCGGGGCCGAAGTAGTCGGTGTAGTGCGTGATGACGTGGTAGATCCGCGCGAAGACGATGGCCATCGGGACGGCCAACGTCGCGATGTCGAGCACCTGCCAGTCCTCGACACCGAGCTTGGTCAGGCGACGGTTCGTCAGCACAATGGCGAAGATGATGCCGACGAGGATGCACAGCGCATAGAAGTGGATCGTCAGCGGTCCGAGTTGGAAGCTCGAAATGGACGGGCTGGGGATCGCCGCCGAGATGTCGTGTGGAATCGCGGTCGCGCTGGAAGTCAGTAGGCCGAGGTGCATGGGGCCAGTCTATTTGCACCCGTCTGAGAATCTCTTATGCAGCGTCTGGTCTCTGACCGGCGAGGACCGTTTGCGGGCCGATTGCTGTGCCGCCTGCGCTCTGACTAGCGCGTAGACACGAGCCCTGCCCTGTGGGGTGAAGACAGTCGCGACAAGGCCATTCGCGCTCACATCAGAATGGAGGCGCAGCGGTGCCATTGAATGGCCATGCACAGCTACGTGCCGAAGAGGCCGTCGATGATGTCGTCGGTGATGAATCGTGAATGCAGGATTGGGATGCGAGCGGGATCGATGCTTTCGGGCGGTCGCCATGCCGGCCGTCCGTCGCCGAGCATGAAGACTTCCCAGTCGGAGCGGTCCATGAGGTGGTGGTGGAAGGAGCACAGCAGGCACATGTTGTTGATGTCGGTTTTGCCGCCTCTGGCGTGCGGCACAACATGGTTCACGTCGCACCATCCAGCTGGTGCGTCACAACCGGGGAACACGCATCCACGGTCTCGGGCGGTGACGATTGCCGTCTGTTTTTTGTTGGCGAAGCGCTGGTCCGTGCAGACTTCCACCGTGCGAGCCTTCTCGTCCATCAGGTGGAAGAAGACTGTGCCATTGAGGCCGCGGCGGGTGATGTCGCCCATCGGGAATCGGTCGCCGGAGCCCGTAGTGGCTTCGCTGGTGCCGTCGGCGATATCGGATGCTTTGGCTGTGACGACCAGGGCGTAGGGCGAACCCTTGGCGGCTTCCTTCATGCTGATGCGCGAAATGAGAGTGGCGAAACGTTCGTAGATCCAAGCCTTCGCATTGGGCTGCTCGCTCATGAGATTGACAGCCGAACCATCGGCGCGGACCCCGTGACCGGCAGGAACGGGACGGTTGGCAGACAGATCTTCGGAATCGGCTTCGTTATCTTCGGCGGCCTCGATGACGGCCCACGGAGGAGCATCGAAACGATCTCCGGTAAGGACGGCATCGAGAGGTTCGAACCGTTGCTCATCGAAGGTCTGGCCGGGGCCGCCACTACTGGGAGTCTGGTCTGGCTCGGCGTTCGGTACGAGTGGGGGAGCGTCTTCGCGCTCGGCTTCGTCCGCCTCGGTGACAGTGGGTTCTGCGATTGTCGATGTTCTGTCTTTCGCGGATTGGATCCGCGAAGTCAGCAGTCCGTGCAGTTCGGATCCCGCCACGGGATCGAGGACGCCTTCCAGCCTCCAGTCTCCATTGCGCTTGGGCCGGGCAGTGATGAAGTAGGCGGAACGATCGCTGGGATCGAGCGGCTCGGCACCGTCGGGGTCGATGAGAGCGAGCATCCGACGGAAGATGTCGCGGAGCTCGCTCACAGTCACCGATTTCGCGTACTTCACGAGGTCGGTTTCCACACGTGACTTCGTCTCGTGGTCCACCCACGCGGGAAGTGCCTTGAGGCAGTCTTCGATGACCGTGAGGTGCTCCGCCGGCAGGGTGCCGAGGTGGAGCTGCTCGGCGACGAATGGGTGTTCGGGCTCAATCGGTTGTCCGTCGAGTGAGACTCGTCCGCCGAGATTCTCTGCGAGCCTTGCCCGGCGGTTCGCTTCTCGTCCCGAGAGGTTGAGGCGTTCCTGGATGAGCGCCTTAGTCGACTTGGCGCCACTGTCCTTAGGCGTGCCGACGCGTTCGTAGACGGCCAGCGCCAGGGTGGACAGAGATTCACTGAGCCGACGCAGAGCCTCGGCTCCATCGATGACCCGCAGGGCCTCGTTCGGCCCCATCGGCCGGTCGAAGGCACGAAGACCTCCGACCAGTTCGGTCAATGACGAAATCGAGTCGGTGATCTCAGGTGCGCTCGCGGCAAGGTCGTTCCAGGCGGCGTCGGTGAGGATCGGGTGCATCGAAGTTGGGCGTTGAGCATCGTCTCCGCCTTGTGGCTGTGTCGCGTGGTGATCTGCGGTGTTGTTCCTTGCCGCGGCCGGTTCGGCCGACTGGACCGGTGCAGGTTGCGTGGTTGTCTTGTCCTGCTCATCCGTTCCGAGTTGCACAGTCGATTCTGTCGGTGCAGTCGAAGTGAGCTCTGTTGAGTCCGCTGATTCGACGATTTCGCGTGGTTGGTCGGAACCGGCAATTCCAACTGCATTGCTTGGTTCTTCGACGTCGGCAATCGGCGCATTGTCAATCGCTGCGTCATCGTCGGTCGAAACTGGGTCAAGGGCTTCAAACACTTCGGCGAAGTGGTGGCCGCTGAGGTCGAACCCGGCTGCCTTGAGCTGCTCGGCCAGCGATGTGGGGCTCGATGCTTCTTCGGATTGTGCAGGCTCGGTGTCCTTCAGCGCGTCAGCATCTCGAGGAGTCAGGCCCGTGAGGTCTGCCGGTGCGGTGTTCGTTGGCGGTCTTCTGCTCGCCCCACCGCGCGAGTCAGCGACGGCGCGGCGGTTGCGCTTTCCTGACGTGCGTCACTTGCGGTCGGGGGTGAAAGTCATCGTTGTTGAGTTCCGTTCGTCATTGAAGGTCTCTTAGCTCAATTGTAGACGGCCAGAGAATAGAAAACAATAGAATCTTCGAAAAATATTCGACTGTACCTGGCATCCTAAATGTGAAGGTCACGTTTGAGTGTTTTATTGGGATGTCAGTCATTTCGAGGGCACTTTGCTCGTCGGCACTGACACCGGATCGATGACGATTGAAGTGTCGGGAAGATTCTCGGAACTGGATCCGACGCGGTAGAGGTGGGTGATCTGTGCGATGCCTTCCGTTCGGGAAGGGCCGGAGCCTGGCCGTCTGGGAAGGGTCGGACGGTAGTGCTCGGATTGAGCCGCCTCGGCGAGGTTGGATCTGCACGCATTGCCATTGTCGGTGGGATGATGGGGAGCTATGGCCCTTGATTTCACCCTGGTGCAGCTGCGCTACTTCCAGGAGGTCGCCCGGCGGGAGAACATGACCGAGGCGGCGAAACAGCTCAACGTCACCCAGTCGGCGATCTCGACGGCGATGGCTCAGCTCGAGCGGAGCATCGGCCTCGACCTCTTCATCAGGCAGAAGAATCGATCCGTCGTGCTCTCGTCGGCGGGCAAGCGCTTCCTCGCCGAGGTCACCGGCTTCCTCGAGGCCTCTGAGGCGCTCGGCGAAACCGCGCAGGGGCTGTCGCGATCCCTTCGCGGAAGTCTGAGTGTCGGAGTGTTCTCGCCGATCGCGCCGACCCGCCTGCCGCTGATCCACGATGAGTTCGCGAAACGCTACCCGGAGGTGCGTGTGACTTATCTCGAGGCCGATCTGGAGGAACTGCAGAAGTCCGTTACGGCGGGCGATTGCGACCTTGCTCTGACCTACATGCTCGGACCGACGGGTCGATTCGATACCTTCCTCCTCGACGTCGTCGAACCGCATGTTCTGGTGTCCCGCAATCACCGCCTTGCCCAGGGCGGGAGGCCGAAGCCGGTGCGCCTGAGTGAACTCGCCGACGAAGACTACATCCAGCTCGATCTGCCGTTCAGCCGCCAGTACTACGACGAACTGTTCCGCATCGCAGGGGTTGTGCCGAAGACGCGGCATTCGTTCTCCGGCTACGAGACACTGCGGTCGTTCGTGGCGATGGGGCACGGGTATTCGCTGCTGAGCCAGAGCGTCTCATCGGGGACCTATATCGGTCTGCAGACCGTCGATGTTCCCCTGCTCGACAACTTCCCGAGCATCGACCTTGCCGTGATCTGGCCCAGCGGTGTGCGTTTGAGTCGGCGCGGACAGGCCTTCTGCGAGGTCAGCAGAGAGGTGCTGGGGGCTGCGCCGAAAGAGTGACGATCCGGATCTGTCATGTATGCGCCGAAGGGCCGCGGCGGGCGCGGAGGGGCGGCGGTGATCGTGGCGCAGTGGACGAGCAAAGGCCGCCGACCCGGTCTGTCCACATTGATTTCATTGATGACAATGTTCAAAAGTATCTGTTGGACCGATTCCGAATCGCTGATGACAATGAATGGCAGGCATCACCCAGGCAGACGGTGATGCTTCCGCCCGGCAAGGTGACAGGCACTTCAGGGCGACAAGCCCGACTCGGTGACAGGCCCGTCATGGGACACAGCAAAGGAGCTTTGATGTCCACTCCCACTACCGACCACGAGTACCCACCTACCGCCGACGGCCACGGCCGGTCGACGACGATGCAGCGGAAAGTGCTTCTCGGCGGCAGCATCGGCCAGTTCGTCGAGTTCTACGACTTCACGCTGTACGGTCTCTCGGCCGTCATCCTCTCCGAATACTTCTTCCCCGACGGCGACCGCATCACCGGTCTGCTGGTCATCTTTGCGACCTTCGGCGTCGCGTTCGTCATGCGCCCCCTCGGCGGGCTGTTCTTCGGGGCTCTCGGCGACAAGGTGGGCAGGCGGAAGACCCTGACGATCACGATCTTCCTCGTCGGAGCCTGCACCGCACTCATCGGCATCCTCCCCGGATTCGACACGATCGGCTGGTTCGCCCCGATTCTGCTCATCCTCGCCCGCCTTGGTCAGGGCTTCTCCGCCGGTGGCGAATCCGTCGGCGGTCCGTCATTCGTCTACGAGCACGCCCCTGTGGCCAAGCGCGGACTGTGGATCAACATCACCCTGGCCGCGACCGCTCTTCCCTCGGTGTTCGCCGGCGGTCTCATTCTCCTGCTCTCTACCGTGATGACCGACGCCTCCTTCGACTCCTGGGGATGGCGTGTGCCGTTCCTGCTGGCGCTGCCGCTGTCGGCCGTCGGCCTGTGGATCCGGGCAAGAACCGACGAATCCGAGCTGTTCAAGAAGACAGCGGCCGAACGGCCCAAGGAATTCAGCCCGATCCGCGAATCCTTCAGCGAGAACTGGGTCGGCATGCTCCAGGTTTTCTTCGTCCTCGGCGTCACCGCGCTCGGCTTCTACATGCTCTCGGCCTACTTCGTCACCTACATCCAGACCACCGGCGACCTCAGCCGCGAACAGTCGCTGCTGACGAACGCGATCGCCATGGCCAGCTACACGATCTTCCTGCCCATCGCGGGAGCCATCGGCGATCGAGTCGGACGTCGGCCCATGCTCATCGCGGGTACGATTCTGCTCGCGGTCACCTCGGTGCCGGCATTCGGACTTGTGACCAGCGGACACATGGGGCTGGCATTCCTCGGGCAGACGATCTTCGTCCTCGCGCTCTGCTGCTACGGCGGCGGCTGCTACACCTTCTTCTGTGAGCGCTTCTCGACGAAGACGCGGTTCACCTCGGCGGCCATCAGCTACAACATCTCCTACGCCGTGCTCGGAGGAACCGCGCCATTCGTGGGCACGTGGCTCGTCGACATCACCGGAGTCAACACCGCACCCGGTTACTACATGGCCGCGGTCGCTGCCGTGTGCCTCGTCCTCATCTTCGTCACCCGCCTCCCCGAGACCCGCGGACGGCTGGGGTAGGCGCGCCAACCCCACCACAGACCCGCGCAAGCCACATCACCCACAAGAAAGCAGCGATCAGCAATGAACCATCAGGCAGCTCCGTCGTCCGACGCAGCCTTCCTCTCCGCATTCCACCACGTCGCCACTATCGGCGCGACCGACAACAACGGCGTCGACCGACAGGCGCTCACCCCCGAGGACAAGCAGACGCGTGATTGGATGCGCGCATGGGCAGAAAGCCACGGCTTCGAGGTTCGTGTCGATGCGATCGGCAATATGTTCGCCTGCCTCCAGCTCATCCCCGACGAATCCTCGACCTCGACCGACGGCGCCCACGCCGAGGCGGCCGACCCCGCCGCGCCCGTCAGTTCGGCTGACACAAGCGCTGCCCCGTATGTCCTCATCGGCTCCCACCTCGACTCGCAGCCGCTCGGCGGTCGCTTCGACGGAGCCTACGGCGTTATCGCTGCACTCTTCGCCGCCCTGCGGGTGAAAGAGGAACTCGCCGAGTCGGGCCTGCAGCCCACTTTCAACCTCGCCGTCGTCAATTGGTTCAACGAAGAAGGCGGTCGCTTCGCCCCGTCGATCATGGGCAGCTCCGTCTATGCGGGGCTCTTCGACCTCGAGGAGATGCTCGCCGTCACCGATCTTGAAGGAACCTCAGTCTCGGAGGCGTTGAACGCCATCGGCTACGCCGGCTCCGACACCCCGCCGGAGGCGATCACCTACGCCGAGATCCACATCGAACAGGGTCGCATCCTCGAGCGTGAAGCCACCGACATCGGCGTCGTCGAAGCCAGCTGGTACACGCAGAAACTCGACATCGATGTCCTCGGCGAACAGTCCCATACCGGTGCCACCGCGATGGCCGACCGTCACGACGCGCTCGTCGCCGCGTCCAAGGTCGTCCTTGCCGTCGCCGAGGTGGTCGATGACTTCGAGGACGAGGCACTCGTGTCCTCGGTCGGTCAGCACGTCGTCGAACCGAACTCGCCGATCGTCGTGCCCCGCCGCGTCCACATGGTCGCCGACCTCCGCTCGTCCGACCCTGCTATCGTCCAAGCCGCCCGAGATTCCCTCCGGGCCCAGATCGCCGAAATCGCCCGCGCACACGACATCACCATCAACGCCCGCGACTTCGACATCCGCGATAAGCGCCATTTCCCGACCGAAGGCGTCGAACTCGCCGAGAAGGCCGTGGCCAACGAAGGCCTGAGCATCCGCCGCCTCGAGACGATGGCGGGCCACGATTCCGTGGCGATGAATCACCGCGTGCCCGCCGTGATGATGTTCGTTCCCAGCGTCGACGGCGTCTCCCACTGCGAACGTGAGTTCACCACCGATGAGGACATGCTTCGCGGCGTCCGCGTGCTCACTTCGGTGGCCGGTGAACTCGTCCGCGGTGAGCTCGCCGATGTCCGCGACGGTGCCGTGTGGGTGGGGTCGACCGTCGCCGAGGCGCGCGCATGAGCAACACCGACCCGCGCCCCAGCGCCGCCTCGGCCGCAGTCCCGACCGGCTCGACAGCCGAACCCTGGACCCTGTCGGCCACCGAGGCGCTCGCCGCATTCCGGTCCAAGGAGCTCTCCCCGGTCGACTACCTGACCTCGTTCATCGGCCGGATCACCGCCGAGGACGAGCGCATCAATGCGGTCACCGAGGTCGTCGAGGAGGCGGTCTCCTCGGCGCGGGAGGCGGAGACATTCTACGCCGAGGTGACCGCTGATGACCTCGCCGAAGCGGCCGCCGCCCGCCCCCTGCTCGGACTTCCTGTGATCGCCAAGGAGAAGCACGCCTTGGCCGGGCGCGGCCTCACACAGGGGCTGCTCCACGAACGTGACACCGTCGCCGACGATGACGCGGCGATCATCGCCCGCATCCGTGCGGCCGGCGGTTACGTCCACGCCCGCGCCACCTCTCCGGAGTTCAGCTGCGCGACGATCACGCATTCGCCGATGTGGGGCGTGACCCGCAACCCGTGGAACCTCGAGCTCTCACCTGGCGGTTCCTCCGGCGGATCCGGTGCCGCGCTCGCCGCCGGGTTCGCGCCTCTGGCCACGGCCTCGGACATCGCCGGGTCCACGCGGTTGCCCGCCGCCTTCACCGGCACCGTCGGGTACAAAGCCCCCTATGGTCGGATACCCGGAGCGCAGCCCCTGGCTGCGGACTGGTACCGCGGGGACGGGCCGATGGCGCGAACCGTCGCCGACGCCGCACTGCTCGCCCGTGTCATGGTCGGTGTCGATCCGAGCGATCACGCGACGATCGCCTCGCCCGGATTCCTCGCCGACTTCGACCCCGCCGAGGCGGCCGACCGACTCCGCGGACGCCGGGTCGCGCTGTGCGTGCGGTTGGGGGACTTCCCTGTCGGACAGGACATCGAAGCGAATACCCGCGCGGTCGCTTCGGCGCTGGAATCGGCGGGAGCGATCGTCGAAGAGGTCGAACTGCCGTGGACGGTCGAGCGGATCTTCGAAACCGCGTTCACGCACTTCGGGAACCTGCTCGCGCCGGCCATGCGCGCGGCCACCCGCGGCCACAAGGACACCCTGGCCGACTACACGCTGCGGTTCATGGCCGACGCCGAGGCGGTCGCCGGCCGCCGCTCTTTCTATGACGGACTCGCTATGGAAGCACAGATCCAAGCGGAACTCGCCGCAGCCATGGACGGTTTCGATGTGCTCTTGGCACCCACCTCGGCGGTGGCGGGGTTGGAAGCCGGAGCCAGCTACCTCGATGGGATCGCCATCGACGCCGGGGGAGTGGGACGTGAAGGGGAGGGCGAATCCGGGGCAGACGGTGCGTCCGAAAACAGCGGAAGGGACGGCGTCCGCCTCGAACACTACTGGCAGGCGCATATGACGATGCCGTTCAACATCTGCAACCGCGTGCCGATCGTCAACGTGCCCTCGGGGATGGCCGACTGCGGGATCCCCACCGGCGTCCAGGTCATCGCCCACCCCTTCGACGACGGAACTGCCTTCGACGTCGCCGCGGCGATCGAACAGCTGCGCCCATGGACCGGACTGGCGCCGACAGCTCAGATAGGCTCATCGGATGGATGAGCAGACTCTCGCCGAGGTGGAGCGTGCCGGAACGCAGTTCAATGCCGTCACCGCGATGACCGTCGAACGTGCCAACGCCCTCACCGCGGAATCGATCGGCCGCCGCGAATCCGACGAGCCGCCTCGGCGTCTGGAAGGGATTCCCTTCGCCATCAAGGACGTCATCGACCTGGTCGGCTACCCGACGACAATGGGATCGAACGTGCGCAGCGATGATCCGGTGACCGCCTCAGCGACAGTCGTGGAGCGACTCGAAGCAGCGGGCGCGATTCCGGTCGCGAAGACGAACTGTCAGGAGTACTCGTACGGAATCCTCGGCGACGAATCCGCGTTCGGCCGGGTCATCAACCCCGTCGACCCGGCGCTGTGCACAGCCGGGTCGAGCTCCGGATCGGCCGCGCTCGTCGCCACCGGCGCGGTGCCTCTGGCGCTGGGCACGGACACGGCCGGGTCCGTGCGTGTGCCGGCCGCTTGCCAGGGCGCAATCGGATTCAAACCGACCTTCGGCGTCGTCCCCGTCGACGGGGTGTTCCCGCTTTCGCCAGCCTTCGACACCGTCGGACTCTTCGCCGCGGACCTCGGCGTGCTGACCACTGCTTTCAATGTGATCACGGGCGAAGATTCCGGCAAGGCCTCTGGCCGGGGTGCGGAGCCGGGGCTGACAGGCAGCGGCGCACGGACGATCGACGTCAGTCTCTTCGCTGACGACGACGCTCGGGCGAGTGACCTGCTCATGCCGATGCCGGACCTCACGGTCACCTCGGCGAATGGACGAGTCATCGGCAAGCTCCTCGACGATCTGGCACCGATCTACGACTTCATCCGCCTCTATGAGGCGTACGAGGTCCACACAGACCTGTACGCCGAGCACTCCGCGGACTACCAACCAGGAGTGGCCAAGAAGATCGAGGCCGGCAGAGACCTCGGCGAGACCGAATACCGGAAGCAGCTGGAAGCGCTCGCAGACCTGCGGAAACGGTCGCTCACCGTCTTCGGGGGCGCCGACTTCCTGCTCACCCCGGCCATCGACGGGCCAGTGATCCGCTGGGACGAGATCGACTCCGGCTCGGCGGCGAAGTTCATGCGCTATTCGATGCCGTTCAATGTCCTCGGCTGGCCGGCATTGACGATTCCGCTGCCCAGCGCCGGGGCGGCGGAAGTGCCGCAGGCGGTGCAGCTGGTCGGTCGGCCCGGCAACGATCGCGAGCTGCTCGCCTTCGCCTCGCGGCTGGGGTGAATCCGCGAGATCGAAAAACCACAATGCGAATGTCGCCGAGGCGGCCCACCCCATTCCGGTTGGACCGCCTCGGGCGTATGGGCTCCTCAACCGGTTGGACCGCCTCGGCGAGGTTAAAGGTCACAGCCTCCAACAGCTGTCGAGCGGAGCCTTGCCCGCGAATGTGCGGGAGGTGAAGGTCTCGATTCGGGGAAGAGCTGCGACGTAGCCGCCGACGTGCGTGGGCCCGAGGTTGTCCTCGAACGCCACCTTGTGACCGGCTCGGCACCAGGTCGACGCGAGCGCCTTGCCCTGTTCGAACGGAACGACGTCATCGAGGCGGCTGTGGTTGACCAGCAGCGGAACATCCGGCACATCGGCCTTGCCCAGCCGCTGCCGGTGAACGATGTCCGTGAAGTTCTCGTCGATGATGTCGGTGAATGACTCGCCGTTCTTCGTCAGCGACTGCCCATCCGTGAAGGCTGTCGAGAGCAGGGCTTCGACGGTGCACTTGTCCGCTGTTTCGGCCACTATCTTCTGCCCCTTCTCGTTGAGGAAGTCGCTTGTATCGATGTCGGCCTGATCAGCGAACGTGTCTACTCCGTACAGCGCGAAGGCCGTATAGACGCTCGAGAGCCCGGATACGGTCTTGTACAGATCCGTCGGCACGGCGCCGGCCGAAGCGGAGGCGATGTTGAGCTCCGGAGCCCAATCCTTCTGGAGTTCCAGAGCTGCAGTCGTGGCGTGGCCGCCCTGCGAGTATCCGCGCAGCTGGAGCTGGGTCTTCTCGTCGATCTCGCTGCCGTCGACCTGTTGGACGGCGCGTGCCGCATCAAGGACTGATCGTCCTTCCTCTGTGCGGTTGAGGTAGTGATGGGTGCCCTCGGTGCCCAGTCCCACGTAGTCGACGACCACGACAGGATGCTTCGCTGCCAAGGCCGACGCGATGGAGATGCCTTCGTACTCGGTGCCCATGCTCATCTGGCGGCTGGGAGCGCACTTGTCGGCGATGCCCTGGGTTCCGGGAGAGAGGACGACGGCATCGTCGGCGTGGCCGCTCGCACCGTTCGGAGTGAGCAGAGTGGCGGTTGCGGCTCGAGCGTTCCCCTGCTCATCGGTCGTCTTGTACATGAAGACCGTCGATTTAGCGGCATGCTTGATGAGCTTCACCGGATCAAGGTAGAACTCCGAGTCGGCCTGCTTGAGCACCGCACCGTCTTCGCTCGGAAGCGAATCCGGAGTCTGATAGAAGTCCTTTGGCACTCCTGATGCCGGCAGGTCCTCCTGCGCGGCGGCGTATTCGACATCGGCGGTGGTGAGTTCGTCGGTCTTCTCGACGGCCTTCTGCGCCTGTTCGACGCTGACGCCCTCGGGGACGCTGTCGCGATCGAGTGTGCTCGGGTCTTCTGCGGCGCGGTCTTCGATGAGCTGTTCGGCTTCGGATTCGGTCTGCGGAACCAGGTCGGCGGCATGGGCGGGAGCGGTCGTGGTGCACAGGGTGAGTGCGAGGCCGACGACGGCTGCGGCGCTGAGTGCCTGCAGGCGGCGGGGCCCGTGTGAGGAAATGGTCGACAGTGCTGTAGTTGGCTTGCTCATAGGCGGTGGTCCTGTTCTGCCTTGTCTCACGGCATTGAGAAGGTGCGGGACAGCGGTGTCGGTGCAGACCGCGGCGATGTGCACCGTGACGGTGAGATCAGAGTCGCGACGGGGTGCAGTCGGCCAGGATGTTCACCGTTGGACGCCCTGATTGTGACGGGCAACACAAACATTACTTGATAGTAGGACTGAGCGGTAGTTAAGTGACGAACGTGGCACGTCGCCTGGTCAGGTGAGGCCAGGACACGACGACGATCGCCGCCAGTGCACGACGACGGCCGCCGACCGGCAGCGTAATGCACTGCTGACCGACGGCCGGATGGTCGTCTTCTCAGACTCAGACTCAGACTCTGACTCAGACTCGAACCCTGACTTCGACTCGGACTCTGACGAGTCGCCGAGACCTTACTTCCGTTCGAGCTCTTCGAGGCTCGGGTAGATCGTCTCCTTCGGGGCGACTCCATTGTTGCGGATGAGCACGAAGTAGAGCACGAAGGTGACGACGATGCCGACGAGCCACGAGATGTCCGCGCCGCCGAGCTTCGCGACCAGCGGTCCGGTATAGAAGGACTGTGCGAGGAACGGGATCTGAACGATGACACCGATGGCGTAGGCGACCAGCGCACGCCAGTTCCAGGTGCCGTAGCGACCGTGACGGTCGTAGAAGGCTGGGATGTCGAAGCGGTCCTTCGAGATCAGGTAGTAGTCGGTGAGGTTGATGACGCTCCAGGGGGTGAACACCATCAGCAGCGCGAGCACGAAGTTCTTGAAGTTCGCGAGGAAGTCCGCCGAGGCCAGCAGTGCCACGAGCACGGTCAGGGTGACGATGCCGATGACGAAGACCGCGCGGGTCCACCGGCGGATGGCCGCCCTGTTGCCGAAGGAGGTGAGGATCGTCAGTGTGCACATGAACGCGCCGTAGGCGTTGAGAGTGTTGACGGTGAGCTTGCCCAGGAGGATGACGATGAAGATGAGGAAAGCGAACACGCCCCCGCCGACGATATCGCCGACATAGGCGACCTGGTTCTCGACGAACAGATTGCCCGACTCCGTCATGGCGGCGGCACCGATGAGCGCGCCCAGGGTCATCGACCACTGCGAACCGATGACCGATCCGCCGAAGGTGAACCAGAAGGTCTTCGAGGATGGGGTCGAGCGCGGCAGGTAGCGCGAGTAGTCGGCGACGTACGGCCCGTAGGTCAGCTGCCAGCCCACGGACAGTGCGATTGCGGAGAGGAAGGCAGGGAAGGCGAAGGACGAACCCGAGATCAGCCCGGGGACGTCGACCTGGGTGAGCACGCAGTAGGTGATGAACAGGAACCCGAGCAGACCGGTCGCCGAGGAGATCCGTCCGAGGACGTGGATGTACTTGTATCCCAGCAGGGCCACCAGGGCGGTGAGTGCGCCGAAGATGACGATGCCGATCCAGGGGGCCTGTGCGCCGATGATGAGGTTGACGGCCTGGCCGGACAGGACCGCGCCCGTTGAGGCGAAGCCGATGTACATGAGAACGACGAGCACGAGTGGAATGATCGCGCCGATGATGCCGAACTGCGCACGCGAGGAGATCATCTGCGGAAGACCCAACTGCGGCCCCTGTGCCGAATGCAGCGCCATGACGATGCCGCCGATGATGTTGCCGATGAGCAGGCCGATGATGGCCCAGAGCGCATCGGCGCCGAAGACGACGGCCAGAGCTCCATCGACGATCGCGGTGATCTGAGTGTTGGCGCCGAACCACAGAGTGAACTGGGACCGTGGCGTTCCGTGACGCTCGGCGTCAGGCACCATCTCGATGGACCGCTTCTCGATCCCCGAATTGGTCGTACTCGCCATGATTGTCTCCTTTGAACTGATGGACCTGGTTCAGTGTGGCACCGCCGGTTCGCATCGCACGAGATCCGAGTCACAGGTTTCGTCCGAAATATCGGAAAAGTTCGCCGAGGCGGCCCCCGCCTCCCGCGGGATCAACGAGTTCCGGAAGATTTGTGCGGGTTTTCGCCCCCGAATTCCGCACAGATCGACCGGAACTCGGACACCGGCACCTGCGTTCCGTGCCCGGCCCCTACCTGGACTGAGTCCGCATGAGTGTCGTGCCGGCCCCTACTTCGACAGAGAGCGGGCGATGATCGTGCGCTGGATCTCCGAGGAGCCTTCGTAGATGCGGTAGATCCGAGCGTCGCGAACGTATCGCTCGAGCGGGAAGTCGCGAGTGAAGCCGTAACCGCCATGGATCTGCAGGGCTTCGTCGGCGATGAACGCGGCAGCCTCGGAAGCGGCGAGCTTCGCCGTTGCCGACGACCGGGTGAAATCCACCTCGGTGTCGCGCTGTTCGGCGGCGTCCATCGTCAGCAGCCACGCCGAACGGTACTTCGTGTACATGTCCGCGAGCTTGAACGCGATGCCTTGGAGCCTGTTCAGCGGTTTGCCGCTGATCTTGCGCTCGCTGGCCCACGCCACGGCGGCGTCGAGGGCGGCCTTGCTAATTCCCAGGCTCATCGCAGCCACCTCGATGCGGCCGCGATCGAGCACGCGCATGGCCGTCGTGAAGCCCTCGCCTGCGTTCCCGAGGAGGGCATCCTCGGGAACGACGATGTCGATGACGAACTCGTAGACCGGACTGCCGCGCAGACCCATCGTCTTCTCCGGGGGATTGAAATCCAATCCCGCCGAGGCGGCCGCGGTGTCGACGATGAATGCGCTGATTCCCTTGTGGCCGGCGTCGACGTCGGTCTTCGCGTAGACGATGATGAAGTCCGCGAAACCGGCGTTGGTGATGAAGCACTTCGTGCCCTTGATATGCCATCCGCCGTCGACGCGAGTGGCCTTCGTCGACATCTCTGCCGGGTTTGACCCGGCCCCCGGCTCGGTCAGCCCGAAGGAGCCGATGACTTCGCCGGCGGCGGCCCGCGGCAGCCACGCTTCGCGCTGGGCGTCGGTACCGCCGAGCAGGATCGAATCGGTGGCGAGGAACTGCGCAGTGATGATCGACGCGGTGGAGGCGCACGCCTCGGTGACGGAAGCGACCATCTGACTCATCGCCACCGAACCGACCCCGGGTCCACCGAACTCCTCGGGCAGGTTCAGCCCCATCACACCCACCTCGGCGAGGGTCTTCAACGTCTCATCCGACACACGTTCGTTCGCGTCTGCGGAAGCCGCCTGCGGGGCGAGGACGTCCTTGCTGATCTGGGCCACGGCGTCGACGAGTTCCTGTTCGTCGGCGGTGATGTCGAAGGCCATGAGTGCTCCTTGGAGGTGAGGTGATCGTGAGGTGAAGAGGATATGCGCGGAGGGAGGCGTCCGAGGGAGCGGCCGAATCCTTCGGCCCGCGGCTCAGTTCGCGAACTCGGTCGGTTCGGCCGAGTCCGTCGAATCCGTTGAGTCCGACGGCTTCGTCCGCCCCACCTCGGCGAAGTCGGAATTGTGCTCGCCGAGGCGGGGCGCCGGAAGCACGGACGCTGGCCGTGCTCCGTCGACGAGGAGCGGATGGCCGAGGTAGGCATGGCCGGTGCGAGGGTCGGCGGCGGTGAGCCCGCGGTCGGCGCCGATCGGTCCGTCGACCGCCTCGGCGTAGTCGAGGACGGGGGAGTTCGGGATTCCGGCGGCATCGAAGATCTCGCACAGTTCGGTCACGGTGCGCCCCGTGGTGAACTCTTCGATCTCGACGCGCAGCGCTTCGGCGTGCTCCGACCGCTGCCCGTCGGTGGTGAAGCGCGGATCGGTGGCCAGTTCCGGTTTGCCGAGGGTGCGGGCAAGAGTGCCGAAGAGACGGTCGTTGGCCACGGCGATGACGAGCAGCCCATCGGCTGCGCGGTAGGTGTCGAAGGGCGCCGAGACCGGGTGGCGGTTGCCGACCCGGGCCGGGTCGATGCCGGCGGCATGGAGAGACGCATTCGTCGGCTGCATGGCGAGCATGACGTCGAGCATCGGGATGTCGATATGGGCGCCTTCGCCGGTCGTCTGCCGGTGGAAGAGCGCCGACGAGATGCCGAAGGCGGCGAAGGCTCCGGCGGAGACGTCGGCGATCGATTCGCCCACGCGGGTGGGCGAGCCTTCGGGGAAGCCGGTCGAGGCCATGAGGCCGCTCAGGGCCTGGATGACCGTGTCATAGGCGGGACGTCCCGCCTGACTGCCGGCCTGTCCGAAACCGGAGATCGAAGCGTAGACGATATCGGGCTTCACGGCCTTGATGTCGGCGTAGGAGAGGCCGAGTTTCGCCGCGACGCCGGGACGGAAGTTCTCGACGACGACATCGCAGCTCTTGATGAACTCGAGGAGGCGTGCATGGTGCTCGGGGTCCTTGAGATCGGCCTCGATCGATCGCTTGCCGCGGTTGAGTCCGGTGAAGTACGTCGACCCGGAATCGGTGAAGGGTCCGAGATGTCGGGAATCGTCACCGTGGCCGGGCATCTCGATCTTGACCACCTCGGCGCCCTGATCGGCGAGCATGGCGGTGGCGTAGGGACCGGCGAGAACTCGGGAGAAATCGGCGACCCGAACCCCGGTCAGAAGCTGCTTCGTTGCGTTCATGATCTTCATCCTCGGCGGTGACCAGGGCGAAGGCAACGGGGTGCGACGGGATTTCGTCCGAAGTGTCGGACGGAAGTGTCGGACGTTCCGAAGTGCCGACGGGCGGTCTTCCTCCGGGACGGAATTCTGGCGCTCAGTGCATGTTGCCCTGGCCGGAAGAGCTTACGGCCAGGGCAGTGCACTGAGTTCTTCTCGTCGTGAGACGAGCGGGCCTCAGGCGACGCGCTCGAAGACAGCAGCCATACCCTGGCCGCCGCCGATGCACATGGTCTCGACTCCGTAGCGCGAACCGCGACGGTCCATCTCCCGCAGCAGCGTCGCGAGAATACGACCGCCGGTCGCGCCGACGGGGTGGCCCAGTGAGATGCCTGAGCCGTTGACGTTGAGGCGTTCGGCGAAGTCGGACTCCGTGAGCTTCCATTCGCTTGTGCAGGCGAGCACCTGAGCAGCGAAGGCCTCGTTGAGTTCGATGAGGTCGATGTCGCCGAGTTCGAGACCCGCGCGCTGCAGCGCCTTCGCGGTCGCCGGTACCGGTCCGATGCCCATCGTCTTCGGCGGCACTCCGGCCACCGCCCAGCTGCGCATGCGGGCGAAGACCCGCAGCCCCAGCTCGGCCGCCTTCGATGCGGTGGTGACGATGCACAGCGCAGCGCCATCGTTCTGGCCCGAGGCATTGCCGGCGGTCACCGTGGCCTCATCGTCGGACTTCCCGAGCATCGGCTTGAGCTTCGCGAGCTTCTCGACCGTCGATCCGGGACGGATGTGCTCGTCGGTCGTGATGACCTGTTCGGGGGTCTTCCGGGTGGCCGGCAGCGTGATCGGCACGATCTCGTCCGCGAACTTCCCTTCCTCCGTCGCCGAGGCGGCCCGACGATGCGATTCCACGGCGTAGACGTCCTGGTCCTCGCGTGAGATCTTGTACTCCCGACGCAGGTTCTCCGCGGTTTCGATCATCCCACCCGGCACCGGGTAGTCATTGCCGCCGGCGGTGAGGCGGCCGCGGACGAGGCCGTCCTTGAGTTCGACGTTGCCGCCCCTGATGCCCCAGCGGATCTCCTCGTTGAAGAACGGTGCGCGGCTCATCGACTCGACGCCGCCGGCGACGACGAGGTCGGCGAATCCGGCCGAGATCATCGCATGAGCGTCGGCGATCGCCTGCAGGCCGGAGCCGCAGCGACGGTCGACCTGGCGGCCCGGAACGGTGATCGGCAGTCCCGCATTGAGGGCGACGACGCGGCCGATCGCCGGAGTCTCCATGTGCGGATAGCAGTTGCCGAGCACGACATCCTCAATGGCCTCGCCCGGCAGATTGGTCTTCTCCAGCAGAGCTGTCAGCACCTGTCGGCCGAGCTCCTCGTGCGGAACGTCCTTGAACTGTCCGCCGAATCCGCCCACGGGGGAGCGGAGGGGTTCACAGATGACGATGTCTTCGGACACAGGGTCTCCCTCTGGTTGCGGTCGCACAGTCCCGCATTCGAGGCCGGAACGTCGACACGATCGGCATCACTGCCGAATTTGGTATTAAACATTCGCATTTATGAACATATCCGAATGGATTGCCCCTGACAAGGGTGCGTCTCAATGAATGGGTCCCGGGAGGCAGCCTGGCTCCGGCGGGGAAGGGCGCCTCGGTGGACCCATGAGGAGTCGCCGGGTTCGGAGTGCCCGCGGCGGGCAGTCCTCAGCGGACGGTCGGCAGGACCGCCTCGGCGACATCGAGAACCGTGTTCAGGGCGGCGTCCTGATGGTCGAGTCGATAGGCGAGGTGAAGCTGGGTGGCTTCGTTCGGCAGGTCGAGCGGCACCGCGGAGACCCGCGAGTCGTAGCCGGCGGCGACGGAATCGAAGGTGATCGTCACTCCCATGCCGGCGGCGACAAGCGCGGAGATCGACTGCGAGTCAGGCGCCTCCTGGACGGTGCGCGGACTGAACCCGGCGTCGAGGCACAGGCGCATGGCGGTTTCGCGCAGGTTCGAATTCGGTCGTGCGGGCAGGAGGACGAACGGTTCGTCGGCGAGTTCCTCGACGCCGATCTTCTTTCGGCCTGCCAGGCGATGGGAGCTCGGCATGGCAACGCAGGGGCGCTCGATTGCCACGGGGCGCCCGGCGATGAGCGGAGGTCGCCTGCGCCAGCGGACCAACGCGAGGTCGAGAGTGCCGTCCATGATCCGCTCGAGTCCCTCGTCGGCATAGATCGTCGACTCGAGCTGGAAGGTGATCCCCGGATTGCGCTCGTGCGAGGCCGCCACGAGGGTCGCTGCCAAGTCGCGGGAGGACGGATGTGAGTAGCCGAAGCGAACGCGTCCGACCTCGCCGCTGGAGGAACGGTGAACGGATTCGACGGCGGCCTGCTGGGTGGCGAGCATATGCTTGGCCGGCTCGAGCAGGGCTTCGCCGGCGGGGGAGAGGTTGACCGAACGGGTCGTGCGCTGGAACAGAGAGGCGCCGAGCTCGGTCTCCAGGGAGCGGATGGTGCGGCTCAGCGGAGGCTGGGCCATGCCGAGGCGTTCGGCGGCGCGGCCGAAGTGGAGTTCTTCGGCGACGGCGACGAAGGCGCGGATCTGCTGCAGCTCCATTATGTTCTCCTGTGTCAGGCGGCCGCTGGGCGATTGCCTTAATTATTGCATGAAATAGTAATAATTACAGAAGTGTTTTGCAGATTTGGGTAATTGCTATAGCCTGCGAACCATGGATAGTGACACAGTCGTCAGTTTGCCTGAAGCCATCGAACGCTACGTCGAGGACGGAGCCACCGTGGCGCTCGAGGGGTTCTCTCACCTTATCCCGTTCGCCGCCGGGCACGAGATCATCCGGCAGGGAATTTCCGGACTCACCTTCTGCAGGCTCACCCCCGATCTGCTCAGCGACATGATGATCGCCGCCGATTGCGTCGATCGCCTCGTCTGCTCGTTCTTCGCCTCCGGTTCGGCCGGCAGCCTCTACGAGGTGCGTCGACGGATCGAATCGGCCGAACCGCGTCCGCTCGCAGTCGAAGAATACTCACATCACGCGATGACCCTGCGCTATCACGCGGGAGCCGCCCGACTGCCCTTCGCCCCGATCGGCTCCTTCGTCGGCTCCGACATCCCCGGCATCAACCCGGACATCCGCTCCGTCGTCGACCCGTACTCGGGAAAGAAGACCTACGTGGTGCCGCCGCTCAACCCGGATGTCACGATCATCCATGCCCAGCGTGCCGACCGGTACGGAAATGTGCAGATCTGGGGCATCACCGGCACGCAGCAGGAGGCGGTCTACGCGGCAGAGAACGTCATCGTCACCGTCGAGGAGATCGTCGACGACGAGGTCGTCCGCTCCGACCCGAATCGCACCCTCATCCCGGCCCATGCCGTCGACGCCGTCTGCGTGGTCCCGACCGGCGCGCACCCCTCCTATGTGCAAGGCTCCTATGATCGTGACAACGCCTTCTACCGCGAATGGACGCCGATCTCGAAGGATCCGGCCCAGCTGCAGGAGTGGCTCGACACCCGTATCCGCGGCACCCGCGATCACGCCGAATACCTCCAGACGATCGGCGCCGACCGGCTGCTGAGTCTGCGCGTGGACCCACGTCCCTCCGGCGTGGTCGATTACGGACGCCGCGCCTCACTGACAGAAGGGACCGTGAAATGAGCGCCGCCTCGGCGAAGGAATTCACCGAAACCGAACTCATCGTCTGCGCGGCTGCGAAGATGCTCGCCCGCAGTCGCACCGTCTTCGCCGGGGTCGGCCTGCCCACGCTGGCCGTCGACCTGGCCCATCGCACTCTCAACCCGGACATCCAGCTCATCTACGAATCCGGGGTCGCCGGCGCGCATCCGGAGTCGATGGCCGAAGGCATCGCCGACTCCGTCGTCGTCTCCGGCGCCGAAGCGGTCGTGAACATGCACGCCCTCTTCGGCTACGTCCTCCAAGGTGGGAACGTCGACGTCGGCTTCCTCGGAGCGGCCCAGGTTGACCGGTATGGATCGCTGAACACGACGGTCATCGGCGACTGGGATTCTCCGAAAGTGCGCCTGCCTGGTTCCGGAGGGGCCGCGGACATCATGGCCAATGCCGGCGAGGTCTTCGTCGTCCTCCGCCGCCACGACCCGGCCTCCTTCCCGGACGAACTCGACTTCACGACCTCGGCCTCGCCGGTGCGCGCGGCCGAGCAGCCGGACTTCATCCAGCCGCCCGGATTCGGCGTCTCCACCGTCATCACCCCGCTGGGGATCCTGCGGCGGCGAGACCGCCTCGGGGAGCTCGAACTCACCGAGGTCCACCCGGGAGTGAGCGTCGAGCAGGTGAAGGAGGCGACCGGCTGGGACCTCGCAGTCGCCGAGGATGTCCAGCAGACTCAGGCGCCGACGGTCGACGAGGTCCGCCTGCTCCGTGACGAGATCGACACGGTCCGCCTCTACCTGCGCTGAGGCGGGCGCGGGGTGCCGGGCGCGGTCGGCGGTCTGCGGCGGAAGTGCGGTGCCGCGTTCGCTCATGGTCTGCCGCCGGTATGGTGCCAAAACCCGAAGAAAGTGCACCTTTCTCTGAATTGCTCACCGAGGAACGTGAGCAATTCAGAGAAGACAGTACCTAGTCTGTGCCTGGCCACAAGGTTGTTGTCGCTTCTTGGGAGATGTGGTGCAGGCGGGTACGATGAGCCGTATGTCGAGCCCTGAATCGGACACTCAGGGGCTGTCGGTCACGCCGTCAGCCCCTCACCTCCGCTGAGCCCTTAACGCTGCTCCCCGTGTCGCACGCAGCACGACTTTCAGGGGTTTCTATGGGCGCTGACCGTGGTGACGAGACGTTCCTTGTACGTACTCTCACTTCGGAGTTAACTCGATGCCTTTCGTTCTCTATCTTCTTGCCCTGGTGGTCTTCGCCATGGGTACTTCCGAATTCATGCTCGCGGGACTCGTGCCCGACATCTCGACCGACTTCGGCGTTTCCGTAGGGACCGTTGGTCTCCTGACATCGGCGTTCGCCGCAGGGATGGTGATCGGTGCACCTGCGACGGCCGCGCTCACTCGTCGCCTTCCCATGAAAGGGACACTCTTGGGCTGCGTAGTCGTGTTCGCGCTGTCCCATGCCGTCGGAGCACTTACGCCGGATTTCACTGTTCTGTTCGTTACGCGCGTGGTCGCCGCGGTCGTCAATGCAGGCTTCTTGGCTGTCGCACTGGTCGCAGCGACGAAACTCGTGGCGCCCGATGCCAAAGGCCGGGCCGTGGCGATTCTGCTGGCGGGGACTACCGTCGCGACCGTCGCCGGCGTCCCCGCAGGTGGTCTGCTTGGGACGGCACTCGGCTGGCAGTCGACGTTCTGGGCGATCGCCTTTCTCTGCGTCCCCGCTGCCGTCGGCATTGCCGCAGGCTTCACTACTCAGCCGGTTGACTCATCGAAGGTGGAGTCGTCCTCGACTTTGCTTCGTGCGGAGCTGTCACAGCTTGCCTCCCCACGCCTCGTCTTGACGATGTTGCTCGCTGCCCTGGTGAATGCCGGAACCTTCTCCGCGCTGACCTTCCTCGCGCCGATCATTACTCATACCGCCGGCCTGAGCCAGTGGTGGGTGTCGGTGGCTCTTGTGCTCTTTGGTGTTGGTTCTTTCATCGGCGTCACTGTGGCGGGACGGTTCTCGGATGCCCGCCCCAGAATCGTCATCGTGTGCGGTGGAAGCGTTCTCGTGCTCGGGTGGCTCGCATTGGCAACTTTCGCGACGTACCCCGCTGTCCTGCTCGGGCTCATTTTCGTCCAGGGTGTGTTGGGGTTCGCTGTTGGGAGCACGCTGATCACTCGAGTGCTCTACGCGGCGGCGGGTGCGCCGACGATGGCGGGGTCTTATGCGACAGCGGCACTCAACCTGGGCGCGGCCGTCGGTCCCGTACTTGCCGCTGCCGCACTCAGCGTTCTTCCGGGTGCGCTCGGACCGGTCTGGGTGGCCGTGATCGCGACCGCAACGGCATTGCTGGTCGCAGTACCTCTGCTTCGGCTGATTGCACCCCGTCAATAGCGTCCTGACCTCTTACGCCTAGTAGACCGCGCAAAGCTATGCGGCCCCGAGGCCATCAGGATACTCGGGAGCGCCTGGTTATCGAGGCAGGGGCCGCATTGTTAATGAGGCCGGGGCCCTATTGTCGTCGTGGCGAAGTCCTCAGGGAGTGACGGGAGCGCGCGCCGGTGCAGGTTCGGAGCCCGCGCCAGTGGCGTCGGCGGTCGTCACGGAATGGCTCGTGCCGACCGTGTCCGCGGTGCCGGCAGTCAGGGTGTCCGAGTCGGCGTCGCGCTCGGCCTTCTCGGCGGCGAGAGCTGCGGCGAACTCCGCCTCGTCGGCGGCCTCGGCCTTCGAGTTCTCGCTGGCCGTCCAGCCGGTCATGTTGAGCAGGATGAGCGTGCAGACGAGGGAGACGAGCGCGTAGCCGGCGCTGAGGATCGCCACTGGAATGATGGAATCCGAACTGTTGTACATCCATTGCGCGGCCGCCGCAGTACCGCCGCCCACGGTCATCGAGCACAGCTGGTAGGCCAGCGAGATTCCCGTGTACCGGACCCGCGTGGGGAACGCCCGGGCGATGATTCCGCCGATGCCGGCGTAGAACAGCGAGTGCGGAACGGTTGCTGCGGCCATGGCTGCCAGCGCGATCCCCGGATGGCCCAGTTCGATCGCGAAGAACATGAGCGGCATGAGGACGAACTCCGGAGCGATGATCCAGACGATCGCCTTGCGCATGTCCTTGACCCGGTCGAGGATGACCGCGCCGAACGGCTGGACGATGAACTGCACGACGAGTGCGAGCGTGACGACGCCGAGGAACGTCGACGAACTGTACGCCCAGGGGTGGGTGGTGTCCGTGGCCCAGGCCGTGGCGAACGTCGTCTTGAGATAGGTGACCTGGATGAGCGGCAGCGAACCAGCGCCGAGGAGGATGAGCACCCAGTGCTTCTTGATCGCCTCGAATGCAGGAACCTTGACGACGGCGTCCTTCTTCTTCGCGACCTTCATGTTCTCTGGCTCTTCGAGCTTCAGCCGGATGACGAGGCCGATGACGATGAGGAAGATCGAGGCGAGGAACGCGATTCTCCAGCCGTAGAGGAGGAACTGCGGGGTCGGCAGGAGCGCGAGGACGAAGAACATACCCGAGGAGATGAGGTTTCCTGCCGGTGATCCCTGCTGGGCGAAGGCCGAGTACAGGACTCCCTTGCCCTTCGGGGCGTTCTCGCTGGCGATGAGTACGGAGCCGCCCCATTCGCCGCCGACGGCAATGCCCTGCAGGATGCGCAGGCAGGTGAGGATGATCGGAGCGCCGATGCCGATGGTCGCATATCCCGGCAGCAGACCGACGAGGAACGATGCCGCACCCATCATCACGAGGGTGACTACGAGCGTCTTCTTCCGGCCGTACTTGTCACCGAAGTGGCCGAAGATGATTCCGCCGAGCGGACGAGCGAGGAAGCCTGCCCACAGCGTGACGAAGGAGAGCAGAGTGCCGACGCCGGCAGGCAGGGTATCAGGGAAGAAGACATGCCCGAAGACCAGCGCCGAGGCGGTGCCGTAGATGTAGAAGTCGTACCACTCGATGGTGGTGCCGATGAATGATGCTATTCCGGCTTTGCGAGCACGTTTCGCGGTGTTGACCGAATCAGACATGCGATTCCTCTCAGGTGGAGCGTCATTGCGCCTACCGATGCCAGATGTCGATGACGTGGCATGGGTGCTCGTTCACCGTAAGTTGCCCGTGTTGTCCACGCAAAGATTTTTTGGTTATATCGACATAGTAATTAGTGATGACATAGCGAGGTTCCCTGATGCTCCGCGGCCTACCGGGCCGTAGGCCAGGCGGTGAGAATTCTCGGTGATACGGACACCGACGGCCGCATTGATCATTATTGCGTTATGAGTATCAGAGCGATGCTCCGCCCTCGCCGAGGTAGGCCCCGGGCAGTGTGCGGACGCCCGTTTGATGTCGGATCCGGTCAGGCTGGGCGGCAACGTGGCGAGGCACCGGCGCTCAGTCGGCGACCGGGTCGGCGAGTGCTTCCGAGGCGATGACGAGGCCGAGGGCGAGATCGCCGATGAGCGTCGACTGATCCTCCCGGCGGACGGTGATCCATGCCTGCGGGGCGTTCGGTCTGGTACCGATCCGGGTGAAGATCAGTCGCTCATCGCCGTGGTAGTTGCGGGCCACCGGCGAGGGGACGAGGGAGACGCCGAGTCCGTGGGCGACCATCTCGACGGCAGCAGACCAGCTGGCCGTCCGATGGTGGATCTGAGGTTCGAAGCCATGCGTGCGGCAGATGCCGACGACGGTGTCGTGATAGATCGGGGACGCGCTCTTGCGGAAGATGACGAACGGGGAATCGACCGCCTCGGCGATGGTGGTGATCGGTGAGCCGGTCGGAGCGCACAGCCAGAACGACTCCCGGGCAGCCGGAGTGCAGATGACGCCGGGATGTTGGAGGGGCATGTGTCCGCAGGCGATGTCGATGTCGTGGCCGAGCAGCATGTCCGACTGCGCCGCCGAGGTGGCCTCCTCGGTGGTGACGAGGATGTCCGGGTGTGCCGCGGAGAAGTCCGTGATCGTCTGCGGCAGGCCCCGATGAAGGAAGGTGGCTACTGTGCCGATCGAGATCGACGTCGGCGCCCCCGTATTCACGGCCGCCGCATATTCGTTGAAACGGTGGGCGGCTCCGACGGCGGACTTCGCATAGGGCAGCAGCGCCTCTCCGGCGGCGGTCAGCTTCGTCACGGGACTGCGGTGGAACAGCGGTTTGCCGACGAAGTCCTCGAGTCTCTTGAGTTCGGCGCTCAATGCCGGCTGGGAGATGTTCACGGCGTCTGCGGCGAGCTGGAATTTGCCGTGCTCGGCCAGGGCGATGAAGTACTGGAGGCGCTTGAGACTCGGTTCAGCCATAACTGAAGATTATCAGTGATAAGCGAAATGTCTTTGTCAGCCGCAGATTCGCGGGCGTACGGTCGAAGAAACCATCAAAGGAGATTATCTTGCGTGAGACTGCTTCGTCGCCCGATACGACCATGACCCCCGTGCCGGACAGTTACGGGATCGACCGTTTCGCCGACGATCGGTCGCTTGACGACCTGCTGCCGCTCTACCTCGACGAGAAGCTGCTCGCGCACCTCCGGCCGGTGTTCGAGGACCTCGGGCCCCGCCTCGGCGGAGAGCTCGACGATCTCGCCCACGATGCCGACGTCAATCCTCCGGTTCTTCAGCACCGCACTCGCAACGGCGCCGATGCGCAGTCGATCAAGATCCATCCCGCCTACCGCCGTCTTCAGGAGGTCGCCTTCGGCGAACTCGGCCTGGCTGCGATGAGCCACCGGCCCGGTGTCCTCGGCTGGGACGAACCGATGCCTCCGATCGTCAAATACCTCCTCGTCTACCTCTTCACACAGGCGGAATTCGGACTTCTGTGCCCAGTGAACATGACCGACTCGCTCACCCGCACCCTGCGCAAGTACGGTTCACCCGAACTCGTCGACCGGTTCATCGGCGGGCTGACGAGCACCGACCTCGACACCCTCACCCAGGGTGCGATGTTCATGACCGAACAGGACGCCGGCTCCGATGTCGGCCGGGCGACGACCACTGCCGTCGACAACGGCGACGGCACCTGGGCGCTGACCGGTGAGAAGTGGTTCTGCTCGAACGCCGACGCCGAGCTAGCCATGGTCCTCGCCCGCCCCGAGGGTGCACAGACCGGAATCAAAGGCATCGGACTCTTCCTCTTACCGCGCACTCTTGAGGACGGTTCGCCGAACTCCATGCGCATCGTCCGCCTCAAGGACAAGCTCGGCACCCGGTCGATGCCCAGCGGTGAGATGAGCCTGCAGGGAGCGACCGCCTACCTCGTCGGCGATATCGGCCGCGGATTCGTGCAGATGGCCGATATGGTCAACTCCTCCCGCCTGTCGAACGCCGTGCGCGCGGCCGGCCTCATGCGCCGGGCCTTCGGAGAGTCGAAGTTCATCTGCCGCAATCGCGAAGCCTTCGGCTCGACCCTGAGCAAGCTGCCCCTGCAGCGTCGCCAGCTCGCGAAGATCATGACGACCACGGAACAGGCGCTGTCGATCTCCCTGCACACGGCGGACGTCTTCGCCCGCGCCGATGCCGGTGACGCCGAAGCCGCCTCGGTGCTGCGCATCCTCACCCCGCTCATCAAGTTCCGCGCCACCCGCGACGCCCGCAAGGTCACCGCCGACGCGATGGAGATCCGCGGCGGAGTCGGCTACATCGAGGAGTACGGTGACGCCCGCGTCTTCCGCGACTCCCAGCTCGGATCGATCTGGGAGGGCACCTCGAACATCGTCGCCCTCGACGTCATCCGCGCCGCTCACCGGGCGGGCACGCTGGGGCCGCTGTTCCGCCACCTGGAGACGCTCATCGCCGAGGCGGCCGACCTCCCAGCCGCGTTCCGCAGCCAGATCCAATCGTTGAGCTCGACGCTGCTGCACGCGCTCGAATCCACGCCCGAAGGCGTAGAACAGGCACGGGTGCGTCAGCTCGCGACCGCGACCTACAACCTCGTATGCGCGACCATCATGGCCTCGGAGGGGGCGCGGATCGGCAGCGGCCGCGGTGATTGGTCGCGCATCGTCATCGCCGCACTGGTGCTGCGCCACAAGCTGATGCCGCAGAACCCGCTCGTTCCCGTCGTCGACGACGACTCCGTCCTCGATGCTCTCATCGACGGTGTCGGAATGGGCCGGGAGGATGCGTTCGCGGCTGTCGAGGACATCCTCGGCGAGGGCGGAGCAGCTCAGTCCGCCGAGGATGGAACTGCGCGTTCCGGAGGGAGCGGACAGTGAGCGCGGGAGCGCTCGCCGGGATCACCGTCGTCGATCTCTCACGCATCCTCGGCGGGCCCTACTGCACGCAGATCCTGGCTGATCACGGCGCCGAGGTCATCAAGGTCGAACCGCCGTCCGGCGACGATACGCGCATCTGGGGGCCGCCGTTCGTGGCCCCCGAGGTGTCGAGCTACTTCGCCGGGATCAACCGGAACAAGCAGTTGATGACCCTCGACCTGCGCACCGAGGAAGGACAGGAAGCGCTGCACGGGCTGCTGGCCGGCGCCGACGTCCTCGTCGAGAACTTCAAGACCGGGACCCTGGCGACATGGGGGCTCGACCTGGCGTCGGATATTCCGGATCGCTACCCGCACCTCGTGCACGCGTCCATCACCGGCTTCGGCGATGACGGTCCGCTGGGCGGACGGCCCGGATACGACGCGATCATCCAGGCGATGTCGGGTCTGATGTCGGTCAACGGGGACGAGTCGACCGGGCCGATGCGCATCGGCATGCCCGCCGTCGACATGGTCACCGGGCTCAACGCGGCCATCGGCGTGCTCATGGCGCTGCAGGAACGGGTGACCAGCGGGCGCGGTCAGCGGGTCGAGACGACGCTCTTCGACTGCGGGATCTCCGTCATGCACCCGCATCTGCCGAACTTCTTCGGCGGTGGAGCCGTGCCGAAGCTGTCCGGGAACGACCATCCGAATATCGCGCCGTATTCGGCGTTCGCGACCGGGGCTGGGCAGGTGTTCATCACCGCCGGAAACGACGGACAGTTCGCCAGGCTCGTCGAACATCTCGGCGCTCCGGGGCTCGCCGAGGACCCGCGGTTCGTCGACAATGCTGCGCGTCTGGGCAATCGGGATGAGCTGCGGACCGAACTCGAAGCACTCATGGTCTCGACGTCGGCAGAGGCGCTGTCCGAAGAGCTCATGAGCATCGGTGTGCCCGCCGGACCGATCCTCGACGCCGCCGAGGTGGTCGAACATCCGCATACTGCCCACCGTGAGATGGTCGTGGAGATGGGCGACGGCTACCGCGGGGTGGCCTCGCCGATCAAGCTCGCCCGGACACCGGCGAGCTACCGGATCTCGCCGGTGCAGGGAGTTGCGGCGGACTCTGTTGCTGCGGAGAGTGTGGCGACTGAGGTGCCCGCGCGAGCCTGAGGACGCAGTCCAGTCGTGGTGAGCGAATCCCGCCGCCGTAGGTGAGCGCTCGGTGTTGCGTGACTTCGGCTTGACGGCCGATTCATGGGTGTCCGAAATGTCGGACGGAACTTGATCGGGGCCACTTCCGCATTCTGGTTCAGCCGACAGAATGGATGGTGTAGTCAGAGCCGACAGCGCAGGGGTCCACGCCTCGGCGCGACGGCGAAGCGGCAGCCAAGCATCCGCCTCGTCGGACACAGCGACAAGGAGAATCCCATGACCACCAAGCCGTCGTTCACCCAGCACGACCCGTCCCGCGTCATCCGCGCCGACCGCGGGACCGAGATCACCGCGAAGTCCTGGCAGACCGAAGCACCCAAGCGCATGCTCATGAACAACCTCGATCCCGAGGTCGCCGAACGCCCCGAAGACCTCGTCGTCTACGGCGGCACCGGCCGCGCAGCCCGCTCCTGGGAAGCCTACGATGCGATCGTGCGCACCCTCGACGACCTCGAGGACGACGAGACCCTGCTCATTCAGTCCGGTAAGCCCGTCGGAGTCATGCGCACCCACGAATGGGCCCCGCGCGTGCTCATCGCCAACTCCAACCTCGTCGGAGACTGGGCAAATTGGGAGCACTTCCGTGAGCTCGAGGCCGAGGGCCTGATGATGTACGGCCAGATGACTGCCGGCTCCTGGATCTACATCGCCACCCAGGGAATCCTCCAGGGCACCTACGAGACCTTCGGCGCCATCGCCCGCAAGCGCTTCGACGGCACCCTTGCCGGCACCCTGACCATTACCGCCGGCTGCGGCGGCATGGGCGGAGCTCAGCCGCTGTCCGTGACGCTCAACGGCGGTGCCTGCCTCATCATCGACGTCGACAAGACCCGCCTCGACCGCCGCAAGGGCAAGCGCTACCTCGACGAAGTCGAGACCGATCTCGATACCGCACTGGCCAAGGTCATCGAGGCGAAGAAGAACAAGCAGGCTCTGTCAGTCGGGCTCGTCGGCAACGCCGCCGAGATCCTCCCGATGATCCTCGACCGCCCCGAGGCCGCCGAAGTCGACATCGTCACCGACCAGACCTCGGCCCATGACCCGCTGTCCTACCTGCCGGTGGGCGTGAGCGTCGACGACTGGCACGAGGAAGCCGAACAGGATGCTGAGAAGTTCACCATCCGCGCCGAGGAGTCCATGGCCAAGCACGTCAAGGCCATGGTCGAATTCCAGGACCGCGGCGCCGAGGTCTTCGACTACGGCAACTCGATCCGCGACGAGGCCCGCAAGGCCGGCTACGACCGCGCCTTCGAATTCCCCGGCTTCGTCCCCGCCTACATCCGCCCCCTCTTCTGCGAAGGCCTCGGACCCTTCCGCTGGGTCGCACTGTCCGGCGACCCGAAGGACATCGAGGTCACCGATCAGGCTTTGAAGGAGCTCTTCCCGGAGAACGAACACCTTCACACCTGGCTCGACGCCGCCGACGAATACGTCGAGTTCGAAGGACTGCCGGCGCGCATCTGCTGGCTCGGCTACAAGGAGCGCCACCAGGCCGGCCTGCTGTTCAACAAACTCGTCGCCGAAGGCAAGATCTCGGCCCCGATCGTCATCGGCCGTGACCACCTCGACTCCGGTTCCGTCGCCAGCCCCTACCGCGAGACCGAATCCATGCTCGACGGCACGGACGCCGTGGCCGACTGGCCGCTGCTCAACGCCCTGGTCAACACCTCCTCGGGCGCCACTTGGGTCTCCATCCACCACGGCGGAGGCGTCGGCATCGGCCGGTCCATCCATGCCGGGCAGGTCTCCGTGGCCGACGGCACCGAGCTGGCCGCGAAGAAGCTGGCGCGCCTGCTCACCAACGACCCGGGCATGGGGGTCATCCGCCACGTCGATGCCGGCTACGATCGCGCCACCGCGGTGGCCGAAGAACGCGGCCAGCGCGTGCCGATGATCCCCGAGCTCGACAAACGCGACGAGGAATCCGCCGCACAGTGAGTTGCGTCGACGGGCGCGCTCGCGGCTGAAGCGAGCACTTGGGTACACGCTGCTCTGAAATGCTCACGTTCCTCCGTGGGCAATTCAGAGAAAGGTGTACCGAACGCGGAATCTGCCGAGCAGTAAGGCCGCTGAATAGCTCACCGAAAGGCGGATAGCCAAGGATTGAAGCCGGCTATCCGCCTTTCAGCGTGTCACAGGGAGTTGCCGACCGCGACTCGCGGGTGGCCGCCGCTCTGCTTGTCGGCAGATCGCGCGCACTCGCGGTCATTCTCCTCGTACCAAGTAGCTGCTCCCGCCGACTGTCCGAAATGTCGGACGAATATCTGCCGGAGAGGTTCTGCCCCGCCATCGTGCAGTCCATACTGAGAGGGAACATCTCTCGATCGGAAAGGCCCGACCCGCCATGCAGCTCATCACCGGCATCAGCGAACTGGTCGTCAACGACCTCGATACGTTCGGCGAACTGGGCGTCATCAACGACGCGGCGCTGCTCATCGACGACGGTCGAATCGTCTGGTCGGGGCCGTCCGCTCAGGCGGACACCGCTGTGTCGAACCGCCTCGGCGAGGGTGGGGCGAGCCTCAACGACGATGACATCGCCAATGGCGAAGTCGCCTCGGCGAATGATCTCAGCGGATTCGAGACGATCGACCTCGGTGGAAAGGCCGTCATCCCCGGCTTCGTCGACAGCCACAATCACCTCATCTTCGCCGGTGACCGGTCCGAGGAATTCGCGGCCCGGATGGCCGGGCAGAAGTATTCGGCCGGTGGGATCGCCACGACAGTGGCCGCGACCCGCGCCGCCACCGAGGCCGAACTCGAAGCCAACCTCGTCCACCTCCTCGAACAGGCGAAGCGACAGGGCACGACGACATTCGAGATCAAGTCCGGCTACGGGCTGACCGTTGCCGATGAGATCCGGGCCCTCGACATCATCAACCGGCACACCGAGGAATCGACGCTCATCGCCGCGCACGTCGTCCCGCCGGAGTTCAAGGACGATCCGGAACGCTACGTCGATCTCGTCATCGACGAGATCATCCCGGCAGCGACAAGCAAGGCGAAGTGGATCGACGTGTTCTGCGAAACCGGGGCCTTCACCGAAGACCAGACGCGGCGGATCATCGAAGCCGGCAAGGCCGTCGGAATGAAACCTCGGCTGCATGCCAATCAGCTCACCGAGGGCGGGGCACTCAAGCTTGGGGCCGAACTCGGCTGCGTGTCCGTCGACCACGCCACCTTCGCCTCCGATGAGGACCTCGCCGTCCTCGCCGAGGCGGGCACCGTCGTCACCCTGCTGCCGAGCATCGAGTTCTCCACCCGTCAGCCCTACCCCGACGCCCGCCGCTACGTCGACGCCGGAGTGCGGCTTGCGATCGCCAGCGACTGCAACCCCGGCTCCGGGTTCTCCAACAGCATGCCTTTCGTCATCGCCATCGGCGTCCGGGACATGCACTTCACCGTCGAACAGGCGGTGTGGGCGGCGACCGCCGGCGGAGCCAACGCCCTGCAGCGCTCCGATGTCGGCCACCTCGGAGCGGGAGCCCGCGCCGATCTGGCCATCCTCGACGCCCCCAGTTACCGACACCTGGCGTACCGGCCCGGTGTGCAGCTGGTCGAACGCGTCTACTCCGGCGGCGAGCTCATCGTCGACAACCGACCCCGCGACTGAACTTCATCTACGACGAACACAAGGAAAGGCTCTTCATGACCACATTCATCGATCTCGACCCCGACACACTGACCTTCGCCGAGGTGGTCGACGTCGCCCGCCGCGACGCAAAGGTCTCCCTGTCCGAAGCCACCCTGGCCCGGGTGAATAAGTACCGCGAGGCCATCGACGCTCTCGCTCAGGCTGAGAAGCCCGTCTACGGCGTCTCCACCGGATTCGGAGCGCTCGCCCAGCGCCACATCCCCGCCGAACTGCGCACCCAGCTGCAGAAATCGCTCATCCGCTCCCACGCCGCCGGCGTCGGCGAGCCGGTCGAACGCGAAGTTGTGCGGGCGCTGATGCTGCTGCGCGCCCGGACACTCGCCACCGGTCGGGCCGGCGTCCGCGCCGAAGTCCTCCAGACCTACGTCGACCTGCTCAACGCCGGAATCACCCCGGTCGTCCACGAATACGGATCACTCGGCTGCTCCGGCGACCTCGCGCCCCTGTCGGCGTGTGCCCTCGTCGTCATGGGCGAAGGCGTGGCCGAAGGGCCCGACGGGGTGGCGGGACCGGCCGACGAGATCCTCGCAAAGGCCGGGATCACCCCGGTCACCCTGGCCGAGAAGGAAGGCCTCGCTCTCGTCAACGGCACCGACGGCATGCTGGGCATGCTCATCATGGCACTGACCGACCTGGAGAATCTGCTCACCGCCGTCGACGTGTCCGCAGCCATGAGCATCGAAGGACTCTTCGGCACCGACGCCGTCTTCGCCCCCGAGCTCCACTACGCGCTGCGCCCACACGACGGTCAGGCCGCATCGGCCGCGAACATGCTCGCCTCGCTCAACGACTCGGGCATCACGGCCAGCCACCGCGACTCCACCCACCTCGTCCAGGACGCGTACTCGATGCGCTGCGCCCCGCAGGTCAACGGTGCCGCCCGCGACGCCGTCGCCTTCGCCACCCAGGTCGCCGAACGCGAAATGCGAGCCGCCATCGACAACCCCGTCGTGCTCACGAACGGAATGGTGTCATCGAACGGCAACTTCCACGGCGCACCACTTGCCCACGCGTTGGACTTCCTCGCCATCGTCGCCGCGGACGTCGCCTCGATGTCCGAACGCCGCACTGACCGGATGATGGATGTCGCCCGCAACCAGAACCTCACCCCGTTCCTCGCCGATGACGCCGGCGTCGACTCGGGCCTGATGATCGCCCACTACACGCAGGCGGCCATGGTCTCCGAGGCCAAGCGGGGCGCGACACCGGCGTCGGTCGACTCGATCCCGTCCTCGGCCATGCAGGAAGATCACGTGTCCATGGGCTGGTCGGCCGCTCGCAAACTGCGCAAGGTCGTCGACAACCTCGCCTCCGTCGTCGGCATCGAACTCTACGCAGCTTCCCGTGCCTGCGATATGCGTGACGCCGCACCGGCACCGGTGACCGGAGCCGTGATCGCGAAGATCCGTGAGACCGTTCCCGGACCAGGCCCTGACCGGTTCCTCTCGCCCGAACTCGCCGAGACCATCGCGAAGGTCAAGGACGGAACGCTGGTCGCAACCGCCGAGTCGGTCGCACCGCTGACCCACACCGTCACCCCCGCTGCCGGAACCTGGCAGCCGGAAGACGGCGGACCGGCCGTCAACGATCCCGAGTTCACTGCGCTGGGCAACCTCGAGGCCGCCGCCGAGGCCTCTGGGACCGACGCCGCCACCACCCACCAGAACTGACCCAGGGCCCGGGCGACCGTCAGACCCCGAGCACAGGATCGGTGCATAACCGGTCCCACCCATCAGGACTCGGCTGCCGAGGTCGACCGACCATGGCACCGACGCATCACCGGACCCGACCGATTTCGAACGGAGTGAACAGCCAATGAGCGATGTCGTCTCGCTGCTGAGCCAGATCGAGGACACCGGCCGCGACACCCGCGGCCCGGGCTACCAGCGGCCCGGATTCTCGGCCACCGAACGGGAGCTGCGCGAGTGGTTCCTCGCCGAGGCGGACCGCCGCGGCCTCGACACGGAGATCGACGCCAACGGAATCACGTGGGCGTGGGCGACCGCACCGGGCACGAACGCCGTGGTCACCGGGTCCCACCTCGACTCCGTCCCCGGTGGCGGCGAGTTCGACGGCCCGCTCGGCGTTGCCTCGGCGCTGGCGGCCTTCGACGAGCTCAAGTCCTCCGGCGCGCTCGAGCAGTCCACCCGGCCCTTCGCGCTCGCCGTGTTCCCGAAGAGGAGGGGGCACGCTTCGGAGTCGCCTGCCTCGGTTCGCGGCTGCTCACCGGCGCCATCGACGCCGACCGCGCGCTCGGGCTCAAGGACGCTGCCGGTGACACCTTCGCCGACGTCGCCCGTGGCTATGGCCTCGATCCGAATCGGATCGGGCGTGACCAGTCTCGGCTGGCCGGAATCGGTTCCTTCATCGAACTCCATGTCGAACAAGGCATCGGTCTGGCAGGCACCGACCAGGCCGTCGCCATCGGCTCCTCGATCATCGGACACGGTCGCTGGCACTTCGCCTTCTCCGGTCAGGGCAATCACGCCGGAACGACGCCGATGAGCCATCGCGCCGACCCGGTGGTAGCCGCCTCCCAGGTGATCGGGGATATCCCGACGATAGCGGCCGGCACTGACGCGAGTGCCGTGGCGACCGTGGGCCGCACTCTCATCCATCCGGGCGGGACGAACGTGATCGCTTCGTCCATGAGCTTCTGGCTCGACATCCGCCACCCCGATGACTCAGTCGTCAATCAGGTGCTCGAGGCGATCAGCCGTCGCGCCCAGGAACTCGGCGGCGATTCCGGAGTCGAGGTGAGCATCTCGCAGGAGTCGTATTCGCCGACCACCCACTTCACCGCCGACCTCAATTCGCGACTGACCTCGGTGTTGCCGGACGCTCCGCTGCTGCCCTCGGGAGCAGGACACGATGCGGGAATCCTCGCACCCCATGTACCTTCGGCGATGCTCTACGTCCGCAATCCGACCGGCGTCTCCCATGCTCCTGAAGAGGACTGCGAGGTCGACGACCAGAGAGCCGGAGTCGACGCGCTCGTCAAGGTGCTCGCCCGCGAACTCGGTATCGAAA
Organism: Brevibacterium siliguriense; assembly: GCF_900105315.1. Classification (NCBI taxonomy): domain Bacteria; kingdom Bacillati; phylum Actinomycetota; class Actinomycetes; order Micrococcales; family Brevibacteriaceae; genus Brevibacterium; species Brevibacterium siliguriense. Next base: position 225,454 of record NZ_LT629766.1, on the reverse strand, counting down.
ACGCGTTCGCCGAGGCCAGCGCGGGAGGCCCGGCGACGGGAGGTGCACGATGAGCACCCGTTATTGGTGTGAATCCGCTTGGATCGACGGAAGCGTTGCTCACGGAGTCCTGCTGAGCGCCGACGACACCGGAACGCTCACCGCCGTCGAGACCGGAATCGACACCGCACCGTCCGACGCCGAGGCCGTGCGCGGGTTCGTCCTGCCCGGCGGAGTCAATGCGCACTCCCATGCCTTCCACCGGATGCTGCGTGGACGCACCCATGGCGACGGCGGCACCTTCTGGACCTGGCGCGAAGTCATGTACTCCGTCGCCGCGAAACTCGACCCGCAGTCCTATGAGACCGTGGCGCGCGCAGTGTTCGCCGAGATGCTCGCCGGCGGCTACACCTCGGTGGGGGAGTTCCACTACGTCCACCACGCTCAGGACGGAACGCCCTACGGCGCCGAGCATCCCCACTACCACGACACGGAACCTCGTGCCGAGGCGGGCGACCGTCCCCACGCGGACGCGAACGGCGATTCCGGCCTACGCGCCCACGAGATGGAACGAGCGCTGGCACGGGCGGCCACCTCGGCGGGGATCCGGATTCGACTGCTCGACACCTGCTACCTCACCGGCGGCATCGACTCCGAGCTCTCGGCCGAACAGGCCCGCTTCGGCGACGGCACCATCGACGGATACCTGGACCGGCATGCCGGCCTCATCGACACCTTCACCGACGAATTCCCCGTCAACACCCCAGGTGAGAGCTTCGTCCACGTGGGAGCCGCGATCCACTCGATTCGCGCGGTCCCGGCAGCGAACCTGCCGCGATTCACCGAACTGTCCGGGCCCGTGCACGTGCACCTGTCCGAACAGCCGGCGGAGAACGAGGCCTCCAAAGCTGCCTACGGAGCCACCCCGACCGAAGTTCTCGCACGCTCGGGAGTCGTCGATAACCGGCTCTCGGCCGTCCACGCCACCCACTTGAGTGAGGAGGACATCGCGATCCTCGGCGGCTCCCGATCGACGATCGTCATGTGCCCTTGCACTGAGGCGGACCTCGCCGACGGCATCGGACCGGCCAGGGAACTCGCCGACGCCGGGGCCGTGATCTCGCTGGGGTCCGACCAGCACGTCGTCCTCGACGCACTGCGGGAGACCCAGGGGCTCGAAGCCGGGGAGCGGCTGCGCTCCGGTCAGCGCGGACGGTTCTCCCCGGCCGAACTCATCACCGCACTCACCGAAGGCGGGGCACGCAGCCTCGACCTGCCTGTCGGGGCTCTTGAGGTCGGGAAGGCGTGCGACTTCGTGGCTTTGCGCACCGACAGTAAGCGCACCATGGGGTCACTGGACGAGCAGATCATCCTCACGGCCACCTCGGCGGACCTGCATCTGACCGTCAGCGGCGGCAAGGTCCGCGTGCGCGACGGAGTGCACACCGAACTCGGCGATATCGCCGAACTCTACGCGCAGGCCTTCGCCGCGTTGGAGATGGAGGGCTGAGCCGTGGCTGAGGTTCCGGCACTGCGGCGAGCGATCGCGATCCTGCGGCATATGGCCTCGTCGAACCGGTCGATCACGGCCGGCGCGCTGGTCCGGTCGCTCGAGATCCCGCGGTCGAGCGCATATGACATCCTTGCCGTGCTCGAGGAGCTCGGGCTCGTGGCTCGCACCGAATCCGGGTATGTGCTCGGAGCTGGTGTGCACGAGCTCGGGGCCTCCTACCTGCGGACGAACCCATTGCAGCGGTTGGCGCAGCCGATCGTCCGCCAGCTTGCCGAGGATACTGCGACGACAGCACAGCTGGCCGTCATCCGCGGCTGGGAGACCGAATACGTGCTCAAAGAGCAGTCGCTGAAATCCGTTGCGGTCATCACCGCCACCGGAGTGCGCATGCCCAGCTATCTCACGGCGACCGGGCGGGCGATCCTCGCTCAGCTGCCGAAGTCCGAGGTGCTCGCGATGCTGCAGTCCGAGACCGAGTTCGTCACGCGCACGGGCAAGGGGCCGACCTCGGTGAAGGCGCTCAACGCGGTGCTCGCGCAGGAGCGACGGACCGGAAGCGCGATCGAACACGGCGAAGTCACGCCGGGAATCTCGACGCTCGCGGCGCCGGTTTTCGACGTCTTGGGCCGCCCGATCGCGGCCATCGGCCTCTCGTTCGTCACCGATACCCTGCCCGAGGACACCGATCCGATCGTCGACCGGGTCAAGGCCGCCGCCGCCGAGGTGACCGCGAAGCTGCGGTGAATGTGCCGATCGCTCACCTTGCTGTCGCTGTACCGAGTTATGCGGTGAGCGGTGGACGGTAGCGTGAGCGGCCGGCGTGATCGGACCGCGCGTCAGAGCCCGAGCACTCGCCGCTCGCGTGCGACCTCCTCGACGATCTGGTGATCGCTGAGCAGCTCCTTGATCAGCGCGATTCCGAGGACGACCACGATGACGGTGAACGGAACCGCTGAGAGCATCGCGGCCTGTTGCAGAGCCTCCAGTCCACCGACGAGAAGCAGGACCACCGCGCAGCTTCCGGTGAGGAGACCCCAGGTCGCGATGACCGGGCGCCGGGGAGCGAAAGATCCGCGTGAGGACAAGGAGCTGAGGACGAAGGTGTTCGAGTCTGCGGAGGAGACGAAGAACAGGATGACCATGATGATCGTGAAGACCGAGGAGAGCATGGACAGCGGCAGCTGGTCGAGGAGGTTGAAGAACGCAGTGTCGAGGTTGTTCTGAGTGGCCTCACCGATTCCGGCCCCACCCATGTCGAACTTGATCGCCGAACCGCCCATCACAGTGAACCAGATGAAGAACACGGCGCTGGGGACGAGAAGGACTCCGGCGACGAATTCTCGGATGGTCCGACCCTTCGAGATCTTGGCCAGGAAGATGCCGACGAAAGCACTCCAGGACAGCCACCAGGCCATCATGAAGTAGGTCCAACCGAGCATCCATTGGCTGCCTTCAGCATCCGTCGGGGTCATGAAGCTGAGTTCGACGAAGTCTCCGGCGAAAGCGCCGATGGAGCGGACGAACAGGTTAGTGACGAAGCCGCTGGGTCCGGTGATGCAGACGAAGAGTCCGAGCAGAGGACAACGGTCCCCATGTTTGGGTGTGCTCGGCCAGGAGGATATCGACATAGAACTGCGCCGAGGCGGCTGGATCGGCAGCGGCGACGATGGTGTGGTTGAAAGTTGCTGACATGATCAAGTTCCTTTTCAGAAGGTTTCTGATTCGCTGATCGCCCGAGGCGTTTTCGGGCATGGTGAACTGAGAATTGAGAAATGGGCTTCATCATGAGGTGGGCCGCGAGCAGAACGCTCGTGGCCTCTGCGGCTCAGCTGTCGACCGGGTTACCGATCCGTGAGCGGCTGTTCTCCTGTCCGGTCATCGCAAACGAGCATACAAGCCGTGAGATCAAAGCGGAACAACTTTCGCGAGCGCAGTCTGGGGGTCAGGCACCTTCAGGATTCGACTTACGTGCGCATTCACGCCGTCGGCCGTGCACTTGTGCTCCAGGTGACTTCTGTAAGAGGTATGGTGAGACCATGCGCATTTCCGGACTCAACTGGTGGTGGCTGCTCCTCACAGCAGCCGACTGACGCATACCCGCGGGCTGCATGGCAGCCCGCAATTTCTGTGGATCTTCTCCGTGCGACCCGTGCAACTCTGACCGCATCACCGCACAATCGGGAGATCACATATGGATTCCTATTCCGCCACCCTCCTACGGATGCCGCAGCTCCGCAGTGAAGTCGAAACACAACCGGACAAATTCAGAATGCTCACGGGCGAGCGTCCGACTGGCCCACTTCATCTCGGCCATCTGTTCGGCTCGATCCTCGAGAGAGTCAGCCTGCAGAATCGTGGAGTCGAGACCTTCATCGTCCTCGCCGACTACCAGGTGATCACGGACAGGGACACCTCGGCGAATGTGAAGAACAACGTCCGGGAGGCGATCATGGATTACGTCTCGGCCGGTATCGACCCCACACAGACAACCATCTTCACCCACTCGGCCGTACCTGCTTTGAATCAGCTCCTTCTGCCCTTCCTCAGTCTGGTCTCGGACAGCGAGCTTCGGCGCAACCCGACTGTGAAGTCAGAGCTTGCCGCCTCAGAGCGCCCTCTGAGCGGATTGCTGCTGACCTACCCTGTTCACCAAGCCGCGGACATCCTCTTCTGCAAAGGCAATCTGGTGCCGGTAGGAAAAGACAATCTTCCGCACGTCGAGATCACCCGGACTATCGCGCGCAGATTCAACGAACGATACGGAGGCGTATTCCGCGAACCGGAAGCAATGCTGACGCAGACTCCCGAGCTTCCCGGACTCGATGGAAGGAAGATGTCGAAGAGCTATGGAAATGCCATAGCGTTGGGAATGAGCGCTGACGAGACGGCCGCCGTCATTCGTAAGACGCAGACAGATTCTCAGCGACAGATCACCTTTGCCCCTGAGAGGCGGCCTGGAGTTTCGGCACTTTTAGCGACCGCGGCCGTCTGCACTGGCGCCGAGCCGGAAGACATAGCTTCGGAGGTAGGAGAATCTGGTGCGGGTGCGCTCAAGTCCTTAGCCACAGAGGCGGTGAATGAATACCTTGCAGACCATCGTGCGCGCCGTCGAGAACTTGAGTCGGACCCGACGACGGTTGATCGAATACTCGCGGATGGCAACGAGCGCGCCAATGTCATCGCAGATGCGACGTTAGCGGAGGTTCGTGCGGCTATGGGTATGGATTACTGAACGAAGTGGGACGCGAGTTCACCGCCGCTGGAGCAGGACCGCGACCTCGAGGTGCTTCGTGTGCGGGAACATGTCGAAGATCCGCGCCTGGGCCACTTCGTAGGCGGGCATTCGCACGAGATCCTTCGCCAGAGAGACGGGATTGCAGCTCGAATAGACGATGTGCTCGATGTCCGATTTCTCCAGTGCCGCCGCCAGCCGTGCACCGATCCCTCGCCGAGGCGGGTTGACGATCACGCAGTCCGGTCGTCCGCCGCCGGCTGATGCTGCCAAGTTCGCCTCGGCGAACTCCGTGGCATCGCCGGCGAGGAATCGGGCGTCGATGCCGAGCTCGGCGGCGCTGACCTTCGCGGACTCGATCGCCTGCTCGCTGACCTCCACGCCGGTGACCCGTTGCGCAGACCCCGCGCAGTACAGCGCGAACCCACCGACCCCGCAGTAGAGATCCCATAGGTCCGATGCGTCAACGGCGTCCACCCACTCGGCCACCTGGTTGTACAGCCCGATAGCCACGTGCGTGTTCGTCTGGAAGAAAGACTGCGGCCGCAGATGCAGATCCACCCGATCGAGGTTCATCCGCAGCGATTCGCCGCGGAGCATCTCCTCGCGACTGCCCTCGAGCACGGCCTTGTGCTCGGGCAGCAGATTCACCGACACCACGGAGGCGTCCGGGACGAGCGCAAACAGCCGATCCTTCCGCGACCGCATCACGTCCAGCCCATGCTGAGTGCGGACGACGAACCGGATCATCAGCTCACTCGACGGCGCCGCCGTGACATGCACGAACTTCAACTCACCTTTGCGGGCAGGGACATCATAGGGCTCGAGTCCGGTGGCATCGAGGAAGTCCGCAAGCACCGGGATCACCGTACGGATCGCCGGGGACTGAATTCCGCAGTCACGCAGATCGACCCCGTGGAACTCCTGGTCGAGGATGCCCAGGGTCACCTGTCCGGCTTCCCCGCTGACCGCGAGCTTCGCCCGGTTCCTGAAGTCCCGCACTCCGCCTGCCAAGGTCGGCAGCCACACTCGCGGAGCCGCCTCGGCGAGGGTCTCTCGGCACCAGGCTTCCTTGTCCGTGATCTGCTGCCCATAAGGGGTTTCGATGAGGGCGCAGGAGCGGCATTCCCCACGCTCGAAATACCCGCAGTGCAGGTGCCCATGATCTGCCGAGGCGGGGGAGAGCGGGAAGGTCGTCATTCCCTCATTCTAGACGGCGATCCGCCCCGGAAAATCGTTGACCCGGACCGTCCGACAACCGTAGACTGAACGTAGCCAAATCGATTTGGCCCAGCCCTCGAAGTGCGAAGGACCCCATGACTCAGCTGCGCAGCCTCCACCAGGCCCCTGCCCTCCTCGTTCCGGAGAAAGTGCTCCTGCCCGAAGGCGCGCAGACCGGCCATGCGGTGCTCGTCGACGACGGTCGGATCCTCGCCGTCGGTCCCCTCGCCGAGGTGGCCGCCACGGCCACATCGCTGCTGCACGATGCGAACGCCGCCGGTCCGAATCCCGAGGGCGACCGAGCAGTCACCGAACCTGTCCGCATCGATCTGCCCGGACGCCTGCTCATGCCCGGGTTCATCGACGCCCACCACCACCTGACTCAGACCTTCGGCAAGTCCCTCGTCTTCGGCGAACCCTCCGAGATCTTCCAACGCGTCTGGGTGCCGATGGAGTCGAACATGGACGCCGAAGCCATCGACGTCGCCACCCGACTGGCCGCTTGGGAATCCCTGCGCGGCGGCTTCACCACCGTCACCGACGCCGGCACCCGATCCAGCGTCGATGTCTCCGCGATCTCCGACGTCACCACCGACGTCGGACTGCGCTGCGTGCTCGGCGTCATCTGCAATGACCTGGGTGGGGGAGTGCGCACCTCGACTGTCGCCGAGGTGGTCGCTGCCGCCGAACGCCACCTGAGCCGGTGGGACGCTCAGCCCCTCGTCCACCCCTCCCTCGCGGTGTCCATTCCCGAGGTCGCCTCCGACGAAGCACTCGTGGCGATCACGCAGATGGCCCGGGACGCGGGAGTGCCCTTCCAGGCCCACCTCAACGAACACATCGTCGCTGTCGAACGCTCCCTCATCTCCGGTGGTGAGCGCCCGCTCGAACGTCTCGCCCGCCTCGGGGCGCTCGGTCCAGAGCTGCTCGCTGCGCACGCCACCCTGCTCACTCCGCGCGAGATCCGGCTGCTCCGCGACTCAGGAGGCGCGATCGCGTACAACCCGGTCGCGAGCTCATGGAAGGGCAACGCCGTGGCACCAGCACTGCTCATGCACGAACTGGGAATGCGCATCGGGCTCGGCACTGACGGTACCCGTTCGGATGCCTTCCGCCTCCTCGACGCGGCCGAGACCGCGCAGCGCCTCACCGGCGGCATGGACGTCATCGACTCCTCGGCCGGCGGCGGCTGGACCTGGCTCGAACAGGGTCTGCGCGGCGGCGCCGACGCCGTCGGGCTGGGCGGGCAGATCGGTGAGATCTCGCCCGGTGCCCGTGCCGACCTGCTCGTGCTCAACATCGACACCCCGGAATTCGTGCCCTCCTGGGATGTGCCGTGGGAACTCGTCCGCCTGGCCAACCGCGACCAGCTCGAAGCGGTCATCGTCGACGGCAGGCTGCGCCTCGAGCACGGCTGGCCGGTCGACTGGGACGGCCGGGCATTCCTCGAGCGGGCAAAGGACGTCTCCCGTCGCGTCGTCGAGAACTCCCCGATCACGCGCATCGACCCCTACGCGGCCGAGCATCGAGCACGGTGGATGACCGAGCACGGGAACACCTCGGTCAACGGCAGCCCCTCCTCGGTGAACGCGCCGCGAAACGGCGGCACCGCCTCGGCGAGGGACGACTTCTGATGTCGATGCTCGCCTTCGGGGTCATCGCCGCGGTCGTCCTCATCTCCGCATTCGTGCAGGGATCGACGGGGATGGGGTTCGCGATGATCCTCGCGCCGGTCGTGACGTTCATCGACCCGAGTCTCATCCCGGTGATGCTGCTCGTGCTGATGATCCCGCTCAATCTCTACATCGCCGCGCGCGAGCGTGAGCACATCGACTGGACCGGCGTGAAATGGATCAGCGTCGGACGATTCGCCGGCACGTTCGCGGGACTGTGGATCCTCGTCATCGTCAACCTGCACCAGCTCGCGCTGCTCATCGGCTGGTCGACGCTCATCGCCGCGGTCGTCGCACTGCTGGCGCCGAAGTTCACGCCGAACAAGCCGGTGCTCGCGACGGTCGGGCTGGTCACCGGTGTCACGGAGACCTCGACGGGCATCGGCGGCCCGCCCTATGCGCTGGCCTATCAGCACAGTCCCGGCCCGGAGCTGCGGTCGACGGTGGCCGTATGCTTCCTCGTCGGTGAGATCATCTCGCTCATCGTGCTCGCCTTCAGCGGGCAGGTCTCGGCGGACACGATGGTCACGACTGCTTGGATGCTGCCGTTCCTCGCGGTCGGTTCGTTCCTCTCCCGCTACGTCCACCACCGCCTCGACGGGCCCGTGCTGCGCTATATCGTCCTCGGCTTCGCCATCGTTTCCGGCATCATCGTCATCGTCCAAGCGTGAGGGCCGGGCGCGGCAAATTTAGGTCAGCATCGGATGCTTTCAGGGCTGAGAAATGTCCGATTGCGACCTGGGTTCTGTCGGCCCGCCTCCCGTCGCTGTGTGAAGTAGGGTGAGTCCATGACCGATCTCCCGCGCGCGCACCGCGTCACGATCGCCGATGTGGCGCGTGAGGCCGGAGTGTCGCGAACGACGGTCTCCCATGCGCTCAGCGGTCAGGGCAAGGTCAATGCCGACACCCGGGCGAAGGTCAAAGAGGTTGCCGAACGCCTGAACTATCGGCCCAGCGCCCGCGCCAGAAGTCTGCGCTCGGGCAAGTCGCAGACTCTCGCCCTGCTGTCCTCGATGCCTGCCGCCGTGTCAGCCGGGCCCTCTCAGCTGGGCTTCTTCACCGAACTGGCCATGGGATGTGCGCGCACTGCGCTGCTCGAAGGCTACGTCTTCGTCCTCGCCCCACCCACCGAGGCGGCCGACCCCGTCGATCTTCTCGACATCGACGGCGCGATCCTCCTGGAGCCGACCGGCGACGACCCCCTCGCCGAGGCGCTGCGTGACCGCGGCATCCCCTACGTCACTATCGACGGGCCGAGTTCGAGTGATTCGGCTGCGCCCGCGGGAGCAGCGGCGCCCGCCGGAGCCGATAGCACGTGGACCATCGACCTCCACCACCGAACAACCGCTCAGCTGCTGCTCGACCACCTTCTCGACCAGGGGGCCACACAGCCGGCGCTGCTGGTCAGCCGCAGCCGGCGCGGAGCACAGATCGCGGCCCGTGAGGTCTACGCCGAGACCGCCACGGCCCGCGGGTTCACACCGCTGATCGCCGAGGCGGATGAGACCTCCGGAGAAGACGGGGCCTTCGTCGCCGCAGAGAAGATGTTGGCCGAGCACCAGCACATCGATGCGGTCCTCGCCCCATCGACACCTTTGCCACCGGTGCGGTGAGAGCCGCACAGGAATCCGGTCGAACGGTCGGCGGCGACCTGCTCATCGCCACCCGCTACGACGGTCTGCGCGCACGCACGAGCAGACCGCCGCTGACCGCCGTTGACCTCGGCCTCGAGGCGATCTCGAGTGCGGCGGTCGAGATGCTCGTGGTTGTTCTCGACGAAGGCCATTCATCGAATGCGGGCGCCGCCGCGGATGGCCGGGACACGGAATCCGCCGCCGCGGATGGCCGCGACCCGGAGCCCGCCACGGCGGACGCGTCGGTGGCGGCCGCCCCGGCGGGGTCATCCGGTCCTGTCCTCGTCGTCAGGGAGTCGACGGCGGGGGTATCGCCGGACAGGGGCCGGGACTGAGCAGGATGCTCGGACCGGGGATCCGGCTCAATCCAGAACCTCAGATCCGGTAGTCGGCGGGCCTCTGGTCGAGCTTGCTCGGATCTGCGATCGGAGTCCGGGCCTTCGGGTGCCGATTGCGTTTGCCGGTGTGGTGGAAGAGCAGGTTGAGCAGTACCGAGACGAACGCGGCCATGGCAACACCGCTTCCCAACAGGGACGACGCCGACTGCGGCAGCTTCGCGTACATTCCGGGAAGGAGCACCGGCATGAGGCCGGCGGCCAGGCCGACGGTGGCGGTGATGAGGTTGCCCGTCTGATTGAAATCGATCTTCGCCAGCATCTGGATGCCGAGGACAGCGATGATGGCGAAGACGACTACCGCGGTGCCGCCGACGACGGCCGAAGGGACGCCGTTGAGGATGCGAGCGACGGGGCTGAGCCCGATGAGGATGAGGAGGATTCCGGCGATTGCGGTCACGTAACGACTGCGCACACCTGAGGCGCGCACGATTCCGACGTTCTCGCCGCTGGTGACCATCGCCGGGGTGCCGAAGAGGCCGCCGAGGATGGTGATGATGCCGTCGGAGCGGATGAGGCGGGGGACCGCACGGTGGGGTTCGACCTTCTGGCCGACGACCTCGCCGTTGATGATCGTCTGTCCGGTGGCCTCGGCCATCGATGCCAGAGCCCACAGCAGCATGGGGATTGCGGCGATGAGATCGAACTTCGGTGAGCCGAACGGGAAGAGAGTCGGGACGGCGAAGAGCGGGCCGTCGGTTTGGCCGGAGAAATCGGTGGCTCCCATGAACGCGCCGACGATGGTGCCGCCGACCAGGCCGACCGCCACGGAGAGTTTGCCGAGCATCCCTCGGAAGAACCGGAAGCACGCGATGGTGATGAGGATGGTGATGAGGCCGAGCAGCAGGTTCTGCGGGTCGCCGAAGTCCGGCGAATCCGGCTCGCCGACCATGAGTTTGCCGGTGACCTGGACGAGGTTGATGCCGATGACGATGACCATGATCCCGATGACCAGCGGCGGGAAGAACTTGAGCACCTTGACGAACAGCGTCACGGCGAGGATGTAGAAGACGCCGGTGAGCAGGACCGCGCCGACGGCTGTCTCGACGTCGGTGCCCTGCGAGATCGTGATGAACAGTATCGTCGCGGCCCCGCCGGGGAGCATGACGAACGGCAGCCGGACGCCGATCTTCCACACGCCTACCGACTGCAGGATCGACCCGAGACCGGAGAAGACGAAGACTGCCGACAGCACCGCCGAGGTGGTCCGCGCATCCAGCCCGAGCGCGGTGGCGATGAGGAACACCGATGAGATCGGGGTCGCCACCATGACGAGCACGTGCTGGATGGCGAACGGGACGAGATTGCGGATCGGCCGCAGCTGATCGACGGGGTGGACCGTCGTGCCGGATGCCGTGGTGTCCGCAGATGGGGTCGTGTCGGTGTCGACGGCGGCGTCGGCGTCGTTGCCGACCGTGCTGTCGGATTTGTCCGGATCGGGTGTTGCGGGCATGGCACTGCTCCTCGACGCGCATCGTGATCGGCCTGAAATACGGCGGCCAAATCGATTTGTTCAATCGTGCATCGAGGGAGAGGCGGTGTCAATAAGCGATTCGGAATTCGGACAGATGGCGCGGGGAGGTCGTGCACATCCGACGCCGAGAATATGGGAGGAGGGCGGGGAGGGGCCGTCAGCGTCGGGGGAGGCTCTCGCGGATGCGGAAGGGAAGGGCGGGGCTCAGGCGGCGATGAAGCTGAGGGCGATGAAGGTGCCGAACGAGACGAACGGAGCGATCGCTGCGACTGAGATGGCGATGTTGCCGGGAGTTCGGCCCCGCCCGGTGACGGCTGCCGTGATGCCGAGGATGATGCCCGTGATGCCCAAGCAGGTGCACAGCCCCTGGACTCCGACGAGCACGATCGCCAGGGTCTGATACCAGTCCGGAGTGTCGGTGAAGAAGTAGCCGGACGCGGCCTCGGAGGGGCCGACGGTGGCGCCCAGGATCACCGAGGCGGCCAGGCTGAGGACCATGGCGACGATCGACAGCGCCACGGCCGCCTTGCCCAGCGTCGGCGACTTCGCCGAAGCGGCGCTATCCGTTCGTGCGTCGGCGGTGTCATGCGCTTGAGCCAGGTCGTCGGATAGCGGTGTGGCATAGACAGGATGGGCGGGAGCTGCCGGGACCCGGGGCTGCTGTGCCGCGAGCTCATCATCGGTGGGCTGAGGGAACGAGAAGTCCGTCGAAGTCATGCCTCGACGCTATCGACGCGGACCGGCCGCGCCCCATCCTGCTATCCCACGAGCGGGGTCGGGAAAACCTCCCTGCGGGAACTGCCCGGCCAGCCGCCGCAAACGTAGGTCGCAAACGGATGCTTTCGAGCGTGAGAAACATCCGTTTGCGACCTATGTTCGGAGGTCAGCGCTTGCGGGCGACGATGAGGAACCGCTTCTGTGTGACCGTGATCGGGTCACTCGATTCGGCCAGTCGTCGGAGAACATCGAGGTTGGACCTCACAGTGAACCCGGGGACATCCCACGGAATATAGGCGAGGTACTCGATGACCGCCTCGACGTCGGTGAAGCGCATCGTGCCCTGCCATTTGCGTGCCGCCTCGATCGACAGCTCCTGACTCTCGGCATCGCTGAGGCAAGGTTCGAGCTGCTGGTGCAGATCGCCCACTCCGCCGCCGAAGAGGTCGCGGAACTCCTGCGCCTCCGTGCCGTCGACTTGCTGGGTGAGGAACAGTCCGCCCGGTGAGAGGACGCGGGCGACCTCGGCGAGGTCATAGCTTTCGTGGCGGTTCATCACAAGGTCGAACTCGTCGTCGCCCCACGGCATCTCCGGGTGGTGATCGCTGTCGTACCGGGAGACCTCGACGCCGTAGTCCTCCAGCATCGAGGCGGCCAAGGGCACGTTGGGCTCCCACCCCTCGGCTGCGGCGATCGTCGGCGACGGTTCGCCGGGCGGTCTGGCTTCGTCGAGGCGGTCGATGAGTTCGCTGAGGCGCTCGCCGCCTCCCGTGCCCATGTCGAGGCACCTGTGTGAGTCGGCCATCGCGTCGAGGCAGATCTGATCGAAGTCCCATGGCGGATCATCGGCGACGAGGCGACCGGACAGCGGGGAGAAATCCCACCCTGTCATCGACGCCGTCTCATGGATCCAGGCCCATCGCTCATGGCGTTCGTGGGGAGTCTCGTCGCGCGTGCGACTGCTGTCGGCATATTCGGGCATGTCCACACTCCTCTGCCGGGTGGCTCGGCGCCATCACCGAGCAGTTCTGCAACTCTGCCGGACGGCTCAGTGCCGTTGGGGCGCCGGTGCCGTACTTCGACTCTAGGCCAAAACAGGATCGAGGTGCGGGAAGCGGCGAAGAATTCTCCGGACTGAGACGTGGGCGCGTCTGCCGGGGCGTCCGGGGCGTGATCTCGGGCGTCTGATAGCTCGAGGGTGACAGCTTGATGCGTCGGCGCGACGATGGTCGCTGACGTGGCGGCAGTGGGCGCCTACACGACGAAGCAGAAGATGAGCACGGCGAGGCAGACGACGAGCATGCCCAGGCAATTCATCCAGAAATCCCGGCCGACATACTGGGCCCGCAGGTGAGCGGCCGCGGCACAGAGGAAGTAGACGACGAGGCCCGCCGCGGCGGAAGAAGGGTGAGCAGTCCGTCACCGAAGACGATGACCGCGAGAACGACGGTCGGCCAGACTGGATCGGGCAGCAGGATCATCGTGAACCCCTCACAGCGAGCTTCTGACGCGAGTGTGGAAGACGATGCTGGCCAGCATCGCCTCGACGGCGTCGTCGCGGCTCATCGTCGTCGCCGCCCACCGGAAGAGGATGCCCAGGTACGAGTCATAGAGTGCTGTGGCGCTGGCCTGCGCGTGGTCCTCGTTGATCCCGATCGAGACCAGCGATTCGCTCAGCCGGCTCTGCAGATCCACAGCGAGGGTGTTGAATACCTCGGGCTCGCCCTTGACTCGCATCATCGCCGCAGCGTAGTCCCGTGACAGGTCCTCGTGTTCGGCGAAGAACTCGAGGAATGGCAGGAAGAGTTCGAACAGATGACGCTGCACCGCCGAGGTCGGTCGCGGCGGACCTTTCTCTGCCCCGGTGTCCGTTCCTCGCCGCGACAGGCTCGTCCGCCGAGGCGGTGGTGTGTAAGTTCCGTTCTGGAGCTGCCCGATCCACCGATCGAAGCACCGGACGAGGACGGCGTCCTTGTCGCCGACCGCCATCACACGGCCCACCGACACCTCGGCGGCCTGCGCGACGGCACGGATGGTCGTGGCCCTGAAGCCGTGCTCGAGGAACAGCTTTGCGGCCGCGTCGATGATCCGGTCCTCGGTCTGACGGCGCTTGCCGGACCTGGGGTGAACGTGTTCACTGCGCATGCTCGAACCTTAAGTCCTTCCGTGTTCACTTTCGAGACCATGTGTCGTGTTGCTTCCGGCAAGAAAGTTAATGTACCTTAACTTTATGAACGTCGATCCCTCTGCATCGGTGCGCACCCGCGAAGGTGAGCCGAAGAAGAACAGCCGGAAGAAGATCTCCACCGCGGTCCTCCTCGGACCGGCCTTCGTCGCCGCCATCGCCTATGTCGATCCGGGCAACGTCGCGGCCAACCTCACCGCCGGTGCGGAATACGGGTACCTCCTCGTCTGGGTGCTCGTGGCCGCGAACCTCATCGCCGTTCTCGTCCAATACCTGTCCTCGAAGCTCGGGCTCGTCTCCGGGCAGTCGCTGCCGGGCCTCCTCGGCGACCGTCTCCGCAAGAGTAACCGCCTCGCGTACTGGGGCAGGCCGAGGTCGTCGCCATCGCCACCGACCTCGCCGAAGTCATCGGCGGCGCAATCGCCCTGAAGATCCTCTTCGATATCCCGCTCCTGCTCGGCGGCGTCATCGTCGGCGTCGTCTCGCTCTTCCTGCTCTCGATCCAGTCCACCCGGGGTCAGCGTCCCTTCGAGTTCGTCATCATCGGATTCCTGGTCATCATCGCCATCGGCTTTCTAGCAGGCTTGTTCGTTGGGGATGTGAATTGGGGGCAAGCCGCAGGTGGAATCGTGCCGCGGCTCGAGGGCACGAATTCCGTGGTGCTCGCCGCGAGCATGCTCGGTGCCACCGTCATGCCCCATGCGATCTATCTGCATTCGGCTCTCTCGGTCGACCGTCATCGCGGCAATTCGACCGCCTCGACCAGGCAGCTGCTGCGCGCCAGCCGTTGGGACGTCGTGCTCTCCCTCGTCGTCGCGGGCTCTGTGAACATCGCGATGCTGCTGCTGGCCGCCGCGGCACTGCGCGGTCAGACCGGCACGGACACCATCGAAGGTGCGCACGCTGTCGTCACGGCCAACCTCGGCGAGGTCGTCGGGCTCTTCTTCGGCATCGGTCTCCTCGCCTCAGGTCTGGCTTCGAGCGCAGTCGGATCGTACGCGGGCGCCTCGATCATGCAGGGGCTGCTGCGCGTGAACTTCCCGATCGTGTGGCAGCGCGCGTTCACGATGATCCCTGCACTGATCGTCCTCGCCATCGGCGTCGACCCGACCTGGGCGCTCGTGCTCAGCCAGGTCGTGCTCAGCCTCGGCATCCCGTTCGCGATGATCCCCCTGGTCAGGCTCACGAGCAGCCGTCGAGTGATGGGGGAGTTCGCGAACGCACGGTGGATCACGCTCGTCGCAGTGGCCGCCTCGGCGCTCATCATCGTCCTCAACGTCGTCCTCATCGTCCTGCTCGCGCTCGGGGTGGAGTGACCCTCGCCGAGGCGGTGCTCCGGGGATGTGTCGATCGCGAGCTCAGCCGTTTCGCACGTCGATGGGCTGGACAAGGATCCGCGGGTCCGAGCGCACCCACCACGGCTTCGGTTCTCCGGCAGCGACGGCCGCTCGGCGTTCGGCGCGGGTGGCATAGCGGTAGGTGCAGACACGGACGCGGATGAGCTCTGGTGCGGCACCGTCGAAGGGGTCGGGACCCATGAGGCGGCGGATCTGTGGGTCGCCGGAGCCGACCTTGCGCACGAGTTCGGTGAACCAGGTCTGCCGGTAGTCACCGAGAGCGGCGAACCACATGAGCCAATCGAGCCGCAGATGATAGGGCGCGATGACCGGCCCGCGGCGAAGAACGTCGCCGGGTTTGCCCTTGAACCGATACTCGCGCCAGCCTGCGTCGGCGTCATCGCGGCCGGGGCTGTCTGCGCTTGTGCCAGTGGCACCTGCGTCCTCGTCGTCGATCCACCCTTCGATGATGATCTCGTTGCGGGTCTCGGTCATCGACCCGAATGCGCCATAGGCATTGCCGAGCCCGAGCCGGTTGAAGCTCGCGTTCATCAGCTGATTCGGTGAGAAGAGGTTGCGCAGCGCTGGCACGTTCAACCATGCCTGCCACGCGACGAATACGAGGACGACGATCAGCCACCAGACAGGCAGGGCATCGACCGGATCGGGCACAGCGACGAAGTCGGCCGCCTCGGTGCCGGTGGGATCGGTGAATATTCCGACGACGGAATTCCACCCCCATCCGGGGAACGGGCCGCCGGCGATCCACCGGAAGAAAGTGTCGCTGATTCCGGAGCAGGCGAGCAGGATCGTCGCCCAGTTCAGCCACGCATAGTTGCCGGTGATGACGAGCGCGAGCTGGGTGAGGATGATGGCGACAGCCGCGAAAGAGGCGATCGGCTGGGGCAGGAACAGCAGCCACGGGGCGGCGAGTTGGACGATGTGGCTACCGAGCGTCTCACCCTTGTGCCACCAGCCGGGCATGAGGTGGGCGCGGCGGGAGACCGGGTTCGGCATCGGCTGGGTCTGATGGTGATAGTCCATCGCGGTGAGGTCGCGCCAGGAGGCGTCCCCGCGCATCTTGATCATTCCGGCGCCGAATTCGATGCGGATGACGAACCAGCGCAGCAGCAGGACCACAGGCAGGGACGGGGCCACCTCGTGGGAGCCGAGGAAGCCGATGAGGAATCCGGCTTCAAGCAGCAGCGATTCCCAGCCGAAGCCGTAGAAGCGCTGCCCGATCGACACGATCGAGAAGTACAGCCCCCACAGGCCTAAGAACACCGGGATCGGCACCCATGCGGGTCCGGCCTGAGGCAGACCGATGATCGCCGAGGCGGCCAGGGCCATTCCGATCACGCAGACGAGGCGCAGTCGTCGGTCCGAATACGCAAACCGCTTCCAGCGGAAGATCGTCGGAGCCTGCCGGGTCGAGGTCAGAGCGATGAAACGCGGAGCAGGGGTGAGCCCCCGTTCGCCGAGGAGCGCCGGGAACTGGTTGAGCGCGGAGGCGAAAGCGATGAGGAAGAGCACGCCGAAGCCGCGTTGGATGATCTCACGGGAGATCGTGTAGTCGCCGGCGGTGAGGAGAGCGACCACCTGGTCCATGGCTCAGTTCGCCTCCTGAGGCAGGTGCCCGGTGGTGGCGACGACGAGCGCCGACGAAACCGTGACGGGAAGACCGATGGCAAAGATCAGCAGACCGCCGTTCGGCCGATTGCTTCTGTGCATGTCCCTATCTTCGCAGGCGCAGTGAGGCTCCGAAAGAGCAGGCGCAGTGAGGCTCCGCGAGGACAAGGAGCGGTGACCCGACTGGTCACCGCTCCTTGCGCTCGCATGCTCTCAGTGCTTCGGTTCTTCGATCTCCTCGACGTCGTCGGCATCCTTGGGCACCGCCGGAATCGAATCCGTGGTCGGCGGTGTCGGTGGAGTGACGACCGACTGGAACGAATGCTCGTGCGAGTAGGCGAGGAACGACAGATGGTTCTCATACCGGTCGAGCACGTCATCGATGATCTGCTGAGAGCTCAGACCCATGAGGTCATAGCCTTCAGAACCGGTCTGTGTGAAGACCTCGATGCGGAAGTACTTGTCGTCACCACGTGGGGCGTTGCGGGCACCGAACGACGGCACATTGGCCTCGATGGCTGCGGCCTCGTAGTGGAAGTCGCGCTGCTCGCCCATGTCGACATTGAGCGTGTTCGTCGTGATCTCGGTGTCCTCGTCGAGGGTCCGGACGTGTTCGACGGTGTAGCCGAGCTCCCGGAATTCCTTGGCCACGGCTTCCAAAGACGGTCCGACGACCTCGGCGACGAAGCGTTCGACGGACTTCTTCGTGGGGTAGGAGCGAAGGGTGGCCAGGCGCTGACGCCAGGTCTTCTCCGGAGCACGTCCGCCGTGGGCGGCCGTGGTGCGGCGACGACGGATCCGGCCTTCGCGTTCGGCGCGCTCCATGCGCAGCACCTTCGAGAACGAAGCCATGACGAGGTAGGCGATGATCGTCACCGGCAGGGCGAAGATCAGGGTCGCGTACTCCATCGTCGTCACGCCTCCGGCGACGAGCATGGCAATTGTGAGCACTGCAGTGACCAGGGCCCAGAAGATGCGCAGCCACTTGGCTCCGTCCTCTTCCGGATTGGGAATCGAGGAGGAGAAGTTCGACATCACCATGGCACCGGAGTTCGCACTCGTGAGGTAGAACAGAAGGCCTGACAGCGTGGCCAGGCCGATGAGGAACGTCGCTCCCGGGAACATCTCGAGCAGGTCGTACCAGCCCTGTTCAGGGGAGGCGATGGCCTCACGTGCGAACTCGTCGTTGCCGTTGAACACCTCGGACAGGGCCGAGTTGCCGAAGATCGTGACGATGATGAAGTCGCAGATCACGGGAGCGGTGATCGCGGCGATGACGAACTCACGCAGTGTGCGGCCGCGGGAGATGCGGGCGAGGAACAGCCCGACGAAGGGACCCCAGGCCAGCCAGAAGGCCCAGAAGAACAAGGTCCAGCCGCCCATCCATTCGGATCCGCCGTCGACATAGGCGAACGTCGACAGCGTGCGTTCGGGCAGGGTGAAGATGAAGCGGCCGATGTTCTCGACCATAGCGTTGAGCAGGAAGGCGGTCTTGCCGGTGATGAGGATGTAGAGCATCATCGCCGCACAAGACCAGAGGTTGAGCTCGGAGACGAGGCGGATGCCCTTGTCCACGCCGGAGGTGCAGGCGGCCACAGTCATGACGACGGCCACGATGACGAGCGCGATCTGCAGGGCCAGTCCGGTTTCGAGACCGAAGAGAGTGGCGAACCCGACGTTGAGCAGGACGACGCCGATGCCCATCGAGGTGGCCACGCCGAAGACGGTGCCGACGAGGGCGAAGATGTCGATGACGTCACCGGTGGCACCGCGCACGCGCTTGCCCAGCAGCGGGTAGAGGACCGCGCGGATCGACAGGGGCATGCCCCAGCGGTAGGCGAAGTAGCCCATGGCCATGCCCAGCAGCGAGTACATCGACCAGCCGGCGATGCCGTAGTGGAACATCGTCCATACGACGGCGTCCTGCGCGGCCGCTGCCGATTCGGGGGAGGCGTTGACAGGGTGGAGGTACTGGGTGATCGGCCCGGTCACCGAGTAGAAGAGCATATCGATGCCGACGCCCGCGGCGAAGAGCATTGCGACCCAAGTGAAGAGGTTGTACTGCGGACGGGAGTGGTCCGGGCCGAGCCTGACGCTGCCTTCCTTGGACAGTGCCACCCAGAGGACGAAGCCGATGACGACGGTGACGGTGACGACATAGAACCAACCGAGGTTCTCTGCGATCCAGTCCACAGCCGTCTTCATCGTCGACTGAGCCGAGTCGGGCATCATCATCGCCCACACGGAGAATACGAGGATGATGAGGGAGGCGACGATGAAGACTCGCCAATTGACGCGGGAGCCGCGTTCGTCGGAGAGCTCCTCCGGGCCTTTGCTCATCTCCGTGCTGTCGATCGGAGCGCGCTTCTCAGGATCGACGTCCCTGCTGATTCTCGTGGCCCGGTCGGTTCCGCCGAATCGTTCGCGTTCGACGACTGGGCGCTTCAACGTCTCTTCGTTCGGATCCTGCACGCATCGACCTCCGGTAGACAATAAGGACTGGGCCCGAAATCGGGCCCGACCTATTGTATGAGTGGAGGATTCTCACAAATTCAGCACCCCCTCTTTTCAGGAAACGGACTGAGCCGCTGGGGTGTCCAGGTCAGGCGCGGAAGTAGATGGGGTCACGCCCGGGCATCGGGGTGGACCGGGATGTGGTGCGGTCAGGTCCGTGAGCGGACGGCCACCTCGTTGAGAATGTCGACGAAACGCTGTGCATCGGCGGGGGTGGTCTCCTCCAGCCGCATCGATGATCCGACGTGCAGCTCCACGGTCACGGTCGCGCGTCCGCGGAATTCCTCTGCTCGGACGACGCCGACCTGCCGAGCAGCGGCCTCCGAGAGCTGGGCGATGGAGCCCTGGGCATCGGTGTGCACCCGCATGATCCGCAGGTTGGTGACGATGAGCAGATCGGTGTCGAAGGGCGGCAGGCTCCGCAGCCGCGCATATTCGATCTCTCCGGGGCGAAACGGGCCGGCTGCATTGATCCGCTCTGATCGTGCTCGCGGGTTGTCCGGGGCGGGCGATTCCCGACGTGCTGTTGGTCGGGAGGCCGTCGTGAGGGTCCTGGCCCAGCGGCGGAACGCACGGAACGGGGGCCAGCCGTCTGCGGGGGAGGGATCGTGGGGAACGGCGGGCCGCACCGACCCTGGTCGGTCGGCGTCCTCGGCTGGGTGAGCCGAGTCGGAGGGGAGGGAATGGGAGGTCATGATTGAGATTCTGGCAGGGCCGCCTCGGCGAGGGGAGGGTGCGCAGGTAATCGTTTGGGAACATCTGTGCTCGATCACTCACTTCGAGTGAAGTGAAGGAGCGGGCGGCGATGCGTCCATGGGATACTGGGGGCATGCGTGCAGGTGAAGTCTCCGAGGTCAGTCAGGACTACCTCAAGGCCATCTGGTCGGCCCAGGAATGGGGTGGGGACCCGATGACGGCCACCGAACTTGCGAACCGATTCGGCACGACGAAGGCCAATGTCACCGAGGTGCTCAAGCGTCTCGATGAGCTCGGACTCATCACTCGCGTGCCCTACCGTCCGCCGGTTCTCACCGAGCAGGGCAAGGCGATCGCGCTGTCGATGGTGCGCAGGCACCGGCTCATCGAGACGTTCCTCGTGGAGTCGCTCGGCTATGGCTGGGACGAGGTCCATGACGAGGCCGAGATCCTCGAGCATGCCGCCTCCGATCGGCTCATCGACCGCATCGACTCGTTCCTCGGCCACCCGACGTCCGACCCGCACGGGGATCCGATCCCGGGTGCCGACGGTGCCGTCGATTCCCATATTCCGACCCTCCTCGCCGAGGCGGCCGCCGGGTCCTATGCCGTGCTGAGGGTCTCCGACGCCGATCCTGTGGTTCTCGGGAAGCTCGCCGAGACGGGGGTGCTTCCGGGTGCTTCTCTCGAGGTCGTCGATCGCACCGATGACGAGGTGACCGTGGGCATCGGAGGGACGCGGGTGGCGATCGCTTCCGCGCTTGCCGCGGCCGTGTACCTGGATGCGGCCGGCTGAGTCGGGGCTGCGAGGCAGAACGAGTCCTTCTTCATCGGCGTCGGAAGCCGATGACCAGAATCGGGGGTCGTGGTCCTCGACGGTTTCTCCGCAGTCGACGCAGGCGCGGAACTCGATGGTCCCGTCGGCGTTGAGTCGCCCCGGTGTCAGACTGCTGCTCTCTTCGCAGTCAGGACACCAGCCGTTGATGAAGCGTCTGATGTGAGTGCCGTGATCCTTGTCCATTCCAGCTGCCCTCTCGACCGAATGTGCAGTGCGTGGACGTGCCGTTTTCTGTCTGCGAGCGCCGGCAGGCGGTGAAGATGAACTTCCGGAGAAGATGACAGTGCCCCGGTCAGACGGGGAAACGTCGGACCGGGGCACTGGAGACTCACCTGCGCGGCAGGTTCCACCGCGGCTGAGGCTGCTGCGGTTTCTGATGCTGATTCATGAAACCACGCTCGGCCTGCAGATGGCCCTTGTCATGGCTCTTCGCCTTCGGATCGGTGCCCGGGATGGAAGCCTGCAGCTTTTCGGTCGCCGGTTTGGCGCCGACGATGGGCATCTCCCCGGTGATCAACGGTGTCTGCGGGGCCGCCTCGGTGATGAGGTTCTTCTTTCCTTTGCTGTTGCGCATGGTCGTTCCCTTCTTCGCATTCTTCGGTTGGTTCGCGGTCTTCGAGTTCTTCTGGTCGTAATCTGTGGCCAGTTCGGTGAACAGTCCGGTCCACTGGTCGGGGGTGAGGTCTTTGGGCAAGGTGTCTCCTCTGATGTCATTGCGGTCCATGGTCGATTGCAGAGTCCGGTGATCGGTGATGCTCATCTTCGTCAGAACTCCTTTCATTCCTCGCCCGCGACCGGTGAAGACCGAACGGACGAACTGTTGGTAATCGGATCGATCACGAGCCGGAATCGATCCAGTGGGACAGCGGTCGATGGTGAGGATGCCGCCATCGACGCTGGGTTTCGGGGCGAACGCGTCGGCGGGGACCCGGGTGACGAGGTGGAAGTCGAACCAGGGGGCCCATTGCGCGGTCATCATGGTCGATCCGCCGATTCCTGCGCGTTTGCGGGCGACCTCCCATTGGGTGAGCAGGATCGCCTGCTGCCAGCGCCCGGAGCGCAGGAGCCTGCGGAGGATGGGAGTGGTGAGATGGAACGGCAGATTGCCGACGATGACCGGCCGATCGAGCCGGGTGGTCAGGATGTCGGCGTGCCGGATCTCGGCCCGCGGGAACGTGTCTTCAAGGTGATCCAACCTCGTTTCGTCGATCTCGACGAGTGTGAGCTCTCGCCCGAGCCGGTAGAGCTCGGCGGTGACTGCTCCATCGCCGGGGCCGATCTCCATGATCGGTCCAGAGGTGGAACGAGCCAGGCTCGCAATCTTTGAGATGGTGGTGGGTGAGCGCAGAAAGTTCTGGCCGAGTTCATGCCGCCCGCCGTGCTGTGACCGCGGGGCTGAGCGTGAATGGGACTGACCGCGTGTCGAACGGTTTCGTGAGTAGTCGGGTCGCAATGGGATGTGCTCCAAAAAGACGATGGAGGCACCCGAGGCAGCGCAATGATGGTGAGTCAGAACGATTCGCGATGACCTGGTCGATCGTTGAGATCGAGATGGTCAGGGAATCGGACAGGGATCAGCCGATTGTCGCATCGCCCGGATGCCGTTGGCTCTCCGGGAGGACAACGCGCTTGCAGGGGAGATCAGGGTGACCGTCGTCGGTCAGCCGATCGCAGAAGAATTCGTCAGGCGCGCTGTCAGGCGCTGCGGTGACGAATGTAGAAGCAAGGCGCAGTCATTGCGCTGCTGTTCAATGTTCCCATGCCGAACAAGATAGCACAGGGACCTTTGCCGACACCAGGGTTCGGACGAAGAACGCCCCGCCGACTTCGTGTGGAAGTCGGCGGGGCGGAGGGTCGGATGAGTTCGAAGCGATCCCTCGAACGTGGTCCGGTGAGCGCTTGTGCAGCATCCGTGTCTGCGGGTCAGCCCATCATGGTGCGCAGGGCGATGACGCCGACCGAACCGATGACCGCGGCGGCCGGAAGGGTGATGATCCATGCCAGTGCGATCGGCTTCATGAGCTTCCAGTTCGCCGAGCGGTTGACCAGTCCGACGCCGATGATCGCACCGATGAGGATGTGCGTCGACGACACCGGCAGGCCACTCACTGAGGCGGCCAAGACGATACCCGCGGCGGCGAGCTCGGCGGCGAATCCGGAGGCCGGGTGGATCTCGGTGAGATTCGTGCCGACTGTCGCAATGACCTTGCGGCCGATGAACCAGAGACCGACGATGAGGGCGATGCCGCAGGTGAGCATGGCCGCGAACGGCACGGTCGCCTCGCCGTGCATGTTGCCGGTGCGGAGCACATCGAGGACGGCGGCGAAGGGGCCGACGGCGTTTGCGATGTCGTTCGAACCGTGGCTGAAGGCGAATGCGGAGGCGGTGAACACCTGCATCCAGGAGAACAGGATGTACGTTGCACGGGGAACCGTCTGCTTGCGCAGAGTCTTGGCGAAGACGAACACAGCCAGCCACACGGCCGCGCCGATCATCGCCATGATGAGCAGGCCGCCGACGGTGGACACGCTCATGTCGAGGTTCTTCAGACCCTTGAACAGCAGCATCGCGGTGATGATGACCGCACCGGCGGCGGCGATGAGGGGAACCCACCGCTGCAGGGCCGAATGGGTGCCGATCGATCCGCCTTCGGTGGGGGCATCCTCGGTGGCGGCGTCGATCTGTGCGTCGACGGATCCCTCGGCCGCGGAGACCGGAGCGAGCATGTGCGGCTTGAGCGTATGCGAGAGCGACTTGCCGAGCACGTACTTCTTGATCACGCCGTAGATGACGAACGCGGCGAGTCCGCCGAGGGCGGGGGAGAGCACCCAGGAGATCGCGATCTGGCCGACCTCGGACCACTGCACCATGGCGAATCCGCCGGTGCCGGTGACGAAGCCGATGGTCAGGGAGGCACCGATGATGCCGCCGATGATGGCGTGCGTCGTCGACACCGGCCAGCCCATCCGAGTCGCAACGAGCAGCCACACTGCCGCGCCGAGGAGTGCCGCCATCATGATGAACGCGAAGTCCATCGGGTTGATCGCCAGCCCGCTGAGGTCGACGATTCCGCTCTTGATCGTGTCGGTGACGTCGCCGCCGGCGAGCAGGGCGCCGCTGACCTCGAAGACTGCGGCGATGAGCAAGGCCTGCTTCATCGTCAGGGTGCCGGCACCGACGGAGGTGCCGAAGGCGTTGGCGACGTCGTTGCCGCCGATGTTGAAGGCCATGAAGGCACCGAAGATGACCGTGGTGATGAGCACCATGCGGGGTGCGTCGCGGCCCACGAAGTCGAAGGACCACAGAGTGAAGGCGATGAGGGTGATCGCCAGCAGGCCGCCGAAGGCCAGATGCCAGAGGCGGTCGTTGCTGCGGCCGACGGCCGGCGGTGGAGTGTGGCGCTCCGGTGCCAGAACCTGGGTCATTCGTTCTCCTAGCGAGTTTCAGTCGATGAGGCAGTGTCTGTCTGTCTCCATGATTCGCAGGCCGAATGACCGCCAGGTTACGGGGAAGATGAATGGACGGTTAACTCCGATTCCGAGGCTCGCGAAATGCTCATGCACAATCGGTGCTTTTCGCTTTCCGTTCACGCAATGTTCCAGGTCAGGTGCTATGTGAGCGGGCTTTCGCCGGAGGGGTCACAAGTTGGTTCCGTGGGCTGAAAGTCGTGTTGTGACAATGACCACTTCGGTGCGAAACGTGGGTATGGCTGAGCCCGGATCCGCGCATCTGCGGATCCGGGCTCAGGTGAAGTGGGAAAAGCTCGTCGAGGCGGCCGGGATCAGTCGATGATCTCCCCGCGGATGACATCGCCGCCGCCATCGTCGGGACCATTGCGGTGCGGGTCGGTTCTCATCTGCCGATCGACCTTGCGCAGGCGACGGCCGAGGGCGATGAGGGCGATGCCGACGAGGATGATGAACCCGGCGAGGGTGAAGATAAGCGCGGTCACTCCGGCGCCCGGAGCGAAGAGGAAGAATCCGCCGAGGACGATGCCGAGGACCCCGATGACGGTGAGCACCCACCAGGATCTGACGCCCATTCGGCGCGTGAAGAAGGACATGGTGAGGGCGAGGAAGCTGAAGAAGATGATCGCGAACCCGGTGAGCACCGTGACCATGGATGCGAAGAGCATCGGGGTGAAGAAGATGAGCACGCCGAGGAGGATGAGCAGAACCGCGCGTGTGACCATGCTGCCGGTGCGACCTCCCCGCGGTGCGAACACGAGGGAGGAGATAGCGATGACGGCGAGCCAGCAGGCGAAGATCCGCACCACCACCTCGGCGGAGGTGCCTGGCCAGACCATCATCAGCGCACCCATCACGAGGGCGATGACGCCGTTGACGATGACTGTTCTTCCCGTGCGCTTGAGGTCCATGAGCCTAGCCTAGTCCTCCGGATTGGACAGACGCTGAAGACAGCGGACGGGGTCCGTCGCCCTGGGAAGTGAGGTTCGTCAACGGTAGGAGCGAAGCGGTTCAGGCGTGTCCGAAGTGCTCCTCCTGTTCGGTCGAGCCCGACCTTTCGGCCGAATCCGATGTGGTTCGCTCCTGCTCCGGCATGTCCGAGGTGACGCGCTCCTGCTCGGGCATCAGCCCGGTGAGCTTGAGCGATTCGGACATGGCCCGGACGATGGCGTCGAGGTCGGCGGGTGCTTTCGACGTCGTGTCTGATTCGGACCGAGAGGCCGCCTCGGTGGGGGTGTCCGTGGTGGGCGTGCCCCTGCTGCCGCGGTTGGCTTCGCTCCCGCCTCGGTGGTGGGAGGAGCGGCCGGGGTGTTGTTCTCGAGGAAGCGCAGCAGCTCGACGGGGAAAGGCAGGACCAGGGTCGAGTTCCGTTCCGCGGCCACCTCGACGATGGTCTGGAGCAGGCGCAGCTGCAGGGCGGACGGGGCGTGGGCCATGGCCTCGGACGCCTGGGCGAGCTTGTTCGACGCCTGCAGCTCACCATCGGCGATGATGACGCGGGACCGACGTTCGCGTTCGGCTTCGGCCTGGCGCGACATCGAGCGTTTCATCGACTCCGGCAGGGCCACGTCCTTGATCTCGACGCGGTCGATGTGCACGCCCCAGTCGACGGCGGGACTGTCGATCATGATCGCCAGCCCTTGGTTGAGGCGTTCGCGGTTGGTGAGCAGATCGTCGAGCTCGCTCTGGCCGATGATCGACCGCAATGACGTCTGAGCAACCTGACCGACGGCGAGCTGATAGTCCTCGACGTCGACGACGGCCTTGCGCGGGTCGACGACCTTGAAGTAGATGACTGCGTCGACGCGGACTGTGACATTGTCGCGGGTGATGCCCTCCTGAGCGGGGATCGGCATCGTTACGATCTGGAGATTGACCTTCTGGAGTCTGTCGACGAACGGGACGATCGCGGTCATTCCGGGCGGACGGGGCTCGGAATTGACCCTGCCGAGGCGGAAGACCACCCCACGCTCATACTGCTTGACGATCTTCAGGCTGTTTCCCAGCGTGATTGCTCCGAGTGCGACAAGTGCGGCGAGGATACTGAGCGCCAACATGTCGAATCGCCTCCTCTGACGATTGACTGTCTGATCTATTTTACGCCTGTATGGCGCGGAAAGACACGGCTCGGAGGGAACGTGGAGGGGGCTTGCTCAGGCCTCTCGGGCCTCTCGGGCCAGCAGTCGTTTGCCGGCCGGATACGCGGCGAGGGCCTGTGGGAGGCTGACGCGTCGGCCAGAGGCGAAGGTCGCGAGCACGCGACCCGTGCCCGTGTGGTCCTCACCGACTCCGGCGGGTTCGAGGCCGATGCGACGCAGCGTCTGTTTGGCCACCGGCATGGGGGAGTCGAAGACGGTCAGCGCCCCGGCTCGGGCGGCCATGATCCGGTCGGCGACGAGTCCGTAGTGGGTGCAGCCGAGCACCACGGTCTCCATTCCGGGTCCCATCTGGGTGAAGGCATCCTCGATGGCGGTGTCGATCTGGTCCAGGTCGGCGACGTTGATGGCCTCGGCCAGTCCCGGGCAGGCGACCTTGGCTACGTGCAGGTCGGCGGCGAAGGAGTCGATGAGGTGCTGCTGATACTCGCTGCCCGTGGTCGCAGGTGTCGCCCAGATCGCGAAGTCCTGGCCGGTGCCGGCGGCCATCTTCACCGCGGGCACAGTGCCGATGACGGGGATGTTCGGTTCGTAGCGGGCGCGAACGGCTTCGAGGGCCTGCACCGAGGCGGTGTTGCAGGCGATGACGATGGCGTCGGGTTCCCATTCGGCGAGCACCCCGGCCGAATGCAGGGCCCGCTGTTCGAGGGTGTCGGTGCTCAGGCTGCCGTAGGGGGTGAAGTCCGGATCCATCGCGAGGACGAGGTCGGCGTCGGGGGCGAGATTGAACAGCGCGTCGGCAGTGCCGAGGAGTCCGAGTCCGGAATCGAGCAGGCCGATGCGCGTCATGAAGTTCCCTTCTTCACGGATGTCGTTGATTCGCCGTTCATTGGGCCTTTGGGCTCAGCGTCGCCGATCTTCGAGTGGCTTGTCTTCGCATCGCCGGACTTTGTTTCACCGGTCTTCGTTTCGCCGGGTTTCGGATAGGCGAAGTCCCGGATCTCCTTGAGGTGGGCCTTCGTCAGACCGTGGGCGAAGTCCGGGGCGATGAGTTTGAGGCGGTTGGGTGAGTAGTGCTCGAGGAAGTACTCGCGGGTGGCAGGCCAGGCCAGGTCGTCGTCGATCCAGATCGCGCGCCCGTGCTCGTGCGCGGACAGCCAGTCCTCCATGGCACGGGCCTTCCACCACTGCCTCGGATCGTGAGCAAAGCGATTGTGGGTCTCGTCGGGCATTTCGATGACGTCGAAAGAGTTGCGCAGACCGAACTTCGGTTCGAGTTCGGACTTGCACCGCTGCGACCAGGTCGAGAGCCATACGACGTCGACCTCATGGGTCTCGACGATGCGGTCGAAGAATTCGACGACGGAAGGTCGGTAGTGGAGTTCGTAGTGCCACGCATGCAGCTTCTTCCGACCCTCGGCCATGCTGCGCAGTTTGGGCACCGGGTAGGAATTGAGGACGCCGTCGACGTCGAGGAAGACAGTGACATGGCGAGCCTGCCTGCGCGCCGACACCGGCGCCGAGAATGCTGCAGCCATCATTCCTTCTCATGAGCTTGGGCGTTCGACCCTCTACTGGGGCCATTCGCGCGTTTTTCTGGGGACAGATCGAGCAGCCCGCACCAGATGAACACAGACGAGTTTACCGCCGAGAGCGTCAGGAGGCCGAGTCCGTGTATCGACAGACCCGAATCCCACGCCTGCGAGCGAGCCTGTGGGTCTCCGTTCCCGACAAGGACGATTCCCTCGTCGAGGCGGGTGATTCCGACCGTCGCAGCCTTGCCTTCGGGCCGGACTCCGCGCATGCTGCGGCCCCCTCGCTCATCGTTCCCGACGGGTGCATGGACCTCATCGTCATCGATTCGCAGATCCTCATCGCCGGCGCCGATTCCACGGCGCGGATGTTCCACGGTTCGGCCTCTCCGACTGTGGGTCTGCGCTTGGACTCGCGTATTCGCCGCGGCAGCTGCGCCGGATGAGCGCGGAATGGTTCGGCTATGGACCCAAACACATGGCGAAGATCCTGCGCTGGCCGGCCGCGCGAGACTTCATCGATTCGGGCCGGTCACGCACCTCGGCCCGTATGTCCGCCCCTCCCAGAACTACCTGATGGCGGCCCAGCAACCTCGCGCCAGGTTGCTGGGCAGCCATCAGGTAGTTCTGGGAGGGGCGGGTGGCGAAGAGGTCGATCGTGTTGCAGTCGGGGTCGGAGACCACGGCGTAGCGCTGACCCCAGAACGCGTCCCAGGGTTCAGGGACGACTCCGGCCACGGGATCGCCTCCCGCATCGCCGGACCCGGTGAGCTGAACGAATGTCGCATCGACCGCCTCGGCGGTGGAGCAGTCGAAGGCCAAGGACGTCTTGCGCCCTCCCGTCGGGCGGGTCCATTCGGGGTCCATGCCGAGAACGACCGCCTCGGTGTCGAGGTGGATCCGCAGGGGCCCGGAGACGAATTCGGTGTGCGGGGCGTCCGGGCCGCCGTCGGCGAGTTCGAGGCCGAGCGCGGTGTAGAAGCTGATGGCGGCGGGCATATCTGAGGTGATGATGGAGATCGCGTCGAGTGTCATGACTTCAGGCTCTGCGGACGGGCAGTGAATCGGCTTGAACGAATCGGCCATGATCGCGGCTCGCGCCTCAGTTCTGCAGATAAGGTTCGAAGACCGACCGCAGCTCGGGGGTGAGTGGGGTCGGCTTCTGAGTGTTCCGGTCGATGTGGACGAGCACGCAATCGTGGTCGAAGACCTGGCGTCCGTCCTGGTCACCGCGGGTGTTGACGGTGAACGAGGAGTTGCCGAGCTTCTTCACCGTCACGGTCATCTTCAGCTCGGGGCCGTACATGACGGGAATGAGGTAATCGATGGTCTGGCGGGCGACGAGCAGCCCGCCCCCGGTGATGTGACCGGCCCGGATCTCATGCATCCAACGCACTCGGCATTCCTCGATGAGCGTGATCATCCGTGCGTTGTTGACGTGGCCGAGCAGATCCTGGTCCGACCAACGCACTTCGGGTGAGAGTTCGAATGTGGCCATGACTGCCTCCGTGAGCTGATTGGGAACAATGTCTGAACGATCGTTCCATAGTTAATCAGGTGGCCGGGGCCAATGGAAATTGTCAATGGATCGGTGCGGTCCGGAGTGGTCTTGGTGGAGCCTGGGCCGAACTGCGCTCAGCTCCGACGGCGGACGATCTCCTCATTGACTGCCGCGACCACCTCATGGAGGTCGCCGATGATCGCGTAGTCGGCCCGCTGGACCATCGTCGACTCCGCGTCGGTGTTGATCGCCACGAGCGTCTTCGCCCCTTCGATTCCGGCCATGTGCTGGATCGCTCCGGAGATCCCGCAGGCGATGTAGACGTCGGGGGAGATGCGGCTGCCGGTCTGTCCGACCTGCTCGGAGTGCGGGCGCCACCCGAGGCCCGTGACGACACGAGAGACGCCCAGGGCTCCACCGAGGTGATCGACGAGTTCGAGGACCTCGGCGAATCCGTTCTCCGAACCGACCCCGCGCCCGGCGCCGACCACGGCCCTGGCCGAGGTCAGCCCGGATGCATCATCGGCGGCCTCGACCTCGGTGCGCTGGACACGGGTGGCCAGGTCAGCCTCGGCGACGGTGAGATCATAGGCGATGATGTCCGGGACGGTCGTCGTCGTCTCCTCAGGTGTGCAGGCGTGGCCAGCGATCGTGAGCACCTGCAGACCCCCGTCGAGGCGGAGGCGTTCGAAGGCGGTGCCGCCGTGGACCTGTCGCAGCAGGCCCTCCTCGTCGACGGCGATGACATTGGCCGCCATCCGGGCACCCGTGCGGACCGCGGCGTGGGCCATGAGCTCCATTCCCCGCGGGGTGCCCGAGGCCAGCAACGTGCCGGATTCCGGGGTGATGTCGACGATCGCCTGCGCCCAGGCCGCCGCGGAGTACTCCGCGAGGTCGGGGTGCTCCAAGTGGTGGATGACGCTCACCCCGAGTCGCCCCAGCGCCTCGACGGCGGAATCGTTGAGCCGGCCGATCACCACCCCCTCAGGACTACCTGGCGGCGGCCCAGATACCTCGCGCGAGGTTGCTGCGCCGCCGTCAGGTAGTAATTGGGGGTTTTTGCGGGCGAAGGTGAGGGCTTCGGCTGAGGTGAGTGTGACCTCTCCAGCCGGGTCGGTTTCGACGAAGACCACAGTCATGGCCGGATCACTCCGATCTCTTCGAGCACATCGACCAGGGCAGGAGCGGCGTCGGGGCCCTCGCCGAGGATGGTCACCGAACTCGCCTTCACCTCGGGCAGTTCGAGCCGGGCGCGGGGGCTGCCCGTCCCGGGTTCGGGGGCGTCGTATTCGACGACCTGCGCCTTCTTCGCCTTCATCCGTCCGGTGATCGAGGGATAGCGCGGATCGACTCCGCCCTCGTGGATGGCGATGACGGCGGGCACGTCGAGTGAGAAGATCTCCGTGCCTGCCGGTCCGATCCCGCGGGCTTCGATGTGACCGGAGCCGCGCTCGCCGCCTCTCCCGCCCTCATCCGACCCACAGACACTGATCGTCTGGATGTTCGTGAGCACCGGGTAGTCGAGGTCGTAGGCCAGGCGGATCCCGACCTGGAAGTCACCGGTATCGGCGGCATCGTCGCCGGTGAGGACGAGATCGAAGAGCTGCCCCGCCTCGGCGCGATCACGGATGACATCACCGATGACCTGCGCAATATCCTCGGGGGCGAACACGGACGGGTCGGCCGCCTCGACGAGGATGCCGTCGTTCGCGCCCACCGCCACGGCCGCACGCAGCTGCTCGACCGCCTCGGCGGGACCGAGAGTGAGCACGGTGACGGTCCCACCGGCCTGGGCCGCGGTCTGAATCGCAAGCTCGACAGCGCACTCCTCGTGCGAGGACATGGTGTGGCCGAGCCCGGATTCGTCGATCCCGGTGCCGGTGGCATCAAGGGTGACGGAACCGGCGATATCGGGGACGCGTTTGATGCAGACGAGGATGTTCACGGCTACCTCCGGATGCACTCGTTGTCGGGGTCGAACAGCGGCGTCGAATCGATCGACGCCACCGTGACCGGGTAGAACTCCTCCATGTACACGACTTGCAGCCGGTTGCCCAGCACAGCCTCGGCGGGCGGGAGGAACGCCATGAGCACATGCTTGCCCAGGCTGGGAGCCGACCCCGCCGAGGTGACATACGCGCGTCGACCGTGCCCATCGATCAGCGCATCGCCGTCCGCGGACACGATGGGCTCCCCGCCGAGCATGTACCGCTTCTCCCCGCTGGCACTCGTGTGATCGTCGACAGTGAGCGAGCACAGCACCGTCTTCGGGTCCTCCTCGCGGTGGCGCAAGTGTGCGGCCCTGCCGATGAAATCCTGGGATTTCACCTTCGGTCGGCTCATCCCGACCTCGACGACGCTGCGTTCGGAATCGAGCTCGGTCCCGAATGCGCGGTAGCCCTTCTCGATCCGGCCGGTGGTGCCGTAGACGCCGAGACCGACGGGAACCAGCCCGTGCTCGTTTCCGGCGTCCATGACCATGTCCCACAGCTTCAGCCCCGATTCCATCGGCACGTAGAGTTCCCAGCCGAGGTCGCCGACATAGGAGATGCGGGAGGCGAGCACGTCGAGCGAACCGATCTCGATCGCCCGGGCAGTGCCGAACTTGAACCCCTCATGGGAGACATCAGCACTGGTGAGACCGCCGAGGATGTCGCGGGCTCGCGGTCCCCACAACCCGATCGTCGTCCACGAACTCGTGAGATCGGCGATCTGCGCCCCCGTATCCGGCAGTCGGTCGGCGAACCATTTCAGATCAACCATTCCGTGGGCGGCGCCCGTGACGACGCGGAACCGGTCATGCGCCAGTTGCATGATCGTCAGGTCCGTACGGAAGCCGCCGTTCTCATCGAGGATCGGGGTGTAGACGACCCGACCGACGGCCACATCCATCTGAGCCAGGGCGATGTGCTGGACGGCGTCGAGGGCGGCGGGACCGAAGACGTCGAAGATGACGAAGCTGGAGAGGTCGACGAGCCCGGCCCGCTGTCGCATCGCCAGGTGCTCGGCGTTGATGATCGGGGACCACCAGCGGGAATCCCATTCGGCAGTGCGGTCCATGACCGCGTCACCGAACTCCTCGACCAGACCGGCATTCGACTCATACCACTGCGGTCGCTCCCACCCGCCGGCTTCGAAGAAGACCGCCCCGAGCTCAGCCTCGCGCTGCCACATCGGGCAGCGGCGGACATTGCGATCGGAACTCCACTGCTCGCCGGGATGGACGATCCCATAGGTCTTGTTGAACGCTTCAGAGGTGCGGGCCTTGACGTGGGCACGGGTCCGCTGGTGAGAGTGGAAGCGCGCGATATCGGCGCCTTGCACATCGATCTCGGGACACCCGTTCGTCATCCATTCGGCCACGGCCCGGCCGACTCCCGGCCCTTCCTTCACCCACACGGCAGCCGCCGACCACAGGCCCCTCACCTGCGGTGATTCGCCGAGAATGGGCGCCCCGTCCGGGGTCAGGGAAAGCAGGCCGTTGATGGCATAGCGGATCTCGACGTCCGGGTTCGACAGCACCTCGGGCATGAGTTCGACGGCCTGTTCGAGCTGCGGGTCGAAGTCTTCGTCCGTGAACGGCATCTCCGTGGGCGAGAGCTTCGCTGCCTCGATCGAGGGGATCTCGTCGGGGTCGTGGAGGATCGGCCGGTGGGCGTAGGAGCCGATCTCCATATCGGATCCGTGCTGCCGTTCGTAGCAGAAGGTGTCCATGTCCCGCACGATCGGGAACGAGATCTCACCCGGTCGTTCCGCGAGCTGGGGGACGGGTCCGACGCTGATCATCTGGTGGACCGCCGGAGTCAGCGGGATCGCGGCTCCGGCCATCGCAGCAATCCGCGGGGACCAGACACCGCAGGCGACGAGGATGCGATTCGTCGCGATCTCCCCCTTCGTCGTGTGCACGGCTGCGATCTGCCCGTCCTCGACATCGATGCCGGTCACCTCGGTGTTGGATGAAACGCTGAGCGCTCCCTTGGCTTCGGCGGATTCGCGCATCATCGTGCCCGCACGCACGGAATCGACGACTCCGACCGTCGGGGTCCAGAAAGCGCCGAGGATGATCTCGGGATCTAGGAACGGAACCTTCTCCGCAACCTCGGCGGGGGTGACGAGGGAGGACTCGATGCCCCACGCGCGTGCCGAGGCCATCCGCCGCCGCAGCTCCTCCATGCGTTCGTCGGTGCGGGCGACCTCGAAGCCCTCGGACTCGGTGAAGACGCCGAGTTCCTTGTACTGGCGCATGCTGTCGAGGGTGAGGTCGGTGATCTCACGCGAGTGGTCGACCGGAAAGATGAAGTTCGAGGCGTGCCCGGTCGAACCGCCCGGATTCGGCAGCGGGCCTTTGTCGACCTGGACGATATCGGTCCAGCCGAGCTCGGCAAGATGCTGGACCAGACTGTTGCCGACGATGCCGGCTCCGACAACGACGACGCTGGCCTGGGCGGGGACGGAAGCCATGAGCAGGCTCCTCTCTGAAGGCATCTTCACCTTCACCGACATTGTTGCGAACTATGCAACGATGCGCGCTATGTGGAACTGCGTACGACGATCGTCCTCCGCCGAGGCGGGTGTGTCAAGAGGAAGTCTGCGCAGGAGTGCTTCCCTTAGCCCTCGCTTGTGCTTAGGCTCGCAGCAGACGAGCACACCAACGAGACGAGGAGACACCATGAAGGTACTCATCATCGGAGCCACGGGACACGTCGGAGCTGCGGCAGTCCGGGCGCTCGAAGGCAAGCATGAACTCATCCGGGTCGGGCGCAGCACGAATCCGTCTGTCGACCTCGATGACCCGGCGACGATCGAGGCCCTGTTCACAGAGGTCGGCGACGTCGATGCCATCATCTGCACAGCCGGACACGTCCCATTCAAGCCCGTCACCGAACTGACCCGGGAGGACTTCGAGTCCGGGTTCTACGGCAAAACTCTCGCCCAGTTGGATCTCGTGCGCATCGGCCTGCCCCACGTCAGGGAGGGCGGATCGATCACCCTGACGACGGGAGTGACGGCCCGCGCCGCGATCCCCACCGGTTCGGCGGCCGCTATGGCCAGCGGGGCCATCGAATCATTCGTCATGGCCGCTGCCGGTGAGATGCCGCGCGGCATCCGCATCAACGTCGCCAGCCCGACCGTCCTCGAGTCCGCCACGCACTTCCACGACTTCTTCCCCGGATTCCCTCCCGCTTCCGATGAGGCGGTCGGCAATCTCTACCGTCGCGCCGTCGAGAGCATCGACAACGGCACCACGTACGTCCTCGACTGACCACCGCACCGAGGCGGATGATCACACCCACGCTGAGGCGGATCCCCCGTCAGCGCGTCCGTGCCGAGGTCGCGTGGCGACCAATTCGCGGGGATCAGTGTTCGCGCCAGCCGAGGCGAGCCGAGATGTCGGCGGCGGCCTGAGTGAGCAGATCTCTGGCGGAGGCGGCCTTAGCCGCTGTGAACCGGAAGCTCGGTCCCGAGGCCGAGATCGAGGCGATGACGTCCCCGTGGGCATTGCGCACGGGAGCGGACACTGCGGTCAGCCCGACCTCGAGCTCATCGATGACGAGCGAGAAACCGGTGGCGGCCACCTCGGCGACCTGGGTGACCAGCTGCGCAACCGAGGTCACCGTGTGCGGAGTGTAGCGGGTCAGCTTCGCACCCAGGGTCTCACGGATGCCGGTCTCGCTCAGCCCGGAGAGCAGGACCTTGCCGTTGGAGGTCGCGTGCAGCGGAATGCGCTGGCCGACCCAGTTGTGGCTCTGCACCGAGGAGGTCGAAGAAGCCTGATCGAGGTAGAGGGCGGCGCCGTCGGAGAGGACGGCGACGTTGATCGTCTCACCGGTCGCCTCGGCGAGCATCTTGGTGATCGGGCGGGCCTCCTGGACGATGTCGAGGCGTGCTGTCGTGGCTCCGGCGAGGCGGAGGATGGACAGGCCCAAGCGGTACCTGCCGCGGTGGTGGTCCTGTTCGACGAGTCCGCGGGCCTCGAGTGTGGAGACGATGCGTGAAGCAGTCGACTTGTGCACGCCGAGTTCACCGGCGATCTCGGTGATCCCGGCGAGCCCCGTGCGGGCGATGATCTCGAGGATCGTCACGGCTCGATCCACGGATTGGACGCCGCCCGAGCCCGCATCTTTGTTGCTCATTTCGAAACTGTAACTCACGACGCGCAACCCGGCCAGAGTCTGAGAGCGTGGGGTAGGGTGAGTGCGGTCGGTGGGCCTCGATTCCGCCGACCCCCTTTCCCCGACGGAGCTGAGCACGATGAGCAATGGGACCCAGTCGATCGACCGGGCGGCAGAGATATTGTCGTTGGTCGTCAGGTCGGATGACCCGATCTCCTACACCGAGGTGGTCGAAGAGACCGCATTGGCTCGATCGACGGTCTCCCGCCTGCTCTCCGCTCTCGAGCGCAACGGACTGGTCGAACGCGACGGGGAGGGCCTCTACCGCGGCGGATCGCTGTTCGCGACCTATGCTTCCCGCTTCGACCGCGTGGAGAACCTCGTCGCCGCAGCGGATCCGACCCTGCAGCGCCTCAGCGAGGAGACCGGTGAGACGGTCAACCTCGCCATGCCGGGCCCCAAAGGAGTCGTCCAAGTCGCTCAGGTCGATTCGACCTTCGTCCTCGGCGCCACGAACTGGGCCGATGTCGAGGTGCCGCCGCACTGCTCGGCTCTGGGCAAGGTCATGTTCGCCTATGACGTGATTCCGCTGCCGACGGGTCGGCTCGAGCGTCGCACCGAGAAGACCCTGGGCTCACGCAAGGAGCTCACCGATGACCTCGAGTCGGTGCGCGAGCGCGGATTCGCCATCGTCCACGAGGAATTCGAGATCGGCCTCGACGCTCTGGCCGCACCGGTGTTCGGCGTCGACGGAGGCGTCGTCGCGGCCGTGGGAATCTCCGGGCCGACGATGCGCATCGCCGAACACCACGACCGCCTCGGTGCGCTGCTCGTCGACGAGGCCGGACTGCTCTCGCGCAGCCTCAAGCGCAAGGTCACCCATCGGTAGGGGGACCACAACGGCAGGAACGGACGGCCGTCGGGAATGGGCGACCATCTGCTGTCAGGGCGCGGGGCCGTCACGGCGCGTGTTCGCTGCGCACTCGTTCCAGTTTGTCCGGATTGTTCACTTGCTGCAGGCCCGCCACGTGGCCTGCGTCGTCGACCTCGATGGCGAGGATGCGCAGATCTCCGTCCTTGACGATTCCGATGGTTGCATCGTCTGCCAGCAGCAGGCGCAGCGTGGAGTTCTGGTCGCCGGAGCGAATCGCGTCGACGAGGCGGTCGATCACCTGTCTGGTGCCGATGCGCGATATGTGTCTGCCGAGGTTGAGCCGACGTTCGGCTCGGGAGATCATCCGCCGGACAGGGGCGGCGGACTTGTCCAAGATCACCGAGATCTCGTTTCAACGCAGAATCCGCAGCCATTGACGATGGAGGCGCGCAGCTTCACGAAGTCATAGAGTTCGGTGCCGAGCGCTCGCCTGCAGTACGAGTCCATATGTGCGACGGAGGCATAGGCCTTCTTGTCCATCTGGTCGAGGCTGATACGTGCCATGGGGCCCTTTCGTGTGGTGTGTCTGTGGCGGGCGGCTCTGAAGCCCGCCACCCTCTCCGTCGGACTGGGACCCATTGTGTGACATCGGCGTGAGAGATGGCATCCGAATTTGACGAAGCGGCGCCTCTCACCACGCAGTCGAGACCTCTTCGGCGCCGCCGAGCGCGGCGAGCTGCTTGCGGCGCCAGACCTCCGTGTCCTTGATCTGATTGAACGTATAGACGTGCAGACCGGCGACGCCCATATCCGGGTCGTCGAGGACCGGGCCGATCTTGTCGAGGAACTTCCGAGGGTTGTAACCGCCGGGCTTGGCCATCCGCGTGAACGTCGCCGTGTTCTTGCGCAGGAACCGCGTGGATTCGCCCACCCCGATCTTCGTCGCGACTCGGGCGAGCTTTCCCAACTCCACCTTGCCGGCGATGCCGAGGACCAGCGGCAGTTCGATGCCGCGCGATCGCACCCTGCCCACCCACGAGGCGATGAGGGCCGGGTCGAAGCACAGGTTCGACACCAGGTGTGTGGCGTAGTCGCGTTTGTCCCACATGGCCTGGACTGTCACATCGTCGGGGATGATCGGATGCGATTCCGGGTAGGCGCTGACGCCGATATGGCGGAACGGTGCGGCCATGGATGAGAGATCGACGAGGAGGTCGTGCGCTCCGACGTACCCGCCGGCCGGGGGAGTGGCGTCCCCCGCGGGGACGAAGATCCGGTCCACGGCCGCCTCGGCGAGGCGATCGACGACCTCCGTGAGCTCGGGTCTGCCGTGGATCATCCGCGCGGCCAGGTGGGGCACGGCGCGGAAGCCCAGAGCTTGGAGCTGCTCGGCTGTGGACAGCGTCGCCTCGAGAGTCAGCCCCGTCGACGCTGTCACCGTGATCTCGCGGCCGGGTGCCACGTACTCCTCGATGCGTTCGACGATCCCGGCCGTGGGCAGAACTTCGTAGCGGGCGGTGCTCAACAGCCTGCGCAGCGTTGACTGTGACATCCTCGTCTCCTTCTCGGAGGTCGATTCATGAAACTCGCATGTGCGAGTTCCTTGCGTCCCGGGATCTTCGATCCTACACTCATTGTACCCATGATATGGGAATTGAGTTCCATAATATAAAACTGTGTGAGCAGGGGGAGCACCATGGACAAGAACGTCCCCACAGTGGACCAAAGTGACAGGCAGGTCCCGATCAACCTACGTCAGTCCGGCCCGACCCCGGTCGAAATGCTCATCGACACCCGTGTCCGCAAGTCCCCTTACTGGGAGCTGTCCATGCAGCAGGGCTGCTGGCGGGCGTCGATCTACAACCGGATGTACCACCCGCGCGGCTACATCCCCCGCGACGAGGGCGGGATGATGGCCGAGTACCAGTCCCTCGTCAACGATGTGACCCTGTGGAACGTCGCCGTCGAACGGCAGATCCAGGTCAAGGGTCCCGACGCCGAGGCTTTCGTCAACTTCGTCATCACCCGTGACGCAACGAAGATCCCGGTGATGCGTGCCCGCTACGTCATCCTGTGCAACGAGGC
This sequence comes from Brevibacterium siliguriense, assembly GCF_900105315.1. NCBI lineage: Bacteria > Bacillati > Actinomycetota > Actinomycetes > Micrococcales > Brevibacteriaceae > Brevibacterium > Brevibacterium siliguriense. The sequence goes on along the minus strand of NZ_LT629766.1, from coordinate 186,748 downwards.
GGGCGGCATCCTCAACGATCCGATCCTGCTGCGGGTCGGCATCGACGAGTTCTGGTTCAGCCTCTCCGACACCGACCTCATGCTCTGGCTGCAGGGGGTCAACGTGGGCGGCCGATTCGACGTCACGATCAGCGAGATCGACGTCGCCCCCGTGCAGGTCCAGGGCCCGAAGTCCGTCGACGTCATCGCCGACCTCGTCGGGGAGGAGGGGCGCACACTGCCGAGCTTCGGACTCATGGAGGCTCAGGTCGGCGGCCGCGACGTCATCATCTCCCAGACCGGATTCACCGGAGAGAAGGGCTACGAGATCTATCTCAAGGATGCGACGAAGTACGCCGAGGATATGTGGAACGCCGTCCTGGCCGCCGGCGAACCCTACAACCTCAAGGTCGTTGCCCCCAGCCACCACCGCAGGATCGCCGCGGGCATCCTCTCGTGGGGCCAGGACATGGACTTCGAGACGCTCCCGTTCCAGGTCAACCTGTCGTATCAGGTGCCGCGGAAGAAGGAGGTCGACTATATCGGCAAGGCCAGGCTCGAGGAGGTGCGCGGGCTGATCGAAGCCGGAACCCCGCCGTATCGCACGCAGCTGGTGGGACTGCTGGTCGGCGGGAAGCCGATCACAGACTATGCACCCGACTTCTGGCTCGTTTCCGCTTCCGCCCACGGAGAGGCAGTCGGGTACGTGACCTCGCCGTGGTATTCGCCGGAACTCGAAGCGAATATCGCGATGGCGCACGTGCCGGTCTCGGCGACCGAGCTCGGCACCGAATACTGGGTGCATCTGCCGGAGCCGTTCGCAGATACTCCTGGAGTCCCGGTTCGCGCCGAGGTGGTCGAGATGCCGTTCCGCCCGAGTGTGAACCCCAACCAGCGTGAGCGTCTGAAGATGCGCGGCCTCGACGCCGCTGTCTGAGGCGACTCCCGCTGCCCCAGGACCGAGCGCGGTCGCCGTTGCGCAGCACCGGCGGCCGCGTTCGCATGTCGGCATCACGCACCGGCAGTATCAAAACGTCTCGTTGGGATTGGAGGCATCCCTCACCCCTCAGCGGCTTTTCCTGCAGACAGTGCAGCACCCCGCACTCTTCGCGGCTCACCACCTCGGTGCAAAGGGGTGATGTGTCGCTGAGGTTGCGGGGTGCCGGCGTCGGTGCGGAGCGCGATCAAGGGTGAGGGATGCGCGACCAGCAGCGCGAAGCAGGGGATCCCGCAATCACCTGCCGCGGAGGGCACGCACCTTCGCGAGGAGCTCGTTCTCCGCGTTCGGGCCGGCTTTGACGCCGCGCGGCAGCCGGAACATGAACACGATGCCGATGGCCAGCCACAGTCCGAACATCGCCCACGACTGCCACGCCAGCTGCGCAGAGACCGGGGTGATCGGCAGGTAGAGGACGAAGAGGACGAGCGTGAGCACTGCCGAGACGACACCGATGGCGAAACCGGAGTTGCCCTTGCCGCCGATGCGCAGCGGACGGTCCATCGCCGGTTCGCGCTTGCGCAAGACGAGGAAAGCGACGCTGACGAGGAAGTAGGCGATGACGATCGCCGGCGAACCCGCATCGACGATCCAGCCTAGTGCCGCAGAGCCCAGGAACGGTGCCAGAGCCGAGAGCGCACCGATGAAGAGGATCGAGTTGACGGGGGTGCGGTAGCGCGGGTGCAGCTTGCCGAACCAGGCCGGGATCATTCCGGCCACGGCCATCGCCCACATGAGGCGAGACGACCCCATGAGGAAGGCATTCCACGAGGTGATGATGCCGGCCAGACCACCGGCGATGACGAGTTTGCCCCAGATGGCGGAGTTGAACATGGCTGTGAGCGCATCTGCGGTGACGAGGTCGTGGGTGGCCAGTTCCGAGGCAGGCATGGCCAGCGAGGTCATCCAGATGATGATTACGTAGAAGGCGATTGCCAAGAACACCGAGGCGACGACGAGTTTGCCGATCTTCGCCGGAGGCAGGTTGATCTCCTCTGCCGACTGCGGGATGACGTCGAAGCCGACGAAGAGGAACGGGACGACCGCGACGACGGCGATGAAACCGGACCCGCCCCCGGTGAACAGCGGCTCGGCATTGGCCGCGTCGCCGCCGGTGAGACCGCCGGCCAAGAGCATGAGGGCGACGATGATGAGGAAGGAGACGACGAAGGTCTGCACGAGTGAGGCGACCTTCACACCGCGGATGTTGATCCAGGAGATGATGATCGCGGTGACCGTGCCGACGAGGGCCCAGGTCAGGTACACATCGAAGTCGGCGATCGTCCACAGTTTGACGAATTCGAGGTCAGGGAACAGGTAGAGGGCCGTCTTCGGCACGGCCACAGCTTCGAACATGACGACGCTGATGTAGCCGCCGGTGATCGCCCATGAGCCGAAGAGGGAGACTTGTGGCCCCATCGCACGGATGAGGTAGTTGTGCTCACCTCCGGCATGCGGCATGGCGGCCACGAGCTCGGAGTACACGGTGCCGACGAAGCACATGATGATGCCGCCGACGACGAATGCGAGGATGGCGCCCATGGTGCCGGCGCCGGACAGCCATTCACCGGTGAGGACGACCCAGCCGAAGCCGATCATGGCACCGAAGCCGATGAAGAGCGCATCGATCGAGCCGAGGGCTTTGACGAAGCCGTGATCTCGATCTGTTGTTGCCGTCTGCGGTTGACTCATGGTTTCCTCGACACTTCTCTGTGGATGGACGATCAGATGCGGGTCGTGCTGCGGGCACGTGTGGTCCCGCGGTGTTCCGATAAGGCAGAGTAGCAGGATTCTGACCGTTACCGGTGAGTTGACTGCGGATGGTTTCATTCCGGTCCGATGGTGCTACATTGCGTGAGTGCACAGCTCACATCGCTCAGCGATCGTCCGCGTCATCGCGGGCTACCTGGCAGCACTGGTCACCGGTACCACTCTGCTCATGACTCCGGCGGCCACCGTCGCTGACGGCGGCATCTCGCTGCTCAAGGCCCTGTTCACCGCCACCTCGGCGCTCAGCGTCACCGGGCTCGTCGTCCTCGACACCGGTCAGGACTACACTCTCTTCGGCCAGATCGTCATCATCTGCCTCATCCAGGTCGGCGGTCTCGGCGTGCTCCTGCTCACCGCTCTGCTCGCCTTGCTGCTGGCGGGTAAGGCCGGCCTGCGGCTCCGCCAATCCGTGGCTTCAGAGACGAAGAGCGACGCGATCGGCGGTGTCAAACCGCTCGTGCTGCGCATCACGGCACTGACCGTCGGGGCGGAGCTCGTGGTCGCCTCGGTGCTGTTCTGCCGGTTCTTCTTCCACTACGACGAACCCGTCACGGCGGCACTCTGGGATGCGATCTTCCACGCGATCTCCGCGTTCAACAACGCCGGCTTCGGGCTGCGCCAGGACAGCCTCGTCGACTATGTGGCCGACCCACTCATCTGCGGTCCGATCGGGCTGGCGGTCATCCTCGGCGGGCTCGGCTATCCCGTCCTCATCGAACTCGTCCGGCGGTACCGGACCCCGCTGAAATGGGGTCTGACGACGCGGATCATGGTCGTGCTCACCCCGGTTCTGCTTATCGGCGGCACCGTCTTCATCGCCGTGATCGAGTGGAACAACGCCGCGACGACGGGCGACCTCGATGCGTGGGGGAAGGTCCAGGCGGCGGCGTTCCAATCGACGATCACGCGCACGGCCGGGTTCAACTCGATCGACATCAGCCAGATGCACACCGCGACGTGGTTCGGGATGGACGTCCTCATGTTCATCGGCGGCGGACCGGCGGGCACGGCGGGCGGCGTGAAGATCACGACGATGGCCGTGCTCGCGGCGACGACCTGGACGGAGGTCAGCGGCGGCCGGTCCGTCACCCTGTTCGGTCGTCGCATCTCCCGAGACGTGCACCGGCAGGCGACGACGGTCATCGTCCTGGCCCTGGGGTGGGTGCTGCTCGCGACGATGGTCATCCTGCTCTTCGACCCGAGATTCGGCCTCAGCCGGGTCCTCTTCGAAGTCATCTCCGGCTTCGGAACGGTCGGCCTGTCGACCGGGATCACCGCGGATCTGTCCGCCCCCAGCCAGATCGTCCTCATCCTCACCATGGCGCTCGGCAGGTTGGGACCGGTGACCGTGGCATCCGGCCTGGCCCTGCGCGAGCGCCCCATCCGCTACGAACTGCCGAAGGAGCGTCCGCTGATCGGCTGATTTCCGCACCATCGAGAGCCGAAACATCGACCGCTGAGACCCTCGCCGAGGCGGTCCCGACGTCATATCGGGACGCGGAATGAGATCTGCGGCCCAGAAAGGACACGACCATGAACGAGAAGAAGAACTGGATGGCGCGGTCAGCGTCGTTCTTCACCGGCGACCCCTCGCCGTTGGCGAAGGACGGAGCGGTGGCCGTGATCGGGCTCGGCCGCTTCGGCGGATCCCTGGCGCGTGAACTCGCCGAACACGGGGTCGAGGTCATCGGCGTCGACCACGACGATTCGGTCGTGGCCGAATTCGCCGACATCCTCGCTCATGCCTCCCGCGCCGATGCCACCGATGAGGTGGTGCTGCGACAGCTGGGCATCGACGAGGTCTCCCGCGTCGTCATCGCCATCGGCAGCGACCTCGAGGCGAGTATCCTCGTGGCTTCGCGGATCCTCAAACTCGGCAATCGGCACATCTGGGCGAAGGCGATCAGCGAAACCCACGCCGAGATCCTCCACCAGCTGGGCATCGGCAACGTCATCAGCCCCGAGAACGATATGGGTCGCAGGCTGGCCCACCTCATCCGGGGGCATATCTCGGACTTCCTGCCCATCGACGAGGATTTCGTCCTGGCCCGCACCACTCCGCCGGTGCGCACAGCCGACGTGCCCTTGGCCTCCTTGGGACTGCGCACGACGTACGATGTCACGATCGTCGCGTTCAAACGTCGCGGCGGCAGCCGCTGGGACATCGCCGATCGGGACGTCACCCTCTATGCCGACGATGAGATCCTCGTGGCCGGCAGTCCGAAGAAGGTCGAAGCGTTCAGTGAATTGGACAAGGACGCCGACGCATAGGTCGACGTCCTCGGACGATTGGCATTCCCTCGCCGAGGCGGCGCTTGAGGTCCCAAAGGTCCCTCACCGCGGCGGCCCCGTAGTCGGGGTGTCAGGTCGGGGCGCTGGTGCGGGCTTCAGTCGCCGAGGTCGACGACCTCGAACTCGAGGAGGTTCGCCTGTTCGGAGACCGGCTGCTTTCCGCCGGACTCGTGGGCGGATGAGCGGTTTGCCCGCCAATTCTCGAAGTCCTCCCGGGTCGCCCACTGGGTGTAGACGAAGTACTGGTCTCCGCCGGCGACCGGTCGCAGCAGCTGGAAGCCTTCGAAGCCGGGAGCCCCGTCGACCGAATGCTTGCGCTGAGCGAAGCGCTTCTCGAGCTCTTCCCGAGCTGGTTCGGCAACGGTGAGGGCGTTGATGGCGACGACTGACATGATGGCTCCTTTTCGGATTGGACAGTAGAGTCACTTCGACCCTACGGCTTCGACCCGAGTGGTGTCTGGGCAGTCCGAGTCTTCGCCCGGAGAGTCTCACGGCCGGTCGCAGAATTCTCGTCAGAAGTCCTGCCGGCGCAGCCGCCACGTTGCCAGCAGTGCGCCACCGGCCGTCCAGGCGACGAGGACGACGATGGCCGGGAGGACGCCGATGTACTCGGTCCCTCCCGCCTCGGCGACTCCGCTGATATTGTGCACGGCGCCCAGGGGCAGGAGCGGTCGGAGCACGGACGCGAGTCCGTCCGGCAGCCAGCCGGCGAGCATGGACCCGACCAGCAGGGTCAGCGGGGTGAGCACTCCGCCGGTGACCGAGCGGAAGGCGACCGCACCGAAGACCGCGAGGAGCGAATAGATCACGGGCAGGAGGGTGCTGCCGAAGGCCAGCCGCAGATGGTCCGAGCTGCCGGCCGCGGCGAGGACCTCCGACCAGTCAGCCCCGGCGGCAGTCCCTGCGAGGAGGCTGCCGCTGATCGTGACGATGACGGCCGTGATGACTGCGGTGACGGCGGCGGCCGCGGCGATGACGACGGTCTTCGCCGTGACGATGCCTGATCGCCTGCGAGCGCGCAGCAATGCCTCGGTGATCGCGCCGGTTCTGAACTCGACCCCGGTGAACCAGGCGGCGAGGACGACGAGGACGGCCGCGGCGGCATCGACGCCGAGGACGCTGGCCGAGAGCACATCCTCGGGGCTGGTCACCGACAGCGGTGTACCGCGGGTGGCGGGGATGGTGAGTACGAGCAGGACGGCCGCGACCGTGCCCAGTGCGAGCGCGACGCCGAGCAGCTGGCGCGGCCGCTTCGGGTCACGGAACTTCACCCATTCGGCACCCGTCCACCGGGGGCGGGCAGTGATCGGTGAGGACGGTGCAGTCGGAGAGCCTGGTGTGGTCGGTGGTGCCGTGGTCATGCCGTCGCCGTCTCAATCGGGTGTGTGAGAGTGTGCCGGTGCCGATCGTCGCCGGTGTCGGTGAGTCCGAGGAAGGCGTCTTCGAGGTCGGGTTCCTCGGCGGCGAGCCCCGTGAGTTCGACTCCGAGCCGAACACAGAGCCTGAAGATCTCGCCGGGGTCGATTCCGGTGATCGCGGCGTGAGCGCCCATCTCGTCGGCGTCGACTGTCCAGCCTTCGGCCCGCAGGTGATCGAGCAGCGGTGCGAGATCAGTTCCTTGGACCTGCACCCGGGTTGAGGATTCGCGTCGCAGCGCGTCGAGGGGGCGGTCGGCGATGAGCAGGCCGTCGCGGATGATGATGACGTGGTGGGCGATGAGCTCCATCTCCCGCAGCAGGTGGCTCGAGAGCAGCACCGTTCTGCCCGTGCTCGCGACGTCTGTGAGGAGGGTTCGCAGCCAAGTGATTCCGGCGGGGTCGAGGCCGTTGAGCGGTTCGTCGAGGATGAGCACGTCGGGGTCGGTGAGCAGGGCGGCGGCGATTCCGAGACGCTGACGCATGCCCAGGGACAGTTGGGAGATGCGGCGGGAGCGTGCGCGAGTGAGGTCCACGAGCTCGAGCATCTCGTCGATCCTGGCGGGTTCGGTTCCCGTCGCCGTGGCGATCCAGTCGAGGTGTCCTCGTGCCGTGAGTCCCGGCAGCATGTGTTCAGCACCGAGGAATGCTCCGGCGATTCGTGCGGGTTCGGCGTGCTCGGGCAGGGGGCGGCCGTGGATGGCTGCGGTGCCGGAATCCGGCGAGGTGAGTCCGAGGATCATCTGCAGCGTCGTTGATTTGCCCGCGCCGTTGGGGCCGAGGAACCCCGTGACCTGGCCCGGCTCCACATCGAAGCTGAGATCGTCGACGACGCGGAGTCCGCCGTAGCTCTTCGTCAGACCGCGGACCGAGATGCCTTCATCGCTCGATGACGATACATTCATACTGCAATAATGATGCAAGTTTATCGTATTGTAAAGTGGGGGGATGCCGAAGATCGTCGATCATGCCCAGCGCCGCACCGAGATGGTCCACGCCCTATGGCAGGTCATCTATCTCAAGGGGATCGACGGGGTGTCGTTCCGGTCCGTCGCCGAGGCGGCCGGAATCTCCGTCGGTCGCGTGCAGCATTACTTCCCCTCGCGCAGTGAGCTCATCCTCGAGGGCTGTCGACAGATCGTCGACGGCGCCGAGGCGGCGGGGCCCGAGGATGCCGATGAGTCGACCCGCACCGGTTCCGCTGATGCGGTGAGTGCGCTCCGTCGGTTCTGCTTCGCGTTCATTCCCGCAGGTGAGACGATGCGCATCGGCGCATCCGTGTGGTACACCTACGTCGCCCGGGCCGTGATGGACGAGCAGATCGCCGGTATCATCCGTGCCAGCGATCGGGCGACCCTCGACCTCGGGATCCGCCTCTATAGGGCGGCCGTCGGCATGGACGGCACCGTCGGCGAGGTGGGCGATGGTGAGGCCGGCGATGACAATGCTGCCGCCCGCATGTGGGCGATGCGGATGATCGCCCTGGGCAAGGGGCTGGCTCAGGAAGTCATGCTCGATGAGCGCAGCGCCGCCTCGGCGAAGGAGATCCTCGAAGCGGAACTGGCGCCTCTGGTCGCGCACTGACCGGACGATTCAGCCGATCGACGCGGCGGCGGACTGGTCGCCGTCGACGACCTCGAGCTCGGTGAACGCCAGTCCGGGGGAGTGGATGTCAGCGGCACGGCGGATGCGCTCCGCGGTGAGATCGCTGATCGACGGGAACTCGGCGTCGCCGCCGATGTCGGCGCTGCCGGCCCGGTCCGTTCCGCCGCCGACCACCACGGCCTTGGCATTCTTCGACAGGAGCGGCTCCGGGGTCTGCACGAGCACGAACGACCGCGACCCCTGATCCCTTTCGTTCGCGGCCATCACGGCCTGCGCGGTGGTCCCGGACCCGGCGAAGAAGTCGAGGACGATGGCATCGGGGTCGAAGAACGTCTGCGAGGCCACGAGAGCCCTGACCAGCTCGACCGGCTTCGGATAGCTGAACACCCCGCCCAGGCCCAGCGGCTCAAGATCGTTCTGCCCGCCGAGCGCCTTGATGATCGAGTACATCTTCGAACTCGCCTTCTCCGCCGGCGTCACCCGCACCACCGCATGCTTGCCCTCGGTTCCCCAGGGCCGCAGGATGTACTCGCCCGTCGCCAGCTTCGCGTCCACCTCGGCGAGCTTCCTCTCGCCCTTGACCGCGACGATGTCCTCATACATCAGCCGCCGCTCCGAGCCGCGCGCATACCGGCCGAACCCGGCGCGCAGCACATCGGTCTCTACGAGCATCCGCCTGCCGTCGATGACCTCGAGCTTCGCCGGCGACTTCTTCTCCGTGAGGAACGGCCCCACCCGGCCGGCCTCCCGGGCCCACACGTGCACATAGTCGTGCCCGCGCACGAACGATCTCGCATTGCCCCCGCCCTTGGCGCGCTGATGGATGAGCGTGCCCAGTGAATTGCCCTCACCGAAGATCTCGTGGCCGAGCAGCTGCGCCCAGGCGCTCTCCTTGTCATCGAGGTGGAGGAAGATCACCCCGTCCTCGCGCATGAGCTCGCGCGCCAGCATCAGCCGCGGCGTCATGAACGACAGCCAGCTCGCGTGATCGTGGCCGTGATCCTTGTACGTGTGCGCATTGCCCGTGTTGTACGGCGGGTCGATGTAGACGACCTTGACCTGCCCACGATGCGTGGCCAGCAGCGCCGACAGCGCAGGCAGGTTGTCCCCGACGATGAGCAGATTCTCGTGCGGATCGGGGACATGATCGCCACCCTCGACGTCTCGCAGATGCGGACGACCCTCACCGAGGCGGGGCTCCCGTCCAGGGAGGCCCTCGTCGAGGCCGGACCGAGGTTCCCGTTCGCTCCCACCCGGGCGGGGCCCGGAATCGGATTCCGCGATGAGGCGACGACCGAGGGCGAAGGCGGCGGCCTTGCCCGGCCACTCCAAGACGGTCGTCATCCTTCTCCTTCACCTCGAACGGTGCCAAGATTGCTGTATGAGTATTTCACGAGTGGCCGTCGTCGGTGCCGGCATCCTCGGAGTCGCCGCCGCCCGCGAGGCCACCATGCGGTTTCCCGACGCCGAGGTCACCGTCTTCGACAAGGCCGATGCCGTCGCCGCGCACCAGAGCGGTCACACCTCCGGCATCGTCGACTCCGGACTCGAGCAGAAACCTGGGTCGGCGGAAGCGAAACTCACCAAGCGGGGCCTTCAGCTGCTCATTCCCTATATGGCCGACACGGGCGTGCCCTACCGAGAATGCGGGCAGCTGCTCATCGCCCAGAACACCGACGAAGCCGAACGCCTCGAAGAGATCTTCGCCCGCGCCGAAGACAATGGGATCCCTGGCGCGAGACTGCTCGAGCGCCACGAGATCGGCGCCGTCGAACCCGCTGTCAGGGGTGTGCTCGGGCTCTTCTCGCCCTATGCGGCCATCGCCGACTTCTCGGCGCTCACGACGGCGCTCGCCTCCGATGTGCGTGCCGCCGGAGGGGCATTCCGCTTCGGCACCGAGGTCACCGGCTTCGATGCCATGAGCAACGAAGTCCGCCTGCGCGGGCGCCCCGTCCCGGAAGATGACCCGCCGACGGGGCAGGAGGCAGCGGCGGGGGATGACGGTGATGATGGCCGCGACGAACAGGTCCGGGATCGTCCGCGCACTTATCACGGGGAGGAGAGCCGCGAGCCCGTCATCGGCCTCGGCGATGAGCTGCGCGATCGCTTCGGGCAGCAGGACTGGTTCAAACAGGCCGAATCGACGATCGGCGAGTGGACGCAGAAACTCTCGGACTCCTGGTCGCGTCGAGACGACCCGCACCGAGGCGGCTCCCGCCGCGACGGCTCACCCCGAGGCGGCCCGGCCCGGGACGCCAACGCCGACGAGGTGCTCGGCACCTTCGACATCGTCATCGTCTGCGCCGGCCTCCAGGCCGATCGCCTCGCGACCGCCGCCGGACTGGACGCCGAACCGCGGATCGTGCCCTTCACCAGCGACTACTACCGGATCCCGGCCACCGACACCGAGGTGGTCCGCGGCATCATCGGATCCGTTCCCGACCCACAGGCTCCCTTCGCCGACACCTCGATCATCCGCGGACTCGACGACGGGCTCACCCTCGGACCGAACACCTTCGTCGCACTCGGCCGCGAAACCTACGACCGGCAAGGATTCGACCTCTCCGACATCGGCTCGACCGCCCGCTCCAAAGGATTCTGGAAGTTCGCCGCCCAGACCGCGAAGACAGCTGCCCGCGGAGCCAGACCACTGGTGAGCAGGACCGCCTTCGTCGACGGAATCCGCCGCTTCGTCCCCGAACTCGACCCGACCACAGTGGTCCCCGGGACCCGCGGAGTCCGAGCACAGGCGATGACCGCCGACGGGGAGCTCATCGACGAGCTCACCATGACCCGGCGCGGCAGACTGACCATGGTCCGGTCCGTGCCGAAGTGGGCGGCCACCTCGGCGCTGGCGATCGCCGAAACGATCGTCGATCGGGCCTTCGAGCGCACGGCCCGCTGAGACCCCTCCGCCGAACACCCGAAGTGGGGGAGCCGCCTCGGCGAGGGAATCCTGCACCGTCGATCGGTGCCGACGATCAGCCGGAATGGCGTTCGAGGAACTCGTAGACCTCGGTGTCGTCGACGCCGGGCACCGCGCCGGGTGGAACCGCGGCCAGCAGCGAGGCGTGCATGCGGGCCGACGGCAGCGCCTGGTCCTCCCATTTCTCTGCCAGGTCATCAGGAGCCTGCCGGCAGCAGGACGGATCCGGGCATCCGGACTGCGATCGGATCTGCGATTCCCGACCTTCGAACCAGCGGACGTGGGAGAACGGGACGCCGACGCTGATGGCGAAATCGCCGCCGGGCAGCACGCGAGCGGTGCACCAGAATGATCCCTGCGGGGTGTCGGTGTACTGGTAGTACGGGCTGAACCGGTCGGCGACGCGGAAGACGGTACGCGAGGTGAAGCGCTTGCATGCGAACTGGCCCTCGATCGCGCCGAGCGGATCGGTGGGGAACGGCAGCCCGTCGTTCGAGTACGCCTTGTGGATCGTGCCGGAGTTGTGGACCTTCATGAAGTGCACGGGCAGTCCGAGGTGCTCGGTGGCGAGGTTCGTGAACCGGTGGGCGGCCATCTCGTAGCCGACGCCGAACATATCGCGCAGATGCTCGACGGAGAGCACTCGCTTCTTCTTCTCCTCCTCGAGCATCGGCACAGCCGAGGACTCGGGCAGCAGGATCGCGGCAGCCAGATAGTTGGCCTCGACGCGCTGCTGGAGGAACTCGTGGAAGTCCTTCGGGGAGTCATAGCCGAGCACGTGCGGAGCCAGGCTCATGAGCAGGTGCGACCGCGGATCGAAGGCGGCATCGGCATTAGGCAGATACAGCCGCTTATTCGCGGTGTCCGAGATGGACCGAGTCGATTCGGGTAAGTCAGAGACGTAGTGGAGGCTGAAGCCGAGCTTCTCCGCGATGAGCGCCGTCTGCCGCTGCGAGACCGTTCCGGATTCGTAGCCGACGAGGTCGAGCAGCTCCGCAGCGGTGTCTTCCAGTTCGGCGAAGTAGTTGTTCTTCTCCTTCATCCGGTCCCGCAGCTCCCGGTTAGCTCGCCGTGCCTCCTCCGGGGTCGCTGCACGCCGTTCCAGGGCCTCACCGAGCTGCCGCTGGAGCCCCACGATCGCCTCTAGGGCATCGGCCGGCAGGGACTTGATCCGCACTTGCGGCAGGCCGAGAGACGAATACATGGGGGAGGCCTGATTGCGTTCTGCTTCGAGCTCGAGAGCCTGCCGCTCGTCGATCGGAGCAGGGTCGATGAGCTCGGAGACATCTGTCTTCAGAGCCTTCGCAATCGCAGCCAAGAGCGTGACAGAAGTTTCTCGCTTGCCGTTTTCGATCGTCGAGATCTGAGAGGCTGCACGCCCCACTTCCTGCCCCAGGTCATTGAGGGTCAAACCACACTTCTTGCGAAAAAAGCGGATTCTTCTGCCGATGCTCAGCGGATCGGTCTGCTGTTCTTCGCTCTCAACTTCCGCGCCAACGCTGATCAAGGCGCCTCCCTCAGTTTTTGTGGGCTGGTTCACATACTCGAAAAACAGTATGACAGAAGCGCTGAATTTCTGAAACCGGAAATATCGAGATTATTCATCCAGAAATTCAATGCGAGAGCCCTTGCGGCCCCCGCAGACTGGATACATCAACAACCCCGAGAGATCGAGAAAGAGAAGGACAATGACTGAGAACACCACGCAGAACAGCCTGCACGATGCTGAAGCCATCCGTCGCGACTGGGCCACCAACGCCCGTTGGTCGGGAGTCGCTCGCGACTACGAGCCCGAGGATGTCGTCAAACTGCGCGGTTCGCTGATCGAGGAGCACACGCTGGCCCGTCACGGAGCCGAGCGCCTCTGGAACCAGATCACCGCCGGTGACATCCACTCCGGTGACTACGTCAACGCACTCGGTGCACTGACCGGCAACCAGGCAGTCGAGCAGGTCAAGGCCGGCCTCAACGCCATCTACCTCTCCGGTTGGCAGGTCGCCGCCGACGCGAACGCCGCCGGCCAGACTTACCCCGACCAGTCGATCTACCCGGCCAACTCGGTGCCGCAGGTCGTCCGTCGCATCAACAACGCTCTGATGCGTGCCGACCAGATCGAGACCTCGGAAGGCAACAAGCAGGTCGATGACTGGTTCGCTCCGATCGTCGCTGACGCGGAAGCAGGCTTCGGCGGCTCGATCAACGTCTACGAGCTCATGCGTTCGATGATCGCCGCCGGCGCTGCCGGTGTGCACTTCGAGGATCAGCTCGGTTCCGAGAAGAAATGCGGCCACCTCGGCGGCAAGGTCCTCGTTCCGACCTCGCAGCACATCCGCACCCTCAACGCCGCCCGCCTTGCAGCCGACGTCGAGAACGTGCCCAGCCTCGTCATCGCCCGCACCGACGCCGAGGCGGCCACGCTGATGACCTCGGACATCGACGAGCGCGACCAGCAGTTCGTCACCGGTGAGCGCACTGCCGAAGGCTTCTACAAGGTTCGCAACGGCATCGAAGCGGGAATCGCCCGCGGACTGTCCTTCGCTCCCTATGCGGACATGCTGTGGATGGAGACTTCCACACCTGACCTCGAGGCAGCCAAGAAGTTCGCCGATGCGATCCACGCCGAGTACCCGGACCAGATGCTGTCCTACAACTGCTCGCCGTCGTTCAACTGGCGCAAGCACCTCGACGATGCCACCATCGCGAAGTTCCAGCGCGAGCTCGGAGCCATGGGCTACAAGTTCCAGTTCATCACCCTGGCCGGCTTCCATGCTCTCAACTACTCGATGTTCGATCTGGCCCACGGCTACGCCCGCGAGCAGATGACCGCCTACGTCGACCTGCAGGAGCGCGAGTTCGCTGCCGAGGAGCGCGGATACACCGCGACCCGTCACCAGCGTGAGGTGGGCACCGGCTACTTCGATCTGGTGTCGACCGCGCTCAACCCCGAGTCGTCGACCACCGCGTTGGCCGGCTCCACCGAAACCGCTCAGTTCAACTGAGCCGCACCGGGTTCTCACCCCGCTGACCAGCGGGGATGAGTCCGCCAGAGACCCGGGGCGGATCGGCGATGTTTTCACGGGGTTTACATCGCCGATCCGCTCCGTCACACCACAGACGATTCGAAGGACCCCGCCGCGATCCCACCGGAGCGCTCACGATCACGGATGAGCCGCCTCGGCGAGGATCACCCACAGACCCAAGCCACACATTCCAGGCACACACTACGACGGGTGAGGAGAAGCCCATGTCTTACATCAAGATCAACGCGCCGCTCGAAACCGGCTTCGGCACCGTCCTTTCGGAGCCTGCTCTGACGTTCATCGCCAAGCTCCACGACGAGTTCGCCGGCACCATCTGCGACGTGCTGCGCACGCGCCGGGCCCGAGCCGCCGAGATGAACGGCGGAACCCTCCCCCGTTTCAAGCCTGAGACCGCCCGCATCCGTGCCGACCGCTCCTGGTCGGTCGCAGGATCCGCCGGCGCGCCCGGCCTGGAAGACCGCCGTGTGGAACTCACCGGCCCGGTCACCGAAGACGAAGTCGTGGCAGCGCTGAACTCGCAGGCCAAGGTGTGGCTGGCCGACCTCGAAGACGCCACGAGCCCCACCTGGGCCAACGTCATCGGCGGACAGGTCAACCTCTTTCGCGCCATCCGCGGCCAGCTGCCCGGAATCACCAACGACAATCAGCCGACCATCGGACTGCGTCCCCGCGGTTGGCACCTGCCCGAGAAGCACCTGATCTACGTCGATGACAACGGAGCCGAGTTCTCGGCCTCCGGTGCCCTGGTCGACTTCGGTCTGTACTTCTTCCATAATGCCCGCTACCTCATCGACAACGGCTCCGGCCCGTACTTCTACCTGCCGAAGCTCGAGTCCTCGCAGGAAGCACGCCTGTGGAACAAGATCTTCGTCACCGCGCAGAATATGCTCGGCATCGAGAAGGGCACCATCCGCGCCACCGCTCATATCGAGACGATCACCGCAGTGTTCCAGATGGAGGAGATCCTCTTCGAGTTGCGCGAGCACTGCGCCGGACTCGAAGCCGCCGGCTGGGACTACCTGTTCTCCGTGGTGAAGAACCTGCGCAACACCACCGAGTACGTTCTGCCCGACCGCGAGCGTCTGACGATGGACCTGCCGCTGATGAAGGCCTTCACCGACCGTCTCGTGGCCACCTGCCACCGTCGCGGAGCACACGCGATCGGCACCATGTCCAACCTCATGGCCGATCACCCGGATCAGGGGTTCGTGGCCGCCGAGTTCGAGCGCATGCGTGAGGACAAGGCCCGCGAGGCCTGGCAGGGCTTCGATGGCACCTGGGTGGCCGATCCGGCACTGGTTCCGGCCGCTCTGGCAGTGTTCGACGCCGCTCTGGGATCGCAGCCGCACCAGCTGGAGAACAAGCGCCCCGATGTGCAGGTGACCAGTGAGAACATCCTCGACATCACCGGCCTCGAACCGGTCGTGACCGAAGAGGGCGTTCGGGTGAACATCCGCGTGGCCATCGGATACATGAACGAATGGCTCGGCGGCAATGGGCATGTGGCTCTGGAAAACCAGCTCGAAGACGTGTCGACGGCCGAGATCTGCCGCTCGCAGATCTGGCAGTGGATCCGCCACGAGGTGACCCTGGACAACGGTCAGCAGCTGACCGCGCGTCTGGTTGAGCGCTACCTCGGCGAGGAGCTGGCAGGCATGGAGCGCCG
This sequence comes from Brevibacterium siliguriense, assembly GCF_900105315.1. Classification (NCBI taxonomy): domain Bacteria; kingdom Bacillati; phylum Actinomycetota; class Actinomycetes; order Micrococcales; family Brevibacteriaceae; genus Brevibacterium; species Brevibacterium siliguriense. Next base: position 171,057 of record NZ_LT629766.1, on the reverse strand, counting down.
TGCCGATGACCACTTCGACGAGGCCGTGGAGATCTTCCGCGAGACGGCACTGGGCGAGGAATTCGCCGAGTTCCTCACCATGCCGGCCTACACCGACCATCTGGTCGACCGGGTGTCCAAGGCCACGGAAGCCTTCGTCGCCTAACAATTGCTACCTGACGGCGGCCCAGCAACCTCGCGCGAGGTTGCTGGGCCGCCGTCACGTAGTTCTGGGGCAATGGGAGTTGCTGCTACCTGACCGCTGCGTGATCCCGAAGTGAACGAATCATCGGGGAGTCCATATACTGGGGGCCATGACGATTCTCATTGGCTACCTACCCGCTCCCGAGGGTGAGGCTGCTCTGCGTGCGGGTTTCGCAGAGGCCAAACTGCGGTCGAGCGCTGCCGTCGTGATCAACTCACAGCGACGAGGTGCCAGTGGAGCCCCGACCGAGATCGGTGAGGACGAGATCAAGCGGATCGTCGACCTCGGCAAGGAATCGGACGTCGAGGTCGAGGTGCTCCAACCCGATCACGAAGACGATCTGCCCGGCACGCTCAACGACCTTGCCGTGGAATACGAAGCCCAGCTCATCGTCATCGGACTGCGCAAACGCTCGGCGATCGGGAAGTTCATCCTCGGCTCGCAGGCACAGCGCATCCTCCTCGAAGCCGAGGTCCCGGTCCTCACGGCCAAGGCCTGAAAAGACGGCCAAGACCTGAATCGACGGCCAAAACCAAAGCCGATGGCAAGGCCCGGAACCTCGCCGAGGCGGCCCTGACCTTGGCCTCATCGCCGGGGTTCCAGCCCCCATCCCCACGCGAGGAGCTCGGCCAGCGACACGCCCTCGGCGTCGCTGAGGTCCGTGATCTGGGTGCGGCACGAATACCCGTCGGCAAGAACGACCTGCAGTCGCTCGCCTGCGTCGGACTCCACCGCGCCGGTCGTCGAAGCATCTGCGCCGACTTCCGTCGCGCGAGCCGGAGAGGCTCCTGAACCGGATCCATTCCGAGACTCCACGCCAGTGACCCGTCCCCGTTTGCGCAGAGCCGGCAGCAGAGCCACCTCGGCGACGGCGACCGAGGTCTCGAAATGACCGTCTTCGACACCGAAGTTCCCGGCCAGACCGCAGCACCCGCCGAGGAACTCCGTGCTCGCTCCGGCCCTGGCCAGCAGTTCCTTATCGGCGGCATTGCCGAAGATCGCCGACTGGTGGCAGTGGGGCTGCACGAGCGCTTCGGCTCCGGACAGGTCCGGCAGTTCGGCGCCGATGCTCAGTAAGTATTGGGCAAGGGTCTGCACTCGGTCGGCCACTCGGTTCGAGGCCTCATCGGCGACGAGCTTGCGCGAATCGTCCTTGAGCGTGGCCAAGCACGATGGTTCGACGCCGATGATCGGCACATCGCCGGTGGCATCGAGAGCGGTGATCGTCTCTGACAGATTCGCCTTCGCAGCGTCGAGCTGACCGGTGGAGATGAGCGGCAGGCCGCAGCACACGGTCTGATCGACCACCCGCACGCGCACACCGGCCTGCTCGAGCACGGCGACGGCCGCGGCGAGGATGCGCGGAGCGAAATGGTTCGACCAGGAATCGGCGAACAGCACGACTTCGGCGTTCGCGCGCGACCGCGGTGCCGCCTCGGTGGTGGTGGTCCACCATTTCCGGAAGGTCGTGGACGCGAACTGCGGGATCGAACGGCGGACGTCGATTCCGGCCATCTTCTTCGCCAGCGTCGTCAGCCCGGGCAGCCCGGAGACCCGGTTGACGGCTGGCGCGAGCGGGGTGATCAGGCGTGCGAGCTGCGGGAGAAAGCCGAGCGAATAGTGCTTCATCGGCCGCAGCCTGCCCTTATAGGACTGGTGCAGGACCTCGGCCTTGTACGTGGACATGTCCGTGCCGGTCGGGCACTCGGTCCCGCACGCCTTGCACGACAGGCACAGATCGAGGGCTTCGTGGACCTCGGGGGAGTCCCAGCGCGGCTCGAGCAGATCCCCGGACACCATCTCCTGCAGCACCCGGGCCCGGCCCCGCGTCGAATGCCGCTCATCCCGGGTGGCCTGGTACGACGGGCACATGATGCCGCCGCCGGCCGCCGAATCCGCACGGCACTTGCCGACTCCGGTGCACCGGTGCACCGCCGAGGCGAAACCCGCGGACTCGCCCTCGTAAGCCATCGCCAAGGTTCCGGGCAGCTCCTGACGCAGCGGCAGCTGAGTCAGACGGACAGACTCGTCGAGGGCATCCGGATCGACGATGACACCGGGATTGAGCAGATGCTGAGGATCGAAGAGCCGCTTGACCTGGGCAAACAGATCGAGCGCGGCCGGGGTGTACATGAGCCGCAACAGTTCGGAACGAGCCCGACCGTCCCCGTGTTCCCCGGAGACCGACCCACCGTAGCGGGCGACGAGCTTCGTAGCCGCGACCATGAAATCGCGCATCACCTGCCCACCGTTCGGGTCCTCGAGCGGGAAGTCCACGCGCATGTGCAGACAGCCGTCACCGAAATGCCCATAGGGAATGGCCCACAGCCCGTGCTCATCGAGCAGCTCCATGAGGTCATGCAGATAATCGCCGAGGTGATCCACCGGAACCGCCGAATCCTCCCACCCCGCGTGGGCGTCTCGCCCATCGGGGGTGCGTGAGACCAGGCCGGCGCCATCGGCGCGGATCGACCACACCTCGGCGGCCGCCTTGGCATCGAGGACGGCGGAGTCGAGTGAATTCGATTCGGTGATGAGCCGCTGTGTCTCCGTATCCAGATCGGTCTCGTCCTCGCCAGTGAGTTCGACGACGAGCCAGCCCGCACCCTCGGGCAAGTGTGGGACCGCCTCGGCGCCCTTGGTGTCGATGACCCGGTCGAGCATGCGCGAATCGAGGCCCTCGCAGGCGGCGACGGGAAAGTCTTTCAGCAGCGGCGCGTCGTGGGCGGCGGCGACCATGTCCGCATAGCCGAGTACGACCGCCGAGGTGAAGCTCGGATCCTTGACCAGGCGCATCTTCGCCGCGAGGATGACTCCCCAGGTGCCCTCAGTGCCGGCGAAGGCCCGGCGGACGTCGAAACCGTTCTCCGGCAGCAGGGACTCGAGTCCATACCCGGAGACCTGGCGGGAGAACGTGCCGAAGTTCGTGCGGATGGTGCCGAGATTCTGTGCGACGAGTTCGTGCAGCCGAGGGAACGTCGCGGAGGCGTCCGAGTCGTCGAGGATGACGATTGTGCCGTCGATGAGCATGACCTTCAGCGCCAGGATGTTGTCTCCCGTGCGTCCATAGCCCAATGCCCGTGGGCCGCAGGCATTGTTGCCGATCATTCCGCCGATCGTGCAACGAGTGTGAGTAGAGGGGTCCGGGCCGAAGCGCAGACCGTGCGGTTTGGCCTGTTTCTGCAGGTGTGCATGGACGCAACCGGACTGCACCCAAGCCGACTGCTCGTCCGGGTCGAGGTCGAGGACCGCATTCATATGGAGGGAGAAGTCGAAGACGATGCCGCGACCGATGGCGTTTCCGGCGATCGAGGTGCCGGCGCCGCGGCTGGTGACGGGCACCCCGAAGCGGCGCGCAACGGACAGGACTCGCGCCACCTCTTCTTCATCGTGAGGGAAGACGATGGCGGCGGGGACGAGTCGGAAGAGCGAGGCGTCGGAGGAGTACGCGGCACGGTCGGTGTCGTCGATGCTGAAATCACGGATGCCCGCTGCGCGGAATTCTTCGGCAAGAGCGGTGGAAAGCGCTGTCTGGGACTCGTCTTCGTCGACGGTCGCCCGATTCGCTCCAGTGGGATGGGCCATAGTCGTCATGTCCGCATTGTGCCACTTGGGTTGCCGGAACATCGATACCTTCCACGACGTGGAGTTGCGAGCGAGAGCCATCTTCGAGACCCTTGGAGCGTTATACGTTCGTTATCATACGTGCTCAGAACGGTGCTGCACAGTAGCCTGAGTTCCTATATCCGGGAATTCTTGGCGTCTTGACATATTCGTGGTATCTAATGGGACTACACCAATTCGTGGCAACGGGCCACTACACGAATGCAAGGGAAGAGAACATGTCTCGTCGAGCTCGTGAATTGACAGTTGATCAGACTGCATTAGTCGGCGTCGTCCGAAAGGTCGCGCGGCAGCGTTCGAAAATCAACACCGACTATGTGATGGCGATTCTTCGTGCACGTGAAGAAGGTGCGACCTTCGGTGCGATCGCCGAGGCGGCGGGCACCTCATCGCAGGCCGTCCAGGAGATCGTTCGCAGGCACGGACCGGTCAAGCGCAGCGAGCCGAAGACCGGAGTCTCCGACCCAGGCTGATCCCAGGAATCGCAGGGGCAAGACGACATTCGCCGGTCTCCTCTGCGTCCATTCTTCCCACGCAGATACCAGGGTGGTGATCCATATTCGATATGGATCACCACTCTGGTGCGATTCATGGGCGTTTTCTGACTGTTTCGTGACTGATTCCTCAAGACACCGGATGCCGGATTTCCGTTCCGGAGACAATGCGGTTGATGGGCGGACAAATCCTGGAAGCGAATTCAGCTCGAGGTGTGGGAATTGCTTCAAGATTTCACCTCATCGACTGTTTGTGAAATCGCCTGAGCCGAGGTGTCGTGACGGCAACCGCAGGTGCGTTTCAGAAGAGTGAGAATAGTCGCGCGATCGGAGCCCCTGACCTCCCTGGGTGGCTTAGATACAAGAAGTACATATTCGCCGGTGTATTGCAGTCTTGTTACACAGGATGCGGACCAGGGCCGTTCGCAGTTGGCTGTGTGATTGCGCAGGTTTCCGCTTGCGGACACTCGGACGAGGGGTGCAAAGGGTTGTCTAGAGTGGCCGTATGAACTCCGAGCTCGAATCGCTGCCCGCTGAGATCGTCGACTTTCCTCTGATCCGCATCGCCTCAGACCTCTCGCTCATGGCATGGGAGCAGATGCTCGCGTGGAAGTCCCTGCTCGGCGCGAGCCTCGACGCCAGGATCGTCGATACGAAGACCTCGCCGAATGACCTCGTCACCCGCGCAGATGCTCAGATCGAAGCGCTCGTGCGCGGCTACCTCAATCGAGTCAGACCCCATGACGTCGTGGTCGGCGAAGAAGGATCTGAGGCCCTGGATCCGGTCGAATTCTTCCCGACGGACTTCCTGCTCAAACTCCACGCCTTCGACCAGGAGTCGGGACGACTCCTGGGGCTCGGCGACGATGAGCCGGGTGCTGGAACGCCCGGCTCCCCAGGGGTGGGCGCCGGAGAGGTGGACGCAGGTCCTCGCCTGGAATGGCATGTCGACCCGATCGACGGCACCGTCAACTATGTCCGCAACATCGAACACCACGCGTTCTCCGTGGGCGTCTGCGAGGCCGCAGATGACAAAGACGTCGGCCTCGGGCAAGGCGACTGGCAGATCGGTCTCGTCGCCTCGCCCGGACTCGACGCCACATGGTTGGCAGCTGCGGGACGCGGCGCCTTTCGCATCAACGGACGCTTGGCTGACCATCGAGGGAACAGCGCTGCCATTCCGTCACGACGGCTGCGCGGCACTCCACCCGGGCTGTCCGGAAGGCTCCTGGCCACGGGATTCGCTTACGCCCTGAGCAACCGCGGCGTCCAGTTAGCCAAACTCGAAGACCTCATGACCGGCTATGACGACATCCGCCGCTGCGGATCGGCCGCGCTCGACCTGTGCATGGTCGCCGAAGGCCGGGTCAACGGCTACGCCGAGCGTGGCCTGGGCATCTACGACTACGCCGGTGGGGCCGTGATCGTCGAAGAAGCCGGACTCAAGGTCAGCCGCGGAGGATCCGGCGGCCCGACCGCCGCTGCTGATACCCAGGAGGAAGTCGACCGCCTCATCGCCGCGATCTGACTCCAGGTCCATGCGATCTGACCCCGGGTTAGCTTCGAGGGTCCCACTTCAAGTGTGATGCAGATAACGTCACACTTCTTTGACTTTATTTTTGAAGCATAGGCTAAGCTTACTTTCAGTGTGCGCACACGCTTTTCTTATACGTTCATTTCTGAAAGTGGGACCCTATGGTTTCGACTCGCCTTCAACTGAGCGCCCTGGCAGGCGTCGTCGCTCTCACTCTGGCCGGCTGCGGCTCTGCAGACTCCGATTCGGCGAAGGCCGATGACTCCGGCTCCACCATCGAGGTCGAGGACAACAACGGCAAGCAGACCGTCGCCTCGCCTCCGAAATCCGTCGTCGCCACCGACAACCGTACGTTCCAGACGCTCAGCGACTGGGGCATCGAACTCAGCGGCGGCGCCGTCTCCCTGATGAGCGAGGACCTCGACTACGCGCAGGACGATTCGATCCTCGACCTGGGCAACCACCGCGAACCCGACCTCGAGAAGGTCGTCGAAGCGAAGCCCGACCTCATCGTCAATGGTCAGCGATTCGCCCAGTTCCACGACGATCTGGCCAAGCTAGCCCCCGACGCAACTGTGCTCGAACTCGATCCCCGCGACGATGAGGACTTCGACGCCGAGCTGCGCCGTCAGACCGAGGTGCTCGGCGAGGTCTTCGGCAAACAGGATGAAGCGAAGAAGCTCGTCGACGACTTCGACGCCTCCATCGATCGCGCTCAAGCGGCATACGACGACAGTGACAAAGCCATGGGCCTGATCACCTCGGCCGGCGACATCGGCTACGCCGCACCATCTGTCGGCCGCACCGTCGGCCCCGTCTTCGACATCCTCGACCTCGCCCCGGCCCTCGAAGTCGACAAGGGCAGCGAGGACCACCAGGGAGACGACATCTCCGTCGAAGCCATCGCGAAGTCGAACCCGGACCTCATGATCGTCCTCGACCGCGACGCCTCCTTCGCACCCGAAGATCGTGACGAAGGCTCGGCCCCCGCCGCCGAAGTCCTCGAAGACTCCGAAGCTCTCAAAGACGTGCCTGCGATCAAGGACGACAAGATCGTCTACTTCCCCGAGGATACCTACCTCAACGAAGGCATCCAGACGTACACCGAGTTCTTCAACGACTTCGCCGACACACTCGAAGATCAGAAGTGATGACCCTCGCCGAGGCGGCCCGACGTCGGAGCGAAGCCCGACGTGACCGGACGGGGCAGGCCCCACGCGGGGCCGCCTCGGCGAAGGCGCCCCTGTTCGGGTGGCCGCTTCTGCTGGGCATCGTCGGGGTCGCCATCCTCCTCGCGGTCTCGCTGCTCACCGGCGTCTACGACGTCTTCGGCGGTGACGGCGGGGCCGAGATGTTCCAGATCACGCGGATCCCGCGCACGATCGCCCTCGTCCTGGCCGGCGCCGCCATGGCGATGTGCGGACTGGTCATGCAGCTGCTGACCCAGAACCGCTTCGTCGAACCGACGACGACGGGCACCACGGAATGGGCGGGGCTCGGCCTCATGCTCACCGTCATCATCTACCCCGACGCCTCGATTGTGGCACGGATGGTCGGTGCGATCATCGCGGCGTTCATCGGCACACTGGTCTTCTTCGTCTTCCTCCGCCGCGTCTCGCTGAAATCCTCGCTCATCGTGCCCATCGTCGGCATCATGCTCGGCGCCGTCGTCGGCGCCGTCTCGACGTTCATCGCGGTGCAGACGGACATGCTGCAGTCCCTGGGCATCTGGTTCGCCGGCAGCTTCACCTCGATCCTGCGCGGCCAGTACGAGACGCTGTGGATCGTCGCGGCAGTCGTCGTGGCCATCTTCGTCCTTGCCGACCGGTTCACAGTCGCAGGTCTCGGCAAGGAGATCGCGACCAACGTCGGACTCAACTACAACCAGATCGTCCTGCTGGGCACCGTATTCGTGGCCATCGCGACCGGAGTCGTCACCGTCGTCGTCGGCAACCTGCCGTTCCTCGGCCTCATCGTGCCGAACATCGTCTCGCTCATCCGCGGCGACGACCTGCGCTCGAACCTGCCCTGGGTGTGCCTGCTCGGCATCGCGATCGTCACCATCTGCGACCTCATCGGCAGGATCATCGTCATGCCCTTCGAAGTGCCCGTCTCCCTCATCCTCGGCGTCGTCGGCGCGCCCGTGTTCGTCGCTCTGCTGCTGCGTCAGCGAAAGGTTGGGTGAGTTCGGATGCGCGCAAACGACGAAACCGAATCGACCGTGACCGGCAGCGAGGCGGCCCCCAACCTGAGTGCCCGCCTGAGCGAGGGCATTCGGAAGTCCACACACATCCGGGACGGTCAGCCGCCTCGGCGACGGTCTGCCCCTGTTCATCGGTCGTCCGGACCGCTGCCGACGGTGAACTCGGTGCGTCGCTACTGGACGATGATCATCGTGCTGGCGCTCGCCTCGGCGGGGATCGCTCTGGGCATCCTGGCCTGGGACAACCCGATGCCGATCACGGACCCGGGGTTCTGGCGGATCGCGAAGCTGCGGCTGACGAACCTCGTCGTCATCGCCATGGTGGCGCTGTGTCAGTCATTCGGCACGGTCGCCTTCCAGACGGTGACGAACAACCGGATCATCACTCCCTCGATCATGGGATTCGAATCCCTCTACGTGGCGATCCAGACCTCGGCGATGTACTTCTTCGGGGTCACCGCGATCGTCGAACTCAAGGGGCTCGTTCCCTTCGTCGTTCAACTGGTTCTCATGGTCGGGCTGTCACTGGCGCTCTACGGGTGGCTGCTGTCCGGACGGCATTCCTCGGTGGCGCTCATGCTGCTCATCGGCGTCGTCATCGGCGGTGGGCTCGGCTCGGTTGCGACGTTCATGCAGCGGACGCTGACCCCGAGTGAGTTCGACGTCCTCTCCGCTCGGCTTTTCGGGTCGATCTCGAATTCGGACTCGAGCTACCTGCCGGTGTCGATCCCGCTGTGCGTGCTGGCCTGCCTCGGGCTCTACCTCTGTTCCTTGCGGCTGAATGTGATGGCTCTGGGGCGGGACATGACGAGCAACCTGGGGCTCAACTTCAAGGGCGAACTGCTCAAGGTCCTCTTCTTCGTCTCCATCCTCATGGCGGTGTCCGTGTCGATGATCGGACCGATGGTCTTCCTCGGTTTCCTCGTCGCGATGCTCGCTTACCAGTTCGCCGACACCTACGACCACAAGCGTCTCTTCCCGATGGCCGCGCTCATCGGATTCGTCGTTCTCGGCGGGGCGTACTTCGTCATGAAGAACATCTTCTACGCCGAGGGGGTCGTGTCGATCATCATCGAGATCGTCGGCGGCGGCGCCTTCCTGCTCGTCATCCTGAGAAAGGGGCGCCTGTGATCACGCTCGAATCGGTCCGCAAATCCTACGACGACGAAGTGTCGATCGGGCCCGTCGATCTGCAGATCCCGGCGGGGGGCGTCACTGCTCTGGTCGGGCCGAACGGTGCCGGTAAGTCGACGCTGCTGACGATGATCGGGCGGCTGCTCGGGATGGATTCCGGTGCGATATCGATAGCCGGCTATGACATCAGCTCGACGAAGTCGAAAGATCTCGCGAAGATCGTGTCCATTCTGCGGCAGGAGAACCACTTCATCACTCGGCTGACGGTCCGCCAGCTCGTCGGCTTCGGACGGTTCCCGCATTCGAAGGGGCGACTGACGACCGCCGATGAGGAGGTCATTTCGCAGGCGATCGACTTCCTCGAACTCGGTGAGCTGGAGAATCGGTTCATCGACGAGCTCTCCGGCGGCCAGCGGCAGCGCGCCTATGTGGCAATGGTGTTGGCGCAGGACACAGACTACGTTCTGCTCGACGAGCCGCTCAACAACCTCGACATGAAGAGGTCGGTGCAGATGATGCAGCATCTGCACCGGGCCGCCGCCGAGATGGGGAGGACCATCGTCATCGTTCTCCATGACATCAACTTCGCCGGTCACTACGCCGACCACATCTGTGCGGTCAAGGACGGCGCCGTCACCGAGTTCGGCACACCTGAGGAGATCATGACCGGAGAGGTGCTGTCCAGGGTGTTCGACACCCCGGTCGATGTCATCGACGGTCCCCGCGGACCCTTGGCGGTGTATTTCTGACGCGTCGCGGGCGGCGCGGGCTTCATACCGGGTGGATTCAGCACAGCGGGCAGGTGGCCGCCCGGACTTCCAAAACAGATCTCGTCCAAACCATCAGGACGCGAACAGATGCCAGGCACCAAATGTGTTCGGTGGTGCACTTATTGTGATTGCGCGTGCAAGAAATGTGGTCGCCCGCGCACTAAATGTGATGGCCAGAATTGTCGGATGTGGCTTCGGGTGCGGGATTTGAGTGCGCCTTACCGTTGTGGAGCCCAACAGCGGGCGTTTCTCAAGCTGAGGTGGGGCCGGGATGAGTGAAGATGCGGGAAAGCAGTTCCGTCAGCTGAGCTTTCTCGGATGGGGAGAGCTCTGCAAGCAGATGGTCTTCAGCTTGGTCGACTGACGGTCGGAGTTCGTCGACCTGGCGGATGCCGCGTTGTGCTAGGCGGACCAATACTCGCCGTCGATCGGCAGCGTCGCTTGTCCGATACACCAATGAGCGCGTGACCAGTCGGTCGACGACACGAGTGAGTGTGGCACTGCTTGTGCCGACAGCATCGGCAAGAACGGACATTGTGCAGCCGTCGAATTCGTACAGGGCCTCGAGCACTCGCCATTGGTCCAAGGACAGATCCGTGTCAGACAGTGCGGCCAGAATATGACGTTCGACTGCATTCGCGGAGCGCGACAGAAGGCGCATGTTTGCACCCGTGGAGGTGTGTTCAATAAGTTCTGAGTCCACGAGATCTTTCCTTTTCTGTCCGATCGCCCTAGATTGAGAAGCAATCCTTTCATATGAAAGTACCATCTCCGATGACGCGAGGAGGCGACGTGGGGCGGATGCCTGCATTTCACGAGGCTCGGTCTGGTCACGTGCTGAAGGTGGGGTTGGCCATTCCGCTGCAAGGCCCCGGAGGTATTTTCGGGCCATCCTGTGAAGCGGTGGCTGAGCTGTATGCGCGGCAGTCGAATGCTGCATCGGGAGTGATCGGTCGGCAGATCGAACTGGAGATCATCGATGCGGGAGCGCCACCTGCACTAGTGGCGGCTGAGGTGGGCCGCCTCATTGATGGTGGGCAGATCGATGCACTCACCGGGTGGCACATCTCGTCGGTTCGAGAAGCACTGACTCCGGTGACGACAGGGAGGATCCCCTACGTCTATACTCCGCTGTATGAAGGCGGGGAGCGTGAACCAGGGGTCTTCTGCACTGGCGAAACTCCCGAGAGGCAGATTGCTCCGGCGTTGGAGTGGTTTCGTGCTGAGCTGGGATTGAGGCGCTGGCATATCGTCGGCTCAGACTACGTCTGGCCGAAGAGATCCGCCCGAGCCGCACAGGATTTCGCGCGCGACCTCGACCTGGACGTGCTCTCAACGAGTTTCATTCGTTTCGGACATGCTGATTACAGCTCCGTTCTCGACGAGTTGGAGGCCTCGACATCCGGCGACGGCGTGCTGATGCTCCTTGTCGGGCAGGATGCCGTGGAGTTCAACCGCGAGTTCTTCGCACGAGGCCTGCAGCGGCATTTGGTGAGGTTTGCACCCCTGATGGAAGAGAACATGCTTTTGGCCTCAGGCGGAGGAGCCTGCGAGAACATGTACGTGGCCGCCGGATACTTCCGATCTTTGACCACGGAGAGTTCATTGGACCTTGTCGGAGCATATGCGTCCGAATTCGGCGCTGCCGCACCGCCGCTGAACAACCAGGCAGAGTCTTGCCTTGAAGGTATCACCCTGTTGGCCGAGTTGATCACTGCCGCCGGCAGCACCGAGCTGGGCGACATCTTCACGGTGACGGACGGGTTCGGATACGAGAGCCCCCGCGGAAGTCTGGAGTTCCGAGGCGGCCACGTGCATCAGCAGATCCACCTGGCCCAGGCTGAGTGGGCAGACTTCGATGTTCTCACCACTTTCCAGCAGCGCAATCGTGCTCTGCGCTAGCGACTGACTGCGTATCGGCAGGAGGGCCGCCTCTTGACTATTGTTTTCAAGTGAAACTATTGTGATTGAAAGCACATGGAGGTGCCCAATGCCGACATACTCGTATGCCTGCACCCGATGCGGGCCGTTTTCCCTCTTCCGTCCGATGTCTCAGAGTTCTCTTCCTGGAGACTGTCCAACCTGCGATGAACAGAGTCGCAGGAGTTATGAGGTTCCTCATCTGAGTGAGTTGAACCCTTCGCTTGACCGAGCAGTAGCTCAATCCGAACGCAGCGCCGAAGCTCCGCAAGTCACCCGCAGTATTCCACCCGCGCGTGGTGTTACCGGAACTGGACGCGTGGCCATGAGGTGACTGCAGGGTGCTGCGTCCTCTGATAGCCGATGTGGACTCTCACCTGTGGCGAAATCCTGATGGACTTATCCCAAACTGACCCGTAGACACAGTTGTTCTCTCTATCAAAGGAGCAAAGCAATGCCTGAAGTTGTGTTCAGTGTCGATCACGACAAGTCGATGCGCGATCAAGCAGTCCCCGGCCATAATCGTTGGCATCCTGATATTCCATCTGCCGCAACCATCAAGCCGGGAAGTCTCGTCCGCATCGATAGCAAGGAATGGACTGACGGACAGATCGGCAACAATGACTCGGCAAATGATGTCCGGGATGTCGATCTCGACCATAACCACATGCTGTCGGGTCCGTTCGACATCGAAGGTGCTGAACCGGGAGACCTGCTCGTCGTCGACATCGTCGATCTCGGACCTGCCACTCAGACTCCGGGTGACAACTGCGGCGAGGGTTGGGGGTACTCGGGCATCTTTGCGAAAGTCAACGGCGGAGGTTTCCTCACCGACTACTTCCCCGGCGCGTACAAAGCCGTGTGGGACTTCCGCGGGCAGGAATGCACCTCACGCCACATCCCCGGAGTTCGATATACGGGAATCCAACACCCGGGACTTGCCGGAACGGCTCCCTCGCCTGAGCTGCTGTCGCGGTGGAACAAACGTGAGCAGGCGCTGATTAATACGAACCCGAGCGGGTGCCTCCGTTGGCGATTCCGCCCACGGTCGCCTCGGCGCTGGCGGGAACAGCCGACGCCGAGATTGCGGAACGGGTCGCGCAGGAGGGCGCGCGGACGGTTCCTCCTCGCGAACACGGCGGCAATATGGACGTCATGAACCTCACCCGAGGTTCCCGCGTGTACTACCCGGTGTACGTGGACGGCGCGAAGTACTCGGTCGGTGATCTGCACTTCAGCCAGGGAGATGGTGAGATCAACTTCTGTGGAGCTATCGAAATGGGCGGATTCATCGATCTGAACTTCGAGGTGATCAAGGGAGGAATGGAGACGTACGGGGTAACCCACAACCCCATATTCCAGCCCAGCCGCGTGGAACCGACGTACTCTGAGTGGCTGACGTTCACGGGAATCTCGGTCGATCACAGAGACGATACGAACCTGTACATGGATGCGACCGAAGCGTACCGGAACGCCTGTCTCAACGCTATCGAGTACCTCAAGAAGTGGGGCTATACCGGCGAACAGGCGTACCTCATCTTGGGCACTGCGCCGATCCAGGGGAGGTTGAGTTCTGTGGTCGACATTCCGAATGCGTGCTGCTCACTGTTCCTGCCGACGGAGATCTTCGACTTCGACATTCGGCCAGGCGGGGATGGCCCAGTCAAAACTGATCGCGGTCAGGTCGCAGTGATGACCTGACGTTTCGACCCGCTGCAAGTCAGCATCAGGCAGGACTCGCATGGGTTTGAATGAGACGCGGGGCGCTCATCAGTGCGTGCGAGTGGTGAGGCCGGGCGGATCTGGGTCCATTCGGTGACCAGGCCCGCCAAATCACAGTTCGTCCAATCCATCAGGACGCAGACTGGTGTCAGGCACTGGATGTGACGCAGAGGCGCGGCTGAAGAAGTGACACGCGTACGGAAAGTGGTGACATGCGCACGGAACGTGATGCTTGGCTTCACCGAATACATACGTGTGGCCAACGACAGGTTCGCATCAGGAGGCCGACTCGAACGCTCAAGTCTGTGGACCGTCGCATAATGTCACGGCGCGCGATCTGGCATAACGCTGCCCCTATATGTGGAATTGCCTGACTGCGCTGGTGCATTTTTGACGACCGGCGAGCCGGCCTGGAGCTGACACTCGACGTCACACGCCTGTGGATTTCCCGGCCACTCGACCACTGGAGGCCAGTGGATAACTGTTTCATTTACACAGGGCCGGCCTGAAGGCTCGTCTAGAGGTAGGACGTCGCACAGACTCACTATATGAAGAACGTTGTCTATCGCCAAGAGTTCATTGCCGCTGGGATCGCTTCCCGCACGATCAAACAGGCTTTGAGCTGTTGCCTACTCAGACTCTGTGCTGGAGTGTATTCGATCATTCGGAACTGTCGAGTGCCTGCTCATCGGCGTATCGCCGCGTTCATCGACGACCGAGACTGGGTCGAATTCCACGCCGGAAAGTCTTCGGCTGACCTGCAACATGACTTCAAGTATCAGAATGTCCTGCGCGCGCTGACGGTTCGCAGCTATCGTCGCTACCGGCCCGATGACACAATTTCCGGCATCTCGGCAGCTTTCCTCCATGGCATCCCCCTCTATAAGGAACCCGAGGGACCTATTACGGTGGTGCATCCGAGCAGCAACTCCCGATCAAACGAAATCGTCCGATCTCGGTCTTCCCTCGATGATGAGGACCGAACTGAATTCGGTCGCCTGCGAGCCACCTCGGCGATTCGCACGAGTCTGGATCTGATTGGGATTCGAGGTCAGCCAACGGCGTTCGCTGGGATGGAGTGGGTGCTGCGGCAGTCGGTGATTCGAACGACTCCGGGATTCAATCCACGTTTCGGCTATTCGCAGAAGTTCCGTGAGCTGGGGCAGAAGCATATAGACGAGTATTTCCTGCCAGCAGTCGGAAGACTCAGAAAAGGGCATGTGACGGCGCAGAGCATGGCCGAGTCGCTGAGCCCAGTGTCCGAGAGCATCGCTGAAAGCTATTGCTCGTTGAACTTCAAAGCACTGCGGCTGACGGGAGTCGAACAGCAGGTGAGGATCGATGACGAACGAGGGTTCATCGCCCGGGTGGACTTTCTACATCGAGAAACCCGCACAATCATTGCTGTTGACGGCAGCGAAAAGTACGCGCTGATGGGAGCCGGCCTCTTGCGCAGCGAGGGAGAACAGCAGAACAGGCTCCTCGGATTAGGGTACAGAATCGTCCACTTCACTTTCCAAGAACTGCTGCACCTCGACGATTTCTCGGCGAAGCTGTTCGCGCAGTCGCCTGAGTTGAAGAACTTCGCTGGTGCGCGGAAGTGACAGCGCGGTCAACGGGAGCGTCAGCGCAGACTAACGAAGTGGCAAACAGCATGTAAATGGCCGTACGCAGATGAGAAAAGTGTGTCTGCGGGGACGGCGATGGCGTGAAGGGGCGGGTGGCGATTGCGGCAGTTTCCACAAAAGGTGCACGGGAAACCACGTGCGGTGCAGTGCACCAGTTCGCGTCCTGATGGTTTGGACGGCGAGTGGCCGGGACTGCGCGAAATGTGGTGGAGCGTGGACGAAATGTGGTTGCGGGCGGCAGAATCGAGCTGTGGACGGGGCCTGGGTGTGTGCGTCGGGTTCGGGGTGCACGCGTGGTTGAGTGCGTCTGTGCGCCGATTCAGAGAGGTCATCTTGTCGCCGTTCCGGTGGTGTTCGTCACCGACCGGAACCGGCGCGTACGTCGGGCTTGACTGGCCCCGACCGATGGGTAGAGTAGCGAGCATGAGCGCATTCTCGCGGGTGAGAGGCCGAATTCCGGCATAGGTGATGCCGGTCGCGAATCGGGTCCGAAGCACCCGGGACGACGCAGGCATTCCACTCCATCCGAGCGAATCGACGCTGACCAGCCGACGTCACCGGGAGTAGCAGTGTTTCTCAGTCTTTACGAACAAGAGCGGTTGATGATCTACACCGCCGGAAAGCTCGCGCTCGAGCGCAAAGAACGTGGCCTCAAGCTCAACCTTCCCGAGGCGACCGCGATCATCACCTCTTATCTGCTCGAAGGAGCCCGTGACGGCAAGTCTGTCGCCGACCTCATGGAATCCGGTCGCCACGTGCTGGCCAAAGAAGATGTCATGGAAGGGGTACCCGAAATGCTCACACAGGTTCAGGTGGAGGCGACGTTCCCAGACGGAACGAAGCTCGTGACGGTGACGGGGCCGCTGCAATGATGAGCAACGAGAACGCTCCCGGCGAGCAGAACGAAGACAGCAAGCCTCTCGACGGCAACCCGTTCGAGAACGAAGAGCTCCAGCCCGAGGACCGCAAGCTCGAAACAGAGCATGCCACCGATGACCCCGGCCGCGAGTACGACGAGGCCGAGACCACCGTCATCGACGAACCCGGCATCGACGCCGACCGTGAACGCCACCCGTCCTCCGGCCAGAGCAGCCCGTCGAGCCCCCGCCGTCCCGGCTCGGGCACACGCCAGGCGCCCCGACAGGAACACGACGCCCCGGTCACCTCGGCCGATCGCGTCATCCCCGGCGAGATCTTCCTCAAGGACGAACCGGTCGAGATCAACGCCGGACTGGCCGTGACCGCTCTGCGCGTGGCCAACACCTCGGACCGTCCGATCCAGATCGGATCCCACTTCCATTTCGCCGAGGTCAACCCCGGCCTCGAGTTCGACCGCGCCCGTGCCTGGGGCAAACGCCTCAACGTGCTGTCCGGCGGCGCCATGCGCTTCGAGCCGGGAGCCGATGAAGAAGTCGAACTGATCCCGATCCAGGGTGCGCGCATCGCACTGGGATTCCGCGGAGAATGCAGAGGAGAGCTGGATGGCTGAGATTTCGCGTTCGGAATACGTCGCGTCGTTCGGACCGACGGTCGGTGACCGGGTGCGCCTGGCCGATACCGACATCGTCATCGAGATCGAGAAGGACTACTGCGTCGGCGGCGACGAGGTCGTCTTCGGCGGCGGCAAGTCCGCCCGCGAGTCGATGGCGCAGTCCTCGCGCACCCGCGCCGAGGGCACCCCCGACCTCATCATCACCGGAGCGATCATCCTCGACCACTGGGGCGTCGTGAAGGCTGATGTGGGCATCCGCGACGGCAAGTTCGTCGCCATCGGCAAGTCCGGCAACCCGGACACGATGAATGGAGTCCACCCGGACCTCGTCGTCGGCCCCAACACCGAGGTGGCCAGCGGCAATGGTCTGATCATGACACCCGGCACCATCGACACCCACATCCACTTCGTCGGCCCCGACCAGTTCGAGGTCGGTCTCATGGCCGGCACCACGACGATGGTCGGCGGCGGCACCGGACCCACCGAGGGTTCGAAGGCCACTCTGGCCACGCCCGGCCCCTGGTGGCTGGCCCGGATGTTCGAGTCGATGGACCCGTGGCCGGTCAACGTCCTCTTCCTCGGCCGCGGCAACACGATGAATGAAGAGGCCCTGTACGAGCAGCTGCGCGGCGGAGCCGCCGGCTTCAAGATCCACGAGGACTGGGGCGCGACCCCGGCCGTCATCGACAAGGCCTTGTCCGTGGCCGATGACACCGGCGTCCAGGTCGCCATCCACTCGGACACCCTCAACGAGGCGGGCTTCGTCGAAGACATGCTCAAAGCGGTCGCCGGCCGGACCTTCCACTCCTTCCACACCGAGGGTGCCGGAGGCGGTCACGCCCCCGACATCATCAAGATCGCCTCGGAGCTCAACGTGCTCCCGGCCTCGACGAACCCGACCCGCCCGTTCACGGTCAACACCGTCGACGAGCACCTCGACATGGTCATGGTCGCCCACCACCTCAACCCGCAGGTGCCCAACGACCTCGCCTTCGCCGAGTCCCGCGTCCGCGCCGGCACCATCGAAGCCGAAGACGTGCTCCAGGATCTCGGCGCCCTGTCGATCATGTCCTCGGACGCGCAGGCGATGGGCCGCATCGGCGAGGTCGCCATGCGCACCTGGCAGACCGCGCACCAGATGAAGAAGCTGCGCGGACCCTTGGCCGGCGACGACCGGGCCGACAACAACCGTGCTCGCCGCTATATCGCGAAGTACACGGTCAACCCGGCCATCGCGCACGGAATCGACTCCTACGTCGGGTCGATCGAACCGGGCAAACTCGCCGACTTCGTGCTCTGGCAGCCGTCCATGTTCGCCGTCCGTCCGCACACCGTGTTCAAGGGCGGAATGGCCGCCGTTGCCGCCCTCGGCGACCCGAATGCGTCGATTCCGACCCCGCAGCCGGTGTCCGAACGTCTCGGATTCAACTACCGGTCCGCCTCGGCGGCGGCCACGAGCCTCGCCTTCGTGTCCGAGCAGGCCATCGACGACGACATCGCCGGCAAGCTCGATAAGGTCCAGCGCTCGTTCGTGCCGATCACCTCGACCCGCAAGGTCACGAAGGACGACATGATCGAAAACTCCGCCCGGCCCGACATCGAGGTCAATACGGACACCTACGCGGTCAAGATCGACGGGGAGCTCGTCGAACACCGTCCCGCAGACTTCGTGCCCATGTCCCAGCGCTACTTCCTGTTCTGAGGCAGCGTTTGAGATCTCGTTCCGCACTGCTCGTCCTCGCCGACGGGCGCCTGCCGACCGGCGGGTACGCCCATTCGGCGGGGCTCGAACAGGCCATCCGTCAAGGCTGGGTGACCGACATCGACGGGCTGCGCGATTTCCTGCGCGGCCGCCTGCACACGACGGGGCTGATGAACGCGGCCTTCGCCGTGGCCGCGTGGAATGCCGTGGATGAGCACACCCTCCCCGAGGGGTCCCTCAGTTCCCCGTCGAACACAGGGTCAACCGCGGGGACGGCGACCCCCACTGAGGCGACCCTGCGTGACCTCGATGCCGAGATCATCGGCCGCACCCCGTCCCCGGCGCTGCGCCGAATCGGGGCCTGGCTGGGCACGCTCATGCTCCGATCGATGCGCAGCATCCACCCGCACCCGCTGCTCGACACCCTGCCGAAGGACCTCCAACAGCCGCTCGTCTACGGTGCGGTCGGCAGGGTGCTGGGACTGAGCGACGCGGACACGGCCGCGACCATCCTCCACGAGGCGGTCACAGGGCCGGCGACGGCAGCGGTCAAACTCATGCACATCGACCCATTCCAAGCCCACGGCGCGATCTTCGACCTCGCCGCCGACCTCGACGAAGCGGCCGACCGTGCCGCGGACTTCGGTCGCGGCGATCCGGCCGAGATTCCGGCACTGAGCGCGCCGCTGTCGGACTTCGCCGCGGAACTGCACGAGGGGGACAATGTTCGACTCTTCGCTTCCTGAGACCTGGGCACTCAATCCGAACGGCTCGGCCAGCGGGATGACCTGCCGAGCCTCGGTCGCGACGACCACGGACGGCACCGGCCCGAGCGGCCGCACCCGCTCCCGCATCGACGGTCTGCGGCGCCAGGCTCCGCTCGTGCCGCGACCCACCGGAGCCAGCGGCTTCGAACCCTACGTCGACGGTGACCCGGACATCGCCCGGGTGGCGCTGACGACCGCGGCAGCCGGTCCGCTCGGCGGGGACCATTACATCTTCGACGTGCACGTCGGCGCCGGGTCGACCCTGCTGCTGCGCGAGGTCTCTGCGACCCTGGTCCTGCCCGGAGCCCACGGCGACCCCTCTCTCATGCACAACCGAGTCACCGTCGAAGCCGGCGGCACCCTCATCTGGGTGCCCGAACCCGTCATCGCCGCCCAAGGCTGCCATCACACCCACCGCGTCGACATCGATCTCGCCGAGGATGCCCGACTGTTCTTCCGCGAAGAGCTGCTGCTCGGCCGCCACGGTGAGGAACCGGGAAACTTGAGTTCCCGGCTCAATGTCCGCCGAGGCGGGCGTCCCCTGAGCATCCAACGCTTCGACCTCGGCCCCGCAGGGAAGGGCTTCGACACACCATCCGTGGTCGGAGGGTCCCTCGGCGTCGGCTCGGTGGTCATCGTCGAACCCGATGGGGGACTGCCGACCGCGACCGCCATCGCCGACCCGAAATCGGCTCTGCTGCCTATCGACGAGACCTGCGTGCAGGTCAACTCGCTCGGTGACGACGGGCTCGCCCTGCGCAAACGCCTCGACGCAGCACTCGCCGCACTCGGCGAACCTTGGGGTCGAGAGACCGGCTGGTCCGCGGTGCCCCGGTGACGGGGCACTGGCCAACCACCACAGGCCGCCCACCTGGGCGGACACGGGAACGTAGAGCCGCCTCGGCGAGTGAATGAGACCATCCCAACGCCCACGACAAACTGGAGGAGAACATGAGCAACGGAAAGCGCGCACTGCGCCTGGGAATCGCCGGACCCGTCGGGACCGGCAAATCCTCGTCGATCGCGAACATCTGCACGGCCCTGGCCGATGAGTTCCGCATCGGCGTCATCACCAACGACATCTACACCGACGAGGACGCCCGCTTCCTCAAGGCCGCAGGCGTCCTGCCCGAAGAGCGCATCCGCGCCGTCGAAACCGGAGCCTGCCCGCACACCGCGATCCGCGATGACGTGAGCATGAACCTGCTCGCCGTCGAGGCTCTGGAAGAGGACTTCGACCCGCTCGACATCGTCCTCGTCGAGTCCGGCGGCGACAATCTCACCGCCACGTTCTCCCCGGCACTCGTCGACGCTCAGCTCTTCGTTCTCGACGTCGCCGGCGGCGGCGACGTGGCACGCAAGGGCGGACCGGGAATCGGCCGCGCCGATCTGCTCGTCATCAACAAGATCGACTTAGGCGTTCACGTCGACGTCGACGTCGAGCAGATGCTCGCCGACGCGAAGGAAGCTCGCGATGGCCAGCCCGTGCTCGGTGTCTCGCGGAAGATCCCGGAGACCGTCGAGGCCCTGGCCGCCTGGGTCCGCGAGGTCCATGCCCGCTTCGTCAAAGGCGACCACACCCCCGTCGACCCGGGCCCGATGGCCCCGCATTTCCACGCCGACGAGACGGGCGAAGGCGGCGGATACATGCACACCCACGACGAGGGCGAAGCCGCACACAGCCACTGATGACACCATCACCGAGGCGGGGGTCGGGACCCGGCCCCCACCGCGGTGTGCAGACACGACAAGGAAGGACGGCCGCCTCGGCGGTCGAATCACGGATGAGAACGAGGACGGCGACGGTTTGGACGGCCGGGATCGGGGCAGTGGCCCTGGTGCTCAGCGGCTGCGAAGCACCCAGCGGGGGAGATTCGGAGCTGGTCATCGGCACGGAGAACCTCGGCGGGTACAACCCCGTCAACGGCTACTCGGTCGACGGCAACTCACCCTTCTACGACGGGCTGCTGCGGCTGCAGGAGGACTCCAGAACCGGAGAGATGCCCCAACTCGCGCCGGCGCTGGCCGCAGAGGATCCGCAGCCGAACGACGATTCGACCGAGTGGACGGTGAAGCTGCGCGACGACGTGACCTTCTCCGACGGATCGGACTTCGATGCGCAGGACGTCGCCGCCACCTATGAGGCCATCGTCGACCCCGAAGTCGCCTCCGAATCCGTCGACGCCTTCCGCATGATCAAAACGGTGAAGACCCCCGATGACCACACGGTCGTCTTCGAACTCGACGAACCGACTCCCACTTTCACCTCGCGTCTGGCCGTCGGCATCCTGCCCTCCGAAGCCATCGAAGAAGACACACCTGCCGCGGATTGGAAGGTCAATGCCGAACCAGTGGGCACCGGTGCCTATACCCTCGACTCGCTCACCGAGGACACAGCCGTGCTCAAGGCCCGCGACGACTACTGGCGGACGACGCCGGAGCTGAAGTCCGTGACCCTGCAGGCCTATGCCGACACCTCCGCATTGGCCGCCGCGGTCAAGGACGGCAAGGTCTCCGGAGCCGCTGTGCCGCCGCGCTCGGTCGACCAGGTCAAGGGTGACGGGCAGGAGATCTACACCGCCCGCACCGCCGACTGGCGCGGCCTCACTCTGCCCAGCGACAACCCCTTCACCAAGGAGGCGACAGTCCGCAAGGCACTCAATCTCGCCATCGACCGGGAGAAACTCGTCGACGAGGTGCTCGCCGGCCACGGCACACCCGCCTCGACCCCGGTCGGCGAGTTCTATGGCGACGCCTATGACCCAGAGGCTGAGTTCGACTTTGACCTCGAAGCCGCGAAGAAGCTGCTCGACGAAGCCGGGTGGAAAGCCGGATCCGATGGAGTGAGGGCCAAGGACGGGAAGAAAGCCGTCATTGCAGTCACCTACCCGGCCGGAGACACCGTGCGCGGTGACATCGCCGCCGAGATCTCCGCACAGCTGGAACAGCTGGGCGTGACGCTTGATATCAAGGGTCAGGAATGGGACGAGATCGAAAAGGACCTCGCCGGACAGGCCATCGTCTACGCCGGCGGTGAACAGCCGTACAACATCGACCACCAGATCCGAGCCTCACTGCACACGCAGACCAAGACCTCCGGAGTCTTCGACAACCCCGCGAATATGGCGATCCCCGGCGGGGATGAGCTGCTCGACCATGCCGCCGTCGAAACCGACGAAGCCAAGGCCGATGCCGACTACCGTGACGTGCAGGCGAAGTACATGGAGGCGCCGAGCTACCTCATCGCCGCCTTCCTCGAACACACCTACGTCGCCGACACCGAAGGCTGGGACATCCCCGACACGACCTTCGAACCCCACGTCCACGGATCCGACTGGGGACCATGGTGGAACCTGGCCGACTGGAAGAAGAACTGACATCGCACCCGACCGGTTCCGGGTCATCCCGGTTCCGGCACATCGTGGCCCGAGGCGCCATCGTCCTCGGCGGAATGATCCTTGCCGGTCTGGCCGGCGGGGCAGGGGTGTTCGCCCTGTCCGCGGCCTCCCCGTCCAATCCTTTGGCCCACACCGTCGCGGGGTGGGAGTTCGCGTCTGCCGAGGCCCGAGAGAACCTCGCGGCCGCCTATGGCACAGGAGGCTGGCTGGGCGCGTGGTGGCAGTGGCTGCTGACCACGGTCACGACCGGCGACCTCGGGTATTCGCGGCTGCTGCACACGACCGTGGCCGAGGTGGTGCTCGGCAGAGGTCTCAACACCGTGGCCGCGACACTGTCTGCCGTGGTGATCACCGCCGTCATCGTGGGCATCGCCTCCGTGCTGTTGGCCAGATTCCCCGGGCTCGCCCACAATTCGGCGACCTCGGGACTCATAGGCGCCTGGCTGGCCGTGCCCTCCTTTCTCATCGCGCTCATCATCGTGGTCCTCTTCGGCAGCCGGCTGCCGAATCCGGCCACGAGCGCTCCCATCACTCAAATTCCCTCAGTGGCGGTGACGATCGCTCTGGCGTGGTCGGCGATGCTCATCGCCGCCGCCCGGTCGGCGGCCGCCGAGGTGTGGTCGACGCCGTGGGCGCGTGCCCTCATCGGCCGCGGATTCTCCCCGCTTGCACGGGTGCGCACCATGCTGCCGCCGATCGTGGCAGCCGTGCGGGCACCCGCAGTCATCTACGTGCCGGTCGTCATCCTCGGCGAGGCCGCCGTTGAAGCGGTCCTGTCCTATCCGGGGCTCGGCAATGCCCTCGTCGAGGCGGCCGCCGGTGCCGATCTGCCGCTGTTGGCCACGGTGACGGCGATCGCCGCTGCCGTGACGACCGGGCTGGTGCTCGGCGTGCGGTCCTTCGGGGCCGGCGGTGACGATCGGTTCCTGGCCGCCGGTGCGGGTGCCGGTGTGCTCGGGAAGGGGTACGCATGAACCGGCGGGTGTGGGGAGTCGTCATCCTCGGTATCGTCCTCGTTCTGCTCATCTGCGGGCGGTTCATGCCCGGCGAGGGCACGGATTTCTCGCGTGCCCTCCTGCCGCCCGGCGAAGGCGGCCTGTTGGGAACCGACCATTTCGGTCGCAGTGTCGCCGTGACCGCCTGGGATGCGGCCGGCGGTTCGGCTCTGGCCGCGCTCCTCACTGCAGTCGTGACCACGGCGATCGGTGCGGGATTCGGTGTCGTCTCGACTCTGTCGAACGGACTGTCGAAGGTGTCGACGGGTCTGCTCATCGCAACTTTGGTCGTGCCGTCGATGCTGTTCACGCTCATCGTCGTCGGCATCCTCGGCGGTGGTCGCACTGCGATCATGGTGACAGTCGCGCTCACGCACTGGCCGTTGGCGGCTCAGCTCATCGGGCCGAAGGTGCGGGAGGAATGGGACTCCGGGTGGGTGCGGTTCGATCGCCGCCTCGGTGCGGGCCGGTGGCAGATCCTCAAGTGGCATGTGCTGCCGGCGGCCGGGGGACGGGTGGCGGCAGCGATGGCCGTGATCTTCCCGTCGGCGGTCGTGCATGAGGCGACGACGGCGTTCCTCGGGATCGGCGTCGATCCGGCCGAGGTGTCGTTGGGGCCGCTCATCGCCTGGGGGCAGTCGGACATGACGGTCGGAGCGTGGTGGACGTTGGTCGTGCCGACGTGTGCGCTGATGGTGCTGCTTCTGCCGCCGACGATCCTCGCCCGCCGGCTGGGAGAGAGGCCGAGATCGCTGTGACTGCTCTTCATCTCCAAGACACCACCCTGAGCCTGCCGGGCGTCGGCGAGGTGCTGTCCGCGCTCGACCTCGAGATGCCGATCGGCGGGATCACCTGGCTCGTCGGCGAATCGGGGTCCGGAAAGTCCACCTTGTGCAATCTGCTCGCGGGCCTCAGCCCCAACGACGCGAAAGTCAGCGGAGTGCTGGATCTCAGTGAGATCGTCGGGACCCGTGGTGGATCTGGTGGTGCCGGCCTCGCCGAGGCGGCTGTCCCCGGAGATGGTCGCATCGACCTCGGAACCGGGCGAGGCCGTCGGGCGATAGGGAAGATGTGTCGTGCCGGAGTGATCTCCTGGGCTCCGCAGAATGCCATGGACACCTTCCCACCGAGGATGCGCCTTCACGAGTGGTTCGCTCGGGCGGGGATCGAGAGGCCCGATCTGGCAGCCTACGGATTGGAGAATTCGATCCTTCGCAGGCTGCCGCATCAGGTCTCCGGAGGGCAGATCTCCCGCATCTCCTTGGCCGCGGCCGTGGCGAAGTCCCCACGGCTGCTCGTCTGCGACGAGCCGACTGCGGGGCTCGACCCAGATCAAGCCGACGCCGTGGTGGACGTGCTCAATGAACAGGCAGCGGCAGGCAGTTGTGCGGTGCTCGCGGTGACGCACGACCTCTCGGGTCTGCAGCGCAATGCCCGTCCCGACGATCGGGTGGCCGTGGTCTTCGACGGACATATCGTCGAGGACTGCTCGGTCGAGGACTTCTTCGCCGGCCGCGCCGCAAATGCCTATGCGCGGGCGTTGGCCGCGGCCGCACCTGCCGCCGGTGCGCATCCGCTGCCGCTGGCCGACGGTGCTCGCCCGAAGCCTTGGGTGTACCGGGACGGGGACGAACTGCGTCGCCTCGGCGAGGGCGCGGTCGACGGGGGAGGGCCGGAGTGAGACTGACAGATGTGGTCATCGACTATGGCTCCACCCGAGTCGGTCCGGTTGATGCAGACGTCTCCGCGGGAACGGTGACGGTGCTGCAGGGGCCATCGGGCAGCGGCAAGACCAGCCTGTGCTTGGCGATGACGGGGTTCCTCAGCCCGAGCCGCGGGCAGATCGAGGGGGGCCTCGGAGTGCTCGTTCCGCAGAACCCGCGCGAATGGCTCAACCCCCGACTCACAGTCGCCGATGTCATCGACCACACCCGGGCCGTGCGTGGTGGCGGAGGGAGCGGTGCCGAGCGGGGTCGTGAAGCTGCCGGAGTTGTTGGGGACGGTCTTGACCTGGAGACTCTGCTCGACCGGGCGCTGCTCAGTCCGGAACTGGCTCACCATCGTTGCGGTGAACTCTCGGGCGGTCAGGCAGCCCGCGTGTGTATTGCCCGGGCGCTGGCCAGTGGAATCGACACCATCGTCTGCGACGAGCCGACGGCCGCTCTCGACTCGTCGAATGCAGCCCGGATCGCTTGGCTCATCAACGATCTCGCCGAGGCGGGGAAGACGATCGTCTGGGCGACCCACGACCGAGACCTCGTCGCTGCCACCGACGTCGGCTATTCCTTCGTCACACTCTGAGCCCCCGGCCCGACGGCAGGTCGAATCGTCACCCAGCGGCGCACCGCAAGCACGAGTGCTGCGATGAGTCCGACGATGAGGAGCCCGTCCGCGGCGACATAGAGCAGATGCAGCGAAGACCCGCCCTCATCGACACCGGCAAGAACAGCATCCGTGCGCTGATTGAGCAGCGGCCGAATGACGATGACCTTGATGATGAGCACCGCAATGAGCCCGCAGGCCACGCTGCGGTAGGTGCGGTCGACTCCCGACTTGAGCAGCGCCCACAACAGGATCACGGCGATGACCAGCTCGACCCAGTTCATCACGCCGAACACCAGCCGGCCGATGCCCAGCCCCAGCGGGATCGTGATGCCCGGGGCCGTGAATTTCAGCGGCGCCTCGATGAGCGAGATGCCGATGATGAGCCCGAGCCAGATGGCGGGCAGGAGGATCCGAGCGCTCGCCGCCAGCCGCGAGTCATCGGTGCTGAAGAAGTGAGTCATGATCCCGATTCTACTCCTCGTAGAAAACTATCTGCCGCGCCCGATCCGCACCCACCAATTACTACCTGACGGCGGCGCAGCAACCTCGCGCGAGGTATCTGGGCCGCCGTCGGGTAGCAATGAGGGGGTGGTGATCGGGTCCACCCAGCGACTCCGTCGCACCGGCTCTAGACTGGTGCTCATGCGTCTGTTCTCCAACGCCGTCGTGCGCACGTTCGCACCCCGGGCCGCCTCGAACACCCCCGCCTCGAACACCTCCGATCCGAGCACATCGAACTCAGACACCTCCGCCGAGAGCGTCGACCTCACGCGGCCGGCCCCCGACGCGATCCTCGTCGACGGGGAGACCATCGTCGCCGTCGGCACTCGGGCCGAACTCCTCGATATCGCTGCCGCGCAGTCGTCGACGACGGTGGCGCTCGCCTCGGCGGGTGGGGTCGGTGCAACCACGGTCATCCCCGGACTCGAGATCGACGAGGTCGACTGCAGCGGACAGGTCATCCTGCCCGGGTTCGTCGACGGTCACATCCACTCGATCATGTATGCCGACTCCCTGACCGACCTCGACCTGTCGCAGACGAAATCGCTGGCCGAGGCGGTCGCGGCCATCCGTGACCGTGCCGATTCCCTCCCGGTGGGCACGTGGGTGGTCGGCTCCGGGTGGGACCTCAACAAATGGGAGGACCCGTCCTATCCGGACCGAGCGCTGCTCGACGCCGAGGTTCCAGACCATCCCGTGGCGATGTGGTCACTCGACCTGCACACTCTGTGGGTCAACGCCCACGCCCTCGAGATCGCCGGAATCGACGAGACGACCCCCGACCCCGCGGGCGGCGGCTTCGTCCGCGACGACGACGGGACGCTTACTGGTCTGGTGCGCGAGGACGCCACCGACCTCGTTGCCCGCTTCATCCCCGAGCCCAGCCGCGAGGAGCAGGTCGAGCGCCTCGCCACCACTCAGGAGCTCTTCCTATCCCAGGGGCTGACCGGGATCCACGACTTCGACGGCATCTCCGCGACACTGGGCTGGAACGACCTGCACGAAGCCGGTCGACAAGACATGCGGGTCACGCTGTACCTGCGCTCACCCGAAGTGCCGTGGGCGATCGAGACCGGGTGGCACACCGGCGACGGAGACGACTGGCTGCAGTGCGGAGGGCTGAAGCTGTTCTCCGACGGAGCACTCGGCTCACACACCTCGCACATGTCCTCACCGTTCCCCGAAACCGACGGTGAGACCGAGAACTTCGGCATCGCGCAGATGACCGAGGACGAACTCTTCGACCAGGCGCACATCGCCACCGAGGCGGGCATCTCCGTGGCCATCCACGCCATCGGCGATCAGGCGAACCACCATGTGCTCGCCGTCTATGAGCGGCTGCGCGACATCACGCGGGCCGCGGAGGAGAAGTTCGACCGGCCCATGCGCCACCGCGTCGAACACGCCCAGTTCATCCAACCCTCCGACGTCGTCCGCTTCGCCGAGCTCGGGGTGCTTGCGTCTATGCAGCCACGCCACTGCATCTCCGACCTGCACCTGCTCCACCTCATCGACGAGTCCGCGCAGCTGGCCGCCTACGCCTGGCCCGACCTGCTCGACGCGGGAGCGAACGTCGTCTTCGGCTCCGACGGACCTGTCGAACCCGCCAACCCCTTCGCCGCGATCTATGCGGCGATGACCAGAGCGAACATCTCCGGGGACGTGTCGACGACGTTCCAGCCGCATCGTCGCCTGAGCGCGGTCGAAGCGATCCGCCTGCACACTCAGGGTCCGGCTTTCGCTGCCGGACTCGATGGTCGGCGCGGATATCTGGCGCCGGGCATGGACGCCGACTTCATCGTCGTCGACACCGATCCGTGCGCAGCCGAAGGGCTCGACACGGAAACACTGACCACCGAGGCGGCCGCAGAGATGAGCGACCCGAACGCCTCACCCACGCCGACAGACGGCCTCCTCGGCTACGCTTCCGAAGAAGCCCTCTTCGCTCACGCCGAGGCGATCCGCGACACGCGAGTCGCGCTCACCGTCGTCGGCGGCGAAATCAAATACAGGGCCTGACCTCGCCGAGGTGGACGACCACCTCGGCGAGGGTTGAGCCCCACCCCGACCGACATCCCCTCTGGCACCCAAGCGACAAGGACGTCCCCGCATGCCCTGCTCGTTCCTGGCCCAGGCCCGCAAGGTCGATGAGGCCGACCCCGGACACTCGCAGCCGCGAAGTCGATTTCCTCCGTGTCGAGGCGGCGTCGTCCGCTGCACGGAGGAATTCGGAGGGAGGGAAGTGTTGAATTCTCTGCCCGAATTCACCATTCTTCTCCCTCCGAATCGACCTGCGCCGGATCAGATGTGGCGGCCGCCCGAGATCTCGGTGACGGTGCCGGTGAGGTAGCTCGAGAGTCCGGAGGCGAGGAACAGCACCACGGAGGCGACCTCTTCGGGTTCGCCGGCCCGGCCGAGCGGGATGTCTGCGAGCTTCGAATCGATCGCGTGCTGCGGCATGGCCGCGGTCATCGCGGTGTTGATGAAGCCGGGCTGGATCGCGTTGACGCGGATGTTCTTGAACGCGACCTCCTTCGACACGGCCTTCGTCATGCCGACGATGCCCGCCTTCGCCGCCGAGTAGTTCGACTGTCCGGCGTTGCCGACCTTGCCGCTGATGGATGACACATTGATGATCGAGCCGCCGCGGTCCTGTTCGCGCATGAGTGCTGTGGCGACCTTGAGCCCGTTCCAAGTGCCGCGCAGGTGCACGGAGATGACGTCGTCGAACTGCTGCTCGGACATCTTCCGGATCGTCGCATCGCGGGTGATGCCGGCGTTGTTGACCCAGATGTCGACACCGCCGAAGGCCTTGGTGGCCTCCTCGGCGAGCTTCTCGACGGCTGGGAGATCGGAGACGTTGCACACGACGCCGGCTGCGGTGCTTTCGCCGCCGAGTTCGGCCACGGCCGCCTGCAGGCTCTCCTCGTTCATATCGGCGACAACGACCTTGGCTCCGGAGTCGACGAGGCTGCGCGCCATTGCCAGGCCGAGTCCCTGACCGCCGCCGGTGACGACGGCGACCTTGCCATTCAACAGGCCGGGAACGGCAGTGACTCCGCCGGTTTCGGTTATGGTGATGCCGGTGTTCGCGGTCGTGGATTCAGTCATGTGATGCCTTTCGTTCGTGGTCGGATGATCTCAGAGGTTGAACTGAGGCTTATGCGCGCCACCCAGCAGCTGCTTGGCGACGACGACGCGCTGGACCTCGGAGGTGCCTTCGTAGATGCGGAAGAGGCGGGCGTGACGGTAGAACCGTTCGACCGCAGATTCGCGCATATAGCCCATTCCGCCCTGGATCTGCACGCCCTTGTCGGCGATGCGCGCGAGTGCCTCGGAGGCGAAGAGCTTCGCCGAGGAGGGGCCGAGCTTGCGATCGGTCTCGGCGTCCCAGCGTTGAGCTGCGGAAAGGACGAGCGACTTGGCGGCGGCGACATCGGTGTAGATGTCGGCGAGCATCGCCTGGACGAGCTGGAACCGGGCGATCGGCTCCCCGCCCTGTTTGGCTTCAGCGGCGAAGCGCACGGATTCGTCGAGGATGCGGATCGACTGGCCGACGCAGATCGCTGCGATGTGCAGCCGTCCCTTGTTCAGGGAGGCCATGGCCGCGTAGAAGCCCTTCTCCTCCTCGCCGCCGATGAGGTTGGCTGCGGGCACGCGGACGTCGTCGAAGAAGATCTCCGAGGTCCAGGCGCCGGCCTGGCCCATCTTGTGGTCGTGCGGTCCGACGGTCACGCCCTCGGACTTCGTGGGCACGAGGAAGACCGAGATGCCCTTCGAACCGGTGGCGCTCGGGTCGGTGCGGGCGAAGACCATGAGGACGTCCGAGGCCTCGGCGTTGGTGATGAACCGCTTGGAGCCGTTGATGATGTAGTCATCGCCGTCGCGGGTGGCTTTCGTCCGCAGGCCCGACGGATCGGAACCAGCTTCGGATTCGGTGAGGGCGAAGGAGGCGACGACCTCGCCGGAGGCCAGCCGTGGCAGCCATTCGGACTTCTGATCATCGGTGCCGTAGTTGACGAGCACCTGTCCGGCAATGCCATTGTTCGTGCCGAACAGCGAGCGGAACGACGGGGTCGTATAGCCGAGTTCCATGGCCAGGAGTGCGTCCTGTTCCGCGCCCAGCCCGAGGCCGCCGTACTCCTCGGGCAGGGCCCAGCCGAAGAGTCCCATCTCGGCGGATTCCGTGATGATGGCTTCGGGGAAGGCATCCTCGTCCTCGACCTGGGTCTCGAGGGGGACGACCTTCTCGCGGACGAATTCGCGGACGGCCGTGAGGATGTCGTCGAGTTCTGAGTTGTCCATGGTTGTGTCTCCTTCAGGTGGATGCTGTGCAGGTGGCTGCGGCCGAGCGTTGGGGGTTGAGCTTCTGAGCGGAAGAGGTTCGAACTGTACGGAGCCGATCCGGTGCGGTCTAGAGGCTGTCGAGCCAGGCGCGGACCCGATCGGAATCGGCGCCGAGCTCCGGGGGAGCGAGGTCGTAGGAGACCTGCGACCTCGACAGAGTGATCGGGTTACGGATGGTCGGGATGATGCGTTCGCCGCTGCCGGTATCGACGACCGGTGACAGGCCTAGGCTCTTGGCGTGTTCGACGCCTTCGGCGATCGTATTGATCGGAGCGCAGGGGAGACCGGCTGCCGAGAGCTTGTCGAACCATTCCTGTGCGGTGTGTGCTTGGAGGGCCTCGAGCAGTTCGGGTTCGAGGGCGTGCCGGTTGGCATTGCGGTTCTTCGCGGCGGCGAATCGCTCGTCATCGCACCAATCGGGACGTCCGACCACCTCGGCGAGGATCCGGAACTGGCCGTCATTGGCGGCGGCGACGATGATCTCACCGGACTTCGTGGCCATCGGCTGGTAGGGGTAGAGGCTCGGGTGGGCGTTGCCCATCCGGGTCGGATTGACGCCTGCGGCCGCGTAGGCACCGGACTGGTTGGCCAGGCCGGACATCGCCGATGACATGAGGTTGGTTTCGACCAGCTGGCCCTCGCCGGTGAGCGTGCGGTGCTGGACCGCGGCGAGGATGCCGATCGTCGTGTGCAGTCCGGTCATGACGTCGAAGACGGCGACTCCGGCGCGGTACGGCGAGCCGTCGGGGCTGCCGGTGACCGACATGAAACCGGACAGCGCCTGCATGAGGAGGTCGTATCCGGGCAGAGGATTCTCCCGTCCGAAGCCGGTCACCGAGGCGTAGACGACCGTCGGGTTGGCTGCAGAGACGCTGTCGTAGTCGAGGCCGTACTTGACCAGACCGCCCGGTTTGAAGTTCTCGACGACGATATCGGCTTCGGCCGCGAGCCTCTGCGCCGTGGCGAGGTCCTCGGGATCGGTGAAATCGAGGACGATGTCGTACTTGTTGCGGTTGATCGACAGATAGTAGGTGGCATCCTCGTCGCGCACCGGCGGCGCCCAGTGCCGGGTGTCATCGCCCTTGGGTCCTTCGACCTTAATGACGGTGGCGCCGAGATCGGCAAGCATCATCGTCGAGTACGGTCCGGCGAGGACGCGGGAGAAGTCGACGACGACTAGTCCAGACAGCGGACCTGCACCCGCGCGGGGAAGGAATTCGGAGAGGCGGTCATGGGCCGGCGACCGGTGGTGGTCGTGCTCAGAAGTGGTCGACTGCTTCATCGTCGAATGTCTTCCTCTCGTCGGGTCGGCGGCGCTGCTGTGCGCTGTCGTTCTCGGCACCCTGGGCCCGATGCATGTGCGCCAGGCGTATGACGCTTCCCACTATATAGCGGAAGCGGTAATAATGTACACGTATTATTACGCAAACAGGTATCGGCAGGGGAGCCGACGGGGAATCGGGAAAGCGCGGTCGATGGAGATCCAGCAGGTCAAGGCGTTTATCTGTTCCGGCGCACGACCCGCAATGTCGCGCTGACCGCGGCGGGGGAGGCACTGGTGGAGCCGGTGCGGATGGGGCAGGAGTGGCGTGCCTGGTCAGGCGGCAAAGTTTCGTCGTTCCGCTGCGGTCATAGTGCCGCGTTCCACGTGTCGAGGCGGTGGCGGAGATCCTCGGCGGTCATGTCAGTGAGTCCGATCCCGTGGTAGTTGGGCAGCCAGGTCTCCACGCGGTCATGGGCGCGTGCCGCGGCCTGGACGTCCCACGCTGCGATGTCGGGAATGCGTCGGCCGAGAAGACGTTCGTACTCGTCGAGGAAGATCCCGGCTGCCTCGGGGGAGCCGAGGAGGACGAGATCCTGCCGGCACCAGGCGAGGTCGACTCCTCGTGGTCCGCGGCTCGCGCCCGACCAGTCGACGACTCCGGTGAGGCGTCCCTGCGCCCACAGGGCATTGCCGGCCCAGAAGTCCGTATGGGTGAGGACCTCTTCGTCGCGGTCGAGGTTCGCCCACTCCTGTTGTGCCCGAACCGCGATGGCGGAGTCTCCCGGCGGCGGGGACTGCGGAGTCAGAGGCAGACCGGTGCCGTCGAGTGAGTGGATGCGAATCAGGGCTGCTGCCATTTCTCGAGCGATGGTAGTCAGCGGTGTGGCCGGATCCGGTGGCGAACCGGGGACACGGGTCGTGACGATGACCGGGTCGTGCAGGTCGGTGCTGTGGGCGATGAGACGAGGAACGAGATCGCCGAGCGGAGTCAGCCGATCGAGCACCATGGACTCTCGGATCGCCGCATCGTGGCCGAAGGGGAACGCGCGGACGATGAGTTCGGCGTCTCCGTCTCGAACCGCCACCGTCACTGCGTGCTGACCGCCGGCAAGGGCCTCTGTGAACCTCAGCTCTCGGCCGAGCAGTGCTGAGGCCGAGGCGAGGGGGCCCGCATGCTGTCTGCCGCCGGCGATCCTGAGCTGTCTCTTCAGCCCTTTCGCATAGCGCCCGGCCATCATCTCCTGTCCGACCACCGTCGCCGGTTCGGCCAGACGCAGCAGCGGGTGGGCCGGAACGGAGGCGGCGCTGATGGTCACGCCGAGGCGGCCGTCTGCGCCGATGGAGACGAGGAAGGTCTCCTCTCCGTCCTCGAAGTGACCCGGCAGGGTGCGATAGGTGAATCCGGCGCGATCTTCCTCATCGATCACCCGCGTCACGACGTACGAACCCACGGGTACGAGCAGATCGCGACCGCGCAGCCGCCTCGGCGAGGCCGGCCATCCGGGGTTGAGTCCCAGAGAGACGATCTGGCCCTCGGCAACTCGGCGAGCGGGGCGGACGACCACGCCGGCGAGTTCCTGCAGCGTCCAGGAGAAGATCGCCTCCCGGGCGAGAGGGAACTGCTCGGCCGGGCCGAGGTCGAGGTGGAACTCGAGATGATTCATGTCTTC
Source organism: Brevibacterium siliguriense (assembly GCF_900105315.1). Taxonomy (NCBI): domain Bacteria; kingdom Bacillati; phylum Actinomycetota; class Actinomycetes; order Micrococcales; family Brevibacteriaceae; genus Brevibacterium; species Brevibacterium siliguriense. Next base: position 137,383 of record NZ_LT629766.1, on the reverse strand, counting down.
ATTCTCACCCGATGTCGGTCGACCGCCATCCTCGCCTGCTGATGGCACAGCTCTTGTCTTCCTCCGACGCGTGTGCCTACGATGAGAGCCGATCGCTGAACGAACGCTCGCTTCGCGGCGTTCGGCAGGCTCGGCACCGAATGATCACGTCACCGCACGAACACTGGAGTTCATCTATGTCAGACGACACCTCACCCACCCAGTCCAAGGCCTCCTCGTCGGTTCCGAAATCCGGTCGCCGCTTCGAAGGGCAGGTGGCCGTCATCACCGGCGCCAGCCGTGGCATCGGACTCGGAATCGCCCGGAGGCTCAATGCGGAGGGGGCCACTGTGGTCCTCACCGCACGCAAACCCGAAGCGCTGAGCGAGGCGGTCGCTGAGTTCCCGGACGGCACGGCGCTCGCCATCGCCGGCAAGGCCGACGACCCGGCCCACCGGGCAGATGTATTCGACACGATCGCGGAGAAATTCGGCCGCCTCGACGTGCTGGTGGCGAATGCGGGAATCAACCCGGTCTACGGCCCGCTCGTCGATATGGAGCTCGACGCTGCGCGGAAGATCTTCGAGGTCAACGTGCTCGGAACACTGGCCTGGGTGCAGGACGCCGTCCACCACGATGGCTTGAAGTTTCGTGAGAACAAGGGGCGCGTGGTGACGCTGTCCTCCGTCGCCGGTCAGGTCCCGAGCGAGGGGATCGGCTTCTACGGCATTTCGAAAGCGGCGGTCTCGCATCTGACGAAGACCCTCGCCGTGGAGCTCGGCCCGGATATCCGTGTCAACGCCGTCGCCCCGGCAGTCGTGAAGACGAAATTCGCGACCGCCCTCTACGAAGGCAGGGAAGAGCAGGTCGCCTCCGCGTACCCGGCCAAGCGCCTCGGCACTCCCGAGGACATTGCCGGTGCCGTCGCCTATCTCGCCTCCGACGACGCCGACTGGATCACCGCCCAGGTGCTCACCGCCGATGGCGGCGTCGTCACCGCCGGAGGCGGTGCCTGAGGCCGAGTGCCATCGGGGCACCCGCTGAGCCGCCGACCAGCACCTGAACCCGGGGTTTGTCGGGGGTGATGTCATTCACTAGAATCAGAGGCGCAGTTCCACGCGGTACTGCACACAACTTCATACGCCGCTAAGACAAGACGTGGGAGAGCTGCTCGCCGTCGCAACGACCGGTTGCGATGCACCGTGAAGCAGCGCCGTAGGTGCAATTCCCTCCCCGGGAAACTCTCAGGCCCAGTACCACCGATTGCAGGCATATCTGAAGGACAGCGAGTCCCGACCGCCATCGAATCCACGCGCCAGTGCGCACGATCCGGAGGCAGGGCAGGCCGCAGCTCCGACAGATCGGGGAGGACACTCAGTGATCGCTGCGTCCTCCCCATCGGTGGGCGCGACACCGACCCTAGGACGGCAATTGACCAGTTCACTCGCCCATACGACGCAGGCAACAGGGGACACCGCACGCCCCTTCTCCGACCGCCACATCGGCCCCCGCGCCGACGATGTCCAGGCCATGCTCGCCGAACTCGGCTTTGACTCCCTGGAAGCACTCTCGAACGCTGCGGTCCCCGAATCCATCCAGAACGACGAGCTCCACCTGCCCGCGGGTCGCTCCGAATTCGACGTGCTGAACGACCTGCGCGAGCTCGCCGGCCAGAACGTCATGCGCACCCAGCTCATCGGTCAGGGCTACTATGACACGATCACTCCGGCCGTCATCCGCCGCAACCTCGTCGAAAACCCTGCCTGGTACACCGCCTATACCCCCTACCAGCCCGAGATCTCCCAGGGCCGACTCGAAGCGCTGCTGAACTTCCAGCAGGTCGTCCAGGACCTCACCGGCCTCGACATCGCCAATGCCTCCCTCCTCGATGAGGCCACCGCCGTCGCCGAGGCGGTCCTGCTCATGCGTCGGGCCGTGAAGAAGGGGACCACCGTCGTCCTCGACTCCGAGCTCCACCCGCAGACCATCGCCGTCGTCCGCGCCCGCGCCAAGGCCATGGACTTCCGCGTCTCCGTCGCCGACCTCGCCGAAGGCCTCGTCGGCGAAGACATCTTCGGCATCGTCTGCGCCCAGCCCGGCACCACCGGCGCCATCCGCGACTTCACCGAAGCCGTCGACGGAGCACACGACCGCGGCGCCCTGGTCACCTTCGACGCCGATCTGCTGGCCCTGACCCTGCTCAAGGACTGCGCCTCCCAGGGTGCGGACATCGCCGTGGGCTCGGCCCAGCGCTTCGGTGTCCCGCTGTTCTTCGGCGGACCCCACGCCGGCTTCATGGCCGTGAAGTCCGGACTCCAGCGTCAGCTGCCCGGACGCCTCGTCGGAGTGTCCAAGGATGCTCAGGGCAAGCCCGGCTACCGCCTGGCCCTGCAGACTCGCGAACAGCACATCCGTCGCCAGAAGGCGACATCGAACATCTGCACCGCGCAGGCTCTGCTCGCCAATGTCGCCTCCATGTACGCCGTCTACCACGGCCCGGTCGGCCTGACTCGCATCGCCTCCCGCATCCACCGCCTCGCCCACGCGTTCGCTGGTGCCGCGGACACCGCTCCCGGCGCCGAGGTGGTCAACTGGGAATTCTTCGACACCGTGGCACTGCGCGTGGCCGACGCCGAAGCCGCCCGCCTCGTCGCCGACCAAGCCGGATTCAACATCCGCGTCATCGACGACTCCACCGTCGGCGTTTCCTTCGGCGAACCCCACACGGTCGCCGATGCCAACGGTCTGCTCGAAGCCCTCGGCATCTACGCCCGGGTCGAAGCGGACGACTTCGACGCCGCCTCGGCGGGGACCTTCGGAGCCAACGCCGTACCGGAACCCGCATTCGCGGCGTCGTTCCACCGCGACACCGAATTCCTCACCCACCCCGTCTTCAGCGCCCACGGCTCCGAGACCTCGATGATGCGCTACCTGCGCACCCTGGCCGACCGTGACCTCGCACTGGACCGGACGATGATTCCGCTGGGCTCGTGCACGATGAAGCTCAACGCCGCCGCCGAGATGGAACCCATCACCTGGCCGGAATTCGCCTCCATCCACCCCTTCGCCCCGGCCGAACAGACCGAAGGCTGGCGCGCACTCATCGGTCGCCTCGAGGATTCGCTGACCGAGGTCACCGGCTACGACCGCGTGTCCCTGCAGCCCAACGCCGGCTCGCAGGGTGAGCTGGCCGGACTGCTCGCCATCCGCGCCTACCATGTGGCGGGCGGCGACGACGCCCGCACCGTCGTGCTCATCCCGCAGTCCGCACACGGCACGAACGCCGCCTCTGCGGTGCTCGCCGGACTCCAGGTCCAGGTCGTCGGCACCGCCGATGACGGCTCCGTGGACATGGACGACCTCGACGCGAAGATCGCCAAGCACGAAGGCAAGATCGCCGGCATCATGATCACCTACCCGTCGACCCACGGTGTGTTCGAACCGCAGGTCCGCGAGGTCTGCGACAAGGTCCACGCCGCCGGCGGACAGGTCTACGTCGACGGTGCGAACCTCAACGCCATGGTCGGACTCGCCAAGCCCGGCGAATTCGGCGGCGACGTCTCCCACCTCAACCTGCACAAGACCTTCTGCATCCCCCACGGCGGAGGCGGCCCCGGCGTCGGTCCCGTCGCGGTGCGTGAGCACCTCGCCCCGTACCTGCCTGGCGATGCCACACTGCCGGAGCTCGTCGCCGGTGACCCCGACGCCCACGAGCTGCCGATCTCCGGATCGATGTTCGGCTCCGCCGGTGTCCTGCCCATCAGCTTCGCCTACCTCGAACTCATGGGCGCCGAAGGACTTCGCGAAGCCTCGCGCTCGGCCCTGCTGGGTGCGAACTACCTGGCGAAGAAGCTCGGCGACGTCTTTCCCGTCCTCTACTCGGGTGAGAACGGGCTCGTCGGCCACGAGACGATTCTCGATCTGCGTGCGATCACCTCGGCGACGGGAGTCACCGCGGAAGATGTCGCCAAGCGCCTCATCGACTTCGGCTTCCACGCCCCGACCCTGGCCTTCCCGGTGCCCGGCACCCTCATGGTCGAACCCACCGAGTCCGAGGACAAGGACGAGCTCGACCGCTTCATCGAAGCCATGCGCACCATCCGCGCCGAGATCGACGAGATCGGCGAATCGTACTCCTACGAAGAGTCGCCGCTGGCCCTCGCGCCGCACCCGGCGACCGTAGTGATGGATGACTGGGACGGCAAGTACAGCCGCGAGACCGCGGTGTTCCCCGTTCCCGGACTGCGCTTGACGAAGTACTTCCCGCCGGTCAGCCGCATCGACGGAGCTTACGGCGACCGCAACCTGGTGTGCTCCTGCCCGCCGCCAGAGGCCTTCGAAGAGTTCGAGGAAGAGGACAAGTGATGACCGATACGACCGGAAACACGCCCAAGGAGACCCCGCTGCACGGCATCCACGCCGACCTCGGTGCCTCGTTCACCGACTTCGGCGGGTGGGACATGCCGCTGAAGTACGGTTCGGAACTCGCCGAACACCGTGCCGTGCGTGAGGCCGCCGGCCTCTTCGACCTCTCCCATATGGGTGAGGTGCGCATCAGCGGAACCGACGCCGCGGCCTTCCTCGACTACGCGCTCGTCGCGAAGTACTCGAAGATGAAGATCGGCAAGGCCAAGTACGGAGTCATCGTCAATGAGTCAGGAGGCCTGCTCGACGACCTCATCACCTACCGCATCGGCGACGAAGAGTTCCTCATCGTCCCCAACGCCTCGAACACGCCCACCGTGGTCGCCGCGCTCAAAGACCGCGTGCAGCACTTCGTCCAGGACGTCGCCCCCGGCTCCGATGTGCACCTGACCGACGAATCCGATGCCACCGCACTCATCGCAGTGCAGGGGCCGAACTCGGAGGCGATCATCCTGCGCGCCCTCGACGAGTCCGGCCACGGCGAATTCGGCCCCCGCACCGGTGCCGGTGACCAGGCGAAGGCCCAGGTCACAGACGATGCCAACGGGGGAGCCACCTCGGCGGGGAATGACGCGATCACCATCGGTGAGGCGGTGCGCGAACTGGGGTACTACGCGTGGATGCCGCTGACGATCGCCGGTATCGACCTCATGCTCGCCCGCACCGGATACACCGGTGAGGACGGGTTCGAGCTCTACACTCCGAACATCGGCGCCACCCGCCTGTGGGACACACTCGTGACCTCGGGTGCGGACTACGGACTCGTGCCCTGCGGCCTGGCCGCACGCGATTCGCTGCGCCTCGAAGCGGGAATGCCGCTCTACGGCAACGAACTCGATCAGAACACCACTCCCTACGATGCGGGACTCGGCCGGATGATCGGGTTCAGGACGAAGGAGGAATTCTTCGCCCGCGAGACCTTGGCGAAGCTCGGTGAGACCGAACCGCCGCGCGTGCTCGTCGGTCTGACATCGGAGGGACGCCGCGCCGCCCGGTCCGGAGCCGCCGTGTCCGTCGACGGCACAGAGGTCGGCACCGTCACCTCCGGCCAGCCCTCGCCGACTCTCGGCCATCCGATCGCCCTGGCCTACATCGACCGGGATCGCGCCGAGGTGGGCACCGACGTGACCGTGGACATCCGCGGTAAGGCCCATGACTTCACCGTCACGCAGCTGCCGTTCTACAAGCGCCAGGCCGACTGAAGTCCTCACCCGCAGTTCATCCCGGTGGAACCGGTGACTCGTACACTGGTCTCACCTGGCACAACAACGTCGCGGTCGTCGTCCTCGGACCGGCCGCAGTAAGGAAGACACATGGCACAGCTGCCCCCGCTCCCAGACAACTACACCTACTCCGCCGAACACGAATGGGTCGACGGCGCTGCCGATGAACTCGTCGGCAAGACCGTCAAGGTCGGCATCACCGCCGTCGCCGCCGACGCCCTCGGCGAGGTCGTCTACGTCGACCTGCCCGAGGTCGGCGACACGATCACCGCAGGTGAGACCTGCGGTGAGGTCGAGTCCACGAAGTCCGTGTCCGACCTCTACACCCCGGTGACCGGTGAGGTCGTCACCATCAACGAGGCGGCCGTGGACTCACCCGGACTGCTCAACTCCGACCCCTACGGTGAGGGCTGGCTGTTCGAGGTCGCCGTGACCGAGGTCGGCGAAGTCATGGACGCCGCCGGCTACGCCGAAGCGAACTCCCTCTGAGACTCGCTGTGAGGCTCACATGAGTCTCGCTCCTCCCAGCGAGGGACAGCCCCGCACGGGGTGTTCTTCGCGGGTGCCGCTCTTCGGGGCGGGACTTCCAGATGGAGGCAACAAACCCTGAAGCGGGGTCGGTCGAGGTCGATGCCGACGCAATGTCAGCATCGACTCGCCCTGCACGTGAGTGCATGGCTGCTCGGTCGGCCCCGTCGTCATCTCATCAGAAACGAAGTGATTGCCATGCCATTGAGTGTCTTCGACCTCTTCACGGTCGGCATCGGACCGTCGAGTTCCCACACCGTCGGACCGATGCGTGCCGGCGCGAGCTTCATCGACCTCCTCGGCGAAGAGCTCAGATCCGTGGCGGATCTGCGCGTCGACGTGTTCGGTTCCCTGGCTGCCACCGGCGCCGGTCACGGAACCTTCGACGCCATCCTCATCGGCCTCGAAGGCTGCCGTCCCGACCTCATCGAAGCCAACGAACTCACCGCCCGGCGGACGCGGATGTCCGAGACCGGGACGATCATCCTCGGCGACTCGACCGGCAACGGCGTCGAACTCGCGTTCACCGAGGATGACATGGTCAAACGACCCTTGACCGTCCTGCCGCGCCATACGAACGCCATGACCGTGACCGCCTTCGACGTGGCGGGGGAGACCCTCGCCGAGGAGACCTACTATTCCGTGGGCGGCGGATTCGTGACCTCCGAGACCGAATTCCTCGACAAGGAGAAGACCGCCGAGGCGGACGCCGGAAACGGCAGCGATGCCGAGTTCGCGGTTGCCGACTCCGTCGTCGATGCCGAGCTCGAATCCTATGACGAAGAGCTGCCCTATCCGTTCCACTCCGGCGTCGAGCTGCTCGAGCGCTGCCGTGAGAACGACCTGTCGATTGCCGAGATCATGCGCGCCAACGAACTGTCGATGCGTGACGAGGACGAGATTCGGCATGGGCTGCTCCACATCTATTCGGTGATGGAGGAATGCGCTTCAGCGTCCCTGGACCGCTCGGGGTATCTGCCCGGTGGACTCAAGGTCCGCCGTCGCGCTCACGACTGGTACCTCAAGCTCAAGGCCGAGGATCCCGACCGGGATCCCGGCTACTACCTCGAATGGGTCAACCTCATCGCGATGGCCGTCAATGAGGAGAACGCGTCGGGCGGTCGCGTCGTAACGGCGCCGACCAACGGGGCGGCCGGAATCATCCCGGCAGTGCTGCACTATGCGCTCAACTACGTTCCCGCAGTGATGGAAGGAGGCGAGGCTGCGAAGCACCGGGCCATCGTCGATTTCCTGCTCACTGCGGCGGCAATCGGGGTCCTGTATAAGGAGCGGGCGTCGATCTCCGGCGCCGAGGTGGGTTGCCAGGGCGAGGTCGGATCCGCCTCGTCGATGGCCGCTGGGGGATTGGCCGCTGTGATGGGTGGGACGCCTGAGCAGGTGGAGAATGCTGCCGAGATCGCCATGGAGCACAACCTCGGCCTGACCTGTGATCCGATCTCCGGACTCGTGCAGGTGCCGTGCATCGAACGCAATGCGATCGCCGCCGGAAAAGCCATCAACGCCTCCCGCATGGCGCTGTGGGGCGATGGCCAGCACCGCGTCAGCCTCGACGAGGTGATCGAGACGATGCGCCAGACCGGCGCGGACATGTCGTCGAAGTACAAGGAGACGGCGATGGGCGGCCTCGCCGTCAACGTCGTCGAGTGCTGAGGCTCATCGGCTGGTTGAAAGGCGTCGACCGCTGAGGCAGCTGAAGTTGTTGCAGGGCGAGGGTGGCCGCTCACCTGCCGTGGAACGGGGCGTCTGCTGCGCGTGAACCGGCCCGCGGTGCGTGAACCCGCGTTCATAGTGGCGAAGAGTCTGAATCCAATGCGAAATTCAGACTCTTCGCCACTTTGAATTTCGGTTCACCGGGGGCTGCGACCTGTCGAGCCGTCGGTATGACGGTCGAGGTCAGAGGTCGAGGCCCTGTCCGTATCTCCTTCCGCGGCTCCGCAGCCGTCGCGAAGCCGCTCATAGAGCCTCAGCAGCCACATCCGAGCAACAGGATTCCTTGCTGTCCCAATTCGACCGAAGTGACATGGAACACGTGGAACCCTTGTTCCAACTCCACCTAAATGTAACGAAACGATAACGAACATCTGGCGCGGTATGAGCGCGAAGGAGTGCCCCGTCACATCCCAACGATGCCATGGGGAAAGCCGGGTCAGTTACATAGCAGTAGGTCGGGGCGATCGTTGCGGAAGTGCCCCGAAATCGACGGTTTCGAGGTTGACGCTCATTCTCATCCCGCTAGGTTTATTGGCGTGATTAACGCACTCGCTGAACCGAAGACGCAAATCGACGTCCGGACTCCCGAGCTGGAGGACGGGCAACATCTATGGCGGCTCGCGAAAGATACAGCCGTGCTCGACCTGAACTCCTCGTATTCGTACCTGCTGTGGTGCCGCGACTTCGCGGACACCTCGGTGATTGCGCGAATCGACGGAGAGCCCGCCGGTTTCATCACCGGGTACACCCGTCCGGAGAATCCGGACACCCTGATGATCTGGCAGGTCGCCGTCGACGAGAACTTCCGCGGTCACGGACTCGCGTCGACCATGCTCCACGAGCTGGCCGATCGGACCGGCGCTCTCCGCATGGAGACGACGATCACCGATGACAATGCGGCGTCCAATCGTCTGTTCCAGGCGTTCGCGGAAAAGCGCGGAGCCGGTTTCGACCGTCGTCCGCTGTTCACCCCGGACCTGTACCCGGACGGCCACGACACCGAGTACCTCTACGAGATCGCACCTCTGTAACGAGCTCCACACCGGCGCCGCGCGGCCCCCTGCTTGACGGGAGCGGACGCGGCAGGTGCCTGGAGGCGGAAGAGATCGCCCGCGCTGAGCGGCAGCGGTCACCGCCTCGGCGACTGCACACGATGCAGCCGCACAATCAAGAAGTCGAAAGGACTCCCAAGATGACCGAAACACCTTCTGACAAGCCCGACATCTTCGAAACTCGCGAGTCTGCTGTGCGCAGCTACTGCCGTTCCTGGCCCGCCACCTTCGCCCGTTCGCAGGGTGCGAAGCAGTGGGACGAAGACGGCAACGAGTACCTTGACTTCTTCTCTGGAGCCGGTGCCCTCAACTACGGCCACAACAACCCGGCCGTGATGGGCCCGCTCATCGAATACCTGCAGTCGGGTGCCGTGCTGCACTCGATGGACATGAAGACCCCGGCCAAGCGTGAGTTCCTGCAGACCTTCCAGGATCTCATCCTCAAGCCGCGCGGACTCGACTACTCCGTGATGTTCCCCGGACCGACGGGAACCAATACCGTTGAGGCGGCCCTCAAGCTCGCCCGCAAGGTGACCGGTCGTCAGCACATGCTCTCGTTCACCAACGCCTTCCACGGCATGACGTTGGGATCACTGTCGGTGACCGGCAACTCGATGAAGCGCGAAGGCGCGGGCATCCCGCTGACCAACAGCTCGAAGATTCCCTACGATGACTACTTCGACGGTGAGGTCCCGGACTTCCTGTGGCTGGAGCGGGTCCTTGAGGACTCCGGTTCGGGCGTCGATAAGCCCGCCGCCGTCATCGTTGAGACCGTGCAGGGTGAGGGCGGACTCCGTGCCGCTCGCGCCGAATGGCTGCGTGCCCTGTCGGACCTGTGCAAGAAGCACGACATCCTGCTCATCGTCGATGACGTGCAGGCAGGCTGCGGCCGCACCGGCTCGTTCTTCAGCTTCGAAGAGGCCGGCATCGAGCCTGATATCGTCTGCCTGTCGAAGTCGATCTCCGGTTCGGGTCTGCCGCTGGCACTGACCCTGTTCCGCCCCGAGCTCGACGTCTGGGAGCCCGGCGAGCACAACGGCACCTTCCGCGGAAACAACCCCGCGTTCGTCACCGCGACGGCTGCGCTCAAGACCTTCTGGGCCGACAATGAGTTCCAGAATCAGCTGGCCGACACCATCGCCGCTCTGCACCAGCGCCTCGATGGAATCGCTGAGAAGGCCGAAGGCGCCTCGATCCGCGGACGCGGCCTGTTGGCCGGCCTCTGCTTCGAAGACCTCGAGGTGGCCGAGAAGGTTGCCGCCTACGCCTTCGAGAACGGTCTCCTGCTTGAGACCTCGGGTGCCGATGACGAAGTCATCAAGATCATGCCGCCGCTGACGATCGACTCGCGCGATCTGCAGGCTGGCCTGGATATCATCGAGGCCGGAGTGGCCAAGTTCGCTCCCGCCGCAGCCAAGGCCGCACTGGCCTGACCCTCCTCTGCCCGGGCCGGCGTCGCAGCAGTGGCGCCGGCCCGAGCTTTGGGCCGAACCGAGCTCACCCGCTCGATCGCCCAGTAGGGCTGATGGATTCCGTCGATGAGAAGCGGATGTCCGCGGCCCGCCCCTTGAACACTTTCACCGACCTTTTGCGAAGGGACCACAAATGTACGTAGTCAACCGCGATGACCTCAACGACACCGACCGCGATGTGAAGTCCGAGACCTGGCGCAGCCGCCGCATGGTGCTCGGCAAGGAACGCGTCGGATTCTCGTTCCACGACACCGTGATCTACGCCGGAACCACCTCGACCTTCCACTACCAGAATCACGTCGAAGCCGTGTACTGCGTGCAGGGCAAGGGAACGCTGACCGATCAGGAGACCGGTAAGGAATACCCGCTCCATGATGGTGTCATGTACCTCCTCGACGGACACGAGAAGCACACCGTCGTGGCCGAGGAAGAGCTGCGCATGGCCTGCGTGTTCAACCCGCCGGTCACCGGCCGTGAGGTCCACGACGAGAACGGCGTGTACCCGCTCATCCTCGAGGATGAAGCCGCACCCGCGAACTGATTCAGTTCCCCTGGAAGGTTGAGTCGGCGAATGCCGACTGGGCTTCACTCGCCGAGGCGGCCCGAGCGTTTTCGCTCGGGCCGCCTTTTGCGTGTGGTCGAGTTGTGGGATTGAGGGGTGCGGTTGAGTCGGAGCCACCTCGAAATCAGTCAAGCGCTGAGAATCGGCTTTCCTGCCTGGCTCGACATCACTCGTGAACGGTCACGTCTGTCCCGTCCATATATCCTCGGGATCCGTCGAACGGGCCCAGCGCTTCCGTGAGGAGAAGCCACAAGGCACCTGGATCTGCAGTTCTCTTGCCTCCGTGACCCTGGGCACGGCGATTCTCGTTATACATCAGCTGACCGATATCGGAATCGGTGACGGTCCAGATGACCACCTGTGGCGGATCATCATTCGTGAACGTCACTCGGTGGGGATCGGCCGTGACCGACCAGCCGGTCGCCTCGGCGAGGGCGTTCGCCAACTCAGCGCGGTCGATACTCATCGGTACCTCCTCCGGGGCAGGGGACTGTTTCTGGATTCTGGGGAATGAAAACACATCGGGCGCTCCGGTGAAGGGAGCGCCCGAAGTGTCTGTGAATCCAGAATGATCGCGGAATCACTCGTTGTCGGGACGGACCTTCTTCCCGCGGTCCTGCCAGAACTTCGCAGTGGTCACCTCGTCGGTGCCGTCCCAGGCGTCGACCTCGGTGTTGATGCGCTTGAACGTGGGCAGATCGCCGCGGCGGAAGATCGGTTCGAAGCCGTCTCGGCGCTGCTGCTGGTAGTTCTTCAGCAGCGAGAACACCAGTGGCGAGAGCATCAGCAGGGCGAAGAGGTTGATGAGCGCCATGATCGCCATGAAGATGTCCGCTGCAGTCCAGACCAGGTCGAGGGCTGCGATCGCGCCGATGAACACGGCGAGCATGACGATGACCTGATACACCCGCAATGCGACGCGGTTCGTCGTCAGGTGCTCGATGTTCGCCTCGCCGTAGTAGTAGTTGCCGAGGATCGACGAGAACGCGAAGAGGAAGATCGCCAGTGTAAGGAAGTGGATCGCCCACTGTCCGAGCTGACCGCTCAGCGCCGTCTGCGTGAGCTGGATGCCCTCGGCGGAGCTGCCGTACTCCGGGTTCGACAGCAGGATGATGAACGCGGTGATAGAGCAGACGAGGATCGTATCGAAGTACACACCCAGTGCCTGCACGAAGCCCTGCTTGGCCGGGTGCGACGCCGATGCGGTGGCCGCCGCGTTCGGCACTGAACCGATACCGGCTTCATTGGAGAACAAGCCGCGCTGAACACCGATGAGCATGATCGATCCCAGCGTTCCGCCGGCGATCGAATCCATGCTGAACGCGTCGGTGATGATCGTCGCGATCATCGACGGCACGGCACCGATGTTCATCACCACGACGATGATGCCGACGATGAGGTAGAGGCCGGCCATGATCGGCACCAGATAGGCCGAGATGTTCGAGATGCGCTTGGCGCCGCCTGCGAAGATCGCGAAGGCGGCGACGGCGATGATCGCACCGGCCACGGCAGCGAAGACGCCGTTCGAACTCTCGACTCCGAATGATGCCCCGACGGCGTCGACGATCGAATTCGACTGCACCGAATTGAACACGATGCCGTAGGTGATGGCGACGATCACGGCGAAGACCAATCCGAGCCACTTCATGTTCAGCCCGTGCTTGATGTAGTACGCGGGACCGCCGCGGAAGTTCGGGCCGTCCTTGAGCTTGTACAGCTGGCCGAGGGCTGACTCGGCGAAGGCCGTGGCTCCGCCGACGATCGCCGTCAGCCACATCCAGAACATTGCGCCCGGGCCACCGAGCGAGATCGCCAAAGCGACACCGGCGATGTTCGCCGTTCCCACGCGCGAGGCCGCGGAGATTGAGAAGGCGCGGAACGGGGAGATATTCCTGTTGCCCTCGGAATCCCGTCCGCCCGGCTCGACGAGCGTGCGGAACATCTCGGGCAGCAGGCGGACCTGAACGATGCCCGTGCGGATGGTGAAATACAGACCTGTGGGGATGAGAACAGCGACGAGGACGTATGACGACACTCCGCTGACACTGTCAAACACACTTTGGAGCAACTCCATCGAACTGCGCCTCCTTCGGCAATCGTGCTGGAGAGGATCGGAGGTGCGGAACGCGAGAACTCCGTCCGTGGTTAACTCCAGTCTGCCACCTCCGCTACCGGTGTTGTGGCAGTGCCCCCTGCCCGGAGGCCGCTAGTCCGTTGCGGCCGAGTCAGCGCCGGCCCAGGTGATAGCCAGTGTCGACACCGTCAGGATTCATGTTCCGTCCACTCTCGCATCATCCGGAACTTGCTCGGGCCGCCTAATCTGGGCGGCCTAGTACTTCATCGTTCGGTCACTGCGCAGCAGCTGGCTCCGACGTCCGAACGCCACCCGCAGTCTCCGTGGAGGAGTTCTGAAATGCCCATCACCCTCGCCACCCCCACCTTCACTCCCTCGCCCCGCGACCTCAGCATCGGCGCTGCAGATGCTGAGGTCGACCCTGCGCGAGTTCGAGTCCCGCCCCTGGTCATCGCACACCGAGGTGCGTCTGCCGAATGGCCGGAGAACACGATCCCCGCGTTCATCGCCGGCATCGATCAGGGCGCGGACATGATCGAAACCGACGTCCACATGAGTGCCGACGGTGAGCTCGTGATCATGCACGACACCACCGTCGATCGCACCACCGACGTCCGCGCTCTGTACCCGAATCGCGAAGACCGCAGCATCGCCGGCATGAACTCCGCCCAGATCGCCACGCTCGATGCCGGAAGCTGGAAAGGTGAGGAATTCTCCGGCGTCCGCGTGCCCCGCCTCGCCGAGGTGCTCACCCTCGCTCACGACACTCGCACCGGTCTGCTGCTCGAGGTCAAGCATCCCGAGATCTATCCCGGAATCGCCGAAGCGATCGTGACCGCACTGCGCGCCCTGCCGAACTATCTCGACCGGGCTCTGGCCGCAGGCATGCTCGTCGTCCAGTCCGCGAACTGGGCGTTCGTCGAAGAGTTCCACGGGCTCGCCCCCGAGATCCCGGTTGGTGTGCTCGGTCGTCCGTGCCCGGACGAACTCCAGGACTTCGCCGAATGGGTCGACCAGATCAACCCCGAATTCTGCGCCGCTGACGAGGACTTCCTCACCGCCATCCACGAGCTCGGGATGACGAGCCTGGTGTGGACCGTCGACGACCTCGGTGAGATGGAACGGGCCATCGACGCCGGCGCCGATGGCATCATCACCAACACCCCCGACCGCCTCGTCGAGGTTGTCGAAGCCCTATAGGGGCTGAGGGTGGGCCCGGCGTCGGCTCAGTCGTGGGCAGGCCGGTGCATCGCGTGGTCATGGGGCATGTCGATCTCCTCGTCGCCGGTTCGGGCAGCGTCGTCGGTCGGGGCGCAGCTGAGTGTCCGGACTGCGAGCACGAGGCTGCCGAGGGCAAGGTCGAACACGCTCACGACCCAACCCGGGTATCCCAGAGTGAAGTTCGCTGGGTAGCCGACCGCCAGCACGGTCGATGTCATGCACAGGAACAGTCCGCAGGCGATGACGACGAAGGCCAGAGTGCGAGCAGACCGGGGTGTGGTGCCGGCGGGAGACGAACCGACTGCGGGTGCATCGGTCGGCAGTGACCGGGATTCGGCGATGACCCGCAGGGCGAAGATCGCGGAGATGAATCCCACGGCGGCGCCAAGAGCAGTGAACACATCACCGTATTCGAGGAAGAACATGACCTCGACGAACAGGGTGCGCAGCAGCCAGACGAGGATCATGATCCCGGCCGCAGCGAACAACCCGGTGGCGGCGGTACGCGAACGGCGGCGGAGGGCGGTGGGGGCGGCCGCCTCGGCGACGGGGACGAGGCGGGCCGTGCCCGCGGCCAGGGCGAGGGCCACGGTGATCGGGAAGACCATCGCCACGATGAGATTCAGGATGCCGAGCACCGAGGGGAGCGTGGACCCGTCGGCCAGGTCGCCGGCACTCGTGCTGTACGTGTCGATGGTGAAGATCGACTTCAACGCTTCGACGGCGCAGAGGACTGCAGTCACGACGATGAACACGCTGCGTGGGATCGAGCGGAGGCCTCGGCCGATGGTGATCGCGGCGGCGCCGGAAACGGCGATGAGTGCCAGGTGCAGGAGGCTCGGTCCCGGGGACGACACATAAGAGTCCTGCGTCATGACCTCGACGAGTCCGGCGGCGATCCACGTGACGAGGACGACGATGGCGGCAACGACGGTGATGGCCATCCTGCGGGCGTCGAGGCCGATTCTCGGGTCGCGGGTCTCGGGGTTCGGTGCGTTGGTCATGGCCCTATGCTCCCATAAAAACCAGCTTCCTTGTCGATTCCGGGAAGAGAGTCTCGCACGTGACCGCCCGAAGTGAGACGCTGGGGGCATGCCGAACGAACTCGCCGACTCGACAAGCCCCTACCTGCGCGCGCACGCCGACAATCCCGTGGACTGGCGGATGTGGACGAAGGAAACCCTCGCCGAGGCGGCCCGCCGTGACGTCCCCCTACTCATCTCGATCGGCTATTCCACCTGCCATTGGTGCCACGTCATGGCCCACGAATCCTTCGAGGACGAAGCGGTCGCGGCGCTGATGAACGACCGGTTCGTGCCCGTGAAGATCGACCGCGAGGAACTGCCGGACATCGACGCCTATTACATGAACGCTCTGCAGGCGATGACCGGTCAAGGCGGCTGGCCGATGACTATCTTCGCGACCCCGAGCGGCAGTCCCTTCTACGCCGGCACCTACTTCCCGTCCGCGCCGCGAGGCAATCTGCCCGCGTTCACGCAGGTCCTCTCGGCCGTGTCTGCGACATGGACGGACCGCCGCGACGAGGTCAATCAGATGACGTCCCGGATGGACCGCGGGCTGGCCGAAATGGCCGATGCCGTGACCAGCGCACTCCCCGCCGAGGCGGCCGCCGAGTCTCTGACGCCCGACGAACTCGATTCCGCCGCCGCAGCGCTGCTCGATTCCTACGATCCGGCGTGGGGCGGGTTCGGCGGAGCCCCGAAGTTCCCGCCGATGATGAACGTCCTTCAGCTCTTGGCCGCGTTCGTGCGGTTGGGCGGAACCGCCTCGGCGAGTCCGGGAACCGGTGGGGCCGCTTCGGCGAACGGAGGAGCAGCCGAGGGGCACCCGGTGGATCGGGTCAGAGCCGAAGGCCGGCTCGGCTGGCTCGGCGCCGACGGCCACCTGACCGGAGAACTCGTACTCGACTGCCTCATCGCGGTGCGGTCGACGCTCGCCCGGATCGCCAGCGGCGGCATGCGCGACCAGATTCGCGGCGGGATCGCCCGCTACAGCGTCGATCGGCAGTGGTTCGTGCCGCACTTCGAGAAGATGCTCTACGACAACGCCCTCTACCTGCGCGCCGTCGTCGCATGGGCGAAGGTCGAACGTGCCCTCGACCCGGGATCGAAATGGCTCGTCCTGGCCGAACGTGAGATCGCAGATACCGCGAACTTCCTGATCAGCGACCTGTCGACCGACGACGGGTTCATTGCCGCACTGGATGCGGATTCGCTCAATGCGTCGGGAGTCTCTGAAGAGGGCGCGGCCTACGTCTTCACTCCCGAGGAATTCGCGGAGGCCGGGCAGGCTGGTCTGCTCGGGCTCGTCGATTCTCCGGCTGGGGGCGAACTGTCGGGCCAGGTGGTTGCGGCTGTGCGCATCATCGACTGGCTCGGCATGGAAGATGTGCCCTTCGATGCCGAGCACCCGGCACCTTGGGACATCGACGCCACGAGGCGTCAGTGCGAGGTGCTCGACTCTCTGCGCGCTCGGCGTTCGCAGCCGGCCCGTGACGAGAAGATCATCACCGAATGGAATGCCCTGGCCATCACGGCCCTCGCTGAGGCGGCCCTGTATAAGGGCGTCGATGTTGATGATTCGGGTGGGGCAGCCCGTGGAGACCTGGATGGTGCGGATTCGGCGGGTGCGAGACCGGTCGGCGCGAAGTCCGCCGGTGTGCCTTCTGCTGAGTGGGGGAAGACCGCGGTGCGGTTCTGGCAGGCGATGCACGACCGATTCGAGCGGGTGGGAGCATCCGAGTCGGTGGACGCAGCCGGACCGGATGGATTCGACGTGCGGCGCTCCTTCACCGACGGTGTGGCCGGCCCCGGTCAGGGCGGACTCGCCGATTGGGCTCAACTCATCACCGCAGGGATCACGGTTCGGCAGCTGTCGGATGGGGTCGCCTTGGTGAGGGTGGATGATCTGGTCGACCTCAGTGCGACGATGCTCAACCTCTTCACCTCCGAACGGGGGGACGGGGTGCTTGACGCGGTCGATTCGCTTGGTGACGGGATCATCGATGTGAAGTCCGCGGACCCCGTCGACAACACCGTGCCGTCGGGACGATCGGCGGCCGCCGAGGCGGTGCTGCTGCTCGCCGAGCTCGGCGTCGAGGCTGGGACTTCCGGAGGTTCGGGAACGGATGCGGCAGAGACCTCGGGTGAAGAAGCCGAGCTGGGTACCGAACGGCTGTTGGAGGTCCGAGATCGGCTGCTCGGTGTCTATCGGGCCCTCGCCGGTCAGGCTCCGCGCGGGTGCGGCCACGCGCTGTGGCAGGCCGAGCGGGCCCTGTCGCCCGTGCGAGTCGCCACTGCTGAGGAGGCGTTGAGGGGGATCGCTGCCAAGCATCCGTCGCTCACTCTGCTCACGACCTCGACCGGGGTGCCGGGGCCGAACGGCCGGGAGGTCGAAGTCCCCGCGGGGACGGCGATCGTGTGCCGCGGGACCTCGTGTTCACTGCCGGTAGGCACGGCCTCTGAGCTGGTCGCGCTGCTGGGCAGGTAGGGCGAGGCTCAGTACTCTCGGTTCGGCTCAGCGTTTGAGGCTGACCTCAGCGTTCGAGGTTCAGGCCGCGGTAGCGGTTGAGTGCGGCGGCGATCTCCTGCCGACGCGGCCGGGTGAGATGACCCGGATGGTCGCGGTGTCCTGTGATTCCGTCGAGGCCCTGTGCATCGAGCATGTCCTCGACTTCCGTTAAAGCGTCGGTCAGGGCGGTGCGCCCATCGAAGATCTCAGCGAGGTATTCGAGGGCCTCGGCCACTCCCGAAGCCTGCTGAGTGTCGACGAGCTGAGCGACGGCGATGAGATCGATGAAGTCGCGGCCGAACTGGATCTTGTCAGACCCCTTCGCGCGAGCGGTCTTCGTCTTCGACACCGGTCGCAGCGCCTTGGCCGTCGGCACACGCGGTGCGGCGCTGAACGTGGGGGAGTCCGAACCAGGGACCGTGTCTCGGACGGGTTCAGCAACGGGATCGAGGTCGGGCGAAGCCGACTCGAGGTCGGCAGCGGTGACGCCGACGAGTTCGTGCGCCTGATTCGTGACCTCGCTGGGCACATAGGCGTCGAGGGCGATGACGTGGTCGGCGACTTCGAAGAACGCACTCGATCCGCCGGCGACGAGCACCGTGGACACACCCTGCCTGGTCAGCAGCGGGCGTACCCGGTCGACGAACGGTGTGATCGGCTCCCGCTCGGCGGGGATGAGCGCACGCATGCGTTCGTCGCGGATCATGAAGTTCGTCGCCGAGGTGTCCTCGTCGATGAGCAGAGTCTGTGCACCCGCTTCGATCGCTTCGACGAGGCTGGCCGCTTGCGAGGTCGATCCGCTGGCGTTGGTGGTGGAGAAGGATCTCGTGTCAGTGCCCGAAGGTAGGTTGTTGATGAACGCCGAGATGTCGTCGCCGGTGACGGCACGACCGTCCTCGGCTCGAATGGAGGTGGCAGTCGGGTCGCTGATGACCCATTCGCGCCCGTCGCCTGCGATATGCGGGTAGACGCCGCGTTCGAGCGCGCGCAGAATCGTCGACTTCCCGTGATAGCCGCCGCCGACGATGACGGTGACTCCGCGCGGGATGCCCATCCCGCTGACGCTGCGGCCGCTCGAGAGATCGATGGTGTGCTCGAGTTCCGGAGGGGAGGTGAAGGCAACCGCATCAGAGGATTTCATCGGCAGGTCCGAATCCCCGGACGTCCGCGGGAGAATCGCACCGTTGCCGACGAAGCCGATGAGTTCCGCCTCGCCGAGGTGGCTGCGAAGTTCCAGCTGATCCCGGTGCAGCTGGACGTGGTCGGTGAGTCCCCGGGGCGATGGGGCGTGAGCGTTCCCACCTTGGTTTGCTCGCGCGTCTGACCAGTGCTCGAAGAGGAAGAGCCGTTCGGCAAACTCGGGCAGATCGCGAGTGAGGATGTCCGCTGCCTGGTAGCCGAGGATGCGGCGGCCGCGGGCAGGCAGATTGACGAGCAGTCGTGCCTCGAACCCGGTGTCGTCGATGAGGATGTTCGTCCGCTCGAGGATCTCCTGCCCGGGACGGCCGAGGATGAGTGCGCGCTGATTGAGTTTCGCGAGCACCTCGTTGCCGGAGCGCAACAGGTAGTCGGAAGCAGCAATGCGATCAGCACGCTCGGTGGTGAGATCAAGTGGAAACTTCGCATCGGCACGGTCGACTCGGACCCGGACCTTCGACGGGGAGGCGAACGGATCGGCTTGGACTCGGTCGATGAACACGGTGGCCGGTCCGAAGGTGTAGCGGCCGCGGATCTGTTTGAGATTGCCGTAGCTGCGGCCGTCGAGGTTGTGCAGAGCGGAGGCGAGATTCGACTGACGTGAACTCATTTCACTCATGCTACTGGGCGGAGATGAAAGCCTACTCAGCGATCTCAGTCGATGCCGTAGAACTTCGCCGCGTTGGAATAGAACACGGCGTCGGCCTCGGCAGGGGTGAGCGTCTGACGGAGGAGCGTGAAATCAGCATCGGCGAAGGGGCGGCGTGCTCGCGTCGACGGCAGATCCGTGCCCACCATCAGCGCATTCGGGTCGGTATCGACGATGCGGCGGACCACCTCGGTGGGGTCGAGTTCCACACGACCGAAACCGGTCGCTTTGACCTTCACTCCGGCTTCGACGAGGCGCAGCAGCGTAGGCAGTCCGTCCTCGTGCATGCCCAGGTGGTCGATGCTCACCGCCGGCAGCGAGGCGATGCGGTCGGCGAGGTCCGCATCGATGGTGCTGGCATCGATATAGAGCTCGGCGTGCCATCCGACCAGGTCATGGACTCGTCGGGCAAAGCTGTCTAGGGCATCGAGGGCGGCCGAACCGCCGCGGGCGATATTGAATCGCAGTGCCTTGATGCCGGCTTCGTCGAGCTGCCGGATCAGATCATCGGTAGTCTCATCCGGCAGTTGAGTGACACCGACATAGCTGCCGCCGAGCTGACGCAGGGCCTCGATGAGGTAGCCCTGATCGAAGCCCTGGAACGAGCCGGACACGACGGCTCCACCTGCGATCTCTACTCCCACCTCGGGCAGACTCCTGAGCCTGGAGCGGTAGTCGGCGACCGTGAACGGATCGGGCAGGTAGCCGTTGTTCTCGATCAGCGGATGTGTCGGATCGATGATGTGCAGGTGCGCGTCGAAGGCACGCTGGAGTTCACTCATGCCATCAACCTACATCGCCTCCGCAATGCTCGTTCACGGCGTGGCACGTCAGTCGGCCTTGGAGCCGACCGTCGGATCGGGAAGGTAGACTTCGCCGCCCGAAGCGAGGAACTCGCGGCTCTTCTGCTGCATTCCCGCCAAGGCCTGTTGAGCCTCGGCGCTGCCGTAGGTGTCCCGGATGTCCTGCGAGATGCGCATCGAGCAGAACTTCGGCCCGCACATCGAACAGAAGTGAGCGGTCTTCGCCGGTTCGGCCGGCAGAGTCTCATCGTGGAATGCCTCGGCAGTCTCCGGATCGAGGCCGAGGGCGAACTGGTCTCGCCACCGGAACTCGAACCGAGCTTTCGACAGCGCATCGTCGCGGGCCGTCGCACCGGGGTGACCCTTCGCGAGGTCCGCGGCATGCGCGGCGATCTTGTACGTGATCACCCCGGTCTTGACGTCGTCGCGGTCGGGCAGGCCCAGATGCTCCTTCGGAGTGACATAGCAGAGCATCGCCGTGCCGTAACGTGCGATCTCGGTCGCCCCGATCGCCGAGGTGATGTGGTCGTATCCGGGCGCGATGTCCGTGACCAGCGGACCCAGAGTATAGAACGGTGCCCCGTGGCAGAGCTCCTGCTGGCGTTCGACGTTCTCACGCACGAGATGGAGCGGAATGTGCCCTGGCCCTTCGATCATCACCTGGACGTCGTGGGCCCAAGCGCGTTCCGTGAGCTCAGCGAGAGTATCGAGCTCAGCGAACTGGGCGGCATCGTTGGCATCGGCGATGGATCCCGGCCGCAGCCCGTCGCCGAGTGAGAACGCGACATCGTACCGGGCGAAGATCTCACAGAGTTCATCGAAATGGGTATAGAGAAAGTTCTCCTCGTGGTGAGCCAGACACCAGCCGGCCATGATGGACCCGCCGCGAGAGACCATCCCGGTGACCCGGTCGGCCGTGAGCGGAACGTAGCGCAGCAGCACACCGGCGTGGATGGTCATGTAGTCGACACCCTGCTCGCATTGCTCGATGACCGTGTCGCGAAAGATCTCCCAGGTCAGCGTGTTCGCATCCCCGTCGACTTTCTCCAGTGCCTGATAGATCGGAACGGTGCCGATGGGGATCGGCGAATTGCGGATGATCCATTCGCGAGTGGTGTGGATGTCATTGCCAGTCGACAGGTCCATCAGGGTGTCGGCACCCCACTTCGCGGCCCACCGCAGCTTCTGCACCTCCTCGGCGATGGAGCTGGTGACCGCGGAATTGCCGATGTTCGCGTTGATCTTGACGAGAAACGCCTTGCCGATGATCATCGGCTCGGATTCGGGGTGGTTGACGTTGTTCGGGATGATCGCACGACCGGCGGCGAGCTCGGCACGGACGAGCTCGACATCGCACTGCTCGCGAAGCGCTACGAAGCGCATCTCCGGGGTGATGATGCCCTGCCGGGCGTAGTGCATCTGGGTCACCGTGCGGCCGGCTTTGGCACGACGCGGAACCGGTTTGCGTCCCTTCCACTGCTGGGACGGGGCACCCCGGCGAACGGCCGCCCGACCGTCGTCGGCGATGCGGTGGCCGCGGGCCGCATACGTTTCGGTATCGAGGCGGTTCTCGATCCACGGAAATCGCAGAGCGGGCAGTCCCTCTTCCGGAATGCTGCCCGGTCCGACGGTGCGGTAGACGTCGACGGGATCGTTGGCACGGCCATTCGAGTCTTCGAGTTCGATGCGAGTCACGGGAACGCGGATGCCGTGTTCCTCATCGTCGACCCACGCCGGCGAATGCGTCGGATACTGCTCGAGGGTGAACTGGTCGTTTGAATCTGCGTCAGACGAAGTCGTGGCAGGGGCAGGTGTTTCAGGGGTGAATGCAGTCATCTGCAGTCCTCACTTCCTACGCCGGTATCAACCGGATCAGGTTCTACGGTCTCGGACGATGCAGTCCGATCTCAGCCCTTGCAGAGGGCTCCCGTGGGGTCGTGCAATTCCTATCACGACTGCCGCAGTGAAGACAAGCGCACATTCGGCGGAATCAAGTCCCGCCGAGAGTACGGCGCGGCGGTCAGCTGCCCTGGAGGAATGCCTTCGCAGCGGCGCCGAGGGCGACGACGTCGGAGACCGCAACCATCTCGCGGGCCGAGTGCATCGAGTACAGGGCAGGCCCCACATCGACGGTCGTCATGCCTAGGCGGGTGGCGGTCAACGGACCGATCGTCGACCCGCAGGGCATCGCATTGTTCGACACGAAATCCTGATATTCGACTCCGACTGCTGCGCACGCCTGCGACCACACCGCCGTTCCGACAGCATCGGTGGCGTAGCGCTGCTGAGCATTGAGTTTGAGCAGGGGACCACCGCCGAGGCGGGGACGCACATGCGGATCATGCCGTTCCGGATAATTCGGATGGGCCGCATGCCCGGCATCGGAGGAGACACACACCGAGGAAGCCATCGACGCGAGATAGTCGCTGCGCGTCGACTGCGGCAGCAGTGAGGCGACGATGCGCTCGGTGACGTCGGCGAGGAACGGACCGCACGCACCCGAACGAGAATTCGACCCGATCTCCTCATGATCGAAGGCCGCGAACAGGGGGATGCCGTCGAGCCTGTCGGCATCGAGCTGGGTGAGCGCGGTGACGCCGGCGTGGACGGACAGAAGGTTGTCCAGCCTCGGCGAGGCGAAGAACTCCTCGGCGGCACCGAAGAGGGCCGGCTCCTGTGTCGGGATGGTATAGACGTCGTGGCCGACGACCGCCTCGGCATCGACGCCGGCGGAAGCAGCGAGCAGTTCGATGATGTCTGCCTCGGCGAGGTCGGCCAGACCGATGACGGGAGCGGTGTGGCGCTGTTTGTCCAGGGTCAGGCCCTCATTGACCTGCCGGTCCAGGTGGATCGCCAGCTGCGGGATGCGGGCGATCGGTCTGGTCCGGGCGAGCACGATGCTGCCGTCGGCGAGGCTGAGACGCCCGGCGAAGGCGAGCTCACGATCGAGCCACGAATTCAGCAGGGGCCCGCCGTAGATCTCAACGCCGACCTGACGGGTGCCCTCGGCGGTGTACTCGCCGCCGGGCTTGAGCTTGAATGCCGGGGAATCGGTGTGGGAACCGAACACGCGGAACCGGGGAGCCGCCTCGGTGACGGTGGGATTCATCCACGCGATGAGCGCGCCGTCCCGGATGACGTAGTGCCCGGTCCCGGGTGTCAGCGCCCAGGCAGCGGACTCGTCGAGGCGGGAGAAACCGGCCTCTTCCAGGCGTTTCGCAGCGATGGCCACCGCGTGGTATGAGCTGGGGGATGCGCTGACGAAGTCGCCGAGGTCGGCCGCTGTCGTCGCGGCCGCGTCCGGTCTCGGGAGTGATTCATTCATTTCCCCAGCTTATCGTTTGCGGTAGTTTGGAGGAGAAGAAGATCAGTTCTCAGGCGCCGGATTGCCACCGGGGCTGAGAATCAGGCGGGGGCAGCGACCCTGCGACCGCACCAGCGACGGCAAGGAGTGTTCGACGTGAACCAGTTCGTGACGGAGTGGAACACCTGGCGCGACTCACGGAACTCGGCACTGGCGAAACCTTTCGGCTGGCTCAGCGTCGTCGGCCTGCACTGGCTCGACGCCGAATCGACCTGGGCCGACGCTCCCGGCACCTTCACCGTCGAAGACGGGTGGGTGACCATATCTCTGGAAACCGGCATCAAGGCCGGACCCGCGGCCGAGACATTCGACCTGCTCAGCAAGGTCGAAAACGGTGGGGCCGGTGCTGCTGGTGGGACTGCGAGCGGTGCCGCTGTGACCAATTCCGGGCCGACCCGGGCGACCAGCCCTGCGGTGCCTAGTGACACTTCGACCCTGCCGACGGTCACAGATCAGGACGCAGTTGGTGGTGCTGGTTCTGATTCCGCAGCCGGACCGGATACGGGAAACGGCGGACACGACGCCGTGCCCGCCCGGCCGCAGGTCCGGGTCCAGGAGAACGGGTTCAGCGCGAAGCTTCCGGCCGGCGGGTCGCTCAACTGGTTCACCGTCGGCAACGTCCTCTATGAACTTATCGACCGGGGCGGCCGCCTCGGTGTGCGTGTGCGCGACTCGAAGTCCCCGCTGCTCGGGAAGTTCTTCGAGGTCCCGGTCTTCGACCCGGACCCGGACTTCGTCTTCCTCGCCCGGTTCACCCGATTCGACCCGGTCAAGACCTATACGATCGAAACCGCTCAAGAGGATCTGCAGCTGCAGACGCAGGCTGCGGGAACTGTCACCTTCGAGACCCAGCAGGGTGAAGTGAGTCTGCTCGCCACCGGGTGTCCGAAGACCGGACTCCAGTTGGACTTCCACGATTCGACGAACGGGAGCACCACCTCGTCGTGGCGGACAATCGACCTCGGAGTGCCGAATCAGGACGGGTCGCTCGTCATCGATTTC
Source organism: Brevibacterium siliguriense (assembly GCF_900105315.1). Taxonomy (NCBI): domain Bacteria; kingdom Bacillati; phylum Actinomycetota; class Actinomycetes; order Micrococcales; family Brevibacteriaceae; genus Brevibacterium; species Brevibacterium siliguriense. Next base: position 112,570 of record NZ_LT629766.1, on the reverse strand, counting down.
AACCGTGCGGTGAACTACCCGTTCGCGTTCACCTCGTTCGCCACCTGCCCGGCCCCGATCGAGGGCAATGTCGTTCCCTTCGACGTCACCGCAGGTGAGAGACGTCCTCCGTTCTTCTACTCGGAGGCCGGGATCAACGTGCCGTTCCTCTTCTACGTGTGGTGGGACGAAGAGAGCGCCGAGGTGACTCGCCCCTGGTATTCGCGTTTCGGCCTCGACATCACCATCCTCAACCCCAGCCACGACGACGGGCGGATCTCGCTCGTCGGTTTCGACGGGGTCGCCATGTCCGGTGGGGACCTGTCCCCGTTGGGACGCAAGGCACGGTCGCGGCTCATCGATGTCGCCACCGAGGCACTGACCTCACGGATTCCGGTCATCGGCATCGGCGCGTACTCAGCGTTCGTCATCCAGGCCCAGCGTGAGTTGCGCTCGCAGCAGGGTTATGTCGATGGCATCGAGACCGAATACGCGGCACCGGAGGACCGTCTGCTCATCGTGATGAACAACGAACTCGACCCGAAGAGGGCCGGTTTCGACATCGTCCACACCGACGCCAGCGGCCTGATCTATGTGGAGATGCCCTTCGACATTCCGCTCGAATCCGAGCGCACGGAGATCGCGGAATTCCAGGCGGCGATGGAGAACGGTGACTCGATCACGAGTTGGCAGGAATTCGACTACCGCATGGTCGCGCTCATCCGCCACCACCGCTGAGTCCCAGCGTCCACTTTCCTCCCCGAACTACCTGACGGCGGCCCAGCAACCTTGCGCGAGGTTGCTGGGCCGCCGTCAGGTAGCAATTACCAGATGGTGACTCGGGATTCGGGGGCGAGGTACATGCCGTCGGTCTCCGTCACGCCGTAGGTGTCGTGGAATGCAGTCATGTTCTTAACGACCTGGTTGCAGCGGAACTCCTCCGGCGAATGCGGATCGATCGAAAGCCGGCGCACACGCTCCTCGGTGCGCATCTTCGACCGCCACGCCTTCGCCCACGCCTCGAAGAACGCCTTCGCCTGCTCGGCCGACGGCGCCACCGGCACACCGGGGGTGCCCGCCCGTTCGCCGAGCTCGAGTTCAAGGGCCTTCCACCCGATCGACAGGCCACCGAGGTCACCGATGTTCTCACCGACCGTCAGCGCCCCGTTGACGTGCTGGTTCGGCTCCAGGCCGGCAGGCACCAGCTCCTCGAACTGGGCGATCAGCGCCTTCGTGCGCTCCTCGAACAGGGTCCGATCCGATTCGGTCCACCAGTCGACGAGGTTGCCGTCGCCGTCATAGCGGGAGCCCTGGTCGTCGAAGCCGTGACCGATCTCGTGGCCGATGACCGCGCCGATCGCTCCGAAATTCGCGGCCACGTCACCGTCGGCGTCGAAGAACGGCGGCTGGAGGATCGCTGCCGGGAAGACGATCTCGTTCATCACCGGGTGGTAGTAGGCGTTGACCGTCTGCGGGGTCATCAGCCATTCCGTGCGGTCGATGGGTCCGCCGATCCGCTTCACCTGCCGCACATGCTCGGCCTGCGAGCAGCGACGCACGTTCCCGACCAGGTCGGAGGCGTCGATCGCGGCCGGGTACTCCCGCCACACGTCCGGGTAGCCGACCTTCGGAGTGAACTTCGAAAGCTTGACCAGCGCCCGCTCCTTCGTCTCGTCACTCATCCAGTCGAGTTCGCGGATCGACTTGTCATAGGCCTTGATGAGCATGCCCACGAGGTGATCGATCGCATCCTTGGACGACGGTGGGAACTCGGCGGCGACGTAGAGCTTGCCCACGGCCTCACCGAGGTAGCCCTCGACGAGGCTGACTCCGCGCTTCCAGCGCTCCCGCAGGGCAGGGGTGCCCGACAGCGTGCGGGAGTTGAAGTCGAAGTTCTCCTCGACGAACTCATCCGAGAGCAGCGAAGCGGTGTCGGAGACGACGACGAAGCGCAGCCACGTCTTGATCGTCTCGATGTCGGTCTCCGCCCACACCTTCGCCATTCCCGTGACGAACGAAGGCTGAGAGACCACGAGGTACTTCAAGTCGGTCGCATCGGCGGTGAGGATGCCGAGGTAAGAGTCGAAGTCGAATTCGGGGCCGAGGTCGCGCAGCTCGGAGATCGAGTACTTGTTGTACGTCTTCTCCGCGTCGCGGCAGGCCACACGGTCCCAATGGTGGCGGGCGAGTGCGGTCTCGAACGCCATCACCTTGGCGGCCACCTCGGTATCAGTAATCCCGGACTTCTCACCGAGTCCGGCCAGGGCCGCAACTTTCTGCACGTGGGCGAGGAACTTCGCGCGCACCTCGGCATGGTCGTCGTTGAAGTAGTAGTCCTCGTCGGGCAGGGAGATGCCGGCCTGGACGAGGTAGAGGGCGTAGACGTCGGAGTCCTTCGCATCGGCGGTGACGTACCCGCCGAGGACTCCGCCGATGCCTTCGGTCTCCAGGCGGGCGAGGGCCGCTGCGAGTTCGGACTTGTCCTCGGCAGCGTCGATGGCTGCGAACGTCGAGGTCAGCGGGGCGACGCCGAGCTCGTTGATGCGCTCGACGTCCATGAACGAGGTGAACAGGTCGGCGACCTTCTGCCCTTCGGAGCCGGGTTCCTGCGGGGTGTCGGTCACGGCGGTGATGATGTCGCGGACCTTGGTCTCGGCGGTGTCGAAGAGCTCACGCATGGCTCCGTCGCCGGCACGGTCATCGGGGATCGTGAACGAGTCGATCCACTCGCCGTTGATGTGCTGGTACAGGTCGTCCTGAGGCCTGATCGAGGTCTGTGAGGTTTCAGAAGTCATGGCCCCACAGTATCGTGATCAGAGCCCCGCACGCCCTGCCCGAGGAGGAACGAATGAGTCTGGCGTCCGTCGTTTTCGTGTGCACCGGCAACATCTGCCGGTCCGTCACCGCCGAACGTGTGCTCTTACATCATCTGGCCGACACCGGCGCCGAGGCGGTCGTCGACTCCGCCGGGATCAGCGACGAGGAGGCCGGCAACCCCATCGACCCTCGTCAGGCTCGTGTGCTCGCTTCCGCCGGTTACCGCACTGACGATCATGTCGCGCGGCAGATCACGCCCGCATGGTTGGCCGAACGTGACCTGGCGGTGGCGATGACCGCCCGCCACTATCGTGCCCTGGAGCGGATGATCGCAGGTCTTCCCGCCGAGGCGGCCCCGGAGCTGCGGATGCTGCGCGAATTCGATCCCCGGGTGGTCGGGGCGAACGAAGGTGCGGGAGCCGATGGGACCTCGGCGGCCCCCGGGAGGGCCGGCGCCGCCTCGGCGAGGGACGACATCCCCGCCCCCGACGTCGAGGATCCCTGGTACGGGGAATTCAAGGATTTCGAAGAAACTCTTGAGACAATTGAAGTGTCCGTGCCGGGAATCACGGATCGTCTGCGCGCGCTGGCCGCGAAAACTCAGTGATACTGGTAGGCACAAGCTTGCTGACACGACCGATATCGCAGGTACCCCTCGAAGGAGAAACTCTCATGACTCGTCTCATGACTCGACAGAACTGGTCCGCTCTCAGGCTGGGCTTCGCCGCCCTGCTGGTGGCTGCGATGAGCGTCTTCGCGTTCGCCCCCGCCGCCAGTGCGCATGATCAGCTGGTGTCGTCGAATCCCGAGGACGGTGCCGAACTCGATCAGCAGCCCAAATGGCTCGAGATGAACTTCTCCGGCGACATCCAGGAAGTCGGCTCCGAGGTCAAGGTCGTCGTCGATGGCAAGGACGTCTCCGCGGGTGAGCTGACCGTCGAGGGCAAGAAGCTCAGCGTGGCTCTGCCCGATGATCTCAAGCCCGGCGACTACAAGGTCACCTGGCGTGTGGTGTCGCAGGACGGTCACCCGATCTCCGGTGACTACTCGTTTGCGATCAAGGACGCCGAAGGCGCCGGCGGTGAGGTCAAGGAGTCGTCCGGAGAGTCGACGAAGGCCGGACTCGGCGGCGGAGTCGTCGACGAGCCGGGCAAGGACACCGAAGACCGCGGCGAGATCGGCGAGTCCACCGGCAGCGATTCCGGAATGTCGACCCCCATGATCGTGCTGCTTTCCGTGGGCGGCCTGGCCATCATCGTCATCGTCGTCCTGCTCATGCGCCGCAAGTCCCAGGGGCTGCCCGGGACCAAGGACAACTGAGCGAGAACTCCCAAACAGCCCTGTTTGCACGAGGCCCCGAACGCGGTGAGCGTTCGGGGCCTCGGTGCATTCGGTCCATGGCGGGCAGGCCGCCGCCGTCAGGGCGTGAAGCGCAGGAGACGGTCGTCGTCCGGGCCGGGTTCTCCGCGGCCGTCGGTATTGTTCGTCAGCACGAGCAGCGAACCGTTCGGTGCCTCAACCACATCGCGCAGCCGGCCGTGCTCTCCGGCCCAGAGTTCGTTGGAAGCGGAGAGGTCGTCGAGCGGCACCTGGTGCAGACGCTCACCGCGCAGACCGGCGATGAGGATGCTCTCGTCGGTGACGGCCAGTCCGCTGGGGCTCGCTTCGTCGGGAGACCACTGCTGCACCGGATCGATGAAGTCACCGGACCCGTCACCAGAGCCGCCGTCATCTGCAGGCCCGCTGTCCTCGGCGATGCCCTCGACTTCGGGCCATCCGTAATTCCCGCCGGCGTCGATGACGTTGAGCTCATCCCACGTGTCCTGCCCGAACTCCGAGGCATACATCGTGCCCTCATCGTCCCAGCCGATGCCCTGCGGGTTCCGGTGTCCCATGCTGAAGACGAGCGAATCGCCGAACGGATTATCCGCAGGTATGTCGCCGTCAGGCGTCATGCGCAGAATCTTTCCCGACAGCGCCTTCTCGTCCTGCGCGCTGTCGCGATCGCCTGTGTCACCGAGCGTGGCATAGAGCAGACCGTCGGGTCCGAAGGCCAGCCGTCCGCCGTTGTGGAAGTTCGCGGTCGGCAGTCCGTCGAGGATCGTCTCCTCCTCACTCAATGACAGCTCCCCGGCCTCGCCGAGGATGTCGAATCGCACGATCCGATTCTCCGTCCCAGCAGCGAAGAAAGCATAGAGACGGTCATCGTCGACAGCAAGACCATGCAAACCCGCTTCGCCCGAGGCCGAGGCATCTTCGATCTGCCCGACCTCACGAACATCCCTGCCTGCGGAGACTTCAAGGATGCGACCCGAATCGCGTTCGCTGACCAACATGGTCTGCCCAAAGAAGGCGATCGACCACGGGGCTTCGAGCCCGGTGGCGACGACCTCGGGAGAGCCCGCACCCGGTGCCGACGACGACGTGGACCGGGCGGCGGATGACCCGGAATCAGACCTCGCCGAGGCGGCTCCCGACTCTGAGCCATCCCGACCGTCGGATTCTCCGGAGCCTGAATTCGACGAACAGGCGGAGAGGACCACAGCCAGTGACATCGCGGCACCGGTGAGAAGTCGTCCGGTTCGGCGCTGTGCCGAGGTGCTCATGATCTCTCCTTGATCGGGGAGTCCGGCATCGGGTGAGTCCGGTTGGGTAAGACTATCCGCCGGACGCCTTCGAACTGAACCTCTTGGCGTCGACTGTGACCGTCTGCCCAGGAATAGAACCGTCTGCCCGGACTGTTGCCTCAGGTGACTGAATGTCTGCGACTGCGTTCTGCGGTCTCACAGCACGCCCACCGAAGGAGCCTTCCGCTTTGTCCGTCCCGTTGAACATCCTCGATCTCGTCTCCATCCGGGAAGGATCCACCGCTCGCGATGCCATCGCCGAATCGATGACCTCGGCGAAACTGGCCGACGAGCTGGGATATAAGCGCCTGTGGTTCGCCGAGCACCACAATACGATGGGCCTGGCCGCCAGCGCCACGGCCCTGCTCATCTCACAGGCCGCCTCGGTGACGGAGAAGATCCGGGTCGGATCCGGCGGAGTCATGCTGCCCAACCATGCCCCGCTCATAGTCGCCGAACAGTACGGAACGCTCGCGAACATCCATGGGCCGCGCATCGACTTGGGCCTCGGGCGCGCACCCGGCACCGATGGGATGACCGCGCAGGCGCTCGCCCGATCCTCGGCCGAACCGCAGGACTTCGCCCAGAACATCTACGACATGCAGGGATGGTTCGGGGACAGCGGGCAGGCGCACACCATGCCGATCAAGTCTGCGGTCTCGGCGGGGATGGATGTGCCCATCTGGGTGCTCGGCTCGACGATGAACGGCGCCTCGATCGCCGGTCAGCTGGGCCTGCCGTTCTCTCTGGCCTCGCATTTCGCGCCCGACCAGATCGACATCGCAATTAAGACCTACCGCGACTCATTCACCACCGATGCCCCGACCGCGCAGATCGACGAGCCCTATGTGATGGCCGGGATCAACGTCATGATCGCCGACACCGACGCCGAGGCGGCCCGCCAGTTCACCTCGGTCCAGCAGATGTTCAATGACATGCGTTCCGGTCGCCGCCGCAATCTGCAGGCCCCGGTCGACCCGGCCGAGATCGCCGCACAGGGCGCGACGAGTCCGATGCTGTCAATCAGCGCCGTCGGCTCACCGGATACCGCGACCGCGCAGATGGCCGAATTCGTGCAGCGCACCGGCGCCGACGAACTCATCACCGTCACCTACGCGTACGACCCCGAGGTGCAGCGCCGGTCGCTGCATCTGCTCGCCGACGCCTGGTTCTGAGGTTCGGTGCTGTGTCGGCGCGCCTGTGCGCTGAGCGGGGAACCACTCACTCGAGTACCCGCACGTAGTCGGTGAGGCCGGGTTCGACCTCGGTGAGGGTGCGGGCGGTGGACAGGACCGTCGACTCCATCGCCGAGGCGGCCCTCGTCGCCCGCACGTCCGCGCGCTTGGCGAGGCTGACCGTGCGCGGCAGCCGTGGGTTGACCAACGGCACCGATTTCAGCAGAGGTCGGTCGACGAGGACCATGGCCGGGACGATCGCGACCCCGAGGCCGCGTTCGACGAAGCGCAGAGCCGCATCCATCTCCACTCCTTCGACGACGACTCGGGGCCTCAGGCCGGCGGAGTCGAACGCCGCCGAGGTCGCCTCCCTGAGGTCGTAGCCGTGATGGAACAGGACCTGGGGACGGTCGGCTACCTCGGCGAGGGTGATCCCATCGGTCATTGCACGATCCGCGGTGAGCAGATCGGAACCGGCGGCGGCGATGACGACGAGATCCTCGGCGAGGATCCCGCGCAGACTCAGTCGGGGCATCTGCGGGGCGAGGTTGAAGGTGCGGGTGATGAGCGCGAGGTCGAGCTCGCCGCCGGCTAGGGCCTCGATGAGCTCTCGGGAGCCTTTCTCGACGAGCTCGAGTTCGACGCCGGGATGGGCGGTGTGGAACCGGCTGATCGCCTCGGCCACGAGGCTCACGCACAGGGTCGGGGTCGCACCCAGTCGGACGCGGCCGCGCCGCAGACCGGCCAGCTCATCCATGTCACGGCGGACCGCCTCGGCGTCGGCGAGCATCCGTTTCGCCGTCGGCAGCAGGGTCTGGCCGGCGTCAGTGAGTGTGATGTGTCCGTGCGCGCGGTGGAAGAGCTCGGCCCCGAGCTCCCTCTCCAGAGTCGAGATCTGCCTCGACAATGAAGGCTGGGCCAAGTGGAGCGTCGCGGCGGCTTTCGTGAAATGGCCGGTGGCGGCCACCTCGGCGAAGCTTCTCAGCTGTTCGAGGTTCATGATCGGTCTCCGTGCAGGTCAGGCATACCAATAGCATATATCTATCGACTTGACTCAAACAATGCATTGGACGTATGGGATGGCCGGTTCCATAGTGGATTCCATGAACACCACACAGGGCGGATCCCGCCGAAAAGAACACTCCATCTCCACCTCGGTGCTGGTCATCGGAACCGGCGGATCGGGTCTGCGGGCCGCGATCGAGGTCGCCGAAGCCGGCGCTGACGTCCTCGCCGTCGGCAAACGACCGAAAGAGGACGCGCACACCTCGCTGGCCGCCGGCGGCATCAACGCGGCCCTGGCGACGATGGACCCGGACGATACCTGGCAGCAGCACGCGGCCGACACGATCAAGGAATCCTATGACCTCGCCAACCCCCGCACCGTCGAAATCGTCACCCAGGGAGCAGCTGAAGGCATCGCTGACCTGGAGCGATATGGAATGGACTTCGCGAAGGAGGACGACGGTCGGATCTCTCAGCGCTTCTTCGGCGCCCACACCTGGCGTCGCACCGCTTTCGCCGGCGACTACACGGGGCTGGAAATCCAGCGCACCCTCATTCGTCGCGCCGAAGCCTTAGACATCCCGATCCTCGACCGGGTCTACATCACGAAGCTGCTCGTTGCCGACGGTCGTATCTTCGGTGCCTATGGCTTCGACGTCATCGACGGCACTGGGTACCGGATCCACGCCGATGCCGTCATCCTCGCCGCCGGCGGACACAACCGGATCTGGCGACGCACTTCATCACGCCGGGACGAGAACACCGGTGACTCCTTCCGCCTGGCCGTCGAGGCCGGGGCCCGACTGCGCGATGCCGAGCTCGTCCAGTTCCACCCTTCGGGCATCATCGAACCTGAGAACGCCGCCGGCACGCTCGTCTCCGAGGCGGCCCGCGGCGAGGGCGGCATCCTGCGCAATGGTCTGGGGGAGCGGTTCATGGAACGCTACGACCCGCAGCGGATGGAACTCTCGACCCGTGACAGGGTGGCACTGGCCGCCTATACGGAGATCGCAGAGGGCCGCGGCACCGAGAACGGCGGTGTCTGGCTCGACGTGTCCCACCTGCCGCGCGAGACCATCATGAACCGGCTGCCCAGGGTGTTCCAGACGCTCATGGAGACGCAGATGCTCGACATCACGGCCTCGCCGATCGAGATCGCCCCGACCGCGCATTACTCGATGGGCGGGGTGTGGGTCGACCCGGTCGATCACAGCACCGACGTCGAGGGTCTGTGGGCTATCGGCGAGGCCTCGTCCGGTCTGCACGGGGCGAACCGGTTGGGCGGGAACTCGCTCATCGAGCTCCTCGTCTTCGGCCGCATCGTCGGCCGTTCCGCCGTCGCGTACTCCGATTCGTTGGAGGCGCAGGTGCGGTCGCATGCCGCGGTTGCCGAGGCGAGGTCTGAGATCTCCGAGCTGCTGGAGGCTGAGGGCAGGGAGAACGTGCGAGCCTTGCAGCGCGAGGTCCGCAACCTCATGACCGAGCACGCCGGAGTCGTCCGCGACGAGGCCGGTCTGGTGGCCGGGTTGGAGAAGCTCGCCGGCATCGAGGAGCGGATGGCGGACGTCGGCATCCACCCGGACATCGCCGGGTTCGCCGACCTCTCCCATGCCTTCGACCTGCGCTCGTCGGTGCTTGCCGCCCGGGCCACCCTCGAATGCGCGCTGGAGCGCCGGGAGACCCGCGGCTGTCACAACCGCAGCGACTTTCCCGAGATGGATCCGGGGCTGCAGGTCAATCTGGTCTGGTCTCCGTCCGCCGGAGTCGTCCGCGAGTCGATCCCCGCGGTCTCGCCGGATGTCGCAGCACTCATGCACACCGGCGAAATCAGCCAAGAAGGCAAACTCGTCGAATAATTGCTACCCGACGGCGGCCCAGCAACCTCGCGCGAGGTTGCTGGGCCGCCGTCGGGTAGCAAGGAGGGGTGTTGGGGTTGTGTTGGGAGGTGTCAAGACCGCGTTAAGATCACCCTCCGATCGGTTCGCACAGCGGTGAGATGGACTCATGTCACTCACTACATCGCCGAGGCGGCCGGCTGATGGCCTGTGCCCCGAGTCCGGTACGCGCCAGGTCCGCTCGTGCCCCCAGTCCCGCCTGAACCGGGAGAGCAGGCCATGAGTTGGTTCACCGGGATCACACAAGTTCTGCTCGTCCTCGCGCTTCTTGCCGCGGCCCATGTTCCGCTCGGCACTTACATGGCCCGAGTATTCCTCTCGGAGAAGGATGCTCGCGTCGAGTCCGTCCTCTACCGCCTCACCGGCGTCGACTCCTCCTCAGAACAGCGGTGGAGGACCTACTTCCTCTCGGTCCTCGGGTTCACGGCTGTCTCCCTCGTCGTCCTCTTCGGCCTGCTTCGTCTCCAACACCTCCTCCCGCTGTCCAACGGGCACCCTGCCGTCCCCGTCGACCAAGCAGTCAACACCGCGGTCTCCTTCGCCACGAACACGAACTGGCAGTCCTACGCCGGTGAGACGACGATGGGCTTCCTCGCCCAGATGGCCGGCCTCGCCGTCCAGAACTTCGTCTCCGCCGCCGTCGGCATCGCCGTGGCCGTCGCCCTCATCCGCGGCCTCATGCGCTCGACCTCCCTGTTCATCGGCAACTTCTGGGTCGACCTCACCCGTGCCACCCTGCGCATCCTGCTCCCGATCTCAATGATCTTCGCGATCATCTACATCGGCCTCGGCGTCATCGACAATCTCACCCCCGACCAGGTCGTCCACACCGTCACCGGAGGTGCCCAGTCGACCCAGACCATCCCCGGCGGACCCGACGCCAGTCAGGAGGTCATCAAACACCTGGGCACGAACGGCGGCGGATTCTTCAACGCGAACTCGGCCCACCCGCTCTCGGCACCGAGCGCCCTGGTCAACCTCGCGAACGTCTTCCTCATCCTGCTCATCCCCTCGGCACTGCCGCGCACCTTCGGCATCATGGTCGGCAGCCGCAAACATGGGTGGGCGATCCTCGCGGCCATGGCCACCTTCTTCGTCCTCTCACTGGCCGCCGTCATCGCCCTCGAAACGACGACAGCCACCCCTGCCTCCCAGGCCGCAGGTGCGGCGATGGAAGGACGCGAGACCCGATTCGGCATCATTCCTTCGGCCTTCTTCGCCGTGGCCACGACGCTGACTTCGACGGGAGCGATCGACTCGGCCCACTCGAGCTACTCGGGCCTCGGCGGAGCGGTGCTCATGCTCAACATGATGATCGGCGAGATCGCTCCCGGCGGCGTCGGCTCCGGCCTCTACGGCATGCTCATCGTCGCGATCATCGCCGTCTTCGTCTGCGGGCTCATGGTCGGCCGCACCCCGGAGTTCCTCGGCAAACGCATCGGCCGGACCGAGATCACACTGGCGAGCACCTTCATCCTGGTCTCCCCGGCCCTCGCCCTGATCGGCACCGCCGTGGCCACGCTGTGGCCGGGCACGCTCGATTCGGTCCTCAACACCACCTCGGCGATCCAATCCGGCGGCAACGTCACGGACCCATCAACCCAGACCGCCACCGGACTCAACCCGCACGCCCTGTCCGAGATCCTCTACGCCTTCACCTCGGCGGCGAACAACAACGGCTCCGCGTTCGCCGGCCTTGACGCGGACACCCCGTTCTTCAACATCGCCCTGGCGACCGGCATGCTGCTCGGCCGCCTCGTGCCGATCGGTGCCGTCCTCGCGCTCGCCGGGGCGTTGGCCGAACAGACCCCCGCCGAGGCGAGCCCGGGCACCCTGCCCACCCACCGCCCCCTGTTCGTCGGGGTCGTCGTCGGCATCGGCTTCGTCATCAGCGCCCTCACCTTCCTCCCCGTGCTCGCACTGGGACCGATCAACGAAGGACTCATGTGAGATGAGAACCATCACTGCCACCGCCCTCCTTCAGGCGAGCCTGCTTGGGCTGAAGAAACTCGACCCGCGCACCGCCTGGCGTAACCCCGTGATGTTCCTCGTCGAGATCGGCGCCGCCATCACCCTCATCCTCGCCATCATCGACCCGACCCGTTTCACCTGGGCGATCAGCATCTGGCTATGGCTGACCGTCGTCTTCGCCAACGCCGCCGAGGCACTCGCCGAGGGACGGGGCAAGGCTCAGGCCGACTCCCTGCGGGCCAGCCGGGTCAGCGTCGACGCAACCCGCGTTCTGCCGGGCGGGGAGGCCGAAACCGTGCCCGCCTCACAGCTTCGGGCCGGGGACTTGGTGCTCGTCACCGCAGGCGAGACGATCCCCGGCGACGGTGACGTCATCGAGGGTGCGGCCACCGTCGATGAATCTGCCATCACCGGCGAGTCCGCGCCCGTCATCCGTGAGGCCGGCGGTGACCGATGCGCCGTCACGGGCGGGACGAAGGTGCTCTCCGACTCGATCACCGTGACCGTGACCGCGAGCCCCGGCGAGAGCTTCCTCGACCGGATGATCTCGATGGTCGAGGGCGCGAACCGGCAGAAGACCCCCAACGAGGTGGCCCTCGGCGTCTTCCTCTCCGTGCTCACCGTCATCTTCATCCTCGTCGTGGCCAGCCTCGCCCCGATCGCTGCATTCTCCGGCGCCCAGCAGCCGCTGACCGTGCTCATCGCGCTCCTCGTCTGCCTCATCCCGACGACGATCGGCGCACTGCTCTCGGCGATCGGCATAGCCGGCATGGACCGGCTGGTCGCGGCGAATGTGCTCGCGAAGTCCGGCAGGGCCGTCGAGGCCGCCGGTGACGTGTCCACACTTCTGCTCGACAAGACCGGCACGATCACGATGGGCGACCGGCAGGCCACCGATTTCATTCCCTTGGGGTCGAACACACCCGCGCAGATCGCCGAGGCGGCCCGGCTGTCCTCCTTGGCCGATGACACCCCCGAGGGTCGGTCCGTCGTCACCCTCGCCGAGGCGGAGTTCCGCATCGACGCCGTGGGCCTCGAGGCCTACCCGGAGGCCGAGTTCATTCCGTTCTCCGCGACGACCCGCCTGTCCGGAATCGTCCTCCCTGTCGGCTCGGGCACCCGCACCGTCGTCAAGGGCGCGGCGAAGGAGGTCATCTCGTGGGCGCGCGACCGCGACGCCGAGATCCCCGAAGCCGCGACCGCCGAGGTCGAACGCATCAACACAGGGGGCGGCACCGCACTGCTCGTCGCCGAGGCGGTCGAATCCACAGCACAGGTGCTCGGCGTCATCGACCTCCGCGACATCGTCAAACCGGGCATGGCCGAACGATTCGCAACCCTGCGGGAGATGGGGATCCGGACGGTGATGATCACCGGCGACAACGAACTCACAGCCCGGGCGATCGCCCGTGAGGCCGGTGTCGATGATTTCCTCGCCGAGGCGACCCCGGAAGACAAGCTCGCCCTCATCAAGACCGAGCAGGCCGGGGGCCGGATGGTTGCAATGACCGGGGACGGGACGAATGACGCACCCGCGCTTGCCCAGGCCGATGTCGGGGTCGCGATGAATACGGGAACGACCGCGGCGAAGGAGGCCGGCAACCTCGTCGACCTCGATTCGGATCCCACGAAGCTCATCGACATCGTCGGAATCGGCAAGCAGCTGCTCATCACCCGCGGAGCGCTGACGACGTTCTCGATCGCCAACGACGTCGCGAAGTACTTCGCGATCATCCCGGCGATGTTCCTCCTTGCCTTCCCCGGGCTCGGGGCGCTCAACATCATGGGTCTGCACAGCCCCGCCTCGGCGATCCTGTCCGCGGTGATCTTCAACGCCCTCATCATTCTCGCCCTCATCCCTGTCGCGCTGCGCGGGGTCAGGTTCCGGGCGCGGACGGCCTCGTCGCTGCTGCGGATGAACCTTCTCGTCTTCGGCCTCGGCGGGCTCATCGTCCCGTTCATCGGCATCAAACTCATCGACTCAGTCATCGCCCCGCTGCTCTGAACTGTTCACCTCGAAAGGACAACCATCATGCTCCCCATCTTCGGCCGCCAGATCCTCACCGGGGCGCGCATGCTCCTCGTGCTCACGCTCGTTCTCGGCCTCGCGTACCCGTTGATGATGGTCGCGATCGGCCGCCTCATGCCCGCCCAAGAAGCGTCGATCCGCAACAGCGCCGGCGAGGTCGTCGGCAACGCCCACCTCGCTCAACCCGTGACCGGAGACGAATGGTTCTTCCCCCGGCCGTCGGCTGATGACTATGACGGACTGGCCTCCGGAGCGACGAACCTCGCAGCGAACAGTCCCGAACTCCTCACACAGATCGCCGACCGCCGCTCCCGGATCGCGAGCCGCGAGCGCGTCGACCCGGCGAGCATTCCTGCGGATGCCCTGACAGCCTCTGCGTCTGGTCTCGATCCGGACATCAGCCCTGAGTATGCTCGACTCCAGGTCCCCCGCGTCGCGCGGGAGACGGGACTGAGCAGGAAGGACGTGGCCGAGATGGTCGAGGCGAACACCCAGGACCCGGTGCTCGGCTTCATCGGTGAGCCTCACGTCAACGTCGTCACCCTCAACAACGACCTCGCGAACGGTTCGTCTGCGCACGTGGAGACGAACGACGGAGAGTCCACACACGCATCGACCACATCGACCGGCGGACGCTGATGGGCTCACCTCGGCGGGGCACGCTCACGGTCTTCCTCGGCTATGCGCCCGGGGTCGGCAAGACCGTCGCGATGCTCGAGGCCGCGGCCACTGCAGCAGGCAACGGCCGCGACGTCGTCATCGGCATCGTCGAGGACCACGGACGTGCCTTCACCCGGTCACTCGCCGAGGGATTCGAGACGATCGACCGCCGCCCGGTCGACTACCGGGGACGGACGTTTCACGAACTCGACACCGAGGGGGTGCTTGCGCGGGCGCCCGAACTCGTCATCATCGACGAGCTCGCTCATACGAATGTGCCGGGCGGGGCTGAGACCCGAACGAAACGGTGGGAGGACGTCGAGACGATCCTCGCTGCCGGCATCGACGTGTTCACGACGGTGAACATCCAGCACCTCGAATCGCTCGGTGACGTCGTCGGTGCGATCATCGGCCGCAACCAGGCTGAACGCGTGCCCGACCCGTTTCTCCGCGCCGCCGACGAGGTCGAACTCATCGACATCAGCCCCGCCGCCCTGCGGACCCGCCTGGTCGACGGTCGGATCTACGCGGCGGAGAAGGTCGACGCCGCGATGTCGAACTACTTTCGGCTCGGCAACCTCACCGCGCTGCGCGAACTCGCCTTGTTGTGGCTGGCCGACCGGGTCGACGAAGGACTCGAGAAGTACCGCGATGAAAAGGGCATCCGCGCCACCTGGGCTGCGCGCGACCGGATCCTCGTCGCCGTCACCGGCGGACCGGAATCGACGACGCTCATCCGGCGCGGACTGCGCATCGCCGGCCGGATCGCCGGCCGCGAACTCCACGTCGTCCACGTCATCGAACCCGACGGCACCCGCCGTTCGGGCGCCCCGCACCTGCTCTCCGCTCGCGAACTCGCCGAGGCGAACAACGCCGTCTGGCACACCGTGGTCGGAGACGATGTCGCCAAGGCCCTCATCGAGTTCGCCCGCACCCTCAACGCCTCGCAGATCGTCCTCGGAGTCTCGCGCACCCCGTGGTACCGGCGCGTGTTCGGCCCCGGCGTGGCCAACCGCGTGATCAGCGCTGCCGCCGACATCGACGTGCACATGGTCACCCACGCCCAGGCAGCCAAGTTCTGGCAGGTGGATCGGGAACGAACCCGGGAGAATCCGCTCTCGCAGGTTCGCCGCATCCTCGGCTGGGTCGTCGGCGCACTCGCCCCGCTGCTGCTCACGACCCTGTTCGTCGGGCTCGGCCCCGGGTCGACCTCGCTGAGCATGAACTTCCTCGCCTATATCACCGTCGTCGTGCTCGTCGCGCTCATCGGCGGACTGTGGCCGGCGGTGATGACGGCCGTATTCGGGGCCGGGCTCATCAATTTCTTCTTCACCCATCCAGTGAACTCGCTGACGGTGCGACAGTTCGAGAACATCCTCGCGCTCGTCATCTTCGTCGCGGTCGCCGTGGCCGTGGCCACGGTCGTCGACCTGGCCGCACGCCGCACCCGGCAGGCCCAAGCCGCCGAGCACGAGGCAGGTGTGCTCAGCGAGCTCGCGGGATCGATGATGGCCGAGGGAGACAGCCCCGAGTCGATGGTCGCCGGCATCTGCACGAGCTTCGCCCTCGACGGGGTCACCCTATTCGTCCGCGCCGACCGCGCGGGCGGCGCGGACGTGGCGGCCGCCTCGGCGGGGGAACCGATCGCATCACGGGCAGTAGCGAGCGAGGTCATCGACCTCGACGAGGACGCCTCGCTGGCGCTGAAGGGCCGACCGCTCAGCGCCGGCGAGCAGCGGATCCTCGACGCCTATGCGGGCAGGCTTCTGCGGGTACTCACGGAATCGGCCCTGCAGCGCAGCCGCACCGAGGCCAAAGAACTGTCGGCCGGCAACGCCGTGCGCACCGCCCTGCTCACCGCGGTCTCCCACGATCTGCGCACGCCGCTGGGCGCGATCACCACGGCGACGTCGACGCTGCTGCTCGACGAGATCGAGCTCTCGGAATCCGACCAGAAGCTCATGCTCACGACCATCGAGCACGGGGCCCAGCGCCTCGAGAAGCTCATCGACAACCTCCTCGACATGAGCCGCATCCAATCCGGGGCGGTGACGATCTCAACGGCACCGGTGCTCGTGGCCGATGTCGTCGCCTCGGCGCTGGAAGAACTCGACGAGGTTCAGTCGCGCGGGTCCGCGGCCGGTGACGGCGACAGCGATGGGCAGCCGCGGATCACTGTCGACGTCGACCCCGAGACCTGGGTCGACGTCGATGCGGGGCTCGTCGAACGCGTGCTGGTCAACATCATCGAGAACTCCGTGAAATACGGCGAAGGGGCCCCGATCACGATCGACTCCTCCACAGGCACCGGCGCGGTGCACCTGCGCATCGCCGACTCCGGTCCCGGGGTGGGGGCGGAGGCGCTTGAGAGCATCTTCAACCCGTTCACCAGGCTCAACGAGTTCAACACGAAGGGGCTCGGACTGGGCATGGCGGTCGCATTGGGCCTGTGCCGGGCGATGGGAATCGAGCTGAGCGCCGAGCCGACCCCTGGCGGCGGGTTCACCGCTGTGCTGACGATTCCGCGCCGAGGCGGGGCACCCGTGGCATCGGGAACGACGAGTGAGTAGGGTTCAGTGATGCCGGGCAGGGAGGGAGCCGCATGAAGCACGTGCTCATCGTCGAAGACGACACCGACATCGCTCGTGCCGTGAGCGTGGGACTGCGTGGGAAAGGCCACGAGGTCACGATCGCCGCCAGCGGGCGACAGATGAACGAGGCGCTCGCCGAGGCGGCCGTCGACGTCATCATCCTCGACCTCGGTCTGCCCGACATCGACGGGATCGAACTCATCATGCAGGTGCGTCGGTGGAGCCAGGTGCCCATCGTCGTCATCTCGGCCCGCCACGACGCGCACGGTAAGATCGCCGCCCTCGACGCCGGGGCCGATGACTACGTGACGAAGCCATTCTCGCTCGGTGAGGTGCTGGCCCGTCTGCGTGCGATCGAGCGGCGCTCAGGCGTGGCGGCCGATTCGAGTGTCGTGGCCACCGGTGACGGTCGGGTCGTCATCGACCTCGCCGCCCACGTCCTTCACGTTGAAGGCGCCGAGGTGCACCTCACGCCGATCGAATGGAACATGCTCAGCGTCTTCGCCAAGCACAGGGGTGCGCTCGTCGATGCGACCACCCTGCTCACCGAGGTGTGGGGTCCCGAGTATGCGGGGGAGCGCGGCTACCTGCGGGTCTACATGTCCCAGCTGCGGCAGAAGCTCGAGGCCGACCCCGCCCGACCACAGTATCTGCACACGCAGATGGGCATGGGCTACCGCTTCACCCCCTGACTATTGCTACCCGACGGCGGCCCAGCAACCTGGCGTGGAGTGGTCCCCAATAGTTGGACTGCTGTGGGGTCAGCATAGAGCGGTTACGGCCTCTGTGGCATTGGCGGTCTTGGTCCGATACTCCATCGGAGCAAGACCGCCAAGTCGTGTCGAGATCCTCTCAAAGTTATACCAGTGAATGTACTCATCGATCGCGGTCTTGAGGTCCTCGACAGTGTCGAACTTCTGCAGATAGAACATTTCAGACTTCAATTGCCCGAAGAAGTTCTCCGCGACCGCGTTATCCCAACAATTTCCCTTCCGCGACATCGACGGGCGTGCACCATACTCGGCCAAGATCGCCGCCCACGACACGTGCTGGTACTGAAACCCCTGGTCCGTGTGCACCAACGGTGCCTGACCCGGCCGAAGCCCCTGGCATGCCCTGATCAGTGACTCGTTCGTCAACGCCGTGTTCGGTGACGTCGACATCGAGTACGACACCACACTGGTATCGAAGAGATCAATGACCGGTGACAGATACAGTTTCTGATCCGCCACAGCGAATTCCGTGACGTCAGAGACCCATTTCTCATTCGGTTCCTCAGCAGTGAAGTCCCGGTTGAGGACATTGCCAGCCACACGGCCGACCGTGCCGCGGTGGGAGTTGTACCGCTTCCGGCGCACCTTGGTCTTGATCCCCATGTCCTGCATCAACCGCAGCACGGTCTTCTTCGCAATCGACAGGCCCTCTTTGACCAAGACAGTCATAATCTTGCGGTGCCCGTAGCGTTCGTTGCTGTCGGTGAAGATCTCCCGGATCCGGGCCCTCACCTGCACATACGGGTCAGGTCTCTGACCGAAGCGTTTCTGGTGATAGAAAAACGTCGACCGCGCCAACCCCGCAATGCTCAGCAGCAGTGACAGTGGGTAGTCCGCCTTGAGACTGGCAACAATGCGTGCTTTTACAGCTGCCCGTTCTGCCTCAAGGCCTTCAGTTTTTTTAAGTACGCGTTCTCCGCTTCCGCCCGCAGCAGCCGGTCTTGTAACTGCCGGTACTCGGCCAGGCTGATGTCCTCGACCCGAGTCTTCTTCGCCATCACATCCGGCTTCGACGGTGCCGGGTCGGCATCCGGGTCCTGCCCGTGATCGATCGCGCGCATGCGAGCTGTTTTGCCCTTCCCCGATGCTTTGCGTGGGGTGAAAGCGTCCTCGCCCTTGTCTCGGTATTCCTTGACCCAGTCGAGGATCGGTCGCGATGATGCCAGGCCGAGTTCCTTGGCGAGTTCGACTTTGTGTTCACCGTCGAGGTATCGCTTCGCGGTCGCGATCTTCTGCTCTGCTGGTATGCGCCGGGGCTGGTGGGGTTCCATGACCGATATTGTTCCACGCACTAACCACCGGTCGTGGAGGAGTTTGAGTGTGGGTTTGTGGACGTCGAGCTTCGTGGCTGTCGCAGCGTATCCGTAGCCGTGGTCGAACAGTTCGATCGCGGCACGGGCTTGGACGTTGGTGATCAGACAGTCCTTGCGCATGGAGTAGTCCCTTCAAGTTGGTTTGTGTTGATCACAGTCCAACTTTCGGGGACCACTCCAGCGCGAGGTTGCTGGGCCGCCGTCGGGTAGCAATAGTCAGGGGGTGCAGTTTCAGCGTTCTGCCAGCCGGGGCCAGGATAATTGTGTCCAGCCGCCCACGTAGACACTTTCGGAAGGACCATGGACGACTATCGAAGTCCCGGCTGGGACATCACACTTCGCACCTCAGAACAATTCAATAGCGCGCGGGCAGACGCTCTGCGAGCATCGAGCGCGCGGGCAGGTGGTCGCCGTTGACCTGGCTGCTCTCGCTGCTCGCAGGCCTCCTCGTCGTCCTTCTCATCACGGTGGCCACCGGCTACTTCGTGGCGCAGGAATTCGCGTACATGGCCGTCGACCGCTCCCGCCTCGCCGCCCGTTCCGCCGCTGGTGATCGCGCCGCAGACCGGGCCCTGTTCATCACCCGCCGCACCTCCTTCATGCTCTCCGGAGCACAGCTGGGCATCACCGTCACCGGCCTGCTCGTCGGCTACGTGGCCGAACCGCTCATCGGCACGGCCGTCGGCGAGGCACTCGGCGGTACCCCGATCCCTGCCGGCACCGGCATCCTCATCGGCACCGTCCTCGCCCTGCTCGTCTCGACGCTCATCCAGATGCTCTTCGGCGAGCTGTTCCCGAAGAACCTCGCCATCGCCCGCCCCGAGGCGCTCGCCACCTGGCTCGCCCGCTCGACCGCGATCTATCTGGCCCTGTTCGGCTGGCTCATCACGATCTTCGACAAGGCCTCGAACGCCCTGCTGCGCGTCCTCGGGATCGAACCGGTCCACGACGTCGACCACTCCGCCACCCGGCGCGACCTCAAACACATCGTCGCCGAATCCCGTGAGGGCGGCGAGATCGTCGACGACGATTCGCTCATACTCGACCGCATCCTCGACTTCCCACAGCAGAGCGTCGCCCACGCCATGGTGCCGCGCTCACGCGTCGACGTCATCGACATCGACACGCCCCTGGACGAGGTGCGCGACTTGATGAGCCGCGGCCACTCCCGCTACCCCGTCCTCGATGTCGACGATCAGGTGATCGGCACTATCGACCTCCTCGATGTCCTCGCCGAGGCGGCACCGAGCCCCGCCGACACCGTCACCGAGGCGGCGCCGGGCCCCACCGACACCGTCTCCGGGATCCGTTCCTTCCTGCGTGACCCGGTCTTCGTGCCGGAATCCCTGCCACTTCCGGATGCGGTGGCGACGCTGCTGAAGCGCCGGGAGCAGATGGCCTTCGTCGTCGATGAATACGGCGGCTTCGCCGGAATCCTGACGATGGAGGACCTCGGCGAGGAACTCGTCGGTGACATCGCCGACGAACACGACCACATCCTCGAAGAACTCGTCGAGACCGGTGACCGCACCTGGACGGCGCCCGGAATCGTTCCCCTCGACGAGGTGGCCCGCGTCATTCAGCGCGAACTGCCGGCCACCTCGGCGCAGACCCTGTCGGGACTCGTCATCGAACACCTCCGCGGATTCCCCGAGGCCGGTGACCGGGTCTCGGTCGAGCTGCCGATCGATCCCGCCGACCTCGGCGGAAACGACACCCTGGAGACCGAGCATCTCGTCATCGACGTCATCGAGGTGGCCACGCATGTGCCCTCGCGGCTGCGGATCGGAATCGAGGTGGAACGATGAGCAATCCCTGGATCATCACAGCGATCACGATCGCCATCATCGGCCTCAGCGCTTTCTTCGTCGCCGTCGAATTCGCGCTCATCGCCGCCAAACGGCACCGTCTCGAAGACGCAGCCGCGGACAGTCGGTCCGCCCGAGCCGCCCTGCGCAGCTCGACCGAGCTGTCGGTGCTGCTGGCGGGGTCGCAACTGGGCATCACGGCCTGCACCCTGGCGCTCGGGGCGATCACGAAACCGGCCGTCCATCACTGGATCACCCCGGTCGCCGAGGCACTGGGCCTGCCGCTGTGGATCGCGGACATCGTCGGCTTCGTCCTCGCCCTCATCATCGTCACTTTCCTCCACCTCGTCGTCGGTGAGATGGCGCCGAAGTCGTGGGCGGTGGCGCATCCGGAGCGCTCGGCGATCATGCTGGCTCTGCCGATGCGGGCCTTCATGTTCCTCACCCGCCCGCTGCTGCACGTGCTCAACAACGCGGCGAATGCGTGCCTGCGCCTGGTCAAGGTCGAACCCGTCGACGAGGTCGATCAGGCGCACACGCCGGAGGATCTGCGGCAGCTGCTGCAGCATTCGGCGCAGGCGGGAACCCTGGAGAAGGAGTCCTCGGCGGCTCTGCTCGGAGCCCTCGACCTCACCCGGCTGAGTCTTGACGAGCTCGTGGCCGGCCGTCGGGAACCGACGGCCGTCGGCCCGGCAGCGACCGCGGGTGAGGTGCGGGAGATCTCGCGCCGCGACCGACATCGTCGCATCCTCGTGCGCACCGAGGCTGACGGCCCGCTGAGTCATGTGGTGCATGTCAGGGATGTGCTGGGGCTCGCCGAGGATGCTCCCATCGCCGAGGCGGTCCGTCCGGTCACTGTCTTGCCGCGATCGATGACCGTGGTCCGCGCCTTCGAAGCGATGCGGGATGAGGGCACCCAACTGGCGCTCGTCGAACGCGGCGACGGACGCCACTCCGTCGTCACCGTCACTGACGTTCTCACCCACCTGCTCACCACCGGCCAGGTGCCCTCCCCACCCTGAATTACTACCTGACGGCGGCCCAGCAACCTCGCGCGAGGTTGCTGGGCCGCCGTCAAGTAGTTCTGAGCCAGGATATGATGCATCTATCAATGTATGCATCTGTTAGGGTGGTGCCGTGAACGAACTGCTGACGCTCCCATGGCAACGCACTACCGACACCTCGCCGATCGCTGCCCGGATGGCTGCATGGGCGGCCCGGGAGATCATCGAGGGCCGCTACGAATCCGGCGAACTCCTCATCGAAGCCGACCTCGCCGAGGCTCACAAAGCCAGTCGGACCCCTGCCAGGGAGGCGATGCTCCAGCTCGAACGCTGGCGCCTCGTCCGACTCGTGCCGAAGAAGGGCGCACTCGTGACCACGGTGACGGCCAAGGAGCGCCGCGACCTGCTGGCCGTCCGGTCAATGTTCGAGATCGACGCCGTCCAAGCTCTGGCTGACGGTGGCG
This sequence comes from Brevibacterium siliguriense, assembly GCF_900105315.1. Lineage (NCBI taxonomy): Bacteria > Bacillati > Actinomycetota > Actinomycetes > Micrococcales > Brevibacteriaceae > Brevibacterium > Brevibacterium siliguriense. The sequence goes on along the minus strand of NZ_LT629766.1, from coordinate 90,459 downwards.
ACCTCACAGCGCTCGCCGCTGACTTGCGGGCCCTGCTCGACCACCAGAGGGCGGCACTCGAATCCGATGACCCGCTCGGCTTCGCCAGCGTCGACTACGCTTTCCATGCCCGACTCATCCGCAGCAGCGACAACGGCATCGTCGATGAGCTGCTGACGACGATGGGCCCCCGGCTGGCGCGGTTGACCTACCAGGTCGCCATCGAGGCGCCGCACACCCTCGAGACGCTGCTGTCCGAACACGCAGATCTGACCTCTCGCGCCGAGTCCGGCGACGTCACCGGCTTCTCCCGCCTCGTCCACGACCACATCGAGCGCTCCCATTTCCCCGACGACCACGATCTGCGAATATGACACCCCACACCTCCACTGACACAATTGACCCCATCCTCGCCGAGGCGGTCCCACCGAACTCGACCACTGCCGGGTTCGCCGCGACCGCCGCGTCCGTTGCGGATGGCGCGCCCTCCCGGCGTCGAGGCGGTTCCGCGCCGCGCCGGCATTCTTGGCTGCGGGTGGCTCCGGCAATGTTCCTTCTCGCGTGGGGAGGCAATCATTTCACCCCGCTCGTGCATATGTATGAGGAGGACGGCGGCTACGCCATCTGGCAGGCGAATCTGCTGCTGGGGATGTACGTGGGCGGACTCATTCCGGGACTGTTGGTCGCCTCGGCGCTGTCGGATCGGCACGGTCGCAAACCGGTCCTCATCGCCGGATCGCTCGCCGCAATCGTCGGCAGCCTGGGCCTCGGGCTCGGTTTCGATCTGTTCTGGCTGCTCTGCCTGGGCCGGGTGCTCGCGGGGATCGGCGTCGGGGTGGCGATGTCGGTGGGCACGAGCTGGATCAAAGAACTCTCGGCCCCGCCGTTCGATCACACAGCTGGAATCACAGCCGGTGCCCGGCGTCCTTCACTGACGCTGACCTTGGGGTTTGCCATGGGTGCGGCGGTCACCGGATGCCTGGCCCAATGGGGTCCGGTGCCCGAAGTCGTGCCCTACGCCGTGCACGGAGTGCTCAACTTCGCCTCCCTGATCCTGGTGGTCTTCGCGCCGGAATCGATGCCGCGCGACCAACGGGCAGACGGGCATTGGTGGCTCGGTCTGCGCGTTCCGCTCGTCGCACATCGGACGTTCCTGCGACTGATCGTGCCGGCGGCGCCCTGGGTGTTCGGTGCCGCCGGGGTCGCCTATGCCGTGATGCCGGCGATCGTGCAGCGGGAGCTGGGGGAGTGGACGACCCTGTACGCCACGGTGCTCACCGTCGTCACGCTCGGAGCCGGTGCGTTGGTGCAGAATATCGTGCCGTGGATCAACCGACTGACCGGCGGGCGGGCACTCGTCGTCGGACTCGGGCTGATGACCGTGGGGATGGGGCTCGGGGCGGTGGCCGCACTTCTGGCGGACCCGATCCTTGCGTTCATCGTGGCGATCGTGCTCGGTGTCGCCTACGGAATCTGTGTGGTCTCCGGACTCATCATCGTCCAGGCCATCGCCTCACCGCACGAGCTCGCCGGCATCACCGGGGTTTACTACTGCCTCGCCTACTCCGGGTTCTTGCTGCCGACGGTGCTCGCCGCCCTGCTGCCCGTGCTCTCCTACAGCCTGTCGCTGGCCGGTCTTGCCGTCATCTGCTTGGCCTGCCTCGGCGCCGTGGCTCGCGCCATCACCCGCCCATGGTGACCCCCCTAACTACTACCCGACGGCGGCCCAGCAACCTGGCGCCAGGTATCTGGGCCGCCGTCGGGTAGCAATTAGGAGGGGTCGCGGGGTGCGAACCCAGACACCTACCATGAGAACAACCGTCGCCTACTGATAGGGATCGACCATATGCCCGGTAAGACACGCCATCAGTCCCCAGCCGTCAACGCGTTCATCGACATCATGGGGCCGCGCCACGTCCTCACCACCGCGCGGGCGACCGCACCATACGCCAAGGGCAACCGCTTCGGCGGAGGCAATGTGCTGGCCGTGCTGCGACCGGGCAGCCTCGTCGACATGTGGCGGGCCCTGCAGGTCTGCGTCGACAACGACCTCATCGTCATTCCGCAGTCGGCTAACACCGGTCTGACCGGCGGTTCCGGCCCCGGTGCGCAGGATTACGATCGCCCGATCGTCATCATCTCGACCTTGAGGATCAACCAGATCTACCTCATCAACGACGCCCGCGAAGCGATCTGCCTGGCCGGATCCACCCTGTACGAACTCGACGAGAAACTCGCCCCGCTGCATCGCGAACCCCACTCGGTCATCGGCTCGTCCTCGATCGGTGCTTCCGTCATCGGCGGCATCGCCAACAATTCCGGAGGCTCCCAGATCCGCAAGGGTCCGGCGTTCACGAAAAACGCGATCTTCGCCCGCGTCAACGAGGATGGGCGACTCGAACTCGTCAACCACCTCGGCGTGGAGCTCGGTGACGACCCCGCCCATATCCTCGACAAACTCCAACGCGGCGATTGGGACCCGGCAGGCGTCACTCCCGCGCCCGAGGACACGATGGAGACCGAGTACGGGGAGCAGATCCGAAAGGTCGTCGATTCCCCGGCCCGGTTCAACGCGAACTCCGACTACCTGTACGAGGCCTCCGGTTCGGCTGGAAAGCTGATGGTCTTCGCCGTGCGCACCCGCACCTTCCCGAAGGAGGAGGGAGCGACCACGTTCTACGTCGGTACGAACTCCCCGGCCGAGCTCGAGGACCTTCGTCGGGCGATCCTCACCTCGGACATGCCGCTGCCGATCTCGGGCGAATACATGGGCCGGCCGTCATTCGACCTCGCGGAGAAGTATGGCAAGGACACGTTCGTCTCGATCAAGCACGCTGGCAGCCGCGAGCAGATCAAGCTGTTCGCGCTGAAGAACTGGGCCAACGGTGTGTTCGCGAAGCTGCCGTTCTTCGGTGAGACCGTCGCCGACACGATCGCGCAGACCGCGTTCGGCCTGCTGCCGCAGCAGCTGCCCAAGCGGATGCTCGAGTATCGCGATCGGTTCGAGCATCATCTTCTCCTCGTCGTCAGCGCCGATGAGAAAGCGCGGATGGGTGCGTTCCTCGATGATTTCTTCGCCGAGGCGGCTCACCAGGGTGAGTATTTCGTGTGCAGTGCCGATGAGGCTCAGTCCGCGATGCTGCATCGGTTCGGTGCCGCGAGTGCCGCAACCCGGTACTTCAACCTCAACCGCGAGGACTCCTCGGACATGATCACCTTCGACGTGGCACTGCGTCGAGATGACGAGGACTGGCTCGAGGTGCTGCCCGACGAGATCGCCGACCAGCTGCACATCAGCTCCTACTACGGCCACTTCTTCTGCCACGTCTTCCACCAGGACCATGTGGCGAAGAAGGGCGTCGACACGGTGGCGCTGAAGAAGCAGATGACCGAGCTGCTCGAGGCTCGGGGTGCGGCCGTGCCCGCCGAACACAACTTCGGCAGGCTCTACCACGTGCCGCCGGAGATGGAGGCCCACTTCAAGGAGCTCGACCCGCACAACGTCTTCAATGCCGGAGTCGGCGAAACGTCTGCGAAGAAGGACTGGGCATAAGCGTCCCGCACCGTTTGACGACCACCGGATACCGGCTGCTGAGCACCAACAACTCCACGAGTCAGCTCGGCGGCATCCTGTACCGCAGACTGCAGAACACCCCGGAGGACCGGGGTGTTCTGGCGCTAACGATGTGAGATGCAGGAGGTATGGCGACAAGTGCGGCCAGCGGCAGGGCATGGCGCTGACGGTGAGGAGAGTGGGACGCAGGCGTGGACGCGGGGACGCCTGGACCTGTCCTCTGCGCGACCGGATTCTCAGGTAGATATCTGTAGAAATCCTCCTCGGAAATCAACGTTTGCCTACCGGGGAATCCTGAGCCACGGGCTCGGCGCGAAGGTGCCGCGCCAGCGCGCCAGTGCACCAGCGAGTCCCGCACCGCCACGCGACTTCCGGCCCCACACCGCCGCTACCGCAGCACCACTGCCGACCTCCGCCTCCACAACCTTCACGCGCCGCTGGAATTGGTGATGGATGCTCAAGCGCCGAGCCTCATCTGCCGATACGCATCAGTCTTCGTCCTCGATCTCAGCGGCAGCGGCTGCCTCGGCGCGGGCCTGTTTGATCTTGCGTACACGGGAGATCGTCAACATTGTGATCGTGATGACGAAACCGAGGGCCGCACCGATCACGACGGAGTAGGTGCTGGTTGAGGCGCCGAACATTGCCTTCGCTCCCATACCGGCATCGATGAGCGGATAGCCCTCACTTATGTGGAAGACAATCGCACCGACCCACACGATCGCGAACACCGCTCCGACAATGTTGCCGACGATCAGCCGCCTCGGCGAAACACGCGCCATTGCCATGGAGAAGTCCACATTCTCGCGCTTGCAGTACGCAGAGACGACGATACTGGTGACCATCGACCCGAGAACGATCAACACACTCCACATTCCGGCACCGAGCACGGCAAAGATGAGCCCGAGCGCGAAGAACACGTAGGTGGAGACGACGGCGCCCAGTGTATACGCTCGCAGAATGACGTCGCGTTCGCGCTCGTCTCCCATTGAGGGGTCGTTGAAGCCGGCGATTCGATCGGCAAAAGCGTTGGGGCGGTTCTTCTTGTCACTGACGTAGTTCATGGGGATTCCTCCTGGAGCGAGAAGATCTCTTCGACTGTCGTATCCAAGGCTCGGGCGATGCGCAGCGCCAGATACACGCTGGGGGCGTAGTCGCCGCGCTCGGTCGCGATGATCGTCTGCCGCGACACCCCGGTGAGTTGGGCCAGCTGTGCCTGTGTCAGACCCGCAGCCTTGCGAACCTGCTTGAGGTCCGAAGTCTGAACTTCCATTTCGTTCCTTGATGTCAACTTCTCTTTACATCTAAAAGTAAAGCATGCATGACACCAGGATGTCAATGATCTTTGACATCGCCGAGGTGACCCTGTCGTCCCGTGTTTCCGCAGGCTCGCGATCGGGCCACCACGGCCGGGCTGAGCGGTCGCGCCGCCATCCCCTCCGCGCATCACCTCCCGCAAACGCGAAAACACCCCGCCGCAACGGGGTGTTTTGTCGCTATTGGTGACGGATGTGCAGCCAGTGACGCGAAGAGAGACGAACGCGAGGGTGTGACATTAGCAGTCACGGATGCTCGCCGAGGCGGGCGAGACAGCGATCGCGCAAGCACTCGTCCCAGCGTCGTTTACGGTTCCACAACTCGCTCGCGCCGACGGTCCTTCGCCAGCCGCGCTTCATGACTCGACCGCGAAGGGTTCAGAAGCTTCAGCAGCGACAGGGCGATCACAGCCCCCAGTACCGCGCAGCCGGCGGGCAGCAGCATTGCAGTCTTCGCATCGTAGGCATCGATGATGTTGCCGGCGACGGCCGATCCGAACGCGACGCCGAAGCCCAGCGAGGTGCCCAGCCAGGCGAACGCCTCGGTGAGCCGGCGCGGGGGAGCGAGCTGCTCGATGACGGAGTTCGCACCGATGAGGCTCGGGGCAATCGCCGATCCGACGACGATGAGGATGATGCCGTAGGTGACCATCGAATTCGCCAGGAGCATCAGGCACGCGCCCACAGCCAGGGCGGACACGGCCACGCCGAATCGGTGGTGCACAGCGGCCTGCCAGTTGCGTGCCCCGTACAGCGCACCGGAGATCAGCGACCCCAGCGCCAGACAGGACAGCAGCACGCCGGCGGTGGACTTCACGCCGAGTTCGTCGGCGAAGGCGACTGCGATGACGTCGATGGCACCGAAGTTCACGCCGAGGAAGATGTTGACGATGATGATCGCGAAGATGCCCGGGTTCGAGAACACATGCCCCTTCGCCTCGTTCGTCCGCTCCACCGGCGGGGGTTCGGTCGACTTCTGGATGTAGAGCAGGAGCGATCCCACGCCCACGGTGATCATCGAGAGGATGATTCCCGCCGGTGGCCACACCGCCGTCGCGAGCACCGTGGCCAGCACCGGTCCGGAGACGAACATCAGCTCATCGGCGACCGATTCCCATGAGAAAGCGGTCTGCAGCTTCTTCGGGGAGTCGACGATATGCGACCAGCGCGAACGCACCAGGGAACCGACGGAGCCGACAGTGGCGCCGCCGATGCCTGCGAAGGCGAAGACGAATCCCGTCCACCATTCCTCGTACACGGAGACGATGAGCAGGGCCAACGCGATGAGGTGGGTGACGACGATGGGCACCATGACCTTCGCCTGGCCGAGGCGGTCGACGAGGCGTGCGATCCCGGGGCCGGCAAGCGCTTGGACGATCATGTACACGGCAGAGACGATGCCCGCCATGCCGTAGGACCCGGTCACGCCCTGGATGAAGAGGACGATGCCCAGGCCCAGCACTGCGATGGGCATCCGGGCGACGAGACCGGCCAAGGAGAACTTGAGCGCACCGGGAAGCGACAGAATTTCCCGATAGTTATTGAACACCAGGAAAGTCTATCCAGCCCTGACCCGGCCGACCATGCCGAGCCCGCGTTATTACTGGTGAGTCCCCTCACCTCGGCGGCGGATCCCATCAGTGGGCAGCGAACGGATGCCATCCCGGTCCACCGCGTCGAAATCGGGGATTTCGACGTCTGACAAGGAAGAACACCTCGCCGAGGCGGCCCACCTCTCCCGTCGGCTCGCGTGCTTCGATCCGGGGTGCGCCGCGCGGCTGAGAAATGGGTCACCTCTGTCGCTATACAATGAGCGGGATTGCCCAATGACCCCGGCGCCCGGCGCCGACCGCTCAAACTCCGGAGTGCCGATGACGGACAACACCACCTTCGACGATCTCTTCGACCACCAGAACGAGGAACAGCAGCGCCCGCGCAAGAAGAAGCGCGTCTGGCGCAAGGTCCTCGTGGCGCTGCTGATCATCGTCATCCTCGGAGTGCTCGGCATCGGGCTCTACGTCTGGAGCGTCGGCCGGTCGTTCGACAAGAACGCGAACCAGCTCAGCGACGAGCAGGTCTTCGGCAAGTCCGGCGGCGGCAAGGAAGGCGACGGCACGAACATCCTGCTGCTCGGCTCGGACGAGTCGATGAAAGATGTCGACGTCAACGATTCGCGCGGACTGCGCTCGGACACGATCATGGTCATGCATCTGCCGGAGGACGGCGGGAACGTCCAGATCATGTCGATCCCGCGCGACACCTACGTCGACATCGAGGGCCACGGAAAGTCGAAGATCAACTCGGCGCTGTCCTACGGGGGTCTGCCGCTGGCCGTGTCGACGGTCTCGGACTTCATCGGCACCGAACTCGATCACGTGGCGATCATCGATTTCGAGGGATTCAAGGCACTGACCGACAGCCTCGGCGGGGTGACCGTGAACTCCGAGCAGGCGTTCGAGAAGAACGGCTACACGTTCACCAAGGGCGAGAACGTCCTCAACGGCGACCAGGCTCTGACCTTCGTGCGTGAGCGCAAGCAGTTCCAGGACGGCGACTTCCAGCGTGCGCGCAATCAGCAGGCGTTCATCCGCGGGCTGACGAACGAGATGATCTCGGCCGACACCCTGTCGAACCCGAAGAAGATCCAGGACATGGTCAAGAACTTCGCGCCGTACATGTACGTCGACTCGGGCCTGGACGCGAAGTACATCTCCTCGACCGCGTTCAACATGCGCGACGTCCGCCCCGGCGACATCGAGTTCTTCACCGCCCCCGTCGCCGGCGTCGGCACCTCCCCGGACGGTCAGTCGATCGTCAACGTCGACGAAGAGGAGCTGAAGAAGGTCCGCGACGCGTTCAAGAACGACACCGTGGCCGACTACGTGCAGAACGCCCCGGAGGCGCACCTGTAAGACCTCGCCGAGGCGGTCAGAGGGCTGGAACTTCAGTCCTCGAAGCTGATCCTGTGCACTGCATTGGCGGTGCCCCACTCGTTATCGGGGTTGGAGACAGCCTCGGTGGGCAGTCCGAGCGACATCTTCTCGCCCGTGACGGTGTTCTCGTAGTCGACGTAAGTCGTGCCGGCGGCACCTTCTGCGCCGACGCGGTCCCAGTGGGTGACTTCGTCGTCGCTATGAGACTGCAGCTCTTCAGCGACCCTGGTCGAAGCGAAAGCCTCAACCCGGTCCGTATCGCCCTTTCCCCAGGCTCGGACGAGTTCGTCGGCGTATTTGACCGGATCGGTCGGGTAATAGACAGACTGCGTGTCGACGTCCGAAACAGCTGACTGGGTCGATGTTTCGGCGGCCATTGCTGGTCCTGTCGCGAGTCCGAGGCCGGCGAGTCCGGCGACGGCGGCGATTCCCAGGGCTGCTGTGCGATTGCGAACGGGGTGCTTCATTGTGGCTGATCCTCTCGTCGTGTCAGCCGCAGCGACGTGTGTCGCTGTCAGGCGGCATGTCATTGACGGGGAACAGTATTTCGATCAGGGCTGAAGGCTCGACAACGGTCGCTGAGAACCGACTTGGAGCCGGTCACAGTCCGAGAACAGGCTTATTGCAGTCGTGCGGCAGTCACCGTTACACGGTGGCAGATCGACTGTCGACGGTGAGAAGTCGTACTGATGATGCGCGCATTTGCGACAATCCTGCTTGAGCAGCGATACGCGATCGTAATCTGCTTTCAGGGTCTGCCGCGACCTCGCATGGCGAGTCGCATCGAAGTGCATTGCCGAGGCGCATCAGAGCATTTCGGCGTCACCAGGCGCCTTACTCGAGCACCCCGTCCACGAGAGTCCGTGCATCGTGCTGGACCTGGCGCAGATGGTCTTCGTCGCGCAGGGACTCCGCGTAGATCTTGTATACGTCCTCGGTGCCCGACGGCCGCACAGCGAACCACGCATTGTCAGTGGTGACCTTGAGGCCGCCGATGGGGGCATTGTTGCCCGGCGCCGAGGTGAGCACCGCCTTCACGGGCTCACCGCCGACGGTCTTTGCGCTCACTTGAGAGGCCTCAAGTGTCCCCAGGCGTTGTTTCTGTGCACGCGTCGCCGGAGCATCTTGGCGGGCGTAGGTGCTGGTGCCGTGATTCGCGGCCAACCCTGCGTAACGCTGCGAGGGTGTCTGCCCGGTCTTCGCTGTCATCTCGGCGGCGAGGAGGGCGAGGATGATGCCGTCCTTGTCCGTCGACCACACCTTGCCGTCCCGACGCAGGAACGATGCGCCGGCCGATTCTTCACCACCGAATGCCAGCGACGAATCGAGCAGGCCGGGAACGAACCATTTGAAGCCGACGGGCACCTCGAAGAGGGTGCGACTATGAGCGGCGACGATGCGATCGACGATTGACGAGGTGACCAGAGTCTTGCCGATCGCGGCGTCCTTCGGCCAGTCGGTGCGGTTCTCAAGCAGGTAGTCGATGGCCGCTGCCAGATAGTGATTGGGGTTCATCAGGCCGGCATCGGGGGTGACGATGCCGTGACGGTCGGCATCGGCGTCGTTGCCGGTGGCGATGTCGAAGTCATTGCGCGAGGCGATGAGGCCGGCCATCGCATAGGGAGAGGAGCAGTCCATGCGGATGTTCTCATCCCAATCCAGTGTCATGAACGACCAGGTGGGGTCGACGTCCGGATGGACGACGTCGAGGTTGAGGTCGTAGTCCTCGGCGATCGCCGCCCAGTAGTCGACGCTGGCTCCGCCGAGCGGATCGGCGCCGATCTTCAGCCCGGAGCTGCGGATGACATCGAGGTCGATGACCGACTCGAGGTCGTCGACGTAGTTCGAGACATAGTCGAAGTTCTCAGTGTTCTCCAGATGGAATGCCCGCTGGAAGGAGGTGCGTGGGATCTTCTCCCACCCTTCGGAAAGGTAGGTGTTGGCGCGGTCGGCGATCCAGGTCGTCGTCTCGGCGCCGGCGGGCCCGCCGTGTGGCGGGTTGTATTTGATGCCGCCGTCGGCGGGCGGATTGTGGCTGGGAGTGACGATGATGCCGTCGGCCTGCGCATCGTCTTGCGACTTCCCGGCATTGAAGCCGAGGATCGCGTGGGAGACGGCAGGGGTCGGGGTGAAGCCGTCACGCTCGTCGATGAGCGCCGGGACCTCGGCGGCGGCGAGCACCTCGAGGACCGTGAGGAACGCAGGTTCACTGAGCGCGTGAGTGTCTCGGCCGAGGAAGATCGGCCCACGGATGCCTTTGTCGCGGCGGAAGTCGACGATCGCTGCGGTGATGGCCGCGATGTGCGCCTCGTTGAAGGAGCGGTTGAAGCTCGACCCGCGGTGGCCGGAGGTCCCGAAGCTCACTGCTTGCGAAGGCACCGAAGGGTCGGGAACCAAGTCGTGATAGGAATCGAGAAGGGCAGGGACGTCAACGAGATCCTTGTCCTGGGCCAACTGGCCGGCGCGTGTTGTCATTCTTCTACCTAACCAAATGACAGCGGTTGCGCACAGTTGTGTCCACGGAGTTCTTGCATCGTGGACTTCGGTGGCTTCTCGGCGCGAGATCTCTCCGCCCCGCTCAACCGTTCGCCACCTCAGTCCGGTGGCTCCACGGAGTCGTCTTCCTCTTCCTTCGTGTCTCCACCGCTGATATCTCGGTCTTTGTCGGGAGAGGACCCTTCAGCTTCGGCTTGGGTTTCTTCGGGATCCCGTTCGATCGGGACCTCGTGCTCGGCAGCGATCCGCTCAAGCCTCTCCTCCGGAGTCTGGGCACTGCCTTCGGCGTCGGTATCCGCGCCGACTCCGACGGCAGTGCTCTCGATCTCCTGTTCGTCGTCGGGCTGCTCGTCTGCTGCGTTCTCCGGGAGGTTCTTCTTCTCGTCACTCACGATTTGTCTCCTTTCGGAGTCGAACTCGCTCACGCCATTCGACGGAGGGTCGGGGATCACGAACGGTATGTCAGTGATCCGTGGTGCCGACGGTAGACCCATCGTGGAAGCGGAGCAAGGGGGCTCGGCCGCCGATGCTCACCCGTGGCGCGGCCCGCCGGCTCGCCTCGGCGGTCGAAGGACACGGCAGCCGCCTGGGAATTTCGGTGATCATCCCTGGTCAGAGACCTGTGCAACATGATATCCCTGAGATAGAGTGAAATCACTCCGGGGACGGGTGCCAAAGGCTGCCACACACGAACGGGACGAGGATCAGAGATGGCCAGGCCTGACGAGGAATCGGTCAGACAGCGCGCTTCCACCGGCGGCCTGCCCTCCGACGGCTTCATCGATTCGACACTGGCAGACATCCATACACGTTACCGGGGGCTCGATGACGGTGAGGTCGCCGACTACATCCCGATCCTCGCCGAGGCGGATCCCCGATGGTTCGGACTCAGCCTCATCGAATCGGACGGGGCCGTGCACGAAGCCGGAGACGTCGATATCGAGTTCTCCATCCAGTCGATCTCCAAGGCCTTCGTCTTCGCGCTCGTCTGTCAGTCCCGCAGCTCCGAACTCGTCCACGAACGCGTCGGCGTCAACAACACGGGACTCGCTTTCAACTCGGTGATGGCGATCGAACTCAACGACGGCAAACCGTTGAACTCGATGGTCAATGCCGGTGCCATCGCCACGACCGCGCTCATGCCCGGGGCCACCTCGGCGGAGAAATGGGAGAACATCCGAACCGGGCTCTCCCGTTTCGCTGGTCGGCCGCTTCGCCTCGACGGTCGCGTGTACGAATCGGAGATGAAGACGAATCAGCGCAACAAGGCCCTGGCTCGTCTGCTCGAGAGCTATGGGAGGATCATCACGGATCCGCTCGATACCGTCGACATCTATACCCGGCAGTGCTCGCTGCTGGTCACCGCGCACGATCTCGCGGTGATGGGAGCGACGCTGGCCGACGGTGGGATCAATCCGCTGACCGGTCGGCAGGTCGTCTCCGCCGAGGTGGCCCGCGACACGCTCGCGCTGCTCGCCTCGTGTGGAATGTACGAAAACAGCGGCGAATGGCTCTTCGAGATCGGACTGCCCGCCAAATCCGGGGTCGCAGGCGGCATCGTCGCCATCGCCCCAGGCAAGGGAGCGCTGGGCACTTTTTCGCCGAGGTTGGACTCCGCGGGCAACAGCGTGCGCGGTCAACGCGCGTGTTTTCACATCTCCAGAGTCCTGGGCATGAATCTCTTCGCATCGAACGCGGCCGTCGAACGCCCGGGGAAAGGACAATGATGAGCGCCGAAACCGCACCGCACGACCTCGCCGAGGAGCGCAGATCCTGGGCGCCGATGATCGGACTCTTCCTCGCCCAGGTCCTCATGTCGTTCAACGTCGCCGCACTGCCGATCTCGCTCGGGGGAATGGTCGAGGACTTCGGTGTTCCGCCCACGGTCGCCTCGTCGACGATCGTCGTCTACGGCCTTGCCGTGGCCGCGCTCGTGATGACCGGTGCGAAGCTCGGACAGCGGATCGGGTGGGTGCTCATCTTCCGCGTCGTCCTCGTCGTCTTCGCGGCCTCATCGCTGCTGATGATCTTCTCCCGGACGGTCACCTGGGTCATCACCGGTCAGCTGCTCGCCGGGGCCGCCGCCGCGATCATCGTGCCGGCCCTGGTCGCCCTCATCGCGGAGAACTACCGGGGCGCGCAGCAGGCAGCAGCGGTCGGCTCGCTCGGTTCGGCACGTGCCTTCTCCGGGATGAGCGCCTTCCTCATCGGCGGTACCCTCGGCACGTTCGTCGGATGGCGGCCGATCTTCTTCATCACCCTGGGCCTGGCCGTCATCGTCTTCGCGCTGACATTCACGTTGAAGTCGGACAAGGGCGATCCCTCCATTCGAATCGACCTCGTCGCCTCGGCGCTCATCGGTGCTGCAGTTGTTCTGCTGACGTTGGGGTTCAACAACCTCAACGGGTGGGGGATCATCCGCGCCGAGGATGGGGCACCGTTCTCAATCGCGGGGCTGTCACCGGCGCCGGTGTTCATTGTCGTCGGCGTGGTCCTCGGGCAGCTGTTCTTCGTCTGGACGAAGCGGCGGAAGGCGGCAGGCAAGGTGCCGCTCGTCGACATCAGCGTGCTCGGCCGACCCAGCGAACGGGCCGCCGTCTACGCGATGTTCGTCATCGTTGCGATGGAGGCGGCGGTGAACTTCACGGTGCCTACCTACATCCAGGTCGTCCAGGGGCGCACCCCCTTCGACACCTCGTTGGCGATGCTGCCGTTCAACCTCACTGTCTTCGTCACCGCCACCCTCATCGTGCGCTTCTACAAGCGCTACTCGCCGCGCACCATCGCACTGTTCTCCTTCGGGCTGACGACGGCGGCACTCGTCTGGCTGGCCTTCGTCGTGACGAACAATTGGGAGACTCTGCCGACGATCCTCGGTCTCATCGTCTTCGGCATCGGCCAGGGCGCGTTGGTGACACTGGTGTTCAATGTCCTGGTCACGGCCGCGCCGAAGCACCTGGCCGGTGACGTCGGTTCGATCCGTGGCACCGCGCAGAACCTCGCATCGGCTGTTGGCACGGCGGTGATGGGAGCGCTGTTGGTCACGGTGCTCTCAGCCGGTCTGACATCTGCTGCCGATGACCATCCCGATCTGCCGCCGGAACTCGTCGACCAGGTCGATCTCGACAATGCGAACTTCGTGAGCAACGATGAACTGCGAGAGGTCCTCGCCGGGACGACGGCGACACCGGAGCAGGTCGAGCATGCCGTCGAGCTGAATTCTCAGCAGCGACTGCGCACGCTCAAGCTCGGCTTCCTCATCCTCGCCGGCATCAGCCTGATCGCAGCAGTTCCGGCTTCCCGGCTGCCGAAGTACCGCCCGGATGAGATCCCCGACCCCGCCGAGGCTGGTGCTGCGAGAAAGACTGACTAGTCTGGGTGAGGTGGTCATAGTTGGGGAATGGGGGCCGGTCAGGCATGTTGGCTCGTCGTCCTCATTTCATCCAGGATCCTTCTTCGCGATGGGCTTGCCGATGATCAAGAGGACCCTATTCCGGCAGGTCGGTGTAGACGAAGGGAGCGCGGGTACTCTCCACAGCGCTCAGGCGTTTCTCAGCGGCTGATTTGACCTTTGAGTAGTTCGAATCGTCATGGCCGAGTTGATCTACGTGGAACTCGATTTTTCCGCCGTTTCCGGACTGGCGAGTAACGCCGTCTGGATGAAGCACTCGATAGATTCGATAGATTTCACCGTGGGCACTTGCCACGACGTATCTGACGTTAACTGCTCTCGACGCGCTGGCATTCCAATATTTCCTTGAAGCTTCTCGCCATTCGTCGTCGGTGAAATCATCATGAAATCCGATTCGCCTGGTGACCCACTCGCTTGCGCGTTCGTCGTAGTATTCATCGATTCTGGGTTTGCCAAGGCGTGCGATAAAGATCGCATCGACCCCAGGTTCTTTCGACTCCGATTTGCTGTTCATGCCCCTTGACAGAGCCTGTCTCCGTACGTCGGCTGAAACCCCGGCTAATTCGTCGGGCAACTCTCTGTCGAACGAATGCAATGGTTCGTATTCTGGTAGGAAGCTCTGGACGAATCCAGATGCAGCATCGTAGATTCCGTGCCCATTCGTTCCAAGACAGCGGCACCCTCCTAGGCAAGATAGAGGGCGTGCAAACTCGGCCCACTGAGTGACTGGAGTATTGTGGGACAGAACTCTGACGGTTTCAGCGGGCAGCAACAGCATCGAAGTGTCGGCGGCCGAAGTGCGGTAAGGGCACACAGTCGTGAGCTTGGTGTGTGTTGGGTAGTGTCGTAGATAGATGATGTAAAAGGGTGCAGCGTTGTATAACTCGGCAGCTTCTATGAGGTCGTTCAGCTGGCCGCGTTCTTCCTTACTCGAACTTGGAAGCCGTGATGCCTTAGCTTGAAACATCATTCGAATTGATACTTCGTCTTTCTTGAGCTCGAGAATCCAATCGGTCCCTGTTGGCTTGACGCCGTGCTTCTTATTGCCGCCCTCCTCGTACTTTGATAATGGTTTGGCCAAGACTCCTCGAGGTTGCAGCGGAAGTGAGGAGTGCCAGTCGGAGCAGTCTGCTGAAAGGCATTGTGGGCAATCAGCTGAAACCTCGTACGCTGAGCCGACCATTTCATTGAGCAGCAGGTCAGTGATTGTTTCTTCATGCAGACCTTCAGGACGTGTTTTTGTCAATTGCTGAAGTCGATGAACATTGGTAGGCGCTCGCAGGATCGCGCCTTGTATGTCTGCGTATACGTCGCGTGGCATGTCGCTCCCTTGCGCACGAAAGCCTGGTACTTCAGTGCAACGATAACGCCCATTGGCTGTAGTCGGTACAGGAGCTCAGAAGCGCCATTGCCGGGACCGGTGAGACCGTCGCTTTCACCACTCGATAGCGGATGTGGCTACCGGTACCACTGAAGTGAATCCGATTCTGATTGAACCGCTGGCATCGTCAGCACCGGTTACGATGGACATTTCGTAGCCGGCGAAGTCGCCTCGGCAGCCTGTCTTCGCGTTCTGCGCGAGGAACTCTGCGCCGTCGGCATCGGTGAGGCCAACGGCATCGTCAGCGAGAATCGTGCCGATCTGTTCTCTGACCTTTGACCCCTTCGACTGGCTGCCTTTCGTCGTGTCATCTACAGGACCGAGCCGCACCTCGATCAAGTTCGGATCGACGGGCCGCACATCCTGGCTGACTGCTACGTCGACGCTATCGATCTGCGAGTCGCATTGGACGCCGGCTTCGACGTGGCACTCAAAACCCTTCTTCTCGAGCCCGAATGCCAGCTGGTCCGGCAAAGGGAGAGCCTTCGGCAGATAGACGGTATTTGCCGAAGCACCACCATCCTTGCCATTGAGAACCTTGACCGAGCTCGGGGTGGTTTCGACCATTACGTCGCCGGGCAGCTCCCGCGCGTCGAAGGCATTGCCGGACATCAGTCCCTTGATCCGCCCGTCGCCGGCGGGGAGGAGCGCCTTGTCCATCGTCTCGGTCGCGGCGGTCAAGGAGTCGGAGATGGCATCACTGTCCGAGCCAGTGGCCTCGGCCTTGATCATGGCTACAGCGTCATCATCGGAGAGGATCGACACCGAGGCGGTCACTTCGTCGGACTCATTCGCAAAGCACCGCTGCAGGTGGGCGTCACCGTCCGAATCGAAGCAGTCCCATCCCCTGGAGGAGAGATTGTCGACGACATCTGCTCCGGAATCCACAGTCATCGCCGGGATCGGCTCCTCGTCTCGGAACACTACCGGCGAAACCGCGAACACGATGACGGCAACGATGAGCAGCCCGATGACGGAGAGAAGAACAGTCCGCTCGCTGCGACCGAGCGGTTTCGATATCAAGTTCACCACGAGTGTGCTGTCCCCTCGTTCCGACGCTGGAGACGGCTGCCATATGTGGATCAGTTCGACCGCCTGTCCGTCATTGTGACAGTACAGACGGTCGAGTCAATGGGGAAAGAGGTCGACGAACCTCACGAGACTAGGCGATCACTTCACCCAGGGCTCTTCGCCGGTCTCGGAGACGATCGGCTTGCCGTGATCGAGGTTCCATGACCCCATGCCGCCGTCGACATTGAACGCGTCGAAGCCGTTCTGGTTGAGCCAGGCCACGGCCCGGTTCGAGCGCCCGCCGGTGCGGCAGACGACGTACATATCGTCATCGAGAGGAAGGTCGTCGAGGCGGCTCGGCAGTTCGCCCAGCGGCACGTGGATCGCACCCTCGATGTGCCCGGCCTCCCACTCGTCGTCCTCGCGGACGTCGATGATGGCTGCCCCTTCGGGGATGTCGTTGACGGTGACGGTCGTTTCTTCATCCATGCCTTCAGTCTAGACATCGGCCAGGCCACGGACGCAATGAGCTGCCGGAACGATTCGCTTACGACACGAACTCCGATCGGCGCGGTGTCCGGCCCCTTAGGCCGGGCCCCTCTTCGTGAAGCATGGGCGCCCGCCTCCTCGGTGCGGCGCGTCTGTGCGCCGACTGGGAAAGCCCACCATGTTGAGTCAGTCAGCGTTCTGCACCGCGATCGCATGCAAGAATGACGAACCACCGCCGACGAAGAGGGGGAAGTCTGATGAACAGAGACAAGAACACCGAAAGCCGCGGCGAAGAGAAGGCCCGAGACGCCGCCGCAGTTCTCGACGAGACCACCGAGAAGTTCGCCGGAACCTCGAACATCGCCCCGGGCGAAAAGGGCGGATACAACGAGGAGGACGTCGAAGCCAGAGCGAAGGACGTCGCCGCCAGCCAAGGCGCGAACCTCTATCGCAACCCCGACGGTTCGCACACGGCTGTCGACGAGTCCGCATCCGTCATCGGCACCGATCCCGACTTGTCCGCCGGACGAACCCGCAGACGAACGGCAGCGAGCGATGATCTCGATCAGAAAGAGGTCATCAGGATCCTGCGCGGCAGCGGCTATGTCATGCTCACGACCGCGCTGGACGACGGGAAGCTGCTCGCTCACCCGATGGTGCCTCAGCAGGTCACGGACGACGCCGACATCTGGTTCTTCATCGGCCTCGACGGGGATCAGGCCAAGGCCCTCAAACACAATCCGAATGTCAACGTCACGGTCTCCGAAGCGGGAAACTGGCTCTCCGTGGCCGGACGCATCGACTTCGTCGATGATCAGAGCAAGAGAGACGAACTGTGGAACGATGACGCCGCGACGTGGTTCGACGGGCGCGACGACTCGACCCTGGGGCTCATCAAGGTCACCTCGGACTCCGCACAGCACTGGGGTCTCAAGGGCGGCAAGGTCGCAGGACTCGTCCAGATCGTCAAGGCGAAAGTCACCGGACAGCGGCCAGACAGCGGAAGCTCGACGACCGAACTCTGAACCGGCTCCTCCCCGCAGAGCCGAGTCGACACCTCGCCGAGTCGGTCGGACGGTTCCGAACGTTCCGACCGACTCGGCGAGGATTAGCATGGAGGTATGAGCAAGCGGATCGTCATCATCGGTGCGGGACTGGCCGGCACGACCGCGGCGCGGGAGCTGAACGCGCGCGGTCAGGCCGTCACCGTCATCGACCCCCAGGCCGGCGAGACCTGTGAGCGGCCGCCGCTGTCGAAGCATCTCTTCGATGGCTCCCGCCACCACCTGCCGTATCACCTCGAATCGACTGAGCACATCACCTTCGTGCGCGACCGGGCGGAAGAGATCACCCTCGCCGAGGCGGCAGCGGAGTCCCGCTACACCGCTGAGACACAGCGACACCCCCACCGGCTGGCGAACCACCACGCCATCGCCGGCACCATCCACCTGGCTTCTGGGGAGTCCATCGACTTCACCCACTGCATCCTCGCCACCGGGATGGAAGCCAACCGTCCGGAGGTTCCCGACTACCCGGATGCCCTGCCGGTCTATGACCTCGCCGACGCCGAATGGATCCTCAAGCGTGTGACCAACGCGACTGAAGCCCTCAACGTCGGGGTGCTGGGCTCCGGTTATCTCGGAATGGAAGTGGCCTCCTCGGCGGTGGCTGCCGGACACCACGCCACGGTGTACCTTCGCGGGACGAGCCCCTGCGCAAGCAGCTCTCCGCACCCATGCGGCAGGCGCTGTTCGAGAAGCACAAGGCCGCCGGAGTCGAATTCGTCACCCACATCTCGAGTCCGGACGACATCGCCGAGGATGTTCACGACCTATTCATCACCAGCGTCGGGGCTCGCCCTCGGCTGCTCCCGATCGACGGTCACCGACCCGCTCATGCGTGGGATGTGGATGAGAGTTTGGCAACATCTCATCCGGGTGTCTTCGCTGCCGGCGACTGTGCCATCGTCACCGTCGGGCCCTATGCGCTCAACCACCCCTGGGCCTGTGAGCCGGTGGCCGAAAGCCACGGAAAATTCCTCGCCGAACTCCTCAGCGAGGACGCGGGAGCGGCTTCGAACGATGGCGAAAACGCCCCAGGAACCGCTTCAGAAGTTGGGTCGGAAAAGGGTCCGAGGGTCTGGTCGGAGGTCCCCTGGCACTGGAGCTTCCAAGGCCCGGAGAAGGTGTTCACGGCGGGCCTGACGAGCCCTGATGCCGACAACACGATCATCCGTCGCGACCCCAGCGGAGCGAAATTCCAGGTCTTCCATTTCGACGGACCTGCCCCGGAGTCCAAGCTCGTCGGTGTCGAGACGTTCAACTGGCCGCCGATGCAGGCGGCCGCCCGACGCGTACTCGGCGGTAAAAATATTCCGACGCGGGCCCAGATCGCGGACCCCGACTTCGACTTCAAGGCTCACAGCCGACTGTGAGTCTGCGCTAGTGTCATCCCGTAGACTCTTTCTGTTCTATCCCCAGTCGCCGACGAGAGAATTTTCTGTTCATGGATATGGCCAGGCTTGCTGCCGAGCACGGACTCGAGAGAGTGGGTGGACGGCCGTCTCTGCCCCAGTACGTCAAACAGCTTCTCAATCGAAGCGACTTCACGTACACGCTTGCGAAGTACCGGATGCAGTCCGAGAACGAGCGCAACCGCCTCGGCATGGCCTGGGTGCTGCTGCGCCCATCATTCTCGGCTCTGATCTACGGCACCGTCTTCGGCGTCATCATGCAGGGTGCCACGGCTCGACCGCCGGACTTCGCGCCATTCGTCGTCATCGGCGTCTTCATCCTCGAGTTCTTCAACACCTCGATGAACGGGGGTGCGAAGTCAATCATCTCGAATGCCTCACTCGTCCAATCGCTGCCGTTCCCGCGCATTGTCCTGCCGATTGCCAAGGTGTTCCAAAACCTGCTCGACTTCATCCCCACCCTCCTCTTCATGGCGCTCATCGTCATCATCTTCGGCGCGCGTCCTGATTGGGATTGGTTCCTCTTCATCCCGCTGGTCTTCCTGTTCTGGGTCTTCAACCAGGGTGTGGCGTTCATCTTCGCCCGCGCGACGGTCCACTTCCGGGACCTCTCCCAGGTCACCCCGTTCATCTCCCGAATGATCTTCTACACCTCGGGTGTCTTCTTCGACCTCAAGGTCATGGTCGACAAGATCGACCCGTCCCTGCAGCCCTTCGCCGATTGGCAGCCGATCAACAACGTGCTGTCGATCGCTCGCGGCATCCTCATGAAGGACGGAGTCGTTCCCTACGACTACTTCTGGCACCTGGCCATCTGGGCATTCGGCATCTTCATCATCGGCTTCGTGTTCTTCTGGCAGGCCGAGGAAAGGTTCGGTCGTGATGAGTGACGAGAATTCGTTCGACACCGGCAGCCTCCCCGAGGTGACCAGGAACAATCCGCCCGTCGTCGTCTGCGACAACGTGCACGTCCGCTACAAGACCCTGGCCACGGGCAAGAAGCTCAAGCTGGGCAGCAAGAACGTGATGGGGCGGAAGCGGGAGCTGCGAGAGGTTCACGCCCTCAAGGGCATCAGCTTCGTCGCCCACAAGAACGAATCGATCGGCATCATCGGCAGCAACGGCTCCGGGAAGTCCACGCTCATGCGGTCGATCACCGGGTTGACCCCGACCTCCGAGGGCGCGATCTATGCGACGTCACGGCCGAACCTCCTCGGCGTCGGTGCCGCTCTGATCCCGGATCTCTCGGGTGCTCGCAACATCATCCTCGGTTCACTGGCCCTGGGGCTCACCCGCGACGAGATCGATGCGAAGTTCGATGACATCGTCGAGTTCACCGGGCTCGAGGACTTCATCGACCTGCCCATGCGCACGTACTCCTCGGGCATGTCTCAGCGACTGAAGTTCGCGATCGCAACCTCGGTGCAGCACGAGATCCTCATCGTCGATGAGGCGCTCAACGTCGGTGACAAGAAGTTCCGTGACCGTTCCGAGGGCCGCATCCGCTCCATCCGTGAGAACGCAGGCACCGTCTTCCTTGTCTCACACTCGATGCGCACGATCAAGGACACGTGCAACCGTGCGCTGTGGATCGAGAAGGGCGAGCTGCTCGCCGACGGTCCGGCGCTCGAGGTCATTCGCAAGTATCAGGCCTTCACTAAGGCCGAGAAGGCGAAGGAAACCGAGGAAGAGCCGGGCTGAGGCACCGCCTCCCCTAGCTGCGGCACAGCTCACTCGGTAGATTCGGCGGTAGGGTCAACGGTTCACGCGATCCGGTCGAGTTGCTGCGACCCCGTGATTAAGCCGTCTCGCGCAGCTTGTCGGTCGCCGTCGGGATCGTGGCCGGAGGAATCTTCTTTGTCATCATCGCGGATGAGATCACAGGGGTCCTCGTCTCTTGTGTGTCGCCTCGGCGGATCAACTTGAGACGAATTCTCCAGTCGTGCTTCCGTCGGAATTGAGCACCCACCCTTGGCGTTTGAGGGCGTTGATAAGGACGGCGCTGTGGTCGATGGTGATCGTCGGCACCGCCTGTTCGACCATCTGTTCCACAGTGAGGACGTCGTGGAGCGAACGCAGCCAGAATGTGATGAGCAGATTCGAATTCCCGGTGACCGACGCGATCATCCGTGGATTCAATTCAGCCAGCCGCTGGGCGGCTCGATCATGCTCGCCAGCGGGCAGGCGAGCGAACCACTGGACATTCACCGGCCAACCCGACCGCGATTGGGCAAGTTCGGTCCGCAGCACGATCTCTTCACTGCGGAGAACTCGATCAAGCCGTCTGCGAGCTGTGGCCGGAGCTAGATCGAGCCGTCGAGCGATGTCGGCTGCGCTGCAGCGACCGTCGAGCTGCAGCATCTGCACGATAGGGCGCGTATCGGCACCGAGGACGATCGATGTGTCAGGTGCAGTCATTTCTCTGTGGATCGATTTCAGGGTTTCGATCTGTCCCTTGTCCAGATGCTCCAGTCGCCATAGGTGTGCTCCATGATGCATGGCCACTGACGCAGACGTCTGGATGCTGGTGACACCGGGAAGGCCGGCCAGGAATTCGAGGGGCCCCATGGCCATCGATTCGAGGCTGTCGGCGACGATCGTCAGCCCGAAATTCGGGCCCTGAGTCAGCCGTTCTACCGAGACGATGTTCGGGTTCGCAACGAACTCGACTCCGAGTGCAGTCTGCCGTTCCATAGTGCATCCGACTTCGACGAAAGCGATCGCAGAATGACGTGTGGCACCCGAGAACATAGCCGTCACCCAGGCCACCCCTCGTGAACGAAGGTCGTCCCAGCGCTGCGATAGGGTGCTTGGTTTGCTGCCGAGAACACCCGCCAGCTGGCGCCAAGTTGCGCGCGGTGCGATCTGCAGTGCATTGAGCAGTTCCAGCGACTGCTCTGACAGGGTGGTTTCCATCTCATCCTCCGGAAAGGTTGAGGAAGTGAGCGGATATTCCTCAACGACGACCGCTGACCTCAGTATTGTGACGGAAAATACTCATCTGTGTCGATCTGGTGATTTTTTCTTCCTTATCTGAGGCGCATCAACGATTGAAAAATAGAGTGTATCTTCGGTGAACTTACGACGACCCAACGACGTATCGCGAAAGGTAACTCAGTGAACAACTTCATCTCTGGCGCGCAGGAACTGGCAGGCGACATGGCGCAGCTGCGACACCGCCTCCATATGCATCCGGAACTCGGTCTGGAGCTTCCTCGAACGCAGGAAGCTGTGCTCAACGAAATCTCCGACCTGCCGCTGGAGATCACCCTCGGCGATGGTCTCAATTCCATCGGTGCCGTTCTGCGGGGTGGAGCCGCCACCAGCGAGCACGCTCCCGCCGTGCTTCTTCGAGCAGATATGGACGCTTTGCCTCTGCAGGAGGCGACAGGTGTCGACTACTCCTCGACGGTTGACGGGCGGATGCACGCCTGTGGGCACGACCTGCACACGTCGATGCTCACTGGAGCTGCTCGGCTTCTGGCCGAGCAGCGTCACCGGCTCGGCGGCGATGTCGTCTTCATGTTCCAGCCCGCCGAAGAGCTGCTCGCCGGCGCGCCGAAGATGATCGAGGAAGGGATTCTCGACCTGTCCGGCCGCCGCGTCGACTCGGCCTTCGGCCTCCACGTCTTTTCTGCCGGGGGGTCGCGCGGGGCTTTCAGCTCGATGCCGGGAGTGATGATGTCCGCGGCAGATGCACTGTTCGTCCAGATCAAAGGGCGTGGAGGGCACGGTTCGCAGCCACAGCATGCGGCCGACCCCATTCCGGCAATGGCCGCAATGGTCACGGCTCTGCAGACTATGGTCACACGTCAGTTCGATGCGCATGATCCTGTCATCGTCTCAGTCGGACGAGCTCATTCGGGAGAAGCTATCAATGTCATCCCCGATGAAGCTGAATTCGGCGCAAGCCTCCGAACCTACTCGGCGGCAAGCCGCGAGAAGCTCCAGCGTCTCATCCCCTCGGTCCTCGAAGGCGTTGCTATGACTCATGGTGTTGATGTCGAGATCGAATACCGCGTGGGAGGCCGGGTCCTGGCCAACGACAATGAGCATACAGAGTTCGCAGCGCGTGAGATCGCAGAGCTCTTCGGCGGAGAACGCTACACATCGCTGACTCAACCGCTGGGCGGATCGGAAGACTTCGCGGACGTACTCGCCGAGGTGCCCGGCACGTTCGTCAAACTCGATGCTTCCGCAGGTGAAGACGCAGTGGAGACCAATCATTCTCCGAGAGCGATCTTCGACGACCGCGTTCTCCCCGATGGAGCCGCGCTCTATGCCCAACTGGCCGCGTCAAGACTCACAGAGCTGGCTGCCTGAACTCTCCGGCGCCCACACGCACACCAGCTTCTCGCTCATCAATGGAAGGCTGAGCAATGAACGACGTCACTGAACGCGAAGTCGAAACGACTTCGGTCCCACCCAGGTCTACGAAGCAGATGCTCGTGGCTTCGGGGATGGGCAATGCGCTCGAATGGTACGACTGGGGCATATATTCGTCCTTCGCAATCTATTTCGCCACTGAAGTGTTCAACCCCGGAGACAAGGTCGCGTCACTGCTGGGGGCGATGGCCGTCTTCGCTGTGGGCTTCGTCGCGCGCCCGGTCGGCGGGTGGATCTTCGGTTGGATGGCAGATCACCTCGGGCGACGCCTGTCGATGATCACTACAGTCGGACTCGCCTCCCTGGGCAGCCTGCTCATCGCTGTGGTGCCGACTCATGCCACTGCCGGCATCTGGGCAGCACTGATCCTGTTAGTCGCCCGGCTCATGCAGGGATTGGCTCACGGAGGTGAGATGCCGACTGCGCAGACATATATCGCCGAGGCGGCACCACCGCAGCGACGCGGACTGTGGTCGTCCCTCATCTACGTTTCAGGAACATCGGGGATCGTCATCGGACTGATCATGGGCGTGGTCCTTGACGCATTGCTGCCTGCGCAGATCATGGCGGCCTGGGGCTGGAGGATTCCGTTTGCGATCGGTGCAGTCCTGGGCGTGTGTACACTCATCGCCCGCTCCCGGTTGGACGAGACCGAGACATTTCAGAAGGCAGCTGACAAGCCGCGTATGTGGCCGGAGATCCGGCGCAATTGGCGGGCGGCCCTCCAGGTCATTCTCCTCGGAGTCGGTGGAACTGTGTGCTACTACGTGTGGAGCGTTTCGGCTGTGCAGCAGGCTGTCCTCATCCACGGAATGGCGCAGGGAACCGCGTTGCTGGCAAGTGTGCTGGCCAATGTGCTGCTGATCATCTCCCTGCCGTTCTGGGGGAAGTTCTCCGACCGCTTCGGTCGACGACCGGCAATGATCATCGGCCACGGCGTTCCGATCCTCCTCTACATTCCGCTGGAGTCGGTGCTCGGTTCGAGCTTCTGGTCGCTGTTCATTCCGGCCTCGATCATTCTGGTGACGATGGGTTCGGTGCTGTCGACGACTCCCGCCGTGTTTGCTGAGATGTTCCCGACTCGAGTACGCACAATCGGAGTCGCAGTGCCGTATTCGATCTCCGTCGCACTGTTCGGCGGCACAGCGCCCTACCTGCAAGCCTGGATGAACTCAGAATTCGGAGAAATCCCGTTCATCGTCTATGTCATGGTGCTCATGGTGATCTCCACCGTCGCCTCGTTCAAACTGATCGAGACTCGCGGCAAGGTGCTCACCGACTGATTGGAGAAAGAAGATATGACAACATTCGTAGGTGTTCGCAATATGGCCCATTGGGTCCAACGCATCGGCGTCGAGGCCATTCTCTCAGGAATGGTCGAGACTCTCGACGAAGATTTCCGGCGGTGGTCGGAGTTCGATAAGACACCGCGGGTCGCAAGCCACACCCCGTTCGGCGTGATCGAGCTGATGCCGACGAGCGACCTCGACACATATTCGTTCAAGTACGTCAACGGTCATCCGTCTAACCCGGCACGTGGATTCCAGACCGTGACTGCATTCGGAATGCTGGCCGATGTGCACAACGGCTACCCGAGGTTCATAGCGGAGATGACCCTGCTGACGGCATTGCGGACGGCTGCGACATCCGCGCTCGTCACCCGTGAGCTCGCTCCTGCGGGAGCGTCGACGATGGCGCTGGTAGGGGCGGGAAGCCAGTCAGAATTCCAGGCGTTGGGAATTCGTGCAACGTTGGGTATCGAGGACCTACGGGTGTTCGACACAGACCCCGCCGCGGTGGAGAAGCTGCAGCGGAACCTTGAGCCACTGGGATTCCGAATCACTGTGGCGAAGTCGGTCGGCGAAGCCGTGGCAAACAGCGACATCATCACCACCTGCATTGCCGACAAGGCACACACCATCGCCTTGCCCAACGACTGTGTCGGCAGGGGAGTCCATATCAATGGGGTCGGTGGCGACTGCCCGGGCAAGACCGAGCTGGACCCCGAACTGGTCCGCCGCAGCAATGTCTTCGTGGAATATCCCGAGCAGACGAAGATCGAAGGAGAGATCCAACTCCAGCCCGAGGATTTCCCCACTACCGAGATCTGGAAAGTGCTGGTCGGTGACGCCCCGGGCCGCACATCTGACGATGAGATCACCTTGTTCGACTCGGTCGGCTTCGCGATCGCCGACTTCTCCGCGCTCCGGTACGTCGAAGCCGCTACCCGGGATCCCGAATACCACGAAGATATCGATCTGATCGCAGAACCCGACGACCCAAAGGACCTCTTCAGCCTCATCGGCGCCGGAGTCCCGGCATAACTGAGCAGAACTGACCCCGGACAGGAAGAAAGGCAGAACCATAACAGTGCCATCTGAGCAAGGAACTTCGACGACAACGACGCGTCACTTCGTCAACGGCAAGGTCTTCACGGCCGAATCCGAAGAGCACTTCGCGTGCGGCTTCACCGTATCGGACGGGCGATTCGTTGCGGTCCACGAGGACGACTTCACTCCGTCCGATGGAGCCGAAGTGATCGATCTCGAAGGCAGGACTGTACTTCCAGGTCTTCTGGACGTCCATACTCATCCTGCTTTCATGTCGGTCCTCGGACAATCGGTGGCGGTATATCCGCCGGACATCAGATCGATCGATGGACTGATCGAAGCTCTGCGTACGCATCCGCTCTTGGGCTGCTCAACAGACGCGTGGGTGCGCGGTCATGGATTCGACGACTCGAAGTTTGCCGAACGCCGCAAACCGACTGCGCAGGATCTCGACAAGGTCTCTCGCGACCAGCCGGTCGCGCTTCGTCGCTGCGACGGGCATACTATGGTCGTCAATTCACGAGCACTTGCCATTGCCGGAATCGATGCTGCGACTCCTGACCCTGCCGGTGGTCGGATCGAACGCGATGAGAGCGGGGAACCTACCGGAGTCCTCGTGGAGAATGCTGCGATCGAGCTCGTCGAAGCTCATGTCCCGCCAGACGAAGAAGATCCGGCTGATCGGCTCGCGGCTTTGGACGAGCACTTCCTCTCGCGCGGTCTTGTCGGAGTCACGGATCTCTTTGCCACCTTCATCGACGACCCCCTCCCTGCCTATCGGCGGGCGGCAGAAAGAGGACTCTCACCTCAGGTCGTGATTTATCCCGGATGGGATGCACTCAAAAGCGCGGCAGGGTCTCACATCGTTCCCGACCTTGATGAAGACGATCGTTTTGGGCGCGTGAAGATCGGCGGAGTCAAGCTGTTCATGGATGGCGCGTTCTCTGACCGCAACGCATGGAATGAGGATCCGTATCCGGACTCCTGTCACCACGGCGGTCAGGTGGCAGCAGACGATGACCTGCTGGAAGCGGTCGCTTGGGCTCGGCACAACCAGGTCCAGGTCGCGATTCATGCAATGGGCGACCGCGCTCTCAACCACGTGATCGATCTGTTCGGTGACGAAGAGCCGTGGATGGGTGAGATTCCCTCCATCCGCCTTGACCATGCGTCTCTCTTCACACCGGCGATGATCGATCGGGTGAACGCTGCGCGAATGAGTTTCGGAGTGATCAGTCATACGATCTTCTTCTTTGCTGAGTACGAGGCCTATGCGGCCAATCTGACACAAGAGCAATTCAAGAATGCATATCCGATTCGGTCATTCTACGAACGGATTCCGCACTCTGCTTTGGCCTCAGACTCCCCTGCGACCGCGTGGGCAGACTCAGACAATGTCTTCATCTCGATCCGGGCGGCGGTCGAACGGCGTGCCTATGACGGCTCCGACATTGGGCAGGAACAGGCGATCAGCGTCGGTCAAGCGGTCCTGCTCTACACCTCGCGTGCATCCGAGATCACCCGGCTGCACAATTTGGGAGGCATCAGACCAGGGCTCGAAGCAAGTTTTGTCGTCTTGGACAAAGACATCTTCACCGTTCCGACTCACACGATCGATTCAGTGGAAGTGAGCCAGACGTGGTTGGCGGGAGAGAAGCGATATGAAGCCTGACTTACGGACAGCGGCAATGGAAAGAACCCCGTTCCGGAATCTCAGACTGGCCCGGCTGGCGAGGGCTGACATATGAGATCGGTCCTCAACCGGAAAGTCGTGATCGTCGGATTCGCGATGTTCGCAATATTCTTCGGCGCAGGTAACCTCATCTTTCCGCCGCATATCGGGCTGCAGGCCGGCGAGAACTGGCCAATCGCTCTGGTGGGATTGACAATCGCAGGTGTCAGTCTGCCGATCCTCGCAATTGTCGCGGTCGCCAACGCCGGCAGCCCTGAGCGCCTCTTCCGTCCATACGCGCGGTGGTTCCATCCGGTCTTCATGGCGACCTTGCTCTATACGGGTTCCGTGGCGACGATCATTCCCCGCACAGGTGCCACCGCCTACGAATCGGGTGTGAAAGTTCTCCTCCCCGGCGCAGATGATTCCGTGGCCGAACCGGTGACAATTGTCGTATTCTTCCTCATCGTCGCTGCATTGGCGTTGAGCAAGAATAAGGTCATCGACCGGATCGGCAAATACCTGACACCCGCACTGCTTGTGCTTCTTCTGATCATCGTCGGTCTCGCGGTTCTGCGACCGATGGGCACTCCTGAAGCGGGAGTCGCAGATCCATTCCGGACGTCATTCATCACTTCGTATCAAACCGGCGATGTGGCGACGGGACTGCTGACCGGTGGGATATTCATCGCCGCACTGGCCGCCCACGGCTATTCCACCCCAGAAGCACGGACAAAGCCTCTGATGGCGGCGGCCGGGATCGCCTTCGTGGGCCTGTTCGTCGTCTATGGAGGCCTGGAGTATCTCGGAGCTCAAGGGTCAGCAACCTACCCTGCTGATACGGATGAGACGGTACTGCTCAACGGTGTGGTCGCCGACCTCGGAGGTAGCCTCGCCACCGTGGCGCTCGCCGTTGCGGTCCTGTTCGCGACTTTGACGACTGCAGCCGGGATGGCCACAGTGATCGCTGAATTCACTGAGGGGCTCACTCGCGGCCGTCTCCGGTTCGGCGTGACGATCGCCATCACCACGGTGATCTTCATCGTGCAGGCGCTCGGGGGAGTGTCCTACATCATCACTTTCAGCACACCGTTCCTTTTGGTGTTCTATCCAGCGATGATCGTCACAGTGATCCTCGGTCTGTTGAAGCCCGTCATCCCCAACGACGGGGTCTGGAAGGGTGCATTGCTTGGGGCTCTGCTGCTGGGGCTTTACGATTCCGTGGAATTCATCTGCGCACAAATGGGCTCGCAGCTGCCAGGTGGGATCGTGCGCATTCATCACATGATCCCACTCGCCGAGAACGGGTTCGGGTGGATACTGCCTGCTCTTCTCGGCGCATTCATCGGTGGTCTCATCTGGCGCATCTGTGCCCTGCCGAACGCAGAAGAGGAATCGGAAGAGGCGCCGGATGGGGCAGTGGCAGAGCCGGCGAAGAGCTGATTCGGCTCCAGCAGAGATATCCGAAAACAGAGCTGAGGACAAGGTGAACAGATGTTCGATGTCATGTATGTCAATGGTCGTTTCCACACCCAAGAACCTTCGCGGCCGTTGGTTCGGAATCTCGGAGTTCATCGGGGACAGGTGATCAGCGTCGACGATGAGCTCGACGCAAGCCATTTCGTCCGTGTCATCGATCTGCACGGTGCTGCGGTGGTTCCGGGGTTCAATGATGCTCATTGTCACCTGAGCCATGTGGGCGAGAGCTCCATGCAATTGGATTTGGGGCCGAAGCAGGTGCGGAGCCTCGATTCCCTCCTGTCAGCAGTCCGCGAGGCTGCAGAGCACGCGCCGGCGGGGGACTGGGTGATCGGTGCCGGATATGATCAGCATTACCTGGGCGGTGAACATCCGACTGCAGAGCAGCTCGACGCCGTATCGATGGGGCACCCGGTGTACCTGATCCACGTTTCCCGACACATGGCCACAGCGAATACCGCAGCTTTTGAACGCGCCGGATTCGTGCAGCGGCGGATCGTCGAGGTTCCCGAGGGCGGAGCCGTTCCGGTCGATTCCGAGGGCCGAGCGGTCGGTGTGCTGCAGGAAACCGCGCGGTCACTGATCCACGATCATATCCCTGAGAAGTCCGCCGAGGAGGTGGCGCGACTGGTTGCACGAGGCTCGGATGAACTGCTGCGACGGGGAATCACGTCGATCACCGAGCCGGGCATCGGTGCTCCGGAGCATATCGGTATGTCACGCTTCGATCTCGCCGGCTTCCAGCTCGCGCGAGACCGGGGAGACTTGGGCGTCAGGGCAACCGTGATGCCCTATATCACCACACTTCATCCGCTCGATGCGGCCGTTGTGGACGGATATCGCCTCCAGACTCTCGACCTGGGACTGCGCTCTGGGATGGGAGACGAGTTCCTCAGGATCGGCCCGACCAAAGTGCTTACGGACGGTTCTCTGCTCGGCCGCAGCGCATTCATGAAGGACGAATACACCTCGCCCGAGGGGGCCGCCGGTTTTCTGCAGTTCCCCCAACAGACGCTCAGAGAGAAGCTGATCGGAGCACACCTGGCTGGCTGGCAGCTGGCGATGCACGCAATCGGTGATGCGGCGCTCGATGTGGTCATGGATATCGTCGCCGAGGCTCAGCGTCTGAAACCGAGACCTGATGCCCGGCATCGAGTTGAGCACGCCGCAATGAGCAGCAATCGGCAGATCGCCCGGATGTCAGACCTCGGTCTCATCCCGGTTCCCCAGGGACGTTTCATCCGCGATCTGGGCGACGGAGTCTGTGCGGCTGTCGGAGCCGGGCGGAGCCCTTTGGTCTACCGTGTGCGGGGATTCCTTGACGCGGGGATGCCGATTCCGGCATCGACGGACGCACCGGTGGTCGATGCCGACCCGATCGAGAACATTGCGGCTCTCGTCGACCGCACTACCGAAAGCGGCGCAGTGCTCACCGAATCCGAGTGCCTGTCAGTTTCGGAGGCAATCCGGGCTTATACAGTCAATAGCGCTCATGCTGTTCACGAGGAGAAGATCAAGGGAAAACTGATTCCGGGCCAGCTCGCGGACTTCGCGGTGCTGTCACAGGATCTCTATGAGGTTCCCACCACCGAGATCGCGAATACGCAGATTCGTGCGACGGTCGTCGGCGGAAATGTGGTCTACGGAGAAGTCTGATGCCGCGCCCGTCCGCCCGGGAGTGACGTCACCCTGCGCGACTCCTCCCCGGGGCGGTCGTGGTGGCCGTGTCAGCGCTCGCGCCGCAAGTCGGTCGGTGTCACCTCATGCTCCGCTTTGAACGCGCGCAACAGCCAGGCCGAATCGTGATTTCCCCACACTGCACCGATCTCAGCGATGGTTCTGTCGGCGAGTTCCGGCTGCTGAAGATCATGACGGACTCCGTCCAAACGCACCTGCCGGACGATCTTCACCGGCCCCAGCCTCAGTCGGTCGCCGCCGATGACGATTCCCGGTTCAGCGAGGCTCGTCAGCCCGTATGAAATCGTCGGTTCGGATGCCAAGCGGAGATTCGCGATATTCTCCTCCGCGACGTTTCCGCAGCGGTCAATCGGATCTCGGTGCCAGCATTCTCTTGCAGCAGACCGAGAGACCGAGCTTGAGGACGCTCGAGATCCCCCGTCGAGAAGTTGCCGTGCCAGATGCTGTCGACCTTCATAGGTGCTGTCCTTTGCTCGCAGGGACCGCCGTGTGTAACGGATGCACAAGTCGTGTGTGTCCCACCACCCCAGAGAACCGCTGAGCAGAACTTCAAATACCTCTTTGGTGACTCTCTCATGCTTCTGCGGTATGGATCCCGCAGTCCGCGATCTGTGATGGCGGCCCCCGCAGACGTGCGGCAGAGACCGAGGATTCGCTGTTGCCAACCAATTGTTGAGACGTGGTCCTGACGCAGTCGCGTGCAGTATTAGACTCGGATGCTGACAGATGAGCGTGCCCGCGGGCCGCAACAACCCCGGACGGCGAGCAAAGGCGCATGCGTCCTCGAGCAAGCAATTGAGGCATGCAATGAGTGAGACGATCGAGGTTTCCCGCGAAGACAAGTCGCGGGCCCGCAAGGCCGTAGTTGCGGCCGGACTGGGCAACGCCCTCGAATGGTATGACATCATCCTCTTCGGGTTCATGGCCACCTCGATCACCGCGGTCTTCTACCCGGGCGACGGCCTGTCCGCGCAGCTGATGACCTGGGCGACCTTCGCCATCACCTTCGTCGTCCGTCCGCTCGGCGCAATTCTCATCGGCCGCTACTCGGACAAGCACGGACGCAAGTCGGCCCTGTCGCTGACGATCGGTCTGATGACGCTCGGTGTGTTCATCATCGTCGTCCTGCCCGGCGAAGCGACCATCGGCATCTGGGGAGCGATCGGTCTTATCATCGCCCGCATCATCCAGGGCATCTCCGCCGGCGGCGAATTCGGATCCGCCACCGCCTTCCTCACCGAGAACGCCAAGCGCGGCAAGGCCTACTACGCCTCCTTCCAAACTGCGACCCAGGGCATCTCGATGTTCCTCGCCGCCGGAGTCTCGTGGATCTTCAGCTCGACACTGAGTGAAGAGGCACTGCACTCGTGGGGCTGGCGCGTGGCCTTCGCACTCGGCCTATTCATCGGTCCTGTCGGCTGGTACATCCGCTCGAAGATGGATGACACTCCTGAGTTCAAGGCCGCCGAGAAGACCGACAATCCGCTCCGCGTCCTCCTCGGCGAGAACTTCGGTCGTCTGTTCTCAGCGTTCCTCATCATCGCGATGGCCACGATCTCGGTCTACCTCATCACTTTCCTGCCGCAGTTCGCCGTCACCAACCTCGGCCTCGACGCTTGGGCAGCATTCCCCGGCGCCGTCGTCGCCGGCGTCATCACCCTCATCGGAGCCCCGTTCGCCGGCCGTTTGGCCGACCGAGTGGGCCCGACGACCGTGATGATCCCGACGACCATCGTCGGCATCATCGTTGCGTGGCCGATGTTCATCCTCCTGACCGCGAACCCCTCGATCGGCGTCCTCACCTTGTGCGAGGCGATCGTCGGCCTGTTCATGGTCTTCTACTTCGGACCGATGCCGGCGCTGCTGTCCGATCTGTTCCCCGTCAAGGTGCGCAGCTCCGGCATGACTATCGCCTACAGCTTCGGTGTCGCGATCTTCGGTGGCTTCGCCCCGCTTATCCTCACCGCCCTGCTCGGCGCGACGGGTCTGCTGACCGTGCCCGGCTTCTACTACGCCGGACTGTCGCTGCTCTCGCTCATCGGCGTAATCACGGCCCGGAAGCTCTACAGCCAGCGCTGACCTGACGCCGAACTCCGCCGATCAACGCAAAACTGGGAAAAGCACGTCTCTGGAGACGTGCTTTTCCCAGTTTTGCGTGGATTGAGGGAGGTAGACGGTGCCAAGGGGCCGCGAACCGCGCCCGCCGGGGCTCAGCGACCGACGGTCGCCTCGGACCCGGCTTCCGCCGCGGCTTCCTCGGCCTTCCGGGTCTTCGCGGTCGCCCGCTCGACGCGCACGACGTGAGCGAGCAGGCCGAACCAGACGAGAGCCAGGCCGGCGACCGACAGCCACACCGAGGAATCCGAGAGCCCGAAGGCGAGCAGGATGGTGCGGACGTTCGTGAGGATGATGATTCCGCCCGCGGCGACCGCCAGCACCTTGGCCGGCAGCAGCTTCACCAGCCACGCGGCAAAGGGTGCTGCGATGACACCGCCGACGAGCAGCGCCGCCACGATTGTCCACTCGATGCCCTGTGACCCGAGCGCGATGAGGAACCCGAGCGAACCGCCGACGGCCACGACGAACTCGCTCGTATCGATCGACCCGACGACCTTCCGCGGTTCCAAACGTCCTGATGAGAGCAGCGTTGTCGTGCCGACCGGTCCCCAGCCGCCCCCGCCGACCGCGTCGAGCGTCCCGCCGACGAGCCCGATCGGGACGAGCATCGTCGCGCTCGGCCGCGACTTGAACGTCGGACGCGCACCGCCGAGTGCGAGGAATCGCCAGACGACATAGACGCCGAGAGCCAGCAGGATTCCTGAGATCCACGGGGTCGCAGCCTCCCCGTCCAGGCTGGCGAGGAGCGTCGACCCTGCGATCGCCCCGACGAACCCGGGACCGGCGAGAATCGCGACGGTCCGCCAGTCGACATTGCCGAACTTGTGGTGCGAGATCCCCGACATCAACGTCGTCCCCAATTCGGAGAAGTGCACCGCCGCCGAGGCGGCCGCAGGTGCCGTACCCGCCGCCAGCAGCAGCGTGGTTGAGGTGACCCCATAGGCCATGCCCAAGGACCCGTCGATGAGCTGAGCGATGAGACCGACGATCCCGAGGACGATGAGCTGACGCATGTGCTTGCCTTTCGTAAATGAAGCGAAGGAGGAGGCGCGGAAGGTGGACAAGACGCCGAAACTGCGGACGGTGCCAGGAGCGCAATGACGCGTTGACAACACACACTAGCGAAACTGTTGAGCAGAATGGAAAACTGCTGGCAATTCTACGAACTCGGTCGCCGTATGTCGAAAGATGACGCGAAGTGGCGAAATGTCGCTGATGAACAGCATGTGTGCAGCGTTGAGGCCGATGGGTTACGCTGTGCGAATGCATTCAATCGTGACGATCCCACCTCTCCGCAGTCGCGCAGTCGTTGAGCAATCGTGCTGTTCGGTTTCCTCGGTGGCTCCGCCACCCGCGGCGAGCCGGATGCGGGTGGCCGCGCACACGGTGCAGAGAATCGTGGCGGAGCGTGCACGGTGACTGCGCTGCCGTCGGTGGGGCTGATCTCCCACGGAACCTCATCGCCCACCGGGCAGGTCCTCATCGAGGTGCTCGCGGCCGAGGTCGCCACAGACCTGCGCATTCGTGGGATTGCCGACGAGGTCATGCTCGGGCATGTGGACGTCCAGAAGCCCGATGTCGATGAGGTGATCGCCCGACTGCCCGCCGACCGTCCGGTGATCCTCGTGCCGCTTCTGCTCTCGCCGGGATATCACGTCCATGTCGACCTCGCCGAGGCGGCTGACCGTGCCGAGCGGATGCCCCCGAACGGGGACGGTGAACCGGGCTTCGGGCCGCGACGTGTCCGACGGGCGCCCACGCTGGGACCGGATCCGAGGCTTGCGGAGATCCTCGCCGATCGGCTTCCGGCGCTGAGTGACAACGATGGCGTCATCCTTGCCGCTGCCGGCTCGAGCGACGAACGGGCGAACGAGGCCTGCTGTGAGATGGGCAGGCTGCTGGCGGCGAAGCTCGAGCGTCCCGTCGAGGTCGGATTCCTCGCCGGTGCCGGAGTGCCGTTGAGGGACCGTGTCGAGGAGGCGCGGAGCCGCGGAGCCCGCCCCGTGCTCGCGAACTACCTGCTGGCCCCGGGATTCTTCGACGACCTTGCCCGCAAGCTCGTCGACGGTGGCACTGCAAGCATCGGCAGCGTGAGTGGTGGCAGTGCGAGCATCGGCAACGCGAAGAGTGGTGATGCAGGCGGCGGACCCGCAGGCGTCCTCGCTCCGCCGCTGCTCACCGGTGGCGGAAGTGCTTCCGCCGTTCCGCCCCAGCTCGTCGACATCGTCCGCGATCGAGTCCGCGAAGGCATTCGCGCCCACGGCCACGCACACGCCCGAACCCATCAGGTCGCGCCGGAAATGCTCAGCGCCTGACCACACCCACGGCAGACCGTGACGCCATATGTCATTCCATGACACAATCACCTCCGGTGAGTTGTTGAGCAATTCGGCATTCATGTAGCGTGATTCATCACTGGTTCCCCTCAGCGTTTGGAGACGGCAATGTCCACTCAGGTGGAAGAGAACACGGAAACAGCAGGTAAACGAGCCGCAAAGCGGCCCGTCCGCCAGAAGAAGTCCAATGGGCAGTGGAAGATCGACGGCCATGAACCGTTGAACAAAAACGAGAACGATAAGGCCGAAGACAACGGCCTCAACGTTCGCGCCCGGATTGAGACCATCTACGCCAAGCGCGGATTCTCTTCGATCGACTCCGACGACCTGCACGGCCGCTTCCGCTGGTGGGGTCTGTACACCCAGCGCAAACCGGGTATCGACGGCGGTCGCACCGCGAAGCTCGAGCCGCATGAGCTCGAAGACGAATACTTCATGCTCCGCATCCGCATCGACGGCGGCAAGCTCACCACCGAACAGCTGCGGGTCATCGCGGACATCTCCAACGAATTCGCCCGGGGCACCGCCGACCTCACCGACCGGCAGAACATCCAACTCCATTGGGTCGAGATCGAGAGCATGCCGGGGATCTGGCGCCGCCTCGAAGCCGTCGGCCTGCAGACGACCGAAGCCTGCGGCGACGTCCCCCGAGTCATCCTCGGCTCACCCGTGGCCGGCATCGCCGCCGACGAACTCATCGACCCGACCCCGGCAATCGAAGAGATCTCACGCCGCTACATCGGGGATGAGTCACTGGCGAACCTGCCGCGCAAATACAAGACCGCGATCACCGGCCACCCCAGCCAGGACGTCGTCCACGAGATCAACGACTGCTCCTTCGTCGCCGTCGACCACCCCGACCACGGCGTCGGCTACGACCTGTGGGTCGGCGGCGCCCTGTCCGTCGTCCCCCGCTTCGCCGAACGCCTCGGCGCGTGGGTCGCCCCCGACCAGGTCGTCGACACGTGGCTCGGCGTCACCCAGATCTTCCGTGACTACGGCTATCGCCGCCTGCGCAACAAGGCCCGCCTGAAGTTCCTGCTCGCCGACTGGGGTCCGGAGAAGTTCCGCGAAGTCCTCGAAACCGAATACCTCGGATTCAAGCTCGCCGACGGACCGGCACCGGCCAAACCGATCACCGCCGGCGACCACGTCGGCGTGCACAAACAGGCCGACGGCCGCTACTACATCGGCGTCACCCTCATCGCAGGCCGCGCCTCGGGCACCCTGCTCGGACAGCTCGTCGACCTCGCCGAGAAGTACGGATCCACTCGGCTGCGCACCACCCCGCACCAGAAGGTCCTGCTGCTCGACATCGACGAAGCCGATGTCGATGACGTCGTCGCCGGCCTCGATGCGCTCGGCCTGTCGAGCCGCAAGGACCTCTTCCGTCGCTCGACGATCGCGTGCACCGGCATCGAATTCTGCAAACTCGCCATCGTCGAGACCAAGCAGACCGCCGCCGACGCCGTCGAGAAGCTCGAAGCCCGCCTCGCCGACATCGAGGAGCTGCCTCACCCGATCAGCTTCCACCTCAACGGCTGCCCGAACTCCTGCGCCCGCATCCAGACCGCCGACATCGGGCTGAAGGGGCAGATCGTCACCACCGACGAAGGCGAACAGGTTCCCGGATTCCAGGTCCACGTCGGCGGAGGCTTGGCCTCGAAAGACCGCGACGAAGCCGGACTCGGTCGCACCGTCCGCGGACTCAAGGTCACCGCGGAGAACCTCACCGAGTACGTCGAAACCCTCGTCCGTCGCTTCCTCGCCGGACGTGGGGAGACCGAGACGTTCTCTGAATGGGCCAACCGCGTCGACGAAGAGGAGCTGAAATGACCCACACGAACACGACCGCAGCCCCCACCGAGGCGGCCACCACCGCGACCGGTTCCCCGACCGAAACACGGTCCCGACCGGAACCGCGTCCCGTCGAGGAACTCAAGGCCCTCGCCGAGGCGGGTGCCCGGGAACTCGCCGGCGACCCGGAGAACGGTGTTCCCGAGGCCAACCCGGCCGACGTCATCCGCTGGGTGTCCCGGCACTTCGACACCGCGGCCTGCGCCGTGGCCTGCTCGATGGCCGACGCCGCCCTGCCGCACTACGTCGCCCAGTACCAGCCCGGCGTCGACGTCCTCTTCCTCGACACCGGCTACCACTTCCGGGAAACCTATGACACCCGCAACGAGGTGGCCCGCCGTGTCGACGTCCACATCGTCGACGTCCTCCCGGAGCAGACCGTGGAAGAGCAGGACGCCGAATTCGGCAAGGACCTCTTCGCCCGCGACCCAGGCCTGTGCTGCGCCCGCCGCAAGGTCGCACCACTGAAGAAATCGTTGAACGGCTACGAACTCTGGTTCACCGGAGTTCGCCGTGACGAGGCTCCGACCCGGACGAACACACCGCTGATCACCTTCGATGAGAAGAACGGCCTGGTTAAGGTCAACCCCCTGGCCGCGTGGTCGTTCGATGACCTCCTCGACTACTCGCGCGCCTTCGACGTCCCGGTCAACCCGCTGCTTGACCAGGGGTACCCGTCGATCGGCTGCCAGCCCTGCACTCGCCCCGTCGCCGAAGGGGAAGACCCCCGCGCCGGCCGCTGGGCCGGATCGACCAAAACAGAATGCGGACTCCACACATGAGCATCGACACCCAGTTCAGCCACGACACCCCCACCACCGAGGCGGCTTCGACCTCGCTGTCCACCCTCGACGTCCTCGAATCCGAAGCGATCCACATCATCCGTGAGGTCGCCGCCGAGTTCGAACGCCCCGTGCTGCTGTTCTCCGGCGGCAAGGACTCCGTGACGGTCCTCCACCTCGCGGCGAAGGCGTTCTGGCCGGCGAAGATCCCGTTCGGACTCCTCCACGTCGACACCGGACACAACTTCGACGAGATCATCCGCTTCCGCGACGAGACGGCCGAGAAGTACGACCTCGACCTCACGGTGGCGAAGGTCCAGGACTACATCGACGACGGTCGCCTGCGCGAACGCCCCGACGGAACCCGCAACACCCTGCAGACCCAGCCGCTGCTCGACGCCATCACCGGCGGGAAGTTCGACGCCGTCTTCGGCGGTGCCCGCCGCGACGAGGACAAGGCCCGGGCGAAGGAACGCATCCTGTCCCTGCGCGACGAATTCGGCGGCTGGAACCCCAGCAGCCAGCGCCCCGAACTGTGGAACCTCTTCAACGGACGCCACCTGCCCGGCGAACACGTCCGCGTGTTCCCGATCTCGAACTTCACCGAACTCGACGTGTGGAGCTACATCGCCCGCGAAGGCATCGAACTGCCCGAGCTCTACTTCGCCCACGAACGCGAAGTCTTCCAACGCGACG
The DNA here is from genome assembly GCF_900105315.1 of Brevibacterium siliguriense. NCBI lineage: Bacteria > Bacillati > Actinomycetota > Actinomycetes > Micrococcales > Brevibacteriaceae > Brevibacterium > Brevibacterium siliguriense. The sequence goes on along the minus strand of NZ_LT629766.1, from coordinate 52,041 downwards.
GCATGTGGTGGGCCACAGGCGAATTCTCCACCCCACGCGAGGACGAGACCGTGACGACCAAGAAGGTCCGCTACCGCACCGTCGGGGATATGAGCTGCACCGGAGCCGTCGAATCGACGGCAGATGACCTCGAGTCCATCCTCGCCGAGGTGGCCGCCACCACTGTGACCGAGCGCGGAGCCACTCGCGCCGACGACCGGATCTCGGCCGCGGCGATGGAAGACCGCAAGAAGGACGGGTACTTCTGATGACGACCACAACCACCACCGAAACAACCACCACCGAGGCGACGCCGACGTTGGACACTACGACGAAGACGCTGCTGCGCTTCGCCACCGCCGGATCCGTCGACGACGGCAAATCCACGCTCGTCGGCCGGCTCCTCCACGATGCGAAGGCGATCCTCGCCGACCAGCTCGCCGCCGTGACCGCCACCAGCCGGGAACGCGGATTCCTGGGAGGTGAGTTCGACTTCGCTCTGCTCACCGACGGTCTGCGGGCCGAACGAGAACAGGGCATCACCATCGACGTCGCCTACCGGTACTTCGCCACCGACCGTCGCTCGTTCATCCTCGCCGACTGCCCTGGACACGTGCAGTACACGCGCAACATGGTCACCGGAGCCTCGACCGCCGATGCCGTCGTCGTCCTCATCGACGCCCGCACCGGAGCCACTGAGCAGACCCGCCGGCACCTCACCGTCGTCTCCCGACTGGGCATCCGCCACGTCATCATCGCCGTCAACAAGATCGATCTGATCGATTACGAACAGGAGGCGATCGAGACCGTCGAGAACGACATCAAGTCACTCGCCGACGAGATCGGCCTCGAGACCCCGCACCTCATTCCGATCTCCGCCCTGGCCGGGGACAATATCGCCACCACCTCGGACAACACTCCCTGGTATCAGGGGCCGGCGCTGCTCGAACTCCTCGAGACCCTGCCGAGCGCGGACGAAGACACCGCCGACCTCGAAGCATTCCGCCTCGACGTGCAGACCGTGCTCCGTCCGCAAGGGGGACTGGCACCGGGACTCGACCCCGAGGAATTCCGGGACTACCGGGCCGTGGCCGGACAGATCACGGCCGGGCGGGTCAGCCTCGGCGATGAGATCGAGATCCACCCTGCCGGGCTGAAAACGACGGTGACCGGAATCGATACCGCCAGCGGACCGCTCACGACCGCGAGTGCGCCGCTGTCGGTGGCACTGCGTCTGGCCGATGACGTCGATACCGCCCGTGGCAGCGTCATCGCGGCGGCCGGCACCCTGCCCACCCCGCGCCGGGAACTGCGCGCCGAGGTCTTCCCGTTCACGGCCGAGGGCCTGCGCACGGGGGATCGGGTGCTCGTCAAGACGGGGACGACGACCGTGAAGGGGATCGTCAGCATCGAGGCCAAACGCAACCTCGAGACCTCCGGGCTGGAGCCCGCCGAGGTGCTCGCCGGCAACGACATCGGCCTGGCCCGGGTGAAGCTGTCAGCCGAGCTGCCGGTCCCGGATTTCCGCGACCACGGCACGGCGGGAGCTTTCGTCGTCATCGACCCGCAGACGGGAAATACGCTCGCCGCGGGAATCCACACCCCCGCATCAGCAGGGGAAGCAACCGAGGAACCGACGTCATGACACTCTTCCTCCCCCAGCAGCCAGGCACCGTGCTGCTCGTCGGTGCCGGACCGGGCGACCTCGGACTGCTCACCGTCACCGGTCTGCGCGCATTGGAACGTGCCGATGTCATCGTCGCCGACCGCCTCGGCGCCAGATCGGTCATCGACCAGCTTGAAACCGAACGCGGTGCACACCTGGACGCCCAACTCATCGATGTCGGGAAGCAGCCGGGGCACCATCCGGTGCCGCAGAGCGGGATCAACGACATCCTCATCACACAGGCGAAGCTCGGCCGTCGGGTCGTCCGCCTCAAGGGCGGGGATCCGTTCGTCCTCGGACGTGGGGGAGAGGAGGTCATCGCCTGCCGGGCCGCCGGAGTCGATGTCCGCGTCGTCCCCGGGGTGACCAGCGCGAACTCCGTGCCCGCGGTCGCCGGAATCCCGCTGACCCACCGAGGTGTCGCCACCGCATACACCGTCGTGACCGGTCACGACCAGTTGGAGGAGATCGGCGGGGGACGCGACCACACCGTCGTCGTGCTCATGGGAGTGGGCACACTCATCCACTCGGCCGGGGTGCTCGCCCGCTCGGGGCGCGGGGACGACTGCCCGGTCGCAATCGTCGAAGACGGCTTCGGTGAGAACCAGCGGGTGACCGTCGGAACCCTCGGAGACATCGCCTTCCGCGCGGCTCGCCGAGGCGTCCGGTCACCGGCCGTCATCGTCGCCGGTGATGTCGTGACCCTGAGCCCCTACGCCGATGGTGCGTTCACCTCGGCAACTGAGCCTGTGGCGACCGAGACTGCGGCAGCGCACGCATCCGACCTCGTGAGGAATCCATGACCTATATCATCGCCCAGCCGTGCGTGGATCTTAAGGACCGAGCCTGCATCGAGGAATGCCCGGTCGACTGCATCTACGAAGGCACCCGCTCCCTCTACATCCATCCCGACGAATGCGTCGACTGCGGGGCGTGCGAACCCGTGTGCCCCGTCGAGGCGATCTTCTACGAAGACGATGTGCCCGACGAATGGGAGGCCTACTACAAGGCGAACGTCGAGTTCTTCGACGATATCGGCTCCCCGGGCGGTGCGGCCGCCCACGGGGTCGTCGACAAAGACCATCCCTTCATCGCCGCTCTGGCACCGCAGAACACCGACGACTGACCAGCAGCGAGTCCTCGCTGACCTAAGACGAGCAACTTCTCTCAACTAAGACGAGCGACACTTCGCTCACCTACGACTGATCAAGGAAACTCATGCCCACCATCCCATTCCGAGTGGCCATCATCGGCGCCGGTCCCGCTGGCATCTACGCCGCCGACTTGCTGACCAAGGCCGAACATGACCTGGAACTGAGCATTGACCTGTTCGAACGGCTGCCCTCACCCTTCGGGCTCGTCCGCTACGGGGTCGCCCCCGACCATCCGCGGATCAAGGGCATCATCAATGCGCTCATCAAGGTCCTCGACCGCGGCGACATCCGCTTGTTCGGCAACGTCGAATACGGGGCCGACATCAACCTCGGCGAGCTCACCGACCGCTACGATGCGGTGATCTTCTCCACCGGCTGCTTCGTCGACGCACCGCTGTCGCTGCCCGGCATCGACCTGCCGGGTTCCTACGGGGCGGCCGACTTCGTCAACTGGTACGACGCGCATCCCGATGTCGCCCAGACCTGGCCGCTGGAGGCGGAGAAGGTCGCGGTGCTCGGCAACGGCAACGTCGCCCTCGACGTGGCCCGGGTGCTCGCGAAGCAGGCCGATGACCTGCACACCACGGAGATCCCCGACCACGTCTATGAGGGGCTGAAGTCCTCGAAGGTCACCGATGTCCACGTGTTCGGACGGCGTGGCCCTGCGCAGGCGAAGTTCACTCCGCTCGAGCTGCGTGAGCTCGGTCAGGTCGAAGACGTCGACATCATCGTCTACCCAGAAGACTACGAATTCGATCAGGGGTCGCTCGAGGCCATCGAGTCGAGCAATCAGGTCAAGCAGGTGACGAAGACGCTCACCGGCTTTGCGATGCGGGAGGAGACCGGGGCGAAGCGGCGACTGCACCTGCACTTCCTCCACGCACCGGTGGCCATCCTCGGCGAGGATCGGGTGACCGGTCTGCGCACGGAACGTCAGGAACTCGACGGGACCGGTGGCGTCAACGGTACCGGGGACTTCCACGACTGGGACATCGATGCCGTGTACCGGGCCGTCGGCTATGCGGGTACGCAGCTGCCGCAGCTGCCCTTCGACGAGGGTAAGAAGGTCATCACGAATCACGAAGGACGCGTCGTCGACGCCGATGATCAGGCTCAGGCCGCCGAGGCGGACGTCGTCCCCGGCGTGTACACGACCGGATGGATCAAGCGCGGCCCCGTCGGGCTCATCGGCCATACGAAGGGCGATGCGCTCGAGACGATCGGGCACATCCTCGACGATCAGGCCGCCGGGGCGCTCACCGAGCCTCTATACCCGGAGGAGTCCTCGATCGTCGAACTGCTCGAATCGAAGGGCGTCGACTTCACGGATTGGGAGGGCTATCACCGGCTCGAGGCTGCGGAGAAGGCCCTCGGTGAGGCTGAGGGCCGGGAACGCGTGAAGATCGCGACCCGTGAGGCCATGCTCGCCGAGGCACGGGCCCACCTGACAGCGGACGCGAACGCCGGGAGCTGAGACCGCGCGCATCACACATAATGAGCCGAAAAGAATTTTCACCGGATCTGGAGCCGCAGGAGAGCATAATTGGTCCTGGTTTCCTTGGAAGCCTCCTTAGTTATTGCCCTGGAACTCGCCATGGCTCTGGCCGTCAAAGTTGCGTTGGTCACCGGAACGATAATCAATGATCTGGACGTCGATAGACATTAGGTCTGGACCAATGTTGTTCACAGTGATATTTGCCGAGTTGCCTGGGCTTCCATCCGTGCGGGTGAAGCTGCGGATTAGCAGAGTGCCAAAAACGTTGCCACGTGAGTCCTTCCGCAAGTTGTTCAAAGCATGCTCTGCAGCGGGAACAATAATGGTGAAGGAGCAGAAGCTAGCTTCGCCATCTTCGTAGGTGCCGTTCCGCTCGTTTTACACGCGTGGAAAGTGCGCAATGCGTCCATTTGCGAAGGTCTTGCCGGCGCCAACTACGCGCGGTTCAAAGTCTTCAACAAGTCGTGCAGCTGGAACTGCAAAGGGTAGTGCTATGAGCCAAAGTAAATGTCCCTTTCAAACAATTGAGGCGGTGTTGCCTCTGAAGTACGTGAGCTCTCGACGAAGGATCGTTGGCTGAACTCAACGACTACCGTGTCGGCGATATTTGGATGGCCAAGCCATTGCTGGTCACCTGTGAGTTGCACAGGTTTAACTACACAACCACAGGATTGGAAGCTCTAACAATGGGCGCTGTGATGGCCCTCGTAAGTGGCACCCGGACTCACATGCATGTATCGTGCAAGGATCAGGTCTATGAACAAGATCAACTGCCGGGCCTCGGTCGCGTCCTTAAGCGGCGAGAGCTCGGGCGACTCTTATGAGTTGTCGTTAGAACTCAGAATGGCTGTTTGGCAGTCAACAGATCGTGATGGTTACCAGCCACGTCGGCATCTGGCATGATTCTGGCGTTAGTGTTCGGCACACTCTTTATAGCGTGAAAGCGTCACGGCAAGCCTAAACGAGGTCTAGGTGACGGCCTTCTCCACCTTGACTACCTGTTGAACCAGGCTCTCTTGACCGGAATCCCGTCTTTTCTGATCGCCAATTCCCGGTCGCATTGCAGGTTCAGTGACGCCTGCACATCACGCATAGATTAAAACTAACTACACCCGACTGTGGGCGCTAGAAAGGGCACATTCTTGACCAACTCACGGATTCTCAGACGCTTACAAGTGGTGGTCAGTCGATTTGGTCAGTGTGCCGCGAGCATTCACTACAAAGCTCACCGTCTCAGCACCAGAACGCTACCCGCCTGTCAGTCACAGGGTCGGAGGTGAATTCCTCTTCGCGCAATCGCTCAAGCTTGTTACAGCTCAGCCTACCCCTTGGCCTAAGCCCCGAGCCATCCTCCGTCAACGTTCAGCAATGTCCCGGTGACGTAGCTAGCGGCGTCTGACAGTAAGTACACGCAGGCGTTTCCGACGTCCATGGGGTCGCCAAGCTTCTTCTGTGGAATTCTCGCCATTATCCTTGCTTCGTCAGCGCGATTAGCTAAGAGGTCTTCGGTCATTTCGGTGGCGAAGTAACCGGGGCCAACAACGTTCGCTCGAATGCCGGCGGCTGCCCATTCCGCTGAAAAAGCACGCGCAGCTCCAACCAAGCCCGTTTTCGCCACCACATACGGCGAGATTCCTGGAAGCCCGATACTTGAGTTTAGCGAACCGATGAACACGTGCGAACCGACTCGTTGCTCACTCATTTGTTTCCGTGCGATCGAAGTGCTTAAAAAATACGGAGCATGGAGGTTCACGGTTTGGACACTTAGAAAATCTTCTGGGCTAATTTCCACCGCTGGCTTTCTCAGCTGTATTCCTGCGGCGTGCACGACGCCAGTGATAGGTGCACGTGCCGAAATATCATTTACTAGCTCGTCAACGTTTCCAAGCTGCCCGACGTCGGCGGGATGGGCATACGCTCGGGGCGAGAACATACCCGCATGTTCAAGTTGCTGGTTCAATTCATCTGCTGTTGTCTCCGCCTGTTTGGAATTGCGTGCAATGATCGTCACTGTTGCACCCGCGTGCGCAACCGCTGTAGAGATGGCCCGGCCAAGCCCTCGACTGCCGCCGGTTACGACAATGTGGGAGCCATCGAGTTGGAACGGAGTGCGCTGATTGGAAGAGGACATCGACTTCTTTCGTCTAAGTATTGGTTTGGTGGGGCGAACGTGAATGACTCTGCGAATGCTGTACGGGCAATCCGCTGCTCTGACAGGTCAAGCGGTGTGCAAACTGGTTAGAGAACCCTCCGAGACAAGTTTTGCCGCGGCGGCACTGACACGAGTGATGTGAGCTGCGGCGAGAGCCTGTGCACGGTCCGGATCCTTATCGGCAACAGCTTCTGCGATAGCCGCGTGCTCCGCGTGTGTCTTGGACTGTTCTGGCGCATAGCCGGCGCTGTTTTGGTAGGTCGAGGTCAAGATCTCATTGAAGGGCAGTGCCAGGTGAATAAAGAACGGATTCTGTGTCGCACGGGCCAAGGCAGTGTGAAAGCCGAGGTCGGCGGCGATGTAGTTGGCACGCGCTTCAGGCGAGTCTTCTGACAGTGGCTCGATTTGATCGACAAGGTTCTGAAGCTCGGCTACCGCTTCCGTTGGCCGGCGAAGCGCGGCGTATGCAGCCATATCCGGTTCAATAGCGCGTCGAACCTCGATTAGCTGCGAGAACGTACCACCGCCAAGGCGAAGCATTAACGCAATCTGGCCAGTCAGGTTCTTCTCGTTGAACGGCGCAACCTGCATGCCCCGTCTCGGGCGAATACTGACAACGCCGCGTGCCACAAGAATGCGCCCAGCTTCTCGAATCACGGTGCGGCTGACATCATACTCGTCAATTAGTTGCGGCTCTGTTGGGAGTTGATCACCTGGCTCCAAGTTCCTCGCCAAAATACTTGCCATGATGGAATCAGCAACTTGCTCTGAAAGTGGTCGCCGTGCAGCGACGGAGTCAAATGGGGACATTCTTCATCTATTCTTGTGTCGTATTATGCAACCGGGCAACGAAGCTCGGCGCCTTCTAACGCGCGTATTGCTTCTTCACTAGCAAGGCGCTGGAGGTTGTCAATTGACTCTTCATCGTAAAACGCGGCGTGTGGAGTCAGCAATACGTTTGTAACTAACCGAAGCCTCGAATCTTTAGGTGCTGGTTCAGGACGCGTAACATCAAGAAGTGCTCCGGAGAGATGACCTGAATCGACAGCTTCAGCTAAAGCATCCTCGTCAATCAGTCCACCCCGAGCAGTGTTAACGACGAACGCACCTTGAGGCATTTTCGCAAGAAAGTCCTTGCCCACCACGGATTCCGTTTCTGTTGTGAGTGGTGCATGAACTGACAGCGCAGTGGTACGTAGGGCCAGCTCATTAAGATCCACCTGCTGAACACCGAGTTCGTTAAAGATGCTCGGGGGCGCGAATGGATCATATGCGATGGTCGTGACTCCGAACGGACGCAACCGTTTATGTACGGCCTGCGCGATTCTGCCAAAACCAAGCAACCCGAGCGTATGCTGTCGCATGCTCAAAATCGGTCCGAGGCCAGTGGGCTTAATCCAACCGTGGTCATGGATCTCTCTGTTGAAAGAAGCGATTCTCCGAGCCAGCGTGAGTAGAGCCGTTGCTGCATGGTCCGCAACTGTCTCAACGCCATAGTCTGGAATATTCGCCACTCGAACCCCTGCAGTTTTTGCGGCCTGCAGGTCAACGTTGTCAAATCCAATGCCGTACCGAATCACGGTGCTTCCGCGTTTCATAGTGCTGAGCACGCGAGAGGTCATGGGAGCGAAGTTCACAAACGCCACGTCGGCTCCTTGGACAGCCTGAATTGCGGCGTCTTCCGTATCAACTGAGTACTCGGCGAACTCAGCCCCGGTGAGTGCCGCAGCAGCCTGTTCGTGTTTGGTGTCCGCGAAAGCGTGGTCCGTGACCACCATGCGTGGTGACATGAATTTCCTCGATCTTCGTCATTGAATTGGATGCTTCCTCCTTTGACTGCAACGACCCCATGGTCCCACTAGCCAGTCTGAGGGAAACGCAAATTCTTGTTCTCGGATGGACTTAGCTGTCATCCTATCATAGTATGAATAACGGTAAGCGGAATGACTGACCAAAGAAGGAGGCATCCGTGGGGCTACGAACGATGTGGTTGAAGCCACGAGCGTCGGGGAAGTTTGCGCTATTGGAGGGGCCCCTAGCGCTTCGCCAGCGCGTGAGGATTTGCCGCCCAACTAGTGCCTCGATACTTCAACTGGGCCAGCCGGCGGAATCATGCAAACAGAGAACCAGGCTCACGGTTGCACTGAAACGTAAGGAGGCGTGAATGATTCGTAAACCCACCACCGCGGATCGCGAACTTTATTCCACGGCAAGAAGACTAATGGAACAGCATCACGATCCTGAACTGCACCAAGTGGCTGCGGCAGCCAGAGGTGATGACGGACAAATCTACTGCGGTATTCACCTGGGGTCACGGCGCGTGAATGTTTGCGCTGAGTCGTCAGCCGTAGCGAATGCTGTTATGGCGGGCGCTGAGAAAATTACCGCAATCGTCGCGGTCTGCAAGAACGACCAGGGTGACGTAATCGTCACTAATCCGTGCGGAGTTTGCAGGGAGCTTATGGACTCATATGCGGATGACATCTCCATCATGATTGATAGCGCCGGCGAAGTCACCATGGCCTCACTGAATGAGCTCATGCCCCACCGGTGGATGTTTCCCCACGAAAACGATTGGACACCTAATGACCCAAGTATCAGCCAGTAATCAAGCACCCCAGCGGCATCCCAGGATGACCGATGTCTGCTTGGTCGCGCACGATATTGAGAAGAGTGCGAGATTCTATACAGAGAAGCTTGGATTCAAACTGCGTAGCCGTATGCCCGGGTTCGCTGATTTTGAAGGCCCAGGGGTGATCCTCGCGCTTTGGGAGGGCCCCCATCTCGAGGAGAATACGGGAGTCCCTGGCCGTGATCCGCGTGGTACGGGCAGGAGCGTCATGCTCGCCTGTGAGCTGGAGTCTCCAGCAGCGGTAGACCGAACGTATGCAGAGTATCGGGCGCGTGGAGTTGAATTTTATAGCGAACCGAAAGACTTTCCGTGGAATGCGCGATGCGCGTATTTCGACGGACCAAACGGTGAATTCTGGGAGTTCTTTGCCTGGTACGAGGGTGGAGAACCTGGCATCGCCTCAGACAATAACCACGATGAAAAGAGAAACCGTTGAACGCACCACGAATTCGAGCAAGTGACATATTGCCCGCACAGCGCGGTGGTTTCCACGTTGGCAGAATATTCAACCCGGAGGTTGGCGGGCCTTCGATCGTGCTGGCTGACGGTGAAGAACTCATTGACATCACCGATTTAGGGCCGACGACTTCCGTGCTCTTTGCCAGAGAGGATCTTCTTGCTACGCTACGCGATGCGCAAAGCGACCACGAGCGTCAACGCTGGCTGCTTCAGGATGCGCTTGAGTTCGATCCGCAAATTTCACCTGCAAGCGATTTGCGTCTGCTTTCGCCCATTGACCTGCAAGTAGTGAAGGCCGCGGGAGTTACCTTTGTCGAATCGATGCTCGAGCGCGTAATCGAGGAGCACTCGGGGGGCGATTCCACCAAGGCAGAGGGGATCCGCAGTCAACTTACCGAATCGATCGGCGGGGCGATCTCTTCCATAGAACCCGGCTCTCCGGACGCCGCGAAAGTCAAAGACATACTCAAGGCCGAAGGACTTTGGTCGCAGTACTTGGAAGTCGGCATCGGACCCGACCCTGAAATCTTCACGAAAGCTGCAGTGCTGTCATCAGTGGGTACAGGCAGTCTCATCGGGGTGCATGCAAAGTCTAGTTGGAACAATCCCGAACCAGAAGCGGTGATTGTGGTCCGATCTGACGGGCAGCCAATAGGCGCAACGCTCGGAAACGACGTGAACCTGCGTGACTTCGAAGGGCGCAGTGCACTCCTACTCACCGAGGCAAAAGACAACAATGCGTCATGTGCGATTGGACCTTTTGTTCGTATCTTCGATGAGGACTTTGATATGGATTCAGTTCGCAACTTGGACGTGGATCTCAGGGTTGAGGGCGAAGACGGCTTTGTGCTCGAAGGCACTAGCTCTATGAAGAACATCAGCCGAGACCCGGTAAGTCTCATAGCGAGCGCTTGGGGTGAGCACCACCAGTACCCAGACGGCTTCGTGCTGTTTACCGGAACACTGTTCGCTCCAACACAGGACCGGCACACAAAGGGCGGTGGGTTTACGCATGATCTTGGTGACATCGTTCGTATCTCTACACCGTCGCTTGGTGCGCTTGTGAATGAGGTAACGCAATCACAGGACGCGCCAGAGTGGACAGACGGAATATGGAACTTCATTCAAAACCTTAGTGCCCGCGGGCTGCTGAAAGCCGATCCCGCCTAGGACTTGATCGGTACTTAAGCGTCTCCAACTTACCCAAGCACGAAAGATAAGGACTTACACAATGTACGCAGTAACGAACCCGGCAACCGGTGAAACAATCAACACTTTCGAGTCTCTTACCGACGACGAGCTCCAGCTCGAGGTTGAACTGGCCGCTGCTGAATTTGCAAAGTGGAGCGCACGAACGCGCAAGGATCGCGCCGCGATTGCGAATAGAGCTGCCGATCTATTCGAAGAGCGCACCGAAGAATTCGTCACAATCATGACTCGCGAAATGGGTAAACTTAGTGACGAAGCGCGTGGTGAAATGGGGCTCGTCGTTTCTATCTTCCGCTACTACGCGGACAACGCTGAAACTCTTCTAGCGGATGAAGAACATGACATTGAGGGTGGCCAAATCACGATTCGCCGGCGCCCAACCGGTGTAATTCTTGGCATTATGCCGTGGAACTTCCCGGTGTATCAGGTTGCTCGCTTTGTTGCGCCAAACCTTGTGCTCGGGAACACTCTGCTACTTAAGCACGCATCGAACTGTCCTGAATCAGCTCTTGCCATCGAACAGGTTCTCCACGATGCCGGCATGCCTGATGGCGCATACCGCAACCTGTTTGTTTCAAGTTCGAAGGTCGAACAGGTAATCGCACACCCGGCGGTGCAAGGTGTTTCTTTGACAGGCAGTGAGGCTGCGGGGCGCTCCGTTGCAACACTCGCGGGCAAGCACCTGAAAAAGGTCGTCCTTGAGCTCGGCGGTTCAGATCCACTGATTGTCTTGGACTCCGACGACATTCAGCAGACTGCTCAAGATGTGGTTGAAGCTCGCTACAGTAACGCGGGTCAAGCGTGCAACGCCCCCAAGCGCATCATCGTGCTTGACGACCTGTACGACGACCTCGTTGCAGCGGCAATTGAAGCAACAAAGAATTTCAAGCTCGGAGATCCAGCTGACTCTGAAACTACGCTGGCGCCCCTGTCATCGCGCGATGCTGCTGAGGAGGTCGCCGAACAGATCAAACAGGCCGTTGCAGACGGTGCAACACTCCATACTGGCGGAGACCTCGTCGATGATGAGACCGCCTTTATGACACCAGCCGTTTTGACGGATGTCAACAAGGACAGCGCTGCTTACCGTGATGAGATCTTCGGTCCGGTTTCACTGTTCTTCCGCGTTAAAGATGTTGATGAAGCGATCAAACTCGCCAATGACACTAAGTATGGGCTGGGATCTAGCGTATTCAGTACGGACCGTGAGCGGGCGCGAGAGGTTGGTGCCCAGATTGACGCGGGAATGACCTATGTCAACCAAGCTGGAGGATCACAGGCTGATATGCCGTTTGGTGGAGTAAAGAGCTCGGGCATCGGCCGCGAACTCGGTCCGCTGGGCATTGATGAGTTTGCTAACAAGATGACGATCCGCCACTAGCCATCCGACACTCTCGTAAGAAGGGGAGACAAAATGTCAGATACGACTCGAATTCAAGCCGGTGAAAAGAACACATTGGTTGGCGCATCGATCATCGCGGGGAAGCCAGTCATAGGCAACCATGGGGCGAGCCACGCTGTGAATCCTGCAACCAACGAGAGCCTGGAACCCAGCTACACCCTCGTCGACCGGGAACAGCTCAGGGAGGCAACCCGGGAAGCGAAAGCAGCATTCGCGTCCTACTCGGTAACTGACTTGGGTACACGTGCCGCGTTTCTTGAAACTGTCGCGGACTATCTTGACGCACTGGCTGAACCGCTCACGGAGCGCTACGTGCTTGAAAGTGGGCTGCCACGTGCCCGTGCTGAGGGTGAACGCGGGCGCACTGTCAACCAATTGCGCATGTTTGCAAACGTGGTGCGTCAGGGCGATTTCATCGGCGCACGCATAGATCCGGCAATTCCAGATCGAAATCCGTCCCGAGTGGACATTCGACAGCGGAAGGTTCCCCTTGGCCCCGTTGCGGTGTTTGGCGCTTCGAACTTTCCTCTTGCGTTTTCAACCGCTGGCGGCGACACGGCCTCAGCGCTGGCCGCTGGTTGCCCAGTCGTTTTCAAAGCACATAACGCCCACCCTGGCGTAAGTGAGCTAGTTGGCAAAGCTATTACCGACGCAGTTGCTGATCATGGCCTACACCCGGGTGTGTTCTCACTTGTTTTCGGGCCCGGCCGCATCGTTGGTCAGGCGCTCGTGGCGGATGAAGCGATTAAGGCTGTTGGCTTCACCGGTTCGCGCCAGGGCGGACTCGCACTGGTCGAGACGGCTCAGAGCCGCCCGGTGCCGATACCGGTATACGCTGAGATGAGTTCAACTAACCCGGTATTTGTGCTTCCGGGTGCTCTGAAACAGAATGTTGACGCGCTCGCCGAGGAGTACATTGCTTCGGTGACGGGATCATCTGGCCAACTGTGCACTCAGCCGGGACACGTTTTTGTTCCAGCCACCGATGACGGTAACCGATTTGTTGAGGCAGTTATTCGTGCGGTCCAAGAGGTGGACGGCAAGACAATGCTGACACCCGGAATCGCGGATGCCTGGCTTGAAGGGACTACGCAGCTAAGCGGTCAGGGTGGCATGAACCTGCTCGGGCGGGGCGAAGGTGGCCAGACAGAAAATGCACCAGCGCCCGTCATATTTGAGGCTGACTTGGCTTCTTTCGTGGCGAACCCAGAAATGCAAATAGAAGTATTTGGTGCTGCGTCGGTTGTTATTCGATATGGCAATTTCGACGAGCTCGTAGAGTCAATTGCTCATCTTGAGGGGCAGCTAACAACTACACTCCAGATGGATGTTGAGGACTCCGAAGATCTCAGGGCGGCAGCTGACATATTGCCCGCGGTAGAAAGCCTCGCGGGACGCATTTTGGTGAACGATTGGCCCACGGGCGTAGAAGTTGGTCATGCGATGGTTCACGGTGGGCCATTTCCGGCGACCTCTGATCCGCGCACGACATCGGTTGGCAGCATGGCTATCGAACGCTTCCTGCGACCGGTTGCCTACCAGAACCTGCCAGCGGCGCTTTTACCTGATGCGCTAAAGGAAGAAAATCCTTGGAACCTGACGCGCCGGGTTGATGGCAAGCTTCAGCCCTGCGAAGCAGGAAGCCAATAATACAAGGTCCGAACTAACAAATAGAGCCTCGCTGTGTGAGCCATTCGCTCAGCGAGGCTCTATCCTCACTCGGACGTTCACCCGGATGCCCCCTTCCCCAGGGCTGCTCACCCGGGCCAGATGCCATGTCGGCCGGCGACCATTTCTCCACAAAGCCCGACAGGTCTGTCGCCGGGAGGGCGCAAACTCTAGACGAGAAAAACAGCTAGACAATCCACTCGCGCACTTGTCCTATCATAGTATGAATGGTAATCTCAAGAAGAGAGTTGACGATCCCGTTAATGGCGACGGACAACACTCCTGATATTGAAGGGAGCCACATTCAATGATGAACGGTGCAGGATTAAATCAAACCCGCAACAATGCCGTAAGCCACGAAGTAGCAAACTGGCGAAGAGTCGGACTAGCCCCTGATAGGCAGTTTAATGCGGGCTGCGTTGCCTTTGCGAATAGGCCTACATCCAACAGCTAAAGAACGCCTCGAAGAGGCGTGACTTACCTTAAGCTTCCCATTGGCTACTTTGGGCCTTGGCGGCAGGCAAACAGCGTGAAATATGCGCCGTCTCAAAAATCACCAGCAATTCGCTGTAAAGATCAATCAACCACCACCCACGTTCATTTTCCCAAATGATGAGTGAATGTGGCCATGAAGGGAAATCTGAAATGGCAAAGCAGCCTGTGTCGGATATCGTGCAGTTAACGAGGCGAACTGAGATTAATAGAACCAGGAAGTCAGCGTGGGTAGTTCTCGCGGCAATGGGCCTAGCGGCACTAATCGCGCAGATGTACAGTACCGTTGTAGCGCCGGCGCTTCCGAGCATGACAGAAGACTTGACGCTTACGCCCACTGCCTCAGCCTGGTTAACGTCCGCTTATAGCCTAGCCTTTGGGGCTTCGCTAGTCGCTGGTGGTCGAATGGGCGAACTCGTCGGTGAAGTCAAAATAATCGTCATCGGACATGTCATACTGGCTAGCGGAATAATCGTATCTGCAATTTCAGTTGCCGCGCCTCTTATGATTAGCGGTCGGATTATTCAGGGTATCGGAGTCGGAATTTGCGCTCCAGCTACCCTGACTATTGTGGTAAACACGTTTCCGAAGCGACGCCTAGGGTTTGCAATTGGACTCTGGGGATTCGCGCATGGATTCGGACTGTTTGTTGGCCCCTTAATTTCTTCTTGGTTGCTGGACGCAGCTGGTTGGCGCTGGACATTCTGGCTTAGTCTGCCGCTGGCGGTAGCAGTTACTGCCGTGACAATCGCAGCTACACGAGGATACAGTAGCGTACTGGCCAAGGGAAGATACGATGTTCCTGGCCTTATCTTCGGCGTGGGTGGAATTGCATTTGTCACTTATGGTCTGCAAAACGCTTCGGAGACTTGGAATTCACCTGCTACGTGGTTGACGCTTGCTGTCGGTGTGATACTTCTTGGCATCTTCGTGTTCATTGAGCTGAAGGTTGACAATCCGCTTGTGGACTTCAATCTATGGAAGAGTCGGTTATTTTCTGTTGGATTCTTCGCCCAAGCTGCGGTCGGGTTCGTCTATATTCCGTTCTTGGTATTTATCGGGTCTCTCTATTTTATTAACGTCTTGGGATATTCGCCTGTCAAGGCAAGCTGGGTCATCGTGATTACTACGGGCATCTGCATGCTTGCGGAGCCGGTAGGTGGAATGTGGGTGGACAAGAGTGGAGCTCGGGCCCCTATTACTTCGTCACTCGTAATGCAGGCGGTAGCACTCATCTGGGTCGGACTCTTTTTCACGCCAGATATGGCATTCGTGGAATTAATCATCCCCTTGGCCCTAATGGGTGTTGGTGTGGGGATCGCAATCCCTGCCTGTAATACGGCCGGTATGTCGGAGATTGAACCCAAACAATCTGGACAAGCTTCGGGTCTGCTTCAAATGACATTTAACATCCCCGCATCGTTCGGCGTGGCCGTTGTAACTTTTGTAAGTGGCTATATTTCGAGGAGCACGCCTTCGGATGGCATCACGACATCCATGCTGGCGTTGGCAGTCGTAGTGCTGGTTGGAGCTGTATTCACCTACCTGACGCTTAAACGTCGTGCGGACGCTTGACTTGCATATCTAATCGGCGGGTTCTGATTCTAATATTGGCAGCTGAGCTGGTTACGGTCCTAGCGATCATGTTTCGCGACCGCTGAGTGCGTGTCTGTGGTGGCTGGGCGTTCGCTCCCGTTAGATGGTCCAGGAACTCCGTGGCAGAGCGACACCGTCCTCGAATAGCTCACACCTGTGCGAGTCTGAACAAATCGCTGGCCGTCACAATCTCGACGTCTTCTGTGCCGTCGAGGTTTTGACGGCCAGCTCATCGCAGGTCCTTGCTGTGCTCTGACGATTCTTTTGGTCCAGTGCACCATGCACTGGCAGACTCACATCTTCTATTTGAGCTGGCCCCCCCCATCACGTCGGCGCCCACCTCAAGTGCTGAAACCTCACATAGTGACCCGAAAAGGTCCACCATTCGACCCCGGACACGGAAAAGCCGTGTTTGGGGTCGTCTGCGTCTGTGACCTTGCCAAATAACCTGGCTATGTAATTGACATCACTGAATGACAGGAGAAAACTAGCCGCGGAAATATAGCCGTCAATCCTGGGAGGCAAAGGTGCCCTCACACAGTTTCCTGTCATCGGGCTCGCCCACGAGCGTGACCGTCGTCCACGACAAAGGGCTCAAGCGCGATATCGGCAAGACCGGTCTGCTCTTCACCGGAGTCGGGTCGATCATCGGCTCCGGTTGGCTCTTCGGCGCCTTCGATGCTGCGAGCATGGCCGGCCCGGCCGCGATCCTGTCGTGGGCCCTGGGTGCGGTCCTTATCATCTTCGTGGCTCTGAACTACTCCGAGCTCGGTGTCATGTTCCCTGTCGCCGGCGGTGTCGTGCGCTACCCGCATTATGCGTTCGGTTCGTTCGCCAGCTACACCAGCGGGTGGATCACGTGGCTGTCGGCGGCGGGAACCGTCGGCATCGAGGTGCTCGCGGCCGTGCAGTACGCCTCGAGCTATATGCCGTGGCTGATGGAGTCGAAAGAGGGCGTCCTCGTCCTCACCGTGCCGGGCATCTTCGTGTCCATCGCGATGGTCGCGGTCTTCTGTGTCATCAACATGTTCGGTGTGAAGTTCTTCGCCCAGTTCAACAACGTCCTCGTGTGGTGGAAGCTGCTCGTCATCGTCCTCGTGTTCATCGGGCTGGCGCTGCTGGCGTTCAACCCCGGTCACTTCCACATGCCCGAGTTCGGCGGTTTCGCTCCCAACGGTATCGCCCCGATCTTCGCGGCCCTGCCCGCGGCGGGCATCGTCTTCTCCTACCTCGGTTTCCGTCAGGGTGTGGAGTTCGCCGGCGAGACGAAGAACCCGCAGAGGAACGTGCCCTTCGCCGTCATCGGTTCGATCGTGCTCACCGGCATCATCTACATCCTTCTGCAGGTCGCGTTCATCGGTGCCATTCCCACCGACCTGCTCAAGGACGGGTGGGGCGGACTGTCGTTCTCGAATTCGGCGGGACCGTGGGCGGAGATCGCGATCATGCTCGGCGCGATGTGGCTGGCGATCATCCTCTACATCGACGCTGTTGTGTCCCCGGCCGACACCGGCCTGATCTTCACCGCGCTCACCCCGCGGCTGTCGTACTCGCAGGCACGAGTGGGCAATGCTCCGAGCGCTATGACGAAGCTGAACAAGAAGGGCATCCCGTGGTTCGGTCTGCTCATCACG
The DNA here is from genome assembly GCF_900105315.1 of Brevibacterium siliguriense. Taxonomy (NCBI): domain Bacteria; kingdom Bacillati; phylum Actinomycetota; class Actinomycetes; order Micrococcales; family Brevibacteriaceae; genus Brevibacterium; species Brevibacterium siliguriense. The sequence goes on along the minus strand of NZ_LT629766.1, from coordinate 34,503 downwards.
TTCATCGTTGCGTGCTTCCTGTTCTTCCCATTCCCGTCGTGGGCGAAGATGGTCGGGTTCATCACCTCCGGCACCGTCATCTCCTTCGGCTCCGGCCCGATCACGGTCGCGGCTCTGCGTCGTCAGCTGCCCGATCAGGAACGTCCGTTCCGTCTGCCAGGCGGGGACGTCCTGCCGTTCCTCGGATTCCTCGCTGCGAACCTCATCGTGTTCTGGACCGGGTGGGACACGAACTGGAAGCTGTTCCTGGCGATGGCGCTCGGCTACGTTGTCCTCGGCCTGCACTATGCGTTCAGCGACCGCAGCAAGATCCCGCCTCTGCAGTTCAAGTCCGGTTGGTGGATGATCCTGTGGCTCGGGGGACTGGCCGTGCTCAGCCTGCTGAGCAACTACGGCGAAGGTGCCCTGAACGTGCTTACGTTCGGCTGGGGCGAACTGGTCTGCACCATCTTCACCGCCATCGTCTTCTACGTCGGCATCAAGACCCGGCTCAAGTCGGACGAAGTCGTCACCAACGTCGAGAACACCAAGGAGACCGCAGCCGAACACATCGACGGGGAGTGATTCCGTCGAATCGTTTGTTGTGAGATAGCGAAACCCTCGCCGAGTCGGCCCGACCCCCGTACATCCACGAACAGCGGAGTACGGGGTCGGGCTGGCCGGGTGGCTTCTGCACCCCGGTCTATTTCCTCTTCCATTAGAGAGGGCAAGGTAACTGCCGAACGGCGAAGCCTATTCGGAATAGTCTGCAGGGTGAAACAAAGGGCGTTTTTCGCGAGCTAGACCCAATCGTTAGAACTCTCGGCCGACAAGTCCGCCAACTTCTGTGTCCAATATTGTGCGCACAATGCCAGCCTTAAACCAGTCTCGCTCGAGTAGTTCGTCCGGTACATCATTACTGTTGATAGTGCAGATGTACTGTCCGCCTGTCGACTCGACCATCGATTGCGCGAATTGCAATGCGCCCGCTCGTTGACGAGGATCGACGCCGTCGAAGACAGAGGAATCGTGCACGAGGAAATCGGGATGATGCGCGGAAGTGATGCCTTCTTCGAGCATTGTGAGATCAAAGCAGAATAGGGTCATCCTGTCCACGCCGGTGCTCCCTGAGCCAGCGGCACGTATCGCGAACTTATACCCCGCGTCATCGACGGATACCGTCAGAGCCGCATCTTTACCGTAAAGTGCTCTCATCTTTTGACTGTACCGGTCGCTTATTCGGTCCAGCTTCTCTCGCGTCGCAGTTAAGTATTTGGTCGCTTCGTTCCGTTTCGTGGACTGCTCCAACTTGAGCTCTTCTCGACGTGTCACAAGCTCACGGGCTTGCTCGATCTGGAGGTCAAGTGCGGCCATGCGAGCTTCGATATCGCTGAGCTCGGCGCGCATCTCGTTGAGTTCATCGAGCGCGCCCCCAGCATCAAGCGTTCGTAAGAAGCCATCTCGTTGCTCGTCAAGTTGCGAAAGTTCCGAAGCACGTGCCGCGATGCGTTCATCGAGAACTTCAATTTCGCCGCGCAGAAATGAGCGGCGATTTGCCAAGAGCGTGTCGTGGAAACTGCGGACCTGGTCAGATCGGCGTCTGAAACCGTCGGCAAGGATTGCACCGGCTGCGCCGAGTAGGTCCTCGACCGGCAATGCGTCGGTCTCTTCGATTTCAAGGGATGAGAGATACAACGCGCGCATGCGCTTGTCAACGACCGCCTCGTCCCGTAGGCCGCTGATCTGAGCCGTTAGTTCATCAGCACGCGCGACCAGCGAGTTCGGGTCCTCGAGGATGCGGAACCCCGAGATGCGTTTCCTCCACTCGTCGGCCTCATTTTTCAGAGCGGCGCGTTCCATAACGAGTTCGTCTTCGGGACGGAGCGTCGCGACCAGTCCCTCTTTAGACGCGGCGGTGATAGTTTTTAGTTGTTCCAAACCTTTTTTGACGGCGGCTAAATCGCGGATCACTTCCCAATCCAACCCGAGCAGAAATGCAACATGCTCACGGCTGTTTATCGCGCTCTGTTGCGCGACTACCTTTAAAGGGTCTTTTGGGGTATGAGTCCTTATCACATAAGACAAAAGTGTGCGCACCGATATTCCGCCGGTTACCTGGCGCTCTTCCGGCTCCAACTGAAAAAGCGAGAGTCCTAGAAGCGCTTTCCAGCTGTCTACGGAGATCTGCCCTTCTGAGAGCCATGGATTGATGACCTCATGCGCAGGATCATCGGCCGATATCGAGAGCCACCGGCCACTCGCTAGAGAACGTGTCGCTGCAACTTTGCCGCCGAACATTTCCAGCGTCAGGGTGACTTTCCATCCGTCTTCGGCAAGCGGTTGCAAGCTCTTATCGAGATTACCGGCCAAAACGTAGTTCAACAGCATGAGCATTGTCGACTTGCCACGAGCGTTGCGACTGTCCTGGTCGGTGGAATCGTGTGCTCGGTCGGCGATGACCGCATTGAATCCTGGCTGGAAGTTGATAGCTTTAAACTCGTTACGGTTCGCGGTAAGGCTAATCAGCACGGCGAAACCCTCACCATCTGGTCATCGTAGTTGAGAACTCCCGCTCCGTAGAGAAAAGTCAGAGCTGTAACGAAACTATCGTACGTTGACGCGTTAGCCGAACGTCTGTGTTCCCCGTACAGTTGCCCTACGCTCAATGCTCGGTCGCCCAAAAGCGCTAGCAATGCAGCGGCTTCACCGACGATGGTGCGCTCAAGCGGCGTAAACTTGTCTGGGAAGATCTCACTCATGCTCAAATACCTCGCAAATCTCGAAGAGATAGGCGACCACCGCGAGCGCGGCCGCACGAACTCGAGGATTGTCACGCGGGCCAGCGTTCTCGATCGCAGTCTCGACAAGGTAGTCGAATACATCATCTGGCTCGAGGTTCTGCGCGCGCGCGGCGTAGTATTCACTCTTGAACTGCGCAACTAAGCTATGACCAAAAGAGGGCGCGATTGTGGTTTGAAAGCTGATGAAGGCTTCGACGCGTGTCGCCTGGGACAAACCAGCGGTGATCCGCTGAACGGATTTTTCGCCCAGCTCATTTAGCTCAATTTTCTCCTGTACTGGCAATGCGAGTTCTACGTCGAGATTCGGAGATGTCGCCGGCGTGCTGGCGAGCACAGTGCACACTACTTCGAGCTCCTCGAATGTCACTTTGCCAAGAGCGTTCCTCACAGCACGCTCCACAGCAATCTCATGTTTACGTTTGGCGTCCTGCAAGAACTCGCACGTGTGGAGATTTAGCTGTGAATCCACGGCATCGTGATGCGGGCTACACAAGTAGATCAAATTGTCTGCTGAGCCTCGTTCTTCCGGCGTCATTGTTTCGTCATAGCGGGGCCCATCAGGACTCGCCGCGGCAATGTGCGCAACTCGACCGGTCGCCTTGGGACGGTCGCCGTCGGCCCTAGGATCCACAGTCAGATCTGTTCCGCAGCCAGGATAGGCGCATTTGTTGCCGCTTCGAGCAATGACAACCTTCTCCTGAGCGGGGGGTACGCGGTCCCGCCGAGATGTCTGAGCCATATTCGAATTATATCGGGCTAGTTCTGGTTGGCCTTAAGTCGTGTCACTCGACTGTCATCACCTTGCCCGACGCGAGCCCGCTACCACCAGCAAACCGCGCAAAGTACTCCAGCGCCTCGAACGAATCCACAGCATCCGGATTCGCCACACGATCCAGATCATGCCCCTGAATGAGCCGCTTCACCGGGACTTCGAGCTTCTTCCCCGTCCGAGTATGCGGAATGGCCGGAACCGCGATGATGTCATCGGGCACATGTCGCGGCGACGCCTTCGACCGCAGCTCCCCAGCAATCCGGTCCCGCAACCCGGAATCCAACGAAACCCCAGATGCCAACACAACGAATAACGGCATCCAATACCCGCCGTCCGGCTGCTCGGCGCCGATGACCAGGGATTCGGCCACCTCTGGGATGCCGTCGACGACGTCGTAGATGTCGGCGCTGCCCAGGCGCACGCCCTGCCTGTTGAGTGTGGCGTCCGAGCGGCCTGAGATGGTGACGCTGCCGTGGTCGGTGATGGTGATCCAGTCGCCATGGCGCCAGACTTCGGGGAACATCGAGAAGTACGTGTCGCGGTAGCGCTCACCGTCCGGGTCGTTCCAGAACTTCACCGGCATCGACGGCATCGGGGCGGTGATGACCATCTCGCCGACCTCGCCCACCAAAGGATGACCAGCATCGTCCCAGGACTCCAACGCCACACCGAGGACCGGCCGTGAGAGTTCCCCGGCCCAGATCGGCACGTTCGGGGCGGATCCGGCGAAGCCGCTGACGACGTCCGTGCCGCCGCTCGTCGAAGCCAGCTGCACGCGCTCGCCGACGGCATCGCGCACCCATGGGAAGCAGTGGGCGGGCACCGGGGCTCCGGTGGCACCGATCGTCCGCAGCGCGGAGAGGTCGAACTCCCTGCCGGGTTCGATCCCGGCCTTCATCCCGGCCAGGAAGATTCCGGGACTCACCCCGAGCACATTGGCCTTCGTGTCCGCGGCGATCTCCCATAGCCGGCCCGGCCCCGGGTAGAGGGGACTGCCGTCGAAGCACACCGTGGTCGCACCGCCCACCAACGCCGAGGCGACGAGGTTCCACATCATCCAGTTCGTATTCGTATACCAGAAGAATCGGTCACCCGGCCGGATGTCGAGGTGGAGACCCAGCAGGCGCAGGTGATCGATGACGACCCCTCCGTGGCTGTGCACGATCCCCTTGGGAATCCCCGTCGTACCCGAGGAATACAGCACCCACAGCGGGGTATCGAAATCAACGCGCGTGAACTCGGGTTCAACATCCGCGGAGGCGATATCGTCCCAGGCGGTGAGGTTCGTGATCTGACCGTGTTCAACGATGAATTCCTCGCCGAGGTTGCCCACCCCGACCACGGCCCGCAGGCTCGGCATCCGGTTGGCCAAATCCGCGACCTGGTCGCGGCGGTCGAAAGCTTGACCGTTCCACAGGTAGCCGTCGGCGGCGAAGAGCACCTTCGGTTCGAGCTGGCCGAGTTTAGTCGCGGCACCTTCGGCGGCGTAGTCCTGAGCACAGGCAGACCAGATCGCACCGATTGAGGCAGACGCGAGGAAAGCGATGAGCGTGTGGTGGGTGTTCGGCAGGTAGCCGACGACACGGTCGCCTTCGCCGACTCCTTGGATGCGCAGCCAGGCGGCGACGGATCCGACCTGGCGGCGCAGTTCGCGCCAGGTGGTCTCGGTACGAGTGCCGGATTCTTTGATCGTGATGATGGCCGGTTCGTTGGCGAGTTTGTCGTCGAGTCCGGCTCGCAGGGCGTGTTCGGCGTAATTCAACCGAGTGCCGGGGAACCAGTCGGCACCGGGCATGGACCGATCGGAGAGGACTTCGGTGTAGGGCTCATCGGCGATGACGTCGAAGAAGTCCCAGACCGCACCCCAGAACCCGTCGAGGTCGCTCACCGACCACTTCCACAGATCGTCATACCCTGCCATGGATTTGCCAGTGCGCTGGTTGGCGTAGTCGGTGAAGTCGGCGATCTGCGGTCGCGGGGTCTGGTCGGGGTTGGGAAGCCAGATCGGTTCAGCGGTCAATTCTTCTCCTCAGCACAGCGGTGGGCATTGGCGTATGAGTCTCATCAGGAGGAACGACTCGGTTCGTCCTATAAGTGACGTGCTGAGTCCACTTTACGCGGGAGCAGACGATGCCTGTCGTCGCCTGTGCCCCATGTTCGTGCGTATTGGTATGAAGAAGCCCGGCGCAAATGGCGAGACCAGGTGGAGAGTGTACTAGGTTGAGGTCATGGCACTGACGGACGACGCACTCGAGAAGATCAAAGAACTCATCGTCAGCGGTGAGCTCGGGCCAGGGGACCGCCTCCCCCCGGAGGCCGAACTATCCGAACGGCTCGGTCTCTCGCGCAATTCACTGCGAGAGGCGGTGAAGGCTCTCGACTTCATCAACGTCCTCGATGTCAGGCGCGGGTCCGGCACGTATGTCACGTCCCTCGCCGCCGAGGACATGGTCGAGGCAGTGTCGTTTCTTGTCGACGTCCACGCGTCGGGGTCCTTGCGTGAGATTCTTGAGGTCCGGCGCATCTTCGAAGCAGAAACCGCCTATCGTGCTGCCTCACGCATCGACGAGACTGGCCTCGATGAGCTTCGGGCCACAATCGCTGACACCGACCCGACTTCGATTGAGTCGTTGGTTGCACAGGATTTCGAGTTCCATTCCACGATCGCCCGTTATGCGGGCAATGACTACTTGGCAGCAATGCTCGAAGCCGTCTCCGTGAAGACGACGCGGGCAAGGACGTGGCGGGGGATGAGCGAAGACGGGGCCGTGGAGAAGACGTTGAGCGAGCATCGCGCGATCATCGATGCGCTCGCCGCCGGTGACGCGCGTCTGGCTCAATCGATCATGGTTCTGCATGTCACCGGAGTACAGCGCTGGGTAGATCATGTCGACGTCGACGATGAGGATGCCATCGGCGCCGACGCCGATATCGCCCAAACCCCACCAGCGTCAGGCGATTGATCACCTGAATCGGTTGATCTGACATTTGACGAATCACAAACGCCGAGGCGGCTGTGCGCGGAGAGTCGTTGCTCCCGCCCACAGCCGCCTCGGCGTGTGAAATGAGATTCATTCGGCGCGCAATCGCAACCCCTGCATACCTCCGTCGACGGCCAGAGTGGAGCCAGTCGTCGAGCCCTGCAGGGGGCTGGCCAAGAACGCAATGGAACGGGCCACCTCGACCGGCTCGACGAGTCGACCGTGGGGCTGACGCGCATTGAGCTGACGCAGCTCCTCCTCGGGTTTCTCTGCCTTCGACATCAGGCCACTCATCACCCAGGGGGTGTTCGCGGTACCCGGGCACACAGCGTTGATGCGGATGCCTTCGCGGACGTGGTCGGCCGCCATGGCCAGGGTCATCGAGTAGATGGCTCCCTTGGTCGCGGAATAGAGTACTCGCTCGGGCAGACCAGCAGTCGCGGCGATCGACGAGGTGTTCACGACAGCCGCGTGCTCGGACTTGCGCAGATAAGGCAGCGCCGCGGCGGTCACGCGGGCGACGGAGACGACGTTGACGTTGAGGACCTTGTTCCACTCGGCATCGTCGTTCGCATCGACCTGGCCCTGGGCTCCGATGCCTGCGTTGTTGATGACGATGTCGATTCCGCCGTATTCCGCGGCAGCAGACTCGACGGCGGCTTCGACCGAGGCACGGTCGGAGACATCGCACTGCAGTCCGAGAGCACCGTGCGGGGCTCCGTCGGGGTTGAGGTCGAAGACGGCGACGTTCGCACCGGATTCCAGCAGCAGCTCAGCGACGGATCGGCCGATGCCTGAGGCTCCTCCCGTGACGATCGCGGTCAGTCCGGCGAATTCTTCTGATGTGCTCATTTCATTTCGGCTTTCTCAATAGTTGTGATCCGTGTAAATCGAGGAACGTTGGCCCAGCAGACTGAAGAAGTCGGCCCATCTTGCCGATCCTGTCTGCTCAGCCCAGGAGCAGGTCGGCGCCGACTCCGGCGGGAACCTCGACCTGGAAGAACTCCTGGCGCTGCCGGCCGAGTCCCTCGATCTCGACCTCGGACACATCGCCGGGAACCAGATAGGGGAATTTGCCGGACAGGGCCACACCTTTTGGGGTTCCCGTGGAGATGATGTCGCCGGGTTCGAGCTGCATGTACTGGGAGAGGCGGAAGACGATGTCCTCGACGGGGAAGATCATGTCCGAGGTCGACGAACCCTGGCGCGGTTCGCCGTTGACCCAACTGGAGAGTGAGAGATCGTGGGCATCAATTGCGTCCGCGGTCACGAGGACCGGCCCCAGCGGCATAGAGTCCTTCACGCACTTGCCCTTCGACCACTGTCCGCCTGAGTGGACCGACTGGTAGTCGCGCTCGGACAGGTCGTTCGCGGCGAGGTATCCGCCGATCACGTCCAGGGCTTCCTCTCGGCTTTCGAGGTAGGCGGCCTGCTTGCCGATGACGATGCCCAGCTCGACCTCCCAGTCGAACTTCTGTGCCCGCGGCGGGATGCCGATCGCATCGTACGGACCGGTGATCGTATTCGGTGTCTTGAAGAAGATGATGGGCTGTTCGGGGGCTGGGTCACCGGACTCGGCCGCATGCTCGGCATAGTTCTGTCCGATGCAGATCACTGCGGACGGGCGGGTGATCGGGGCGCCGATGCGCTGGCCCTCGACGTTGACCTTCGGCAGGCTCCCCGTGTCTAGGGCCTGCGTCACGCGTGCCGGCCCGTCGGCCCAGAACGCCGGGTCGATATCACTGACAACGCTGCTGATGTCGAAGTGATCATCTCCGACACGAACGACGGGCGTCTCCTGATCGCGTGCGCCGATTCTCATGAACTCCATGGGTATCTCCTTCTGCGGGTGTTTTGACGGGACCGAAGACTCGGTCTCTTGCTGTGGGGTGAGCTGACAAGCGCCAAACCTGTCCGGTACAGACCTACGCACTCATTCGCCGAATGACTTCGGGTCGACGGCGAGCAGTCCGGCCGCGACCGCGTCGGTCCAGAAGGCATCGGGTACAGGCTGGCGGAAGAGGTCCGTGTTGCGTCGGACCTGAGCGGCGGTGCGCATGCCCACAGTTACGTTCGTGACGGCCGGGTCCCGGTAGCTGAACGCCAGTGCGGCGGCGGGTAGGGTCGTGCCGTGTGAGGCCGCGAGTTCCGCGAGATTCTGCGCCTTCTCGACGATCGGGGCCGGGGCATCCTCGTAGTTGTACTTCGCCTGTGCGAGGGGGTCTTCGTTGGCGAGGATGCCCGAGTTGAAGACCCCGACGTTGACGATTCCCACGCCGCGGCGCTCGCACTCGGGGATGAGCTCTTCACGTCCGCCTTGTTCGAGCAGGGTGTAGCGACCGGCCTGCATGACGAGGTCGATATCGGTCTCACGGACGAAGCGAGCGAGCATCTCGGCCTGGTTCATACCCGCGCCCCAAGCTCCGATGATGCCTTCGTCGCGGAGCTGGTTGAGCATGGGCACTGCCCCGTCGATTGCCTCGGTCCAAAAGTCGTCGGGGTCATGGATGAAGACGATGTCGATCTTCGCCAGGCCCAGCCGCTCGAGGGACTCCTCAATTGAGCGGCGAATGCCGTCACCGGAGTAGTCGCGCACGCGCACACGGTCTCCGGGCACCGCGAAGCCCTCGTCATCGAGTTGGCGCGGTTGGTCAGCCGGACGGATCAGACGTCCGACTTTCGTTGAAAGCAGGAACTCGTCTCGTGGGCGATCGGACAGAACCTCGCCGATGCGGCGCTCACTCAGTCCGAGACCGTAGTGGGGAGCGGTGTCGAAGTAGCGGATTCCCTGGTCCCAGGCCTCAGTGACAGTTCCGACGGCTGTTTCATCGTCGATGCTCCGGTAGAGGTTCCCGATCGGTGCACCGCCGAAGCCGAGTTTGCGCTGGTCGTGCAGTCGGCGGACGACAGGGTTCTTGATGGTCATGATCGATTCCCCAATCCATAGAATTCGATGGCGGTTCCGCCGGTGACCGCGGCTGCCTCGTCGGCGGTGAGTCGCTTGCGGAACTCTGAGTTGACTGCGTTCATCCACTCGGGGGCCGTGAGACCGTGGGCGAGGGTGGAGACCGGATGGTCGGTGCCGAGCATCGTCCGCTGTGCCCCGAACACCTCGATCATCTCGATGAAGTCGCGGACGAGTTCATGTGCACGTGCGACATCGACAGGGCCGGTGATCTGCCCGGGCAACCCGGAGAATTTCACGTGCAGTCCGGGCAGGCTGGCCAGGTCCCGCATTGATTGGGCCCAGACCTTGCGATCGGAGATCGGACCGTCGGGCATGGGTTTGCCGAGGTGGTCGATGACGATTCCCGCAGCCGAACCGCGGGCACTGGCGATCGCGTCCAGGAAACCGGTGAGCTCCGGCAGCTGGCCGCCGCGGACGCAGATGTCGAACGTCAGGCCCGCATCGAGGACAGTGATGATTCCGTCTCTCAGCAGCGGAGCCGCCAGCGACGAAGCGAGTTCGAGATCGCCGAGGGGACGGCCCTCGAGATTGTCTCGCACTCCGACCACGAGTGGATTCTCGCCCAGTTTCGCAAGCATCTCGCTGAGGTGGGAGTCGGTGAGGTCGACGGCCGCTACGAGTCCCCAGATCGTGGGGAATCTATCGGACATCTCGGCAAGCCATTCCACTTCTGCAGTGGTCTGATCCTTCGCGGCGCCGGCCTCGATGACGACAGCTCCAGAGGTCGACGACGGAATGTCCTCGGGCAGACTCGTCTGCGGAAGCTGAGGAATCTCGGTCATCCACGGGTAGTCGAGCCTGCTCCTGTCCCACAGGTGCAGATGTGTGTCGACGACGGGCGGCGCGGGCGTAATCATGCTGTGACGACCCCGACAGTGAGCAGGAGGTTGGCATACTGGCGTTCATCACCGGTGGCGATGACGACGGCGACATCGGGTTCGCGCGCGGCATCGTAGAAGGCGAACCGCTCGTGGCCGATGAAGGAGACCCCGGGCAGGATCTCTTCGTAGCCGGTGACTGCGGGTGCCTTCGACGAGTCCGCTGTGAGCATGAACTCGCAGGATTCGACGGTCATCGTCCGGCTCATCGGGAGGAGTACCTGATCAACCGTGAGCAGTCCGGGCGCGACATTCAGTCCGATGCGTTCGGCGGTGGCGGGCGCACCGGTGACGTGTGGATAGTTGCCGTCGGCGAGCAGGATCTTCGATCCGTGGCCGCACCGCGCGAGCGCCGCCAGCAGTTCCGGGTGAGTAATCGGTGTGGTGAGCATGGGTTCTCCGCTCAGTTCTGGGTCGAGGACTGGGGGTGCTTGGCGGCTCGTTCGGTCCGCCAGAATGCCTCGATCTCCTCGAGAGATCTGTTGGACGTTTCGGGTACCCGCGCGAGGACGAACCACAGTGCGCTCGCGGACAGCAACGCGAAGATGAAGAACACGATCGATCCTATGGCGTCGAGGGCGACGGGGAAGGCCCAGGAGAAGATCGCATTGAATAGGTACTGGGCGAAAGTGATGATTCCGGTGCCGATGGCGCGGATCGATAGGGGAAGGACCTCAGGGACGAGGAGCCAGAAGACCGGTCCCATGCCGATGCCGAAGGCGAAAGTGTAGATGAAGACGGCGAAGATGCTGATCCATCCTGCATCAGGCAGCAGCCAGAGTCCGATCATTGCGATGGTCTGACCGATCATCGAGATCGCGAGCAGTTTCACGCGTCCGAGCTTGTCGATGATGGGCAGGGCGATGGCGGTAGAGGCGACGAGGGCGATGCCGACGCCATAGTTCGCATAGGCTCCCGCGTTGGCGCCCATGCCGGACTCCGCGAAGATGATCGGCGCGTAGTAGACGACAGCATTGATTCCTGTGAAGACCTGGAAGAAGGTGAGGATGAGGAGGACGATCATCGGTCGGCGCGCCGACCGCAGGACCATGCCGATGCCGCCTTCTTGCTGAGCGAGGCTGGCCTTGATGTCATTGAATTCCAAGCGGGCGATTTCTTCGGTGCCGCGAAGGGAATTCAACACCTGCCTGGCATCGTCGTCACGGCCGCGGGTGATCAGCCACCGGGGACTGGCGGGGGCGAGCACCATGCCGATGAGGAAGATGACAGCGGGCAGTGCTCCGATGCCGAGGATCCATTCCCACCGACCCGAAGCCTGGAAAGCGTCGCCGACGATGTAGGCGGCGAGGATTCCGAAGTTCACGGCCAACTGGTAGAGACCGGTGAGGAGACCGCGGATTCGGGTGGGGGAGAGCTCGGAGAGGTAGATCAGCCCGAACATGTTGGCGATGCCTACGCCCAGTCCGAGGAAGAATCGGGCAGCGCCGAGCACCACCGGATTGGGGGCGATGGCACAGGCGATTGAGCCGATGAGGAAGATGACGGCTGCCACGATAAGGAGGTGGCGACGATCGAATCGTCTCGCGGCAAGCGTGGCACCGATGATCGACGGCAGGGCACCCCACAGGAGCAACGAGGTGATGAGCCCCTGTTCTCCGACGTTGAGCCCCATCTGATCGATGAGGAGAGGCAGGGCCCCGGAGATCGCGCCCGAGTCGTAGCCGTAGAGCAGTCCGGAGAACCCGGCAAGGACTGCGATGAGGATAACCTTGCCTGGAATCGGTTCCTTCGAATGGTCGCGAGCCATGTCAACAGCGGTGTCAGATGATTCAGTCACGTCGTCGTTCCTGTCATGCGGTGGTGTGTGGATTGTGTGGTGGAGACCTGGTGGGGTGAGAGTGTGCTCAGGCAGAAGCCTCGGCGGGTGCCTTCGCATCTGCGGTATCGGGCAGCTCCGTCCATTTCGGTCCTTCCGGGAAGGCGAAGGCGTGGAGAGTCTCGGGTTTGATCTCGGCTCCGGCGCCCGGTGCCGAGGGGGCCCAGTAGCGTCCGGAGTGGACATCGACCGGTGTGACGAAGTGTTCGTGCAGGTGGTCGACGAACTCGATGCAGCGATCGTCCATCGAACCCGAAACGGCGACGAAGTCGAACATCGACATGTGCTGGACGAGTTCGCAGAGGCCAACTCCGCCGGCGTGCGGGCAGACGGGGACTCCGGCATGGGCGGCGAGGAGAAGATTGGCGATGTTTTCGTTGACTCCGGCAACGCGGGTTGCGTCGATCTGCATCACGCGCAGGGCGTCGGCCTGCAGGAACTGCTTGAACAGGATGCGGTTCTGACAGTGCTCACCGGTGGCCACCGGGGTCGGTGAGATGTGCTTCTGAATGTAGGAGTGAGCGAGGACGTCATCGGGCGAGGTCGGTTCCTCGACCCAGCGCAGATCGAACTCGGCCAGATCACCGATCCAGTCGACGGCCTCGGCGGAATCCCAGTGCTGGTTCGCGTCGATGGCGATGGGGAAGCCCTCACCGCAGATGTCCCGGGCGATGCGCAGACGTCGGATGTCATCGTTGCGATTGGCCCCGACCTTGAGCTTGATCTGTTCGAAGCCTTCGTCGAGTGCTTCCCGGCAGAGCCGAGCGAGCTTCTCGTCGGAGTAGCCGAGCCAGCCGGGAGAGGTGGTGTAGGCCATATAGCCCCGGTCGCGCAGCTCCTGCATGCGTGCAGCCTTGCCGGATTCGGCCTTCTGCAGGATCGACAAGGCATCGTCGGCGGTCATGAAGTCGCTGAGGTAGCGCAGATCGACGAGGTCCAGGAGCTCCTGCGGGTTCATCGAGCCCAGCAGCTCCCACAGCGGCATGCCTGCGCGTTTGGCCTTGAGATCCCACATGGCGTTGACGACGGCGCCGATCGCCATGTGGCTGACGCCCTTCTCCGGGCCGAGCCACCGCATCTGCGAGTCATGGACGAGTTCCTTCCAGAAGCCGCCCATGTCGTCGATGATCGCTTCGACATTGCGTCCGATGAGGGTTTCGGCGATGACCCGGATCGCTTCGGTCTGGATGTCGTTGCCGCGTCCGATGGTGAACACGAACCCGTGTCCGGAATCTGCTGGCGCTGCGTCCGTAGTCACGATGAGGTAGGCCGCTGAGTAATCAGGGTCGGGGTTCATTGCGTCGGAGCCGTCGAGGCTCAGCGAAGTGGGGAAGCGCAGGTCGATGACCTCGACCTCGGATATCTGAGACATGATTCCCTTTCTCGGGCACAGCAGAAAACTATAGATCGGATGTGTTGATCGAGAAATGGCGATCTTCTCGATGAAACCTCATCTGCTTTTCTCATTTGCAGTGTAGACATCCTATGTTTTCTCCGTCAAGGTGTTGACCACAATGAGATTCTGCCGGTATGCCCGCTCCAGCCGGTTGTCTTTTCCGTGTTTCATCCGACGTGAATGGAAATGGAACGGATTCGGCCCGCTCCCGGAGAGGTCTCCGAGGCGGGCCGAGCAAGAAGTGGCAGAAAGTTGTCTTTAGCCCCACACCCCACGCGTATCGTGAACGATCTTCTGTGTGAGCAGAGTCCGGTCGATGCGGGTGAACTCATTGTGGTCGACGAGCAGCAGCACGATATCGGCGGCGCGGATGGCTTCGTTCACCTCGGTGAGAGCGACGTTGTCGCGCTCCTCGAGTTCAGAAGGCAGATTGTCGATGTTCGGCTCGACCGCCATGATGTTCGCGTTGGGAAGTTCGTCGGCAAGCTTGCCGACGATCTGCCGTGCGGGGCTCTCGCGCAGGTCATCGATGTTCGGCTTGAACGCCAGGCCGAGTGCCGCAATCTGCACATCCTGGATTCGACGTGCCTGGGGGAGGAGCTTGTCGAGCACGTACCTGGGCTTCGAGTCGTTGACCTCACGTGCGGTCCGGATCAGTGACGACTGCTCGGGTGCAGTCGAGACGATGAACCACGGGTCAACGGCGATGCAGTGGCCGCCGACGCCGGGGCCGGGCTGCAGGATATTGACTCGGGGGTGGTGGTTCGCGAGCTTGATGAGCTCCCAGACGTTGATGTCGAGACCGTCGGAGATCACCGACAGTTCGTTGGCGAAGGCGATGTTCACGTCGCGGTAGGCATTCTCGGTCAGCTTTGCCATCTCTGCGGTGCGCGCATCGGTCATGAGGAACTCGCCCTCACAGAACAGTTCGTAGAGGTCGCGGGCACGTTCGCCGGCATTGCCGTTGAGAGTGCCGACGATGCGATCGTTCGTCCGCAGCTCGATCATGATCCGGCCGGGCAAGACCCGCTCAGGGCAGTGTGCGAAGTAGACTGTCTGTGCGCTGCCGGGCTTGAGCGTAAGATCCGGGCGTTCCTTGATGATGGTCTCGGCCAGGAACTCCGTTGCTCCGGGTGGTGACGTCGATTCGAGGATGATGAGCTCATTGCCCTCGAGCAGAGGGGCGATCTGCTTGCCCGCTGTCTCGATGTAGGACAGGTCCGGTTCGTGCCCGTCCTTGAACGGCGTCGGCACGGCGACGATGTAGTTGTCCGCGTGCGGAGTCTCGGTCGTCGCCCGCAGATAGCCCTGCGATACGACACCGGCCACCGTTGTCGCCATATCAGGCTCGACGAAGGGAACCTGGCCGGCGTTGATCGTGGCGACGGCATCGGCGTCGATGTCGACACCGACGACCTCTGCGCCCGAACTCGCCAGAACAGCCGCTGTCGGAAGGCCGATATAACCGAGGCCGATGACGGCGACTGAGGGGCGTTGAGAGGTGGCGGTGGGCGTCATGTGTGCGATGCTCCAAACTCGAGATGAACGACTTCTGATGTTACCCGAGAGCCTCTCGAGGCAACCTGACAACAATGACTGATGAAATGACCGCTGACATGACTTCATCATCAACTTTGAGTGAATGAGCTGTGAAGGTCTTCTGATCCGGTCAGTCGGAGCGTTCCCGTCATGATGAGATAGACGGAGCCGGTATGTCCAAGCTCAAGAGAACTGCATACCATTACCCTTATCGGCATAGATGCGAGAACCCTGCCCCGCCGAGGCGGTCCCCGTGGTTCTCCCGACCAGGAGTTCGTGCGTGACCCCCACTGTCCTCACCGTTTTCGGCACCAGGCCGGAAGCCATCAAGGTGGCCCCTCTCATCCGGGCGATCGAATCGAGTGCGACCCTGCGCTCCCGCACAGTCGTCACCGCCCAGCATCGTGAGATGCTCGACCAGGTCAATGATCTGTTCGGAATCGTCCCTGACGTGGACCTCAACATCATGTCCCAAGGACAGACCCTCAACGGGATCGCCTCTCGTGTCATCGGGGACCTCGACACCGTCCTGGAAGATGAGGCTCCCGACGCCGTGCTCGTCCAAGGCGATACGACCACCGTCATGGGTGCCTCCATCGCCGCCTTCAACCGCGGCATCCCGGTCATCCACCTCGAAGCCGGGCTGCGCTCGGGCAACCTGCTCAGCCCGTTCCCCGAGGAAGCCAACCGGAAGCTGACCAGTCAGATCTCAGCACTCCACCTTGCCCCGACCACACGGTCACGAGACAACCTGCTGGCCGAGAGCATCAATCCGGCCGACGTCGTCGTCACCGGAAACACCGTCATCGACGCCCTCCACATCGCTGTTGACATGAACGTGGCGCCGGCTGACTCGGTTGTCGCCGACTATGTCGACTCCGACCGTGCAAAGCTGCTCGTGACAACCCACCGTCGGGAGAACCTCGGCTCGTCCATGGAGAACATCGGAGACGCCCTGGCGGACCTGGCCGCCGCCCGACCGGAACTGCTCATCCTGCTCCCGGCCCATCGCAACCCGCTCGTGCGCGAAGCCGTTCTTCCCCGTGTCGGCAAATTCGATAATGTGTTGGTCACCGAACCGCTGTCCTACGGCGAGTTCACCACGGTGATGGCAGCCTCAGACATCGTCCTCACTGATTCCGGCGGCATCCAGGAAGAAGCCCCCAGCCTCGGCAAGCCCGTCCTCGTCATGCGTGAGAACACCGAACGCCCCGAGGCTGTCACCGCAGGGTCGGTCAAACTCGTCGGCACCGACACCACGGTGATCGTCACCGAAGTCTCCCGACTCTTCGATGATGCGCTCGCCTATGAAGCTATGGCCAAGGCCGTCAATCCCTACGGTGACGGACGAGCGGCTGCTCGGTCGGTCGCGGCTATCGAATCGCTGCTCGGCGTCGGCGATCGCATCGCGGAGTTCGCTCCGGATGTGGCCTTCGCCGACTGAGCGAGACGTGGCCCGCCCGAGTCAGGTGCGGACAACGTCCTTGAGGATCTGGGTCAGCACGGGGCGTTTCGGTGGCACATGCCCCTCACCCGCATCGATGAGGACAGGCTCGACCCGTTGGCTCTCCGGCAGAGCGCCCATGAACGGCGAATAGTGATGATCCATATGATCGCCGTCCCCTGAATTCTGTACGTAAAGCACTGAATTTTCGACAGGGCGGCTGTAGACGTCGATGACATCGGTGCATACAGGCAGATCAGTGATCGGAGATCCACCCCACGCATAGTTGAGATACCGGTTGACGATGACCGGCACGTACGCGCCTATTGCGGTCTGAGGATTGACCGGAATCGCGGTGGACCCGGGAAACCGGGAGGAGAAGTACAACGATGCGAAACCGCCGCCGGAGGCTCCGAAGAAGATGAGCCGACGGTTCGGTCCGTCGAACTTCGCAATGATCTCGGTCAGAGCGTCCTGCAGGTTCGGCTGCCTGACATTGCCGGCATACCAGCCGAGTCTGATCCGGGAATCGACGTAGAGCGAGGGATCGCTGATGAACAGTCGGTTCGCATCGATGTCTTCGGAGAAAGTCGATCCGGAGAATACAGGATAGCGGCGAACCGCTTTGGTGATGGCGGCGTGGAAGAAGACGATCGTGGTGTCCGAGCCGCGGTCGTCGTAGCGCAGGTCGACCGGAATGTCGCCGAGCATCACCGTGTACGTCGTCGAAGGTCCTGGCAGCGGACCACCGAACGCCGTCGGTGACTCGATGTGGTGGTGGCCTTCTTCGGGGACGGCCCGTGCGATCACTTCTTCAGTTCCTTCTCGATAGTCTGCAGCACGTGAGCCAGAGAGCCCTTCTCCGACCGGCGCAGACCTTCCCGGTAGAGCAGTGCCAAAGCTTCGATCGTCAGCGCCGTCGGATCAGATGACGAGGTGCCGTCGGATTCGAGGGCCTCGGACAACCAGCGGCGAGCCACGCTGCGGTTTGCCCTGATGCGGTTGTAGATCTCCTCGATCGAATCCCGAGCTGCACCCAGAGCGTTTTCGACATCCTCGCGGACAGCGGTGATTGTGCGGTCGTCCAAACGCACGGCGCAGGTCGGGATCTTCAGCAGTTCGAAGAGACCAGGCATCTTGTGCCCGTGAGTCTCCGAGTAGACACCAACGCTTGGAACCGCCTGAGACGATGCGAGGATCACGGAATGGAACCGTGAAGTGACCAGGGCGCCGACGTGCCCGAGCTCGTCGATGAAGGCCCTGAACCCCTGGGGATCGCTGAGTTCGACCCGGTCGGCCCCGGCAAAGTCGCCGAGGTGGTCGGCCAGTGTCGCTGAGATCTCACGATCGGCACGCGTCTGCACGATGATCTTCACTCGACCGCCATCGCCCAGATGCGCCTCGGCGATCGACGAGAAGAGCTGAAACGCCTGCGAGCTGCGGAACTGAGACCCCCGGAACTTGCTCTGCACGAATGCCGATCGCCGTGATCCCGAACGGATCCCCATGTCTTCGGGTCTCAGCACTATGCCCAGCACAGATCCGTCTCGGTCTGCTGCCTCTCGTTCGCGGAGACCAGGGACGAAGAATCCGGGATCGAGCAGGACCGGAAACTGCGAGGAGTCGTGCGATGATCCGAGCCGCTTCGATTCGAGGTCGCGGTAGGCAGCAGCTTTGAATCCCTTGTGGATGAAATCTTCGAGCAGAGCGCCGAACCTTGTGCGGAACGGTCCGACCGTTGATGGGAGCAGCACCACGGGTGTGCCGATGGTGTGCGCTGCGAGGGCTGGGAGAATCCGCCATACGAGGTCGACGAGGTTCTCGCTGGTCGGCGATTCGAAGAGATGCTCGCCCGCGTTGAGGACGACGAGATCGACGTCACCCATTCCTGTATCTTCCGCGAAACGCTCAGGATGGGCGATGTAGTCGATGAGGAGCTCGATCTCCTCTCTGCCGCCTCGCTCAGTTCCGTCTGCCGGAACAGTCGTCAGGTCCAAGCCCTTGAGCGTGAAGCTCGACTGCCGCCGGTACTGATCCGCGGGAGCGAGCAGTACGGCCGTCGAGTTCTCGACGTCGACCCCGGTGTGGCGCATCAGCTCGAGCGCGCCTGCATTGATGGCCAGGTCACCCCAGTTCGAGGCGACGTGCCCGTAGAACAGCATCGTTCGAGTCATGATGTCAGCCTATCCAGCACCGAACCCATGACCGCGCCGACGGCTGACCAGCTGCGTTGGGTCTCCGTCCAGCTGGCGGCGGCCTCGACTCTGTGCTCAGTCGCCACCGGGTCGGTTATGACGGAGGTGACCGCCTCGGCGAGGGCTTCGGCCTGTCCGCTGGGGACGACGAGGCCGCGCCGTCCGTGACCGACGATCTCAGCAAGTGCCGGAACGTCGGAGACGATGACGGGTTTCTTCGCAGCCATTGCTTCGAAGGGCTTGAGCGGAGAAACCGCCCGGGTGGCCGGGGTGAGCAGCCGAGGATAGGCACACACGTCGATGACCGAGTAGAGGTCTTTGACCTGGTCATGCGGGACACGTCCGGTGAACGCAATAGTCGATTCGTCGAGACCGAGTTCGGAGGCGAGTGCCTGTACCCGAGCGGATTCGGCTCCATCGCCGACGAGAAGGGCACCTATTCGGATACCGCTGCGTCGCACGAGGCCGATGGCGCGGACCAGGACGTCGAGCCCTTCGTAGCCGACGAAGGTGCCGATGTATCCGATGATGGGAAGGTCGGTGCTCCAACCGAAGCGAGAGAGCACACGGGGATCTTTGTCGACTGCCCCGAAGGTCGCGGCGTCGACGGCGTTGGGCATGATCTCGATGGGGCTGCGCGAACGAATCCGCGAAGAGATGATGTCGCGCATCGCCTCGGTGATCGTGACCACGGAGTCGCAGTTCTCCAGCACCGCGTTCTCCAGGGCCACGGTGCGTGCGCGACGGCCTTCCATCCGGGCAGTGTTCTCTGCTTCGTAGACGAGTTCCCACATACCCGAGACCTCGTAGACGACGGGGAGGCCGAAACGTTTGGCCGCAATGAGTGCCGGCAGCGCCGACACATAGGTCGAGCGCACGTGGACCGCCGAGGGGCGCTCGCGGCGGATCACCTCGGCATAGTGATCAACGGATTCACGCATATAGGCGAACTCCCCGTCGAAGCGTGCAGCATTGCTGCCCAGACGCAGGTACCGGATTCCGTCATGCAGCACCTCGGCAGTCGCCCCCGGTTCCAAATGATTCGCAGCTTCGGGGAAACCAGGCCGGGTCAGTGCGGTGAGCTCATAGCCGTTGGCAACGATGGTCTTGAGGACGTTGTGGGCACGAACTGCATATCCGCCGCTCTGATCGGGTGCACTCGCATGAAGAACGGTGAGTATCTTGCCTGCGACCGGGGAGAACGAAATCGTCGAACTATCGGCTGCTTCCGCCAGCTCGTCCAACATCTCAGACGCCGCAGCCGCCTCCCGGATGATGGGCCTGTCCGCGGCGGATGCGGCAGCAGGGTCGGCGACGAGGGCGATCTCGCTGAAGCGGCCGGTTCCGTAGAGAGCTCGGATGAGACGTGCCTTGAAGACCTTCCCGCGCTCTGATGGCAGCGCGATTGTGGCAAGGCCCAAGGTTTCGTCGTAAAAGCCTGATGCCAAGAGGTGGCCGGTGAGGACGTTCCTCACCGCAGCAGTCTCGGCCCGGGTTCCGCGAAAACGCAGCAGCTTGGTGAAAGCGCGGTACGTCGAGGACAACGGCAGCAGCCGGAACGACTCCACGCGGAAGGCATCAACGACGACTCGCACATGCTTGCTCACTGCCGGTGAGCCGATGATGGCTTCCAGCCCGAGCGCAGCGGCCAGGGCTGTGACGTCTTCGGCTCCGGGGAGTACGAGATCAGCGGTCGGGCCTGCATCCAGCAGCTCGGAGCCGCGCACCGACACGATCACGTTCTCACCGGATCGGTTCGGAGCGAGCAGAAGTGTTCGCGACCGTTCGAGCAGTGGCCTTCCGAGCCGCTCGGATATCGACAGTGCCGCATCCGTGGATTCGGTGACGACGGCAGACACGACGGGCAGGATCGCCAGGCGTTCGAGCACAGAATCCAGCGCATCCTGCGCCCGCACGGTTGACTGGGTGCGGATGCGGACAACATCATGGTGGATGCCGTCTGGGCGGTCGTCGAGTCGTCGAATGAGCGTCTGGAACCATGGAGTCTCGGTGCCGCCACCGAACTCGATCGGCGAAGAGCCTCCAGTACCGGCGAGTGAGACACCGCCTTCGGCAGTGACTGTCAGGTCGAATGTCTCCCGGACACCCGCACCGGAGTCCTGGTGGGGCAGTTCATTCAGCAGGGGCTCCAGCCGTCGTCGCTGCCAGGGTTTCGCTCCGGAGGCAATGGCATGGTCGGTCAACAGACGTGCCAAACGGGGGTGACCGTGAGTGGAGAGATGGTCGGCGACGAAGCGTGACCGCAACGACGAGCCCTCAGCAACGGCGATATGGAAGAGAATTCGGCGGACCGTCGCCGAGGTCGTGAGGTCCTTGAGCTCGACGCAGATCCGGCGCGCGGCCATCCCGATGTCGTCGGCATGGTCGGCCAGGGCCCGGGCAGCGGCCGATACTCCCGCGACGATCGATTCAGGGTCCGGAGAAAGGGCGGGGAACGTGGCGTCGGTCTCGATGGTGTCACTCATTGATGGCTTCCCTGAGGATGCTGTTGATCGCCGTGGTGGTGGCGGGCCTCGGCAGAGGGTTGTGCCCGCCCCGGACGTCGGAATAGAGCGACACATCGAAGCATGAGCGCTCGCCTGACTGCGCCGGCAGAGCGGCGACGAGGGCGGGCAGCTGGGCAAGTGAGTCATTCTTGCTGGCTGCGTTGATGAGACAACGTGTGCGCGGAATATGACCGAATGCGGCGAACGCGTGAGCGACCGAGGTCCTGTCAGGGTGATCGATGGCGATGTCCTCGGTCGGTTGGTCCTCGTAGGAGTACCCAGCGATGGTGTCGACGAAGGTCGGCATGTATTTCGTCCAGTCGATCTGCGGATTGTTCACCAGCGCACGGCTGCCCTCGTCTCGGGCGGCGGCTTGAAGGGCTTGGAAGCCTCCTGCGCTGGTGCCGAAGTAGAGCCGCGCGCCCGCGGGAATGTCGAGGCACTCTGCTGTGAAGCGGGCGGTCTGTGCCATTGCGGGGTTGGCATAGCGGCCCTGCGTTCCTTGTCCCCAACCGATGCTGATCCGATTGTCGGAACGCAGGGTCGGGTCCGAGAGGAAGAGAATATCCGCTTCGATGTCGTCGACCCATGTCCGGCGTTGGAAGATCTCCTGCGGATCCTTCTCCGGTGTGCGCCGGACGGCCCCATTGAAGGCGATGAGCAGTCGACCTGTCTGTTCCGGCCGGCACCACAGCAGAGCCGGCACGGTGACCGTACCGACGTGGAAGTCGAATCGTTGGAAGGTGCCGGGCCGCCGTACGATGCAGTCTCCGGGCAGCAGTGTGCCCAACTGGTCGAACGGAGGCTCTTCGGTCATCGAAGCCTCAGACATGCGGCACAGAGTGGAGCTCGGCGAGTTCTGAGTCCTTCCACGTTGTCTTGCCGTAGAAGTGAGTGAGACGACGGATGAGGTTCATGCACTCGTCCTTGTCCTCCTCGGCGGCGAAGGCGAGCTTTTGGACGAACCATCCCTTGACGAACTGTTCGAGCCGCTTCGCGTTGTAGTCCTCGAGCAGCCCGACCTCGCGCAGCCACGCAGACCGGTCCTCCTCCAAAGGGAGGTACTTCTCGTAGAAATGGGGATTGATTGCGTTGACCGTCGAGTTCGTCACCGCCGCGTAATAGGTGTGGATCGGTGTGGGCGTCAGCCCGATCCGATTGGCGTGGAAGAGCATCTGCTGGAAGAAGTACGAGTCCTGTCCGACAGCGCCGATCGGCTGGTAGATGCCGAGCCCCTTCAACCACTGCGTGTCAGCCACGAGTGCCTGGATGCTCATCGGTTGGAAGTTCACACGCGAGAGCGCATTGTCTTCGAGCACGCCGTCGTCGCCGACGACCGGTCGCAGGATGCCCGCGTTCTTGATCATGATCCGGTTGTGCTTGAACCGCATCATATTGCCGATGGCGAAGTCGTATCCGTGCTCTTCGACCATCTCGAGCAGCAGCGCAAAACCGTCGTTCGTCTGCTCGTTGTCCGGATCAAGGTAGGTCACGTACGGGGCGCGGGTGAGTTCGAGCCCCTTGTTGCGTGGACGTGAGGCGCTTCCTGAACCACCGGCCGGGAACCGGTGGACTCGAACGTTCGGGTAGGCACGGTCGAGTTCGTCGAGGATCGCAGGTGTTTCGATGTCCGTGGATCCGTCGTCGACGAGGAGGATTTCGCAGCGGTCGAAGATCGAGGACCGGCGCAGGGACTCGAAGCACTTGAACTTCAGGTGAGGGCCGTTGTTGTACACGGGCACGATGACGCTGATCTCGGGCTCGACCGTGACGTCGATCGTCTCGGCTCGCTCGAGGACGAGATCCGAGGCGATCGCCAGCGTTGTCCGCTCGGGCCCGACACCGTCACCGAGGTGGCTGCCGACGGGGCACCACGTAGCAGTGATCTGTTGGTCGGAGTCGACCGGACCGACGAATTCGTAGAGAGGCTCAGCGGTATCGATGGGCAGGATCCGAACCTCATCGACGTCGGTGAAGCGGAAGGCGTTAACCGCGTCCTGAACGAGGTGATGACCGAAATCGGAATGCCCGGTCAGGTTGATGACGACGTCGCCGTCGGCTCCGGCGACACGGTCTGAGCCGTTTGGAAGAGCCGCCATCGGACCCGCATAAGACTGTATCCGGCGGAAGTCTTCGAAGTCGGATTCGGCCAGTCCGGTGATGTAGACCGTGTGATCGGGTGAACCGGAATCCAGCCCCATCTCCTCGGCGATCGTGTCGATGCGGTCGAATGCGGTGTTGGCGGTGAAAGCGGCGCGGATTCCCGCCACCTGTGCCTGCCGGATGCTTCTCTGTGTCAGAGCACGGTACGTCTGCTTCATGTCGAGAGAGGAGTCGGGCATACACACCTGCGGATAGAGGGAGTTCACTCCCGCGTTGTAGTTCGAGACGATGAACGTGCCCATGGCCTGCAGCTCGATGATCCGGTTGGCATACATCGATTGGGAGTTCACGACCGAGTTGAGGTTGATGCCCACAGGAAGGAGACGCTGCAGGTCGAGCAGGGTCTCGTGATCGATCGGCCTGTGCAGATGCGGCAGGTACCGCTCAGGGAAGAGATAGCGTTCAGCCTTCGCGAACTTCTCCGTGTCTAGTTCGAGGTTGCGGTCGACGATCGTGAGATCAGCTCCGGCCGATAGCAGACCGTCGAAGATCCTTTGGGCAGACGACTTCCGCTCCGGGTACTTGTGCTCGAACCAGGATCCGGCGAAGACGAACTCGCGGCCGGAGTGGCGCATGCTACCGAGGGGATGGTGATGGACGAAGTTAACTGCGAAAGGCAGCACAGTCACCGGCACTTGGTGGTGGAGGTACTCGCGGTATCGGGGCACGCATTCGACAGCGCTGGTGAACACGTGGTCGGCGAACTTCGCAAGGGGAGCGAACTGTTCGTAGTTCGGAGGATCCTCCTTCGAATAGAAGGCGATCGGAATCTCGTTCTCACGGGCGAATGGAACGACCTGCGACTCGAGAACCTGGCGTGCCGGCGAACCGGACAGTGCGATGTTGAACCATTCGTCGTCGAGGCCGCGCCAGGCAGAGGTGATGAGCAGCAGGTCGGTGTCCGCCATGTCCTGCTCATAGGTCTCAGGACTGATCGGCACCACATGAGCCGCGTCCTTGAGCGAGTCGAAGAGGAACCGGTCGGCGATGATGCCGATGCGCAGCTTCCGTCGAGGATCCCAATGCTGCCCCGAAGTTCTCGGCAGCTGCTGAGCTTTTTCGACGAGGGCCGAGATCTTGGTTTCGACTGGGGCGGCGAAGGAGCGATGGCGCTCGAGGTACTCCTCACGCGAATCAGCCAGATCGATGTAGGGGTGCCGTCCGAACAGACCGTCGATGAAATAGTCAGACTGCGTGTGTACCTCGAGTGACTTCTGACGAGCGCGGGTTGCCTTCAGCTCCCTGATTCGGGTGTCAAGAGAGGCCTGCCGCTTCTTGATATCGGCGTCCTTCATCGCTGACCGACCTTCTGCTGGGATGTGCTGCGTTGCAGACGGCGCAGACGCCAGTACGCGCGCTGCACCTGCATGGCTTTGGAGCTCAGCAGCCGTTCGAGCCGTTCATTGACCGAGGCGAGTTTCGCATCTCGTTTCGCGACTTCGTTCTTCAGTCGCTCGATCTCCTTCTCGCGCTTGTTGATGCCTCCCAGCAGCTTCGACTCACGGTCGTAGGCGCTGATGAGTTCCTTGGCGAGTTCGGCATTGAGCGACGAAGTCTCATCAATGACACGGGAGACGTTCTCGCGGACGGATCCGAGGTCCTCGGCTCCGGTCGTGGTGGTCTTCAAATGGGCTCCAGTTGTCCAACGTCCGCAATGGAACTTCTGGCCATCGGAAGCGGTGGAGTCCCACTGCGAAATCTTCACAGCATGACCGTCACGCTACTGACCGGATCAGACCGAAACTGCCCATTTCACCAACAGTTCACCTGGCGCATACGAAGAATTCCGCAGGCCGGTCGATTCGGGCCGGTCTAACGATCAGCAGAGCGTCGACGAGTGGAGCCTCAGAAGCAGTAGTGGTCCGGAGCGTATCCGAATGCGTGGACGTCCCCGTTGGCCAATAGGTGGCTGTCGTCGACGCTCCACGTGTGTGCATGGTATCCGCGGACCTGGACGAAGTTGAACCTGTCAGCCGAGTAGATCTGGGCTCCGGAAGCGATGAGTCTCTGTTGGAGCTCCGTGTCCTCACCGAGAGTGCGCTCCGCGAACGGATTGTCCAGAAGCGTTGTCCGATGCGTCATCAGAGTCGGTCCCATGACGAGGTCGGTGAACCGGTGCTCGCGTTCGGGGAATCGGCAGATGACGATGTCACGGCCCCGAATGTGCAGGTAATGCGCTTGCTTGCCGACGAGATCGGCATTCGAATAGCGCAGTGCCGCGAGCTGGTCGCCCAGGTAGTGCGCTCCGTAGACATCGTCGTCGTCCATCTTCGCGATGACGGCCCCGGAGGCCGCCTGAACTCCGCGATTGAGGCAGACTCCCAACGGCTGCGCAGAATCGACCTCGACGATCTGCAGATGCTCGATCCCTGCTTCTGCGGCGCGGGCACGCAGATCGGCAGGTGCCGTGAATCCGTGGGTCACCAGCACGAGTTCCCTATCCGTGTGCAGCTGCGCGGCATGGGTGCGCAGAACCTCGCCGAGGTGGTCGGGTCGATTCGTCGACACCACAGCCGAGACGGACGTGGGGAATGGCTGCGCATAGTCCAAGCCGAGCGATTCCATCACTGTCATCGCTCGCTGCGTGTAGGTGTGCTCGGCCCAGATGCGTCGTTGGGCAAGGTGGACGGTGCGGTCTCTCAGTTCGGGGCTGCGCACATAGGCGCGCAGAGTCCACTCTGCTTCCTCCTGCGTCTCAGGCTGGGGGACCTCGGTGGTGGGGAAGAACTCTCGGGTCGCAGCACTCGGTGTGGTGACGACGGGGGTGCCGGCGGCACTGATCTCGAAGATCCTGCGTGCGCACATGCTCGGGGAGTCGGTGACGGAGTTGACGTTGAGGAAGACCTTGAAATGTTTGTAGGCGGTGAGCAGATTGCGGTACGGAAGCGAGCCGACCACACGCCCGGCCAAGCTGCCGGGGAACTGATAGCGCTCATCGTTGCCGAGGAACCGGGAGAAGATCTCCAGACCGTACTGCATCCTCGGCGATACGGCGTCAGCGGCACCGAGCAGCAGGTCCATCTGCTCTCTGCGCTCCGGATATTTGTGGGCGAAGTACATGCCGGCGAAGGCGATGTCTCTGGCGGCGGCATTCCGTGCAGGACGTGAGGGATTGTGGACCGCCGGCTGTGCAGCGAACGGCAAGGCGGCGACTCTGTCGTGACCGAGTCTGGAGCGATATTCGGGGATCAGCCTGACATCGCTGGTGAAGACGACGTCGAACATCTGTGCCAGGGGCAGAAAGTCCTCGAAGTGCGGGGGATCCTCCTTGTTCCAGAAGACGGTTGGAATGCCTCGGCGACGGCACTCGCCGAGCAGTTCGGTGATCTCGGGGCTCGGACCCGATGGGCTCGTGAGCTTGAATTTCCACTGACCGTCGTTGCCGCTCCAGGCAGACTCGACGAAGACGAAGTCGAGACCGTCGAGCTCGGTCGACCACTGTGTCGGTGACAGCGGTCGGAGCGACCATTCATAGCCGAAGCTCTCGGTCGAGAATTCGTCGAGGATGACCCCCACAGACAGCTGATCGAAGACCGGAGTGCGATGCTGCATCGGCAGGGGAGGAAACAGTTCTGCGAGGACCTCCGCCGACAGACTCCCCGTGGCGACCTCAGCGGAGGCTTCTGCGGCACCCTGGACCAACGAGCGGCGACGCCGCCACTTCGCGACTTGGCTGATTCCGCCGTTGCGCAGATGCCACACAGCGGTCCTCAGTGTGCGAAGTGGTGTCGGTGACACGTCATGAGTCCTCTCGGCGGTAGCCAGGGTGCGGAAGCGGGGAAGTGAATCGAAGTCAGCCGACGGCTATCGACGCTCAAAGTTCACAACGTCATTTCTGTATGAAACCTGTTAACGCCAATAGTACAATCGGAAAGTTGCAAGTGGCTTGGCGAAGCCGGACGAGAAACCAGAATGAAAAGAGGACCGTGGGAAGCAAGTCTGACCCCATTCCCTCACGGACCCCAATGCGACGGCATGGCAGAGCCATGGCTTTGTCACTCATCGATGGTCTCGTCTTCGCGTTCCTCGTCGTAGCGATGACGCTCGTGAGATATGACTTCCACACCTATCTCGTCAACGGCCCGGGAATGCTCGTCTGTTCGGCGATCGCCCTGGTCGTCTTTTTCATCGGCGGGCCATTGGCGATCTACCGCGGTCGCTACCGACGTGGCTCGACTGATCAGTTCGCGGCAATCGTGGGAACGGTTGCTTTGGGCGTCGGGATCATGTGGGTGGTCGAATTCGCCTTCGCCAGCCGACTGCTCATCCCGACCAGCGTCCCGATCACAGCGGGAGCGCTGATGGTCGTGATCAAGAGCCTCGAGAACTGGATTCGTCGCAACTTGAGGCAGCGCAGCCTCACCATGTCCGGTGCGTCGCGACCCACGATCGTCGTCGGCGCAGGAAACCAGGGCATGCTCGCCCTCGATATGATCGCTCAGGACTCGCACAACGAGTTCGTCGCTGTCGGCATCCTCGACGACGACCCGGCCAAGCGGCATCTGCGCTACAACGGAATTCGGGTGCTCGGACCGATCGCCGACATCTCCGCCCATGTCGATCGCACCGGCGCTGGGGCAGTCATCATTGCGATCTCCGACCTGCCTCCGGAAGATCTCTCCCGCATCGCGTCGAATCTCGAGTCCCGGCCTGTCGAGATCAAGATCATGCCGAAGCTCTCGGACTCCGCGTTGGCGCGTCCCGAGCCGGACGCTCATGACGTCGCCGGCCTGCGTCACCGAAGCTTCCGCGATGTCAGCCTCGAAGACCTCATCGGACGCAAACCGATCTCGACGAATATCGACGACATCGCCTCGGCGATCACCGGCAAGGTCGTCCTCGTCACCGGAGCCGGCGGCTCCATCGGATCACAGCTGTGCCGTCAGGTCGCCCGGTTCGACCCGGCCCGGCTCATCATGACCGACCGGGACGAATCCGGCCTGCATGCCACCGAGCTCGGTCTTGAGGGTTCAGCCCTTCTGACCAGTGATGACCTCGTCCTCGGAGACCTGCGTGACCCGGCATTCATCGATACCCTCGTCGCCGAGGCGAAGCCGGACATCATCTTCCACGCCGCAGCGCTCAAGCACCTGACTTTCCTCGAACGCTTCCCTGAGCAGGCGGTGCGCACGAACGTCGGAGCCAGTCTCGATCTGCTCAACGCGGCAGTGGCCCACGACGTCGATGCCTTCGTCCACATCTCCACCGATAAGGCCGCCGGCGCGACCTCGGTTCTGGGGCGGACGAAGTTCTCCATCGAGCGGGCGATCGCCTCGGTGGCCGCGGTAACCGGACGACGGTATATGTCGGTGCGTTTCGGCAATGTGCTCGGCTCCCGGGGGTCCGTGCTCGAAACCTTTGTGGCTCAGGTCGCCGCCGGCGATCCCGTCACAGTCACCGACCCCGAAGTCACTCGCTACTTCATGACCGCTGATGAGGCCTGTGAGCTCGTTCTGCAGGCCGCAGCGATCGGTGGCCCCGGAGAGACCTTGGTCCTCGACATGGGCGAACCGATCCGCATCGCTGACCTCGCCAAACGAGTGATCGCGCTGTCGGGCCGCAGCGATGCGCAGATCGTCTATACGGGGCTGCGGCCGGGGGAGAAGCTCACTGAAGCACTTCTGTCACCGGGAGAGGCCAACAGTCGCCCCAACCATCCGCTGATCACGCAGGTGCCGATCACTCCGATCGATCTGGAGAAGCTCGGTGCCTTGATCGCCGAATCTCGAGACCCGCTGGTCTTCACCCACCGTTCGGCCCTGGAGGCCCACCTGACGAGGCTCCTCGATTCCGAAGCGACACCGGTCACCGATGACGCCACGGATGCCATCGGCCCGGTCTCGACCGCCTCAGGAATCGCCGAACCGGACGTGGAACCACATGACACCGGAGTCGGCCGCTGATGGCTCTGCAGTCGCTGGTGATCCTCGTTGTCGCTGCTGTCATCACGGCTCTCAGCGCCCTCATCGCCTTTCCGCTGCTGCGTCGAGCGGGGGTCGTCGATGTTCCCTCTCATCGCTCCTCGCATACTCTGTCGACCGTACGCGGCGGGGGAATCGCCATCGGCTGCGGCATCACCGTGGCCACAGTTCTCGCCATCGTGTG
This sequence comes from Brevibacterium siliguriense, assembly GCF_900105315.1. Taxonomy (NCBI): domain Bacteria; kingdom Bacillati; phylum Actinomycetota; class Actinomycetes; order Micrococcales; family Brevibacteriaceae; genus Brevibacterium; species Brevibacterium siliguriense. The sequence goes on along the minus strand of NZ_LT629766.1, from coordinate 4,938 downwards.
GAGCGTCAGCGAAGACGGGGTCTTCGGCCTCGGCGGCGTCCTCCTGCCGATCGGTTTCCTGGTGCTGACCTGGTGCTATTCGGCCATCGGGATGAGCGACGACCTCGACTCCCTGCGCCCCGCCGGGCGCCTGATCGGACAGGTCATCCTGGCTCTGCTGTTCAGCGCGATCATCGCAATGTTCTCAACCCAGGGAATCGCCCACGTCATCGCATTCGCTTTTATCGGAGTGACCACTGTCAACGCAGTGAACTTCGTCGACGGACTCAACGGCTATGTCACCGGGTGGACCATAGTCACCGCCGGATGGTTCGCCTTCGTTGGTTCCTGGGTGGGCGAGTACGACATCGCACTGCTTGCTCTGGCATTGACCGGTGCCGCTGTCGGGTTCCTGCCATTCAACCTCGGGCGGGCCAAAGCTTTCCTCGGAGACACCGGCAGCTACGGAATCGGCGCGGCCGTCTTCGCCCTCGCGATCTGGCTGTTCGTCCAAGGCGTCCCGATCGTCGTCATCATCGCACCGATGATCTTCGTCTTCTTCGACGTCGGACTCACTCTGGTACTGCGACTCTTTCGGGGAGAGAATATCCTCTTGCCCCATCGCGAACACATCTACCAGCGGATCCAGCAAGCTGGGTGGCCACACGGATCCGTTTCGCTCTTCCACGCCGCATTGAGTGTCCTCGCCTGCATTATGGCAGTTCCGACCCTCATCAGCGGAAATACGGCGACGACGTACCGGCTCATGTGTTCTGGGTCGGATTGCTCGCCCTCTACGCGCTGCTGCCTACGTGGTTGAATCGTCGCGCCCGTACGGAGGCAGTGACCGCATGAGGATCGTACTGCTCAGCCATTACTACTATCCCGAGGTCGGCGCACCGCAGCGACGGTGGCGCATCCTCGTCGACCATCTGCGGGCTGCGGACACGACGTCATCACGGTGGCGCCACACCCGCACTACCCGTATTCCGACCGAACGGATTCTTCGGCTCCAATGTCGGGCGGGGCGACGTCGAGTCGACGTGCGCCTCGCGGCACTGGACAGAGGCGTCGATGGTGAGCGGATCCTCCGCGTGCCCTATCTGCACAGTGGGTCGTCGATGGCCCGGCAGCTGCTCGATCAGTCGTGTCGGCGACTGGCGCGATGTCGCGGTCATCGATCGCTTCGGGGCAGAATGCGTCCGACGTCATAGTCTCGACGACTCCGGCACTGCCGTTTCTGCTGGCAGGGACACCTTGTCGCGACTGCTGCGCGTGCCGCATATCGCTGAAGTGCGCGATGCGTGCCGGACCTCATCTCGGAGATGAACTTGGTCACCGGGCACTCGGAAGTATCTTCCGGGACGCTGACGCGGAGCCTCGAGCATCGGCTTCTGCCGGACCTGCTCACTCGTGCTCAACGGCGTGCGGCGGTCGTGGTCGTCACCACGGAGGGTTTCAAACGTCGCTTGGAACAGCGCGGGTGACCGCCGAGGTGGTCCGCAGCGGAGTCTCACCCGCTGAGTTGGAGGTGCATCCGGGCTGACTGCCACGGGGCGATTCCGCTCATCCCGACGCCGACGCGACCGGTGCCCTCGGGATACGGCCAACCGCGGTACGGTAGCCGATCGCAGTGGACTCAATCTGCTGTATGTGGCACTGTCGGGCGGTCTCAGGACCTCAGCACCTCGATTCGTGCTCTGGCTCGCACCGACGGTGTGCGACTGCGCATCGTCGGCGGCGGCGTCGATACTGCGAACTCAAGACCGTCGCTGCGGAATATGGGGTACCAGTGAATTCCATTCGCAGATCGCCGTGCCGAACTCGCGGGCCATTGGGAGTGGGCAGACGCGGCTCGTCAGCCTCAGCGCACTCGAATCCTATGAATGCACCGTGCCGTCGAAGCTCTATTCACTGATGGCTCGTGGAATTCCCATCCTCGGAGTAGTCGCCGGTGAGGCCGCCGATATCGTCACTCAGACCGCGGCAGGAGAAGTTGCGATTCCCGGCGACACTGATTCAGTCGCAGCGGCAATGACGCGGATGCGAACTCGAGTCGAAGCCGGTGAGAAATTCGGAACGAATCCTCCTGCAGGACAGAATCCGCGCGACTGGGTGATTCGGAATGCTTCGGCAGCTGCCATGGGCATACCTACGAACGCATTCTTCGGCAGGTGGTGTCGTGAAACTGCGCTTCCTTGCCCGAGAGCTGACGAACGTCATCGTGACGACGGCTGGTCATATCAATGACGATCGAGTGTTCTTCGGTATGCAGTTGGCACGTCGACTGCCGGGCCCGCCTCGCGTTTCGTCGGATACGCACTCGGACGTCTGCCGGCGACGCCAGTCGGCGGCTTCTGCCTGGCTGCTCGGAGAAGAGACGACGGCGAAGTCACTGGTCTCCAGTTCTTCTGCCTCCTCACGTCTGCTCGGAGAGATTGCGCTCAACCTCGGCATGCTCGACGCCGCTGATCGCATTGCGGACTCACTCGAATCCGCCGCACAGTTGCGGTCCCGCATTCTCTGGACCCAAGGCAATATCGACGAGGCGATCAGGGTCCTCCCGACGGTAAACGCAGGAAACGCCTCTCCGCTGAGCGAAAGTCCATGTCGCCTGGCTGGTGGCCAGGCACCGACGCACATCTCATTGCTCGGCCCGCACATCGTTCAGGTATTGGTCCTTCCTCGTCCCTGCACGTGCTGACGAACTCATTGCCTCATACCCGATCGGGCTACGCCTACCGCAGCCACCTTATCCTCACTACTCTCAAAGATGCCGGGTACCAGGTTGCAGCCGTTACTCGTCCCTCCTATCCGGTGACGATCGGACGGCTGAGCCAAGACGCTGTCGAATCCGTCGACGGAATCGACTACCTGCGTGACGTGCCACTCCGGCCTGCGGCCACACCTACTTCGCGTCTCGCGGACCAGGCGGCATGGATCGCGGACCAAGCTCTCGAACGTCACGTCGACCTCCTTCACACCACCACGCACTATGTCAACGGTCTGGCCACCGGGGCGGCCGCCAGAGCCGTTGGACTGCCGTGGGTCTATGAGGTCCGCGGAGTTCTCGAGGAGACTTGGGCCGCTGCAGGCAGCACTCCCGCAGATCGGATCGCGCGTCGGGAGAGCCAGCGGTTCGCCATGATGCGGTCGAAGGAGATCGAAGTCGCAGCAGCGGCTGACGCGGTCATCACCTTGGGTGAGACGATGCGTGAGCACCTGATTGCCGGGGAGTTCCGGCAGATGCCATCACACTCATCCCGAACTCGGTCTCCGAAGCAGTCGTGGACACCGATGTCACCCGCACTCCGGCCGATATGAGAAGAAGCCTCGGCCTGCCCGGCGACGGAATCTGGGTCGGCACGGCGGCGTCGATCGTCGGTTATGAGGGCCTCGACGACCTCGTCGACGCCGTCATCCTCGCCCGCAGCCAAGGGACGGACCTGCGGCTGCTGATCGCCGGTGACGGTGTTGCCCTGCCGGAACTGCGCGAACGCGCCGCGGTCCTGGGAGAGAACGCAGTGTTCACAGGCCGAGTCTCCCAATCCCAAGCCATTGAGTACCAACTCGCGCTCGATGCCATCGTCGTGCCGCGGAAGGACGAACCGGTCTGTCGTTTGGTCACTCCGATCAAACCGATCGAAGCGATGGGCCTTGCCCGACCCGTGGTGATCTCCGATCTGCCGGCACTGCGCGAATTGGTGCGGACAGTGCAGGTGTGTCGACACCGCCGGAGAATCCGCTGAAACTCGCGGAACTGCTGTCCGAGCTCGCGGCCGATGACACAGCGAGGGCAAGGTTCGGAGACAATGGACGAGCACACGTTCTTGCAACTCGCAGGTGGAAGGAAATCGGACGACGATATGGGCAGGTCTATTCTCAACTCGTGGGAGTGATGCGCGATGAGTGAGACGACGAACCCCCTCGGGCTGAGTTCGATCCCGTCCGTGTCGAGCGAAGGCCTCGTACCCGTCGGTCGACGGACGAGTCTGAGCAGCTACCTCGCCGCGCTGTGGAACCGCCGGCACTTCATCATCGCCGAGTCCGAGCCAAGATGAGCGGGTCGACGAGGAAGAACCTTCTCGGCTACGGCTGGCTCTTCCTCAATCCGCTGCTTTCGGTGCTCGCGTTCTGGTTCATCTTCGGATTCATTCTGCAGACCTCTCGAGGTGTTCCGAACTTCCTCGGGTTCCTCGTCGTCGGAGTGTTCTTCTTCGGGTACACCGGCAAGTGCATGACCGGCGGAACCGGGCGATCCGCTCGGGCGCGTCGATGATCAAGGGATTCCAATTCCCCGTGCCGCACTCCCGATCTCCACTGTTGTCCGCAATTTCCTTGACTTCATGCCGACGTTGCTCGTCATGGTCATCGTGCTGGCAATCGTGCCTCCGCTAGAAGTCATCACCTGGCGTGTCTTCCTCGTCATTCCCGTCATAATTTTGCAGACGATCTTCAACGTCGGTCTCGCCTGCTTCCTCGCGCGTCTTGGCCACAAGATCCCGGACCTCACGAACTTCATGTCGATTGTCAGCCGATTCTGGCTCTACGGCTCGGGAGTGTTCTTCTCAATCGAAGACCGTTTGGGGAATCACCCGGCACTCTTGGAGGCAATGCAGTACAACCCCATGCATGCTTATCTCACGCTGGTGCGATTCACTACTCTACGGAGTCGATTCGGATCCGAAGATGTGGATCGTCGGCACAGTCTGGGCCTTCGGTCTGCTCATCGTCGGTTTCCTGTTCTTCTGGAGAGGGGAGAGAGAACTATGGCCGACTCTGAGGTTCAGGACCCCACTATCATCGCCGAGAACGTCCAAGTCCGATACACCGTCAACACCAACGATCCAGGTAGCAAGGCAACTGGAATCCGACGCCTGACGAACAAAATCGTCGGGCGGCAAGGCCAGACCACCGTGCGAGCACTGCGTGGAGTCAACTTCGTTGCCCGCGAAGGCG